>CAYWXK010000001.1:0-123176 GCA_964462515.1 uncultured Pirellulales bacterium
TGGCGATGGATATCCAACGGCATCTAAGCAATGAGCCGGTTGAGGCCAGTCCACCTAGTACGCTCTACCGGTTTAGAAAACTTGTGCAGAAGCATCGCAGGACCGTAGCGGCTGTAATTACGATAGCAGCTATACTTATTATTGGCCTTTTTGTCAGTAGCGCGATGTATTTTAGGGCTGAAAGAATGCGAATGCAGGCTGAACAAGCACGAGGCAAGGAGGTAATTTCTCGAAACCAGGCAGAAAATGCACGTTTGCAAGCTGAGAAGGCTGAAAAAGTAGCACAGGAACAGCGGACGTTGGCAGAGCAGCGAGCCGAAGCCCAGCGCCGCGCCCTTTATAGCAATAATCTATCTCTGGCTAAGGAAGCAATTAAAGAAGCTGATATCAGTCGTGCTGACAAGCTGTTAACCGCGTGCGACCCGCAGCTTAGGGGATGGGAATGGTATCGCCTAAAACATACCCTGGACCAATCCATTATGACTTTTAGCGGTCATACCGACAGTATCTATTCAGTCGTGGTCAGTCCTGACGGCAGGCGCGTCGCCTCAGCCAGTGACGATAAAACAGTAAAGGTTTGGGATGCAGCAACCGGTACCGAAGTGTTAACCTTCCATGGACATAATGGTTCTGTTTACTTTGTTGCGTTTAGCCCTGATGGGAAACGGATTGCCTCAGGCGGTGATGACAAAGTAGTAAAGGTGTGGGACGCAACAACCAGTGCCGAAGTAATGACTCTCAGCGGGCACAAAGAGGCAATCTGGGGATTAGCTTTCAGCCCGGATAATAAGCTTATCGTCTCGGGTAGTGATGATAAAACAATAAAGGTCTGGGATGCCGCAACTGGCGCTGAAATAAAGACGCTCATCGGACATAAATCTGCCCTCTACTTTATAATTTTAAGCCCTGATGGCAAACGCATTGCCTCAAGTGACTCAGGCGGCGAAATCAAGGTATGGGATGTAAATAGCGGCGCTGAAGTGATGACTCTTAAGGGGCACAAAGAATATGTCTGGCCGGTGGTTTTTAGTCCGGATGGCGCTTACATCGCATCAGGTGGAGCAGACAAAACAATCAAGATATGGGATGCAAATACCGGCACTTCGAAAATGACACTCAGTGGTCATACTGGAACAGTTAATTCAATCGTATTTAGTCCGGACGGCAAAAATATCATCTCAGGCAGTGATGACAAAACGATAAAGGTGTGGGACGCAGCAAGCGGCGCCGAAAAATTGACTCTCCATGGTCACACCTCAGGAGTGAGTTCAATTGTTTTCAGCCCGGACGGTGAACGACTCTTTACAGGTAGTTATGACAAAACGATAAAGGTATGGAATCCTGCCATCGACACCGAGCTTTTTACTCTTTCTTGGTCTAATTATTATATTAGTAAGGTAACATTCAGCCCGGATGGAAAGCGGATTGCTGCGGCTGGTTACCGCGGAGTGATAAAGCTGTGGGACACAGCAACAGGCGCTGAAACGATGACCCTTCGAGGGCACGAATCTATGATAAACTCAATAGCTTTCAGCCCGGATGGAAGGCGAATCGCCTCTGGCGGTTATGATAAGACGATAAAGGTGTGGAATACTGCAACCGGAGCCAAAGAGCTGACTCTTACTGGACATGACACCGGGGTCTATTCAGTAGCTTTTAGTCCAGATAGTAGGCGCATTGTATCCGGCAGCGTTGATAAAAAGCTCAAGGTCTGGGATGCAACGAGTGGCAGGGAACTCATGACTCTCCGTGGGCATGGTGACTCAGTATATGGACCACAGCAGAGCCCGGTTACCTCGATAACATTCAGCCCGGATGGCAAACGAATAATATCAGCCGGTTCCGACCAAACAATAAGAGTCTGGGATGCAGCAAAGGGAACGGAATTGATGACCCTCCGAGGGCACGATTTATTTGTCTATTGCGTTTCAGTAAGCCCTGACGGCAAGCGGATTGCCTCGGCTGGTTATGACAAAACAGTCAAGGTCTGGGACGCAACAACCGGAGCCGAATTAATGACCCTTCGCGGACATGACTCTGCTGTCCTCTCAGCAGCTTTTAGTCCGGATGGCAAACGCATCGCTTCAACCAGTGCCGATGGTACCGCCAAAGTATGGGACGCAGACACAGGCACCGCATTGATGAATCTCTACGGACGTGATGTCAACCCATTGTCAGTAGCGTTCAGCCCGGATGGCAAGACCATTTGTGTCGGTGGCTACAATAATATTACGCTCTGGGAATCCACCGTACCTGCCGGTGGATATGAGCCCAGGCAAACTGCACAAGCAGCAGGGAAAATTGTGGATGAGCTATACGAAAAGCATAAATTCTACTATGAAGTTCTATCTAAGCTGCAAGCTGATAAAACTATCAGGGAGCCGGTATGTAAGGTGGCGCTCCAGATTGCTAATGCCCGCCTGTGGGAGGATGTAGAAAAACTTAATGTGGAAAGCTGGGAAGTAGTAAGCAAACCTGATAGTAACGAAGTAAAATATCGAGAAGCATTAGGAAAGGCCGAGAAAGCTGTCAGTCTGGAGCTCGATAACTGGTCTATCATTAGAACGCTGGGCGTAGCACAATACCGTGTAGGTGCTTACGAAAATGCACTTGCAAGTTTGACCCGTTCTGAGAAAATCAGGGCTGTGGTGGACAAGGAGTTAGACCTAACCAATACCGCATTCAGAGCCATGGCTCTGCGTCAGCTCGGCCGTGACAAAGAGGCGCAAGCTGCCCTCCATCAGATGCACGGTCTGTATGGAAAGATTACGTGGTCTGAAGAAGAAAAACCACCGGATGTTCCTATCGTGGTTGAAGCAGAAAAGCTGTTTGCCGGCGAAAATGACAAGCTCCGTTCTATATGGGAATTTATCAAAGACCTTAAACTTGATGAAGCGGCAAAACTGGTCGAAGATGTCCAGCTATCATTTGCTCAAAAAGATACCGGCACCGGCGAACAGATAGAAGGTGCTGTTAAGCTGTTAGGCAACCTGTATTACAATCGCGGCAAAAGTAATTGGACTAAAACCGGCGAATATCCCGCAATGATTGCTGATTACGAGACATCTGTGCGTATTGACCCTAACTATGCGCAGGTCTTTAACGACCTTGGGTGGCTGAGAGCCACTTGCCCAAACGATGTGTTTCGTGATGGCACTAAAGCTGTTGAAGCAGCAACAAAAGCGTGTGAAATGACGGATTGGAAGAACTATGAATATGTCGCTACGCTTGCCGCTGCATATTCTGAAGTCAATGATTTTGATACTGCCATCAAGTGGCAAAAGGAAGCTATTAAGTTGTTACCCGAGGATAAACGTGCTGAGTTGCAGGATAACTATCAGGCCCGGCTGAAAGTGTATGAATCGAACAAGCCCTATCGTAAGGGCAATTTGTGGAGTTTCACCGATGGGGAATTAGTTGCCTGGTGGAAATTGGACGAAATTAAAGATGGGAACATAGTTGACTCATCTGGTAACGGCCTCAATGGAAAACTTATAGGCGATGCTAACATTATTACAGATTCTGAAAGAGGTAATGTATTGGTGATAGACGGCAATGGCTTTGTAGATTGCGGGAATAATTCGGCTTTTAACATTACAGGTGCGATCACGCTATCGTGCTGGATAAAAGTCAGAGCATTCGACAAATTTTGCCAGGCTACAATTTCCAAAGGAGATACTGCCTGGAGGTTACAGAGGGCTAGGGAATTAAATTCTATTGAATTTGCCTGCACGGGAGCAGCAACCTCCGATCCTAACCTAAGTTACTGGGGAAGTATATATGGTAAGGCCGATGTCAATGACGGACGCTGGCATCACCTTGTCGGAGTGTATGATGGCTCGCAGATTTACCTTTATGTTGATGGTATCCTGGACAAATCCTCGGAGGCTTTGGGGAGCATCAACACAAACGACTATCCTGTTCTGCTCGGCAAAAACGCAGAAAGGACAGACCGCTCTTGGAACGGCTTGATTGACGATGTCCGTATCTACAGCTATGCCCTCAACGAAGCCGAGATAAAAGCCCTTTATGCCGGCAAAGACCCACCACGCAAAAAAGAATAGGACTTTATATTTGTTATCTTGAGTGACCAACGGACTGCCGTCTGTTGGTCATTTTTTTCAACTATCTTATAAATCCAGCAATATAACATTTCAGCTATCAGAAAAATTTTTTCGATTTTTTTTCAAAATCTTGGCCCAAATCAGCCTCAGATGTCGCATTACTTAATAGAGTGAAGAATGAAATGGTAAGTTAGGACTTGAATAAACAATGAATATCAGGAGCAATACGATGAACGGTTATGATACGGCAATTGCTGAGGCAGTAAAGGCAATGAGAAAATATAGTCCGGTTCATACAAATGACCTGCTTTGCCAGAAGGTTGCAGTCCTATATAAGCCAGGAGTTGCTGAATCGAAGGATATTGCCGGAGCACTCGGCAAGATAGTACAACAAATCCGACAAATAATAGAATCAATAGTTGGAATCAAAAGGTAAATAAGAAAGCCAAAGAAACTAATAAACCTTTAAGGAGGCCAAGAAATGAAAACTTTAATTATGCTTCTGTTAATAGTGATTGTAACGATAGCTTTGCTGCTGCCAATGATCCTTGCTCTCGCTAATGCTACGCTTTACAGACTGGAATACTCCAATAACAATGCTAACACTGCATTTGAGCAGCATTCTAAATACCATGGCGGGCATTGGAACAATGAAGACTTATATACGAGTATTTACAGCTCTGAAGATGCCATCGTAGCAAAGTCTCGGAGCGGTCCTGCCAGCTTCTAAGGGCCGGTCCTTAAGGACAAACCTTTCTCATCTGGAACTTGTGCGTTTGTCGGTGTCGCGGGGATAGCCGGTGAGTAAAAAGCGGATTTTGTTAAAACCGTGGCGTAAGCCATAGTCAATGACAGCTTCGACTTGCGAATCATCGTTAGATGGGTCCAAGAGATGATAGGCGGTGTAGCCGAGGTGGTAGAAGTGCTTTTTTGAGCCGGCATACATAAAATGTTTAGGATTATTCGGGTCAACAATCACCGGGCCGGAATTGTTAGAGGGTTCGCAGGTAAGCTTGCCGGCAAATTTTTTCTCGACACCGTCTGCGTGAAATGATAAGTCACAGTCGTATATACCGACTCTGTGCGGACAAAATCGCAGGCGATAAACGCTTCCATCCTGTGAATCGCAAAAGCCACCCACTTTTAACGAAGAGCCATCGGGTCCTTCAAATGCACCAGTCAACTCGGCGTCGGTGAATGGATTTTTAAAAGGAGGGCTGCCCTCAGCAGAGACCTTTATCACGAACTCCGAAACTTCAAAACAGGCCGCGACTTTCGGCTGCTCGACAAGCGAGACCTCGAAGCTCGCGGCCGCTAATGCTTGGTATACAAGGACAGCTACAATTGCCGGCAGTAGTAAAAATATCTTTGTCATTTTCTGCATCCTGAGCCCTGTGGATACTAAAATTTCCCATAGTGGTCTCTTACAACATGAATGGTTGTTTTCAATAAACTATATTACCAAAACAGTCCAAAACTTGTAAGTATCTTTCTGTTTTTTGTGGATTATCGTCTCTTTGAGTCTCCGCACCAATTGACCTGTAAGGACGGTTTCTACAAGTGAGTGGCACGGCCATCTTGGCCGTGTTTTCACGGGCTGGAAGCCCGTGCCACTTCACGATTTTGCGCTACCAATTGGTGCGGCAAGGAACGGCTGGTGAATCCAGGTCCGCATCTGGCTTGAATAATCTCTTTCCGAGCCAGAATAAGCGATTGCAATCCCTCCAAAAAGACATCATAATAATGTCCAAGTCAGAATCCAGGAACCCAATTAGTTTACGCTACGGAGAAAACGCTATGAAATACGATTCTCAGACATCTAACTCAACGTTGAAGAAGTCCTCACGTCGGGACGTTTTGAAGTGGGGCGGGAAGGTCGTTGCAGCATCCACTCTGGCAGGAGCAGGCATCCCTGCGGTGTATGCGGCGGAGGATAACACTATTCGGCTTGCCCTGATTGGCTGCGGCGGGCGTGGTAGCGGGGCGGCGGTGAATGCGTTCGATTCGCCGAACGGGCCGGTTAAACTGGTGGCGATGGCAGACATATTCGAGAATCGGCTGGCCAATGCCTACAAGGTTTTAAGCGAGCAATACAGCTCGCGGATGGATGTGCCGCCGGAGCGGCGGTTCGCCGGATTCGACGCCTGGCAGAAGGCGATTGATTGTCTGCGTCCGGGCGACGTGGCGATGCTGACCGGCTACGCGGGCTTTCGTCCAATGCAACTGGAATACGCAGTCGAGAAGGGCATCAATGTGTTTATGGAAAAATCGTTTGCGACCGACCCGCCGGCCGTGCGGCGGGTTATCAAGGCCGGAGAAGCCGCCGAGAAAAAGAACCTCAAGATTGCCGCCGGCTTGCAGTGCCGCCATTCGCGAAATCGTCACGAGCTTATCAAACGCATTCGCGACGGGCAGCTTGGCGACATCCAGCTTATCCGTGCATACCGGATGCAGCCGTGTGGGCCATTGGGTCAGCGGCCGCCAGCAGAGAAAGACCTGCATTGGCAGATTCGCAACTTCACGCATTTTCTCTGGGTTTCGGGCGGATTATTCGCAGAGATGAACATTCATCAGATTGATGAGATTTGCTGGCTCAAGGATGCCTGGCCGGTGTCCGCGCACGGCATTGGCGGGAGAGCGGCCAACAGCACCGACTGCGGCCAGAACCTCGACTCGTTCACCATCGAGTGGACGTTCCCCGACGGCACCAAGGCATTTGACATAGTCCGCTGGCTTCCAAATTGCTATACAGAATTTGCCACCTACATCCATGGGACGAAATGCGCGGCGCAATTCTCCGGCAGCCACCATGAAGGAACGGTGCACACCTACAAGGACCAGCGTTGTGAACGTTCCAACATCGCCTGGCAAGCGCCAAAGGAAGCCGTCACGCCCTGGCAGGCAGAATGGGATGCGCTGCTCGAGGCCATTCGCAAAGACCGTCCGCACAATGAGGCGAAACGCGCTGCCTTGTCGAATCTGGCCGATATTATGGGCCGGGCGGCGGTCCACTCAGGGAAGATAATCACCTGGGACGAGGCGATGGCCTCCGAATTCCAGTTCTGCCCGAACATAGACCGCCTCACCGACGACAGCACTCCACCCATCCAGGCTGACACCCAGGGCCGTTACCCTGTGCCGATTCCAGGGCAGTGGACAGAAATTTAAGTTATCTTCGTGAAACGTGACGTCGCAACAGACCCACAACTGGTGAGGACTGTCGCCCGTGAGGACTCCATAGGAGAACCATAACAGGCAAGAGAGAGTTTTCGGGAGATAGGTTATATAATGGCTCTGTTTTCGTTATTGTTACTATCCAGCGAAAAGGAGGAATCCTTATGAATGTGCGTGGACTTGTGGGGACGGTTCTTGTATTGGTGGTTGGCGGATGTTCGTGGGTATCCACGCAGCAGGCGGCCCGAGAAGAACCGGCTGCCAGGGTGCTGCTGGTCCGGCAAACAGAAGATTTTGTCATAAACGGCAGGGGCGATGTGTCCGCCTGGACGAAGGCTACCTGGGAGCCGCTTCAGTTGCGCACCGCCGACGGTCATCAATACCAGACGCGCATCAAGATGCTCTACTCTGGGAGCGGACTATATATACTGATGGAGGCAGAGGACCGTAAGATTACCTCCACGATGAACGAAGACTTTCTCGACCTGTGGAACGAAGACGTGTTTGAGTTCTTCTTTTGGCCGGACGAGCGGTATCCGGTCTATTTTGAATACGAGATTTCACCGCTGGGTTTTGAGCTGCCGATTCTCATCCCCAATTTCGGCGGTGATTTTCTCGGCTGGAGGCCGTGGCACTACGAGGGGAAGCGAAAAACACAGAAGGCCACTACGATTGTGGGTAGCTCTAAGCAGCCAGGCGCCAGCGTAACGGGTTGGAAAGCAGAGGTGTTCGTTCCGTATGACTTGCTCAAACCTCTGCAAAACGTTCCGCCGAAATCCCAAACGCGGTGGCGAGCCAATTTCTACCGAATGGATTACGATGACGGTAAGACCACAAGCTGGGATTGGGCCCGGGTCGGAGCCAGTTTTCACGAGTTTGAGAAATTCGGTAACCTCATTTTCGAGTAGAGCTGGGATTACGGTAAAAGCATGGTTGCCGTGCCACGGACGTTTTCGGCGGTTGCCCTGGCTGCACTGAGGTCAGCCAGTGTCGGTTTTTCACAACCCACCACTCACTACTGGTTAATTGGCGGGCGACTCTTTAGCCTTTACCTGCGCCGGTCAGGTCTTCCCGAACGCCTCTGTTACCAGCGGAAGAAGCGGTAGGGGTCGTCCCAATCTTCAGGCTCGTCCATGTAGAAGCCCTGCAGCCAGCGGCTGGGTTCATTGCTTCCAACCGGCTTTGACAATCGGGTCAGCAATGGCGTTTCGCCGCTCACACCCAGGTTGCCCAGGAGCCGCGTTACCAGAAAGCTGGTGCGCCGGAACGTCCTCTTGAGCCCGAAGTTGTTTCTGTAATCGAACCGCCAGGGTGCCATTTGGCAGAAGACCACGTTATCGCCCGAAGCGACGGCGAGCACACCGTCGCCGACTGTGTCTGCGCCCCCGGACACCAGCGGAATCGTGCGCGGGTCGCGGTTATGCACGTCCGCCGGCCCGACGCCCGCCAGCAGCGAGTTTGTCCCCGGCGGATCAAAATAAGCGTTGATGTGTTCAGCCTGGTTCATCGAAACCTTGAAAGGCAGGAGCGCATCCGCGTCTTCCTGTATCAGGCCGATGGTCAGCAGGTGCCCGCCCGTCTTCAGGAACTCGCCAACGGTGCCACTATGCGCCGCCAGACCCTTGCTGTCTGGCCCAACGATTAACACCTGGTCTGCCTTCAATTCACCGCCACCGTAGGAGCCGAGCCGGATCCCCGCCGCCTGGAGGTGCGCCATCGCTGCCGGTTCGCCGATGTAAATCGCCTCCCGCCTTGGCGACGGCTTCCACGCGCAGACGTATTCGAGGATATTGGCGGTCAGTGTCTGGGCCGCAGGCTCGGTCTCGGTGCGCCCGGTCACGTCCATCTGGCAGAACAGCACCATCCCTTTGCCTTCGCGGTACTCCAGCAGCGGGCTATACTGCAGGCTGAATCCGCCGTCCACGATGGGCAGGAAGTCGCCACACGCGGGCTTTTCGATGAGAACCGAGGCAACGTTACCCCGGCAGCCGCAGCGCCACGCGCGGGTCACCGGTATGCCACACCAGGTTACCGTTGGCGCGTAGTTGAACTTGGGGTTCAGCTCGTATTTCAATCGCGGCGGAAGGATAGTCGCCTCGCCGCGCCAATCCCTCAGGTGCTCCGTCTGAAGTCCCGCCAGGATTGGATGGTCCGGCACCCGGCGGAAGACGTTCCGCAGGCCATACTCCGCCACGCGGAAGCCAAAACGCTTCTCCAGCACGTCCGGCGTCTGCTCGAACACGAGCACTTTGAGTCCATCGCGCACTCGGCCAATGTCCGGCGCCGGCCCGTCCACAGTCAGGGCGGCCTTGCCGACTACCAGCACCTCGTCCGCCCCCAGGTCCGCCTTCGCATCCACAGTATTACAGCGGACACCCATACTCTTGAGCAGCTCTGTTGTCTGGCCCTTGGGGTCGAACATCGCGACCTTGACCTCGGCACGCGGAAGCGGCCGGCGCGGAAGGATATGGATTATAAACTCGTCTTGTTGTATCTGGCCGCTGTTAAATATCACGTTCGCGCTCAGCTTGTACTCGCCGGGCCTGAATCCCTCCGGGAGAGCAAAGCGTATCGGTATCCGCGCCTGCTGGCCGGTCTCCACAGTAACCTTGCTTTGACCGTCTATAGGCTGGGGCAGGGCAAGCGACCACGAGCAGTCGCAGCTCACCGTCACTCGCGAGTTGTTGATTACGATGATCTGCTTCTCGACTGTCTCGCCGGCGACGAACAGGTGGTCCTTGCTGGTGAAGCAGGCGGGCTTGCCGCCGATGTAGGCTAAAAGAGGCCGGTTGTTTCGGATTAAGGCCTGGGCGCCAGCCGTGGGGACCCAGTCGGAGCGTTCGTAGGCCAAATCCATCCGTTCATAGCGTTCCTCCTTGTAGTCGGGGCTGAACCCGGGCCGCTGCAGGTTCATCCAATCCACCTCAAGCTCCTCCCTGCGGTTTCTGTCTATGCCCTGGCGCAGCTTGAACAGGATGTGATGTTCCCAGGGAGAGTTTGCCGATACCCCCCAGGTGCGGAATGCACGCCAGTTGTCTGTATAGTACATCTCAAACACCGGGTCGCGCTCGGGGAAGTCGGTCGCCCCCAACTGGTGGGGATAGTCCCAGCGATGCCAGAGCTTCCCCTCGCGGAACTGCTTCGCCTCCCAGCGCAGATTCCTTTTCTCCATCTCGCTTATCTGGAAGGCACGGTCCCCGAAGAACTGCGCGTTCCACTCGGCAAGGCAGAACTCCCAGGGCACGACCGCGCTGCCGAACTCTCTTTTGCCCTTGTACCACCCCCGGTACATCGCCCAGTCCCAGGTGAACGGTGCGCCGTATTCGCACATGAAAACGGGCTTCACTCCTTTGGTCGCCCAGTGCTCGAACCAGTCGGACATTTCCTGGATAGGAACGAAGTTCGGGTAGAAATTAATCGCGTGCATCGAGCCTAAGTTGCCCGAAGCGTGGTGATAGACGATACGGTATGGGTCCAGGTGTTTCACGATATCCTCAGCCCGCAATGCGAGCTTTACATTTCTCAAGGCCCACGTGTCGCGTGCGTCCTGGATACCGTCAATCATGTCCGGGTTCATATCCTCGTTGTAGCCGGTGGCGTTGTGGCTGGTGGAATACATCACGACCGACGGGTGGTTCTGCGCGGCGCGCACGTAGAATTCCGCGTGGCGAGCATAGCCGTTTTTTTGGTCGGCGTCGGGGGCCTGCCAATCGTAGTGGCTGAAATGCGGCTGGGAAAAAGACACGAGCATCCCCACATCGTCCGCCGCCCTCAAAATCTCCGCAAAACCCAGATGTGAGCCTGGCTCGCAGCCGTAGTTATGAGTATAAACGAAGTTGATTCCAAAACTCTTGAGACGCTCCATACTCTCGCGGGCGGCCTCGTAGTTGGCCAGTGCGGCGCCGACTGCGGCGTTGTCAAACGGAACTGCAGAAAGAAAAATGCGGGTGCCGTTCAGGTAGAAATCCCGGCCTTCAATCCAGAACTCACGGAACCCGAAACGCACAGTCTCACCGGCATCCAGCTCCTTGCCCCTGCCGTCCAGAAGCGAGACTTCAAGGTCATAAGTGTTCTGAGGCGTGTGGATGTCCCAGAGTCTGTCGGGCATCCATTCTTCTGTGAACGCGATGCGGCCCTCTTTGAGCTCGCTGTCCTGGAACGCCCGGCTCGCGAATTCCCCGATGCTGCGGCCCTCCTTCATTATCCGCGCACGAAAGGAGTACTGTGTATTCGCCTCCAATCCCTCGAGCGCCACATCGAAGGCAAATTCTTTCTTGCGCACCGAAGTGTTCACCCTCACGTCGGCGATGTGAGGTCCGGGCGGCGTGCTTACCAGGTAAACGTCTCCACACAAGCCACGCTGGGCCACCGAACCCTTGACTTCTCTGGCAGAGGCGGTATCGGTGTAGGAGAGCATGACGCCCTTCAGAGGCATGGCTACCACGAGCAGACTGAGCCTGTGCGTATTGCCTGGATGGCACATCGAAGTCAGTTCCACCTCGCCTCCGGGAAACCGGATTTCACCCACCCTGTTGCCGTCTATGTAGATAACCGCGTATGAATTCAGATACTCGATAGATGCCATAATGCGGCGGTCGGCCCAATGGATAGGAATCGTTATCTCCCGCTCGTACCAGGCCGCCGTGATGTCGCCGAGCTTCTGGTTTTTCCAACTTGGATGAGTGAAAACCATCTGGCTGTCTTTCTGCATATAGTCGGTGATGCCGGGCCAGCACCCGGGGACCTTAAAGTAGCCCCAATTCTCCACGGGCACCTGCTGTGATTTGGACTCTGCCGGCTGCCAGAGCCACAGCCCGTTGATGCAAACCCGCTCGCGGGTGGTTGTTGTCTGGCGATATGCCTTGCTCAAATCCCAGACCGCTTTCACACCAGGCGGCAGGGGCGCAGCGGACTGTTCCGCGATGGCCGGACGGTAATAGGCGTCGTTGTGTTTCTGCTTCCACCCATCGGTCGGTGCTGGGAGCGTCGGGCGGTGCTTGGCCCACATCTCGTTAACGAAGGCGTCCCAGGCCTGACCTTGGCGCGCCCACTCTTTGTCGTGGTCGCGGCCGGTCGCCTCCTTGATGGTCTTCACGAAGACTGCGTCGTCTTCGGACATCCAGCGGTCCACGTAATCGAAAAAGGCATCGTGGTTCCAGGATTTCTCGGCGTGCATAAGCCGCATGGCCAGTGTCTGGGCAACCCAGCCAACACTCGTGCAGCACCGGCGATAGCTCTCGCTGGTGTTCTGGCCATCCTTCCACTGCGCAGGCGGCGTATGCTCGTAGGGCCCCCAGCCGCTGCCCCTCGACCGGTCCTCGCCGGTCGCCGCATCTATTCCCGAATGCCCCGCAAAGACGACTTTGGCCCCCGTCCAGCAATCGCCGTATGCGGTCTGCTCATCCTCGCCAAAGCTCACCTTGGGGAAGGACTCGTTGACGTTGGCCAGTTCATCATCACCGAGGAGGAGTCCGGCAAAGACGATGGGCAATTTGCGGCCGCTGCCGTGTCCGCCCCAGGCCGTCCAGCCGGGATGGCCTGTGCGGACCATACCCCCCAGGTCAATGCCCACCTGGACAAAGTTCAACAACAGTGGTTCTTTTTGCTGCGGCTCAATGTCGGTGCATAGCAGCAACGCGGAAATACCGACCACCCGCCCGTACTCAAGGCCATACTGCGGCATATTCTCCACGGGCTCCTCGAATCCAAAGAAGCACGTTCCCACCCAGGGCCGCTGGGTAAAGCGGATATATTGCCGGACATTGGGCATGCTACTGGTCACGGCGGCCACCGGCAGCAGCTCCCGCTTGAGGTTCCGGGCAAGATATATATTCTGCCGGCGGTCGCAGAAGGCCGGTCGGAAGGCATCCGGCGGTTGCGGCTCGCTCACGCAAGTCAGAACCGCTGCGGTGCGAATCGGGCTGCTGTCGTCCACGCCTCGCTCGATATTGTTTCGCAACTGTGCATGGAGCACCAGGCCCTTGGGCATGCTCACAGTGGAGACGAGCGAATCGCCGGGCTTCATCGTTACGGGCAATTTCTGGACCAGTGACGGGTCGAACCAGTTACGGACGCCGCTGTCGTAGGCGACTTTCATCTGGGCCGGCGGATTGAGCATGAAGCCGTTGCGGACACGCTGGGCTTCCGGACGTTCCTTATCCATGCGGTCCAGTTCGCGCCTCGGTATCTCGCTGCCATAGTGCGGGCGGGGGTCAATCGTCTTGATCGTAACAGGGCCAACAACATACCAGTCGCCGTTGACAAACTGCCCGACGCGAGCTGGTCGCTCGAACGTCCAGGTAATGCCGTATTGCGAAACGCTTTCCCGCAGCGGCAGGTCTTCGAGATTGGGTGTCGGGGGCGCATTGTCCTGGGAATAAATGACCACCGGCCGGCGGATGGTCTGGTCCGTATCGAGCGTCTTCTCGTCATACGGATCGGCCTCGATGATGGGGGGAACGGTCACCGGGCCGCCCAGGGTGACGGACAGGTCGTCCAGCCAGATTGTCTGCTTCTTGCCCTTGTCCTCATCGCCCCAGACGACGAAGGCGCTGAATCCCTTCAATCCCGTCTTGCCGGAGTCGAGCGCATTGACCTCCCTGTCGTTGTGGAGGACCTGGAGACCCGCCTCGGGGTCAAAGTCGAAGGTCCACTTGTGCCAGCCGGCAGGCGTGCGTTTCACGCCGAGCCAGGATAACTCTTTGAACCAGTCTTGGCCGTCACAGGCCGTAGCGGTGTAACCTTCATCGCCGCCCAGATAGCTGGCGTAGAGGATGCCGGCGGCCAGCAGTTTCCCATCGCTTTGCACCAGTCCCCATCGCGGGCCCACTCGATGGACCTTGACATCTTCGGGCCTGGTGCCGTCGTCATAGAGCCAGAACTCGACTTTGCCTGATTCGTCCATGTCGCGGAGCTTCAGCAGGGCCTTGCCGCCCGGACCGACCTTGAGCGAGCCGCTCCTGCCCTCGCGGCCTTTTGTCATGTCGATGGCCACATCGCCAGTGATAGTCCAGCCAGCCAGAGGTTCGTTGCCGTCAAAGGTAAATGCTTTGGCGAGCTGGCCGGCAGGCTGCAGGACGGCGAGCTGCCGCTGGCTCCAGACGGGGGCCGACAAACGCACAATGGCTGCAACGCACAAAACGAATACTGATACCTGTTTCAACATGAGTCTTTCCTTTCATTGGGATAAGTCTTTCCGCTCGTGGTCCGAATGGCAAACATGCAATTCAGCGTCCCTTCATCTTTGTTGCAAGACGAGCCACACGCTCGCCGAGTCGCCTGGCACCGTCAAGCTCTCCTTCGCCCACGCCCGCATCGAGCGGCCCCGTAATAGCGGCAGCGCCAGACTCTGCCCATATACTGCCGGTTTTTTCGTTTCGATAGAGCGGCCCTGCCACCACCATCCGGTTGTGCAACATAAATAGAAGCAGCGAGACCACGACATGCTCCTGGCCGCCCACCTGGCCCCCCGCCGTGGCAAAGGCTCCGCCGACCTTGTCGGTGAAGTCCACCTTCATTTTCCAGTTCCAATCGTCAATGACCGTTTTCATCTCGCCCGGGACGTTGGCAAAGTAAGTAGGACACCCGAGGACAATCCCATCAGCGGCATCAAGGTCCTCTTTGGACACCTCGCTGACCTTCTTGAGCGTGGCGACCGCTCCCGGCACGCGCTTGGTTCCTTCGACGACACCACGCGCCATCTGCTCCGTGTTGCCTGTGCGCGAGTAATAGGCGACCAGGATGCGCACAGAGACGTCATAATTTGGTTTTAGAAACCGGACACAAACTGGCTTTGCTATGGAAATCTTATGCCCCGTCGGCTCAAGCGCACCGGTTTCCTGGTTGACCTGAAAGACAACGACACTGTCCTTGTCCTGGTTGGCGACGAGGCAGAACTTGCCTGTAGGGTCGATGTTGAAGTTACGCGGGGTTTTGATATCGGCGGTCTCGTGCTCGACGAAGGTAAGTGTCCCGTTGGACTGGTCAATCCGGTAAACCACAATGCTGTCGTGCCCCCGATTTGAACCGTAGAGAAAACTCCCGTTCGGGTGCACGCGCACTTCAGCACACGTATTTGACCCGTCAAAGCCGTTCGGCAGAGTCGTGATGGTCTGGATTTCCGTCAAAGCGCCCGAAGCTGACTCGTAGGCAAAGGCGGTCACTGTGCAGTCAAGTTCGTTGATAACGTAAGCGCACTTGCCGTTTGGGTGGAAGGCAAAGTGCCGCGGTCCGGCCCCAGGCTTGAGCTTTGCAAACGGAGGACTATTGGCGACAATCGTCCCCTTTTCAACGTCCAGCCTGTAAATCATGATTTTATCGATTCCGAGGTCGGCGACAAAGGCAAAGCGGTTGTCCGGGCTGACGTTGACCGAATGTGCATGGGGACCTTCCTGGCGCCTGGGGTTCACGCCGGAGCCATAATGTTGCGCAAAGCCAGTTGGTTCTCCCAGTCTGCCGTCCGGTTTAATCGGAATCACCGAGGCGCTCCCGCTGCCGTAGTTGGCGACGAGCAGGTTTTTTCCTGAATGGTCGATACTGACGTGGCAGGGACCCGCGCCGCCCGACGGCTGTTCGTTGAGGAACTTTAGGTCTCCCTTGTCTGCGTCGATTATATATGCACTGACACTCCCAGCCCCGCCATCCTCACTGACGGCATATAGGAACTTGCCGTTGGGATGGACCTCGATAAATGACGGATTTCTGGCTTCGGCTGCAAGAACCGGAGCGGAGAGTTTTCCAGTCTCGAGGTCGAGCATGCTGCGGTAAATCCCCTTACCGGAATTCTCTGGCCCTGTGTAAGTTCCGATATAGACAGGCAGCGATTCCGCAGATACCTCCGCTTGGGGACGCCCTACGGCGGTTGATAACGCCACACCTGTGCCTGCGTAACCTGTGCAGGCAACACAGGTGCAGGCAAGTGAAAACGCTGCAGCAATAAAAGCTCTTATACCCATACGCAACACCTCAATGGAAACTAAAATCTTAAAACTAAAAGCTAAAAATTAAGGAATTCCATAGTTTTTAGCTTTACACTTTAAACTTTTCCAACGTAACGGGGTTGAAATATCTGGCTCGTTTTTTCTATTGGCGTTATATTTATCCATTATCTGTCGGTCAATCCCTCGACTCCGCTCGGCCCCTGAAAGTTTTGTCGGGGGCTGTCGAACCATTGAACTATCTTGGCTTTCTAACGGAGTAAATCGCCAGATATAATACTCCCGGAAATTCTTACCGCTGTTGCGTTACAACCGACCTGAGGGCCTTGAGGTAGGCGCCGTCGGGGTCGGCTTTGGTCGGTGCGATGTATCCCCCCTCGCCGAATTCATTCCAGGCATATATCAGCACGATTCGCTCGGCTGTAGTCTGGTCGGGGTGCTGGTCCATCCATTGGATGGCTGATTCGAGGAAGGCCGCGAACTGCGAGGGCGTGCGGTCGGGGTAGAACCAGCCCAGTGCCTGGCCGAGGCCGTCAATGCCTTCCCAGGGACGTTTGTCCCAACCGGAGGTTATCGCAGGGATATATGGCTGTTGGCGAGAGCCGTGCCACTGCTGCTGATGGGCGGTGACCAGTTCGGCATAAGCGTGCTTTTCGGGGCCTGAAGCATAGCCGGGGATGATGTTGTAGTGCGTTCGGTGGGTGTAGCCGATGTTGGGGTCGCCTGCATTACAGGCAGCGATGGCCACGCCCGGCAAGCCGGCTTTTCGGGCCGATGCCTGTAAGTATTCAAACCCGGCCTTGTCGCCGCCCTGCGGGCTGAAAATGATAAGCAAAGGCTTGCCATCGACTCGGACGTGTTGCTTGTGGGTGAGATAGGGCATCCAGAGGTCGGCGGCCTGTTTCCAGTCGGACGTGCCTTTTATTTCGAAGCCCGCATGATTGGCCACCAACAGACAGAACTTGAGGCGATGGTTGTTCTTGGCTTTTAAGTATAACTCTAATCCGGTGTTCAGAGGGTCTTTGGCGATTTCGTTGGGGTCTTTGTGGAAATACCAGCAGAAGGCGAAAAAGGCGATTCCGTGCTCTGCGGCAAGGTCTATTTGCCGCTCGACGACCTCTAACTTGTCGTCGCGCCAGCCCCAAATAGGCTCACGGCCTGCGAACTCCCCTAACAGCCGTTTGGTCAGGTGAGTCGGCGGATTTAATTTGGTAAATTGTGGGTCCTCGGCAAGTTTCAAATTCCTTCCCGACCAGCCGTCAAAATAATAGACTCCCACAGTCCGATTCGGTTTTGCCTGTATGGTTTGGCCTGTGCCTGCCTCGGCCAAAACCAGCAAGACACAGGCCATAAGGGTAATAGTGGCACGGGCTTCCAGCCCGTGAAGACATGGCCAAGCCTGTCCTGAGCATAGTTGAAGGGATGGCCGTGCCACGCAAGCGTTAGTTTTTAGTTTTCGCATAGATGTTATCATGGTCGTTGCCTCCAGTCGGCGAATGTTGTTGAATGTTCAACGTTCAACGTTCAAAACGCTTAAACCACCTACAAGCAGCACGTCCGCGTCGATAGCAAGCAATTGCTTATCATTTTCAACCCACAGGACGGTTTCAGAGCACCCAGCCCTGCCGATACGGCGGGTTGATAAACCGGTTTGCCTGGTCGCAGTTTGTAAACCGCATATTCTTGCTGTCCCATTCGAGTTTCTGTCCAAGCATTTTCGTTGCAATGATTCCCAACTGTGCAATTTCCGTCAACGGCCCGCCGTAATCGAAATTTGAACCCGCTTGTGTGCCGTTTTTTATCGCCTGTAGCCAGTCGTAGTGATGTTCCTTTACCCTCGGCAGGGTCTTTTCAGGCAGCTTGTATTCTTTCATTTTTGCCTCGGGGATAATCCTCACGCCGCCGGCGCCGTGTGAGCCATACATAATCTTGCCCTTGTCTCCTATTACAACCGCACCAGTGTTAACAACGTTGCGTTCCGGCTCCAGCTCCTCCGGACGCGGAATCTTTTTTTCGCCGTCAAACCAGACCAGCTTAACAGGTCCCCGCTCGCCGTGCTGCGCACTTGGCGCAGCAGACTTGCCGCGTGCCGGAAATTCATATTTTATGATAGTGCCCGCAGGAAATGTGTCCGCATGTTTTATCGGGTCGTATCCCTCGGCCTGTGCCTCAACGCTCGTCGGAGCTCCTAAATCCAGCGCCCAGAACACCGGGTCAACAACGTGACATACCCAGTCGCCGATTGTCCCTGAGCCGAACGGCATCCACCCTCGCCAACTGCCCGGCAAATACATCGGGTGATACGGTCTATGCTGTGCAGGCCCAAGCCACAGGTCCCAGTCAAGCTCCGCCGGAACCTCGTGCTTTTCGCTGAGTTGCTCCAACTGTCTTATCTTGCTATGGTTCGCATCGCACGCTGCGTGAACCTCATAAACGTTCCCGATGGCCCCGTCCCATATCCACTCACAGAACCTGCGGATATCGTCATAAGAATGGCCCTGATTGCCTAATTGCGTTACTACTTTATGTTCGCGGGCCGCTTTCATAAGCTCCCGAATCTCATATATCGAATGTGCTAACGGCTTCTCACAATACACGTGCTTTCCTCTCTTGATTGCAGCCATTACCGCTGCCGCGTGCGTATGGTCCGGCGTGGAAACCACCACCGCATCTATCTGTTTATCCATCTCATCCAACATCTTGCGAAAATCACGATACTGTTTGGCCTTTGGAAACTTTCCAAACGCCTCGCCCCCGCGCCGCGTATCCACATCGCACAGCGCAACGATATTCTCTCCGCTGACCGCATCGATGTTGCCTCCGCCCTGCCCGCCGATACCGACCCCTGCGATGTTCAGCTTCTCGCTTGGCGGCGTCTGGCCCGCACCCAATACACAGCGAGGTGCAATCGTAAATGCTGCAACCGTTCCTGCTGCCTCACTTAGAAATTGCCGTCTTGATGTTCTTTTATTGTTTTTGTTCATTGCTTAATCTCCAATTGCTGAAAAAAATTCCTTCTTTGAGACTCCAAGCAGCTACAAAGTCCCGACACTTCAATAAAATAGCAAAAAAAGTGCTTGTGGCAATATATTCTGACCGAACTTTTCAATTTCGAGAGGCACGTGACGAAAGTTTAATCATCACAAGGCCAATAAGGACGGTAAAAGGGCCTTCGGAGACAGTCCAGAAAAAAGGCATTCTTATGCTCGCATCGAGAATTACGACAACAACTCCACCGACAATAAATATGACGCCGATTAAGCGAACCAGCGATAGATACCGTAAAACGTCTAAAGAGATAAATATATATATGGCCCCAAAGGACGCATACATTGCCGACAGTGTGCGCGTCAGGTAGCTGGTCAGCGGAGTATAGGTAAGCGGACTTAGGCCGAGCCACTGGTTGATGGCTGCCATCCATCTAAACGGACAAAATACAAAAACAAGAGCGCACAGCGCACTTACGCCCAGCACACGTAAAAACACAATAAGTAATGTTCTGGCTCGCATCTCTGAATCCTTTGCCCAACAAATTCCTGTTATGATTCTGGGCTGCCAAACAGCCCTCCAGTTATCTGCTTAAACAGTCTCTCTGAACAATCCAAAAGATAATAACCGATTACAAGCTGCAATAAAACGATAAATCTGATATACTCTGGGGTTAGTTAATAAAAAGCACAAACAATAGTTTCATTGTGGAGACAGGACAATGAATTGTAACCGTCGAAAGTTTTTGAAGCTGGTTGGGGGTGTATCGCTGGCCGGCACACTTACACAGTTAGGCTCGGCCGTAGAAACCTCTTTCGGTGCGTCGCAGCCAACTAATAAATCCAACCCTGATAAACCCAACATTATCTTCATTCTCGCTGATGATTATGGAATCACCGGCGCGAGTAGTTACGGCGGCATCTATAAAACAGAACACCTCGATGCCCTCGCAAAAGGCGGTATTCGCTTCGAATACTGTTTCTCAATGCCTCTTTGCGCACCGACACGCGCAGCGTGTATGATGGGCCGCTACGGCTTCCGCACCGGCGTAGTCGATAACGGCACCGGCGGCAAGGCGTCTCCGGATAAGGAAATCACAATCGCCAGACTCCTTCAGCAGGCTGGATACGCTACGGCTGTAGCCGGCAAATGGCACCAGCTTACGCAGCTTAATACACCCCAGCAAGCCAAGAAATGGGGATTTGATGAATTTCTTGTCTGGGATAAAGCAAAAGGTGAGCGCTATTGGCAGCCCGCCTATAACAAAAATGGAACAATATTAACTATCACCGAAAAAGATTACGGCCCAGATTTACTTCACGAGTTTGTGATAGATTTTATTACGCGAAACCAGAATAAACCATTTTTTGTTTACTACCCGATGGTCTTGGTGCACGGCCCAATACTTCGCACACCGGATAGCTCACAGGACAGCCGTAATTTATTCGCCGACAACATCCTTTATATGGACAAACTCCTTGGTAAGCTCATTGCCGAGCTGGAGCACCTGAAGCTGCGAGAGAAAACGCTAATCGTTTTCGTTGGTGACAATGGATGCGTTAAAGGCGGAACGCTCAACGGGCGTTCAATAGATGGCGCCAAAGGTTCGATGAAGGAAGGCGGCAGCCGTGTGCCGCTGATTGTGAACTGGCCGGAAACCACCCCGGCAGGCAAGACTTGCGCAGACTTAGTTGATGTTACCGACCTATTTCCTACCTTTGCTGAGATTGCTGGAGTGCCGGGGCTGGCCAGCGTCACTATTGATGGACATAGCTTTGCCGGGCAGATAAAAGGCAAAACCGGCAAGATGCGCGAATGGGTCTATGTCCAGCTTGGCGACCGCTGGTATGTGCGGGACAAACGGTGGAAACTCTACAATGATGGCACTTTAGTCGATATGAAAAATGCGCCATTCGAAGAGATTGCGGTCCGGCCTGACAAGCAGACCGCCGAAGGCAAAGATGCTCGAAAACGTCTCCAGACTATTCTTGATAATCTCCGCGGCTAATACAGGTAACATTGAGCCTTCAGGCCAGAATACAGGCACTAAAAAACTCCGTCGGCGCGCCGGTAAAAGCTTATCATCACAGCTTACGCCTCCCGGCCTTGAAAATCATAAAAAAATTTCGTCCGCCTTTTTGTATTGCGCTCTTGACTTTTGCCAGTTACTGCGTATTATATACTTGTAATTGAAAGCAGACTTTTAGTTCCAGAAGCAATCGAACAATCTGAAAAACGACAACTCTTTTTTTGAAAGGCTCGAACATGTGTAATACTTGCGGATGCCGGACGGGTAAAAAAACCAAGTCAACTAAGGCCAAAACTGCCAAAGGCAAATCAAAACCAAAGAAAAAATAGCGCTTCTAAGATTACAGCCCATCAGGTAGTTATTTACAAAGCCTTTTGCTATTTGCGCCAATGCAGCGACACAACAGCTCGATAGGCGGGGAAAAGTGGTTGCTGTGTCCAAGCCCAAACCGGCCATCCCGTCGAATATGCATCTCTCCAGACCGCCTGCACCGTTTGTGCAGAAATAACGGCCTAACTTGTTTTCTCATGGCGATTTGTGAGAAATGCAGGCTAAACCCAAAAATACGTTACCAGACCCCAAATTATCGCCTTTTATATGTGGACAAGAACGTTAATATTTGGTTGGAAAAAGAAGTATGGCTGTAACAAGATTAAACGTTGAATCTAAAGGGCAAAAGGGGCCGCCCCGCACCAGAAGCGGTGCTGGGTCCGGCTTCATAAAGGAGTCATCCGATGTTCACGCTAAAATCCCCAAAAAATCATAAGGTCGTTTTCGTAATGGTTACATTGGCCTTGATTTTACTTGCCGAACCTATTTTAGCGCAGAAAGGCGGCCGGGGAGGTGGTGGCGGAGGTGGCGGCGGTGGATCCAGAAGCCAGCAATCTCAGCCGGCTCCTTCCGCCCCGAAGTCTCAGCCAGCTCCTTCTGCTCCAAGGTCTTCACCACCTTCTACCCCGACAAATCAGGGCTCAGCCCCGGCAAGGATTAATACGCCTTCCCCATCACCGCAGCAGCAGCCAAGAGTAAGCGCTCCAAGTCCTTCCAGCTCAAGCAGTCCTCCGGCGGCCTTCAGGTCGAGCGGTCGCCAGCAAACCAGGATAGTAACCAGTTCTACACCGGCTGCGGCAGCTCCCTCGCCGCAACCTGGCCCGGTAATCTCCGGCTCAAAACCAGAAAATACCCGCAGTCCCAACCGAATTGTCAGCGGGAATACCCCAGTTATTGTTACCACAAAAAAGCAGGTGGGCGAGAGCTCTCAATCCTCTGGAAGAACTGTTATAGCGCCTAACAATCCCCCAAGCAAGGAGAGGCCCGGCACGGATACTTCTGTGCAGGCATCCGGCTCCAGTGAAAAAACCCAGGTAAGCTCCGGCAAAACCAATCGCATCGGCAGCATAATCGGCAAAGAAAAACAGACCACTTCTGACATCGAAAAGCAGTCATCTGAAAATTTAAGTAACAAGACAGTTTCTAAGGAAAACAGCCGCACCGATAAACCAGCTATCCAGAATAAGCCCTCCGCTCAAGAAGCAGAAAAGCAAACCCGCCCCAGTCCGATACAAAACATCGGGAGCAAGCAAGCACCCGCGAACACAACCAGCCGGCCCGATAAGTCGGGTGACAAAACCGACCGCGTTAGTAAAATAGGCGGCGAGAAAAAGTCGGCAGATGCACCTGTTGCAAATTCACCTGCGATAGCACAAGAAAAGACCTCGCGTATCGGTAGTATCATCAGTAAAGAAAAAGCTACTGGTCCTGACAGAGAAAGAAGGTCATCGGCTAATTCAACCGGGTCTATAAGCGTCAACAAAAACGAGCCGTCGAAAAGTTCGGCTGCCGCAGAGAAGGCTGCTAAACCTGCTGCGGAAGCCCAAAATAAGGTAGAGCGGCTTCATCGTGCTGATTCCCGGCAAGTCCCTAAAACCTCTGGTGAGCAGGCCCTGCCCGCCGACAAGACTGTTGCTAATAAAGAAGCACCTGCCATCGATGCGATAAAGCAAGGTCGAAATAGAGAGCATCGGCGCAGCGGCTCTGAAAAAGCAGACGAGAATACCAGAACCGAAACCCTCCAAAAACCGCAAGGTGAAGGCCCCAGACAAGAGCATATAAAACCCGCCGGTCCAAGATTAACCAGACGTGCCGAGGAAAGCCGAACGGACATCATAAACGACAACATAATAAACGATGTCGATGGGCATGGGCCTCGAATACGCCGCAGTGAACATATCGGTTCATCGCATGTAGTTTATGATGACCGTCCGCTCCAGATCGCCCACTCCTATCACCCGGAGCACGAATATATAGATCGTTATGATAGGATATGCCACAGGCCAATCTGGCCAAGTTATCATTACCCTGTGTATTATAGCTGCGGCCCGCACCGGACGTTCAGGGATGTCTATCCTTACTACCACCGCAAATACATCTTTGTCAGTCTCTTTGGATACTGGCCGATAGAATACTCATACGTGCGATATTACTGGTATGGCTATCACCCATACATCTGGCACGGCTACTACCCCATTCCTTATGAAGTGCAGGGCGACACTTACAATTACTACACTTACAACTATTATTCCAATAACGATGCCGGCACGGCGGCTCAGCCCGGCCAGTCCTATACTTACAACTATTATTACGATAACTACGCTGGCACGACCGCTCAGCCAAGCCAAGAAGAAAACTATATCAGGCCTGTTGACTCCAACACATTCGCAGATGTTCGTGAGAAGCTCGCCAGGCAGGCTAAAGAACCTGACCAGCAGACCCTCGCCGACGCTTATTTTGAAGAAGGCGTCAAGGCCTTCGAGGTTAATGATTTCAATACGGCGGCTCTAAAGTTTGCCAACGCGATTGAGCTTGCCCCTGATGATATGATACTGCCTTTCGCATACACCCAGGCCCTTCTGGCAAACGAGCAATATACCCAGGCGGCAGAGGTCCTTCGGGCCGCTCTGGCAAAGGTTTCACCACAGAAAGAGGGCGTGTTTTATCCGCGAGGCCTTTATTCCAATGACGATATCCTCTTCGAACAAATCGACCGCCTTGCCGAAAAAGCCCGGCTTTACACCTTCGATGCGGACCTGCAGCTTCTGCTGGGCTATCAATTACTTGGCATCGGCAAACTTGATGAGGCCGTTGAGCCTCTGCATAATGCAAGCCAGGATTTACAAAATGCCGCCGCCGCAACAGTGCTGCTTAACTTACTGGAAAAAATCAAAACCGATAATGCTTCGCAAAATACCATACAATCCCTCGACTCCGCTCGGGATAGTGAGCCTGTCGAACCATAAGTTTCTGAACAGACGCCGTAGAAATGAAAAAACAATACTTATTAACCTTGTCAATAACCATATTTTTCGCCGGCGCCGTCCCTTTCTCTCAAGCCGGCAACTGGCAGGAGTTCGCTGTCTCTCCCACAACCGACAATCAGCAAGCCCCGGATGTCTATGGCAACATTATAGTATGGCACCAGTTTGTTTCTCAATATGGGGACTATGACATTTACGTCGCTGATATAAGCAAAAGCGGCGACCCATTAATCCTTATTATAGGCGAATCGAGCGACCAAACAAATCCAGCCATTTACGAAAACACCGTTGTCTGGCAGGATTACATCGTAAGCAGCAGTTCCGGAGACTGGGACATCTGGATGGCTGATATTAGTGATCCGACCGACCCCCAATTCTTTGTCGTCTCCGATATCATAAATAACGATGAGCAGAAGCCTGCAATTCACGGCAATATAGTCGCCTGGCAAGATGGCTTTGCCGGGGATTTTGACATCTATGCCGCCGATATCACTGACCCCGAGAACCCTGGTGAATTTCCCATTGCCACATTTTCGCTTAATCAGCAAAGTCCGGCCATATATAGAACAACCGCCGTCTGGCAAGACGATTTCTATGGCGATGGGGACATCCTTGCCGCTGACATCTGGCAAAGAAATAAACCTGCAGAGTTTTCTATCTCGGTATTCGAAAACGACCAGATGACCCCAGCCATCTCGGGCAACATAGTGGTCTGGCAGGATGACTTTTTCGGCGATTGGGACATCTATGCTGCCGATATTTCCTGGCTGGACAGCCCCGTTGAGTTCGCAATTACTACCAACCAATCCTCTCAAATAAACCCTGACATAGATGAAACAATAGTTGTCTGGCAGGACTATCGAAATAACAACTGGGACATATTTGGCTATAACATCACCACGCGGCAGGAATTTCAAATCACCGACAATCCCTATGACCAGACCCATCCGGCGATAAGCGCAAACCTGGTTGTCTGGCAGGATAATCGCAGCGGAAAATGGAACATATACGCTGTCATACTTGATGGCCCCGAAGTTGCTCGGTGCACGACCGCGATAATCGGCGATGTAAATGGTGATTGTAAATGCGATTTAACCGATTTTAGCTTAATGGCTTCTGCCTGGCTCGAATGCAACCTCGACATAAAAGAAGCCTGCTGGTGATGGTTTATGTGTATGTGTCTAAGAACTTCAACCAACAATGTAGAGCTTAACGTAGAAATGAATTTACCAGAACCAATAAGTTTTAATGGAGGTATCAAAATGACCAAAAATTTTCTGACAATCCTAATAGTGCTGGCAGCTGGCTTATGTTCACTATTTACCACCGGCTGCGAGAGCGATGCCGGCACGGGTGCTACTATCGGCGGCTTAGGTGGTGCTGGTCTTGGTGCCATAATTGGCCACCAGTCAGGCCACGCGGCAGAAGGAGCGCTGGTTGGCGGAGCCGTAGGAGCTGGTGGCGGCTATATCATAGGCAATGAGCAGGACAAGAAAAAAACGCAGGCGGAGATTAACGACCTTAGGCAGGAAATGAACACCACTACAGTCAACGTTACCAACAGCAACGGTTCTGTCAGCACGGTTGTGCTGCGAAAACAAGGTGTTGGCTACGCGGGTCCGCGGGGTGAATACTACAACCATTTGCCGACGCCGGAAGAGCTAAAGCCGATATACGGCTTTTGATTATAAAAAGTTAGCAGCCGCCTTATCCTTGTTCTGCACTACCGCTTTTCTATTGAAAAAGCTGCTCCTTTGAGATATAATATTCTTTGGCAAAGACCAGCTTGTTACCTGATTAGGTAGGGCAGAAGCTTCGTAATACGGTTATTCCAGTATGCGAGGCAGGGATAAAAAAGTATAGAACCGAAAAAGTTTGTTATGGATAGGCGGCTGCGAAACGCACTACAAGGCCTGACAGACCCGGACATCGAACGCCGACGACGGGCAATGGAACCCTTTGAGAGGGCGACTTTTGACAACTTCAAAAAGATTTTGTATCACCACCTGGGTAATGAGACCGAATGCGAGGACATCTTAGAGGATGTTTATGCCGATATCTGGGAAAATCCTGAACACCTGCGTAATGTTTATAGCGAAAAGCAGTTGATAAGAACCGTGTATCTATATTATATGCGTAAACGTTTAAGAGAAGTGTATAGAAGAATGAACCGGCATCTGCATTTATCACAGAAAGACCTCAGCGACCTCGTTGCCCCTGATTTGGGCATTCTTGAGGTGATGTCTCAGCTGGAGCTTCGCCACGTCCTTCGCCGGCTGCTAAATAGACTAAAGAACCGTGAAAGACGGGCCATAGAGCTCTGGATGCAAGGCCTCTCCAGCAGGGCAATCGCCAACGATCTTAAGACCACCGTAGGTGCCGTGAAAATGCTCGAATTTAGGACCATACTAAAACTAAGAGCGATGTTCTGCGATTACTGCAATGAGGATTAACGCTTTATTTTTAACAGGAGCTAAAACCAATGCCTGATACAAACCGCCAAATTCAGGAGATGCTGGTTGATTTTGCTGATGCTTTACGCGACGGCTGCATACCGGCATATCTTAAATCGCTGACACGTGAGGAATCACAGCGAATCGCTTCTTCTGATGAGTTCTGGAACGCTGCACAGGTCGTGCGGGTCATTAACAGCGTAGGCTTTGCCGATAAGGCTGTTACCCCAAATTTGAGCTTGTTTTTGTCCCGCGTTGACGCAAAGATTGCTTCCCGACTCAAAAAAACCAAATCGCTGACAAAAGTCAAACACAGCGTTCACCCCCCTTCTTGCTTTCGCAAGAAAACAGGGGGGCCGTTGACTAAAACAGAAAGAAACGACAAATCCGTATGATTCTGGACTGCTACCAGTGCTCATCCTGTTACTTTGAAGATAAAGAGCCTTCCTCACGAATAGACCCTTCCACAATCTCGCTAAAGCAGCCCAGAATGGTTTTTAGAAACGCTCTGTTGGCATTTGTTTGCATCGAAATCTATGACGGCAGGCAGGAGTTAAAAGAAGCCGTCGAGGAATTTGTTTCTCTGTCGCACCTGGCAGGTAAAAAGCCAATCGTATTGTGCCCGAACGTGCACCTCTCGATTGATAGAGCGCCGGAAAAAGAAGCCCTGGCTCTGATTGGTGAGCTCGAAAAAATGCTTAAGGCTTCGGGCTTTGATGTGCACTGCCTGTCGTTCGGCTACCATAAGCAGTTTGGAATGGAGTGCGATGGCCACGTCGGCAGCGTCGTGGGCAGGAGGTTTTACGGCTCGGAAGAAAAGCAGTTCCTCAGACTCCTGACCCGGCTCGGCATCTGTCCTCCCGAATCCCTGCCGAAGGATATGCCGTCCTGGGCCGGGCTTTTGACCGAACACCAGTTGAAGGTATTAGCCAGCCGAAAGGAGACATATAATGTCGCAAAAAAAATGCTCACCGACCAGCTCGATGCTACTGCCTACGGTGAGTTGTGGACCTGTATGCTGTTTGAGGGTGAAAGGCAGCCTATAGAGGATTATGTAAGCACTTTACACGAAATCATAGAAGATTATCCTGATGTAACAGTGCACCGCGCCTTAAACTTAAGTATTCCAGGCTTCACCAACGAAGCACGTTCGCTATTTCGCAAATATCCGGACGCAATCAAACAGGGCAGACTGCGGATTTATAACAGCAAAGTATCCGATTTGGAGTTTCTATTATCACGTCCCGCAGTGCTTCTGGCCTTCCCGCATAAACCTGAAAAACCCGACTCACATGCAGGAGAAATATCTTTCGGAATCTACTGCAAAGACGAAGACTTTGCCAGAAATCTTATCCAGTGGTATCGCACCTTTCTTGTCGATTCGCGATTCGGATGGCTCCGTACAGAAGCCCAGCTTGATGCTGCGATAAATGAGCTTGAAGAAGAAAAGTTCCGCCAATAGCTGCTCTAAGTTACCTGCCCTGAGCGGAGTCGAAGGGTTGTCCAATCTGACTCTAATGGATAAAATACCTTATCGGGACAGAAACTGTGGATAAACTTTTGTCTATTATTGCTGTTGCGGTGTATGTCGCGTTGCTTGCAATGGTTGTGGTGCGGGCACGCCTGGCGCGCGAGTTTGTAGAGTTCTCGCTGGCAAGGCGGGCACTTCCGTTGGCGCTTGTTTTCGGCAGCGTCGCCGCCGCATACGTAGGACCGGGCTTTTCAATCGGCTTTGTCGGTAGAGGATTCAAGAGCGGCTTCCTCTTCTGGGGCATAGGACTGGCTTATGCAGTCCAGAATATATTAGTCGGCCTGCTGGTTGCACCCCGCTTAAGAAAATTGAAAGACTGCCACACCCTCGGCGACGCCATAGGTCAAAAGTACAACCGTCCCTGCCAAATCCTCGCAGGTATTATCTCTACCGGCCTGTGTGCAGGCTTTGCCTCAATTATGGCAAATGCAGGCGGGGTTGTCCTAAGTAACATATTAGGTCTGCCAAACTGGGTATCCGTCGCCATTGTCGTTGCTATAACCGCCTCATATACAACTTTCGGAGGCTTGCGAACAAGCGTAATAACCGATGCGTTTCAATTCACCCTTTTTTCCATATTGATGCCTATCACGCTATTGGTTGCGATATTTTTCCATCTCAAAGGAGGCGCAGCAACCTTCGCAAGCCAGGCAGCAGTTGCCACCGCCGCTGGATTAAGTTCTACGCCGCCCCTCGACCTTATCGGTCTGGTGGCAGCTTTTCTACTTGGTGAAACGCTCATCCCGCCTTACGCCAATCGCGTATTAGCATCAAAAACAACCAGCGTATCGCGAAACGGCTTTGTGTTGGCCGGCATTTATAGCTCGGTTTGGTTTATGATAATGGTATCGCTCGGCGTTGTTGCACGAAGTCTTATCCCGGCCCAAACGAAAGAAGACCACGTCTTACTGAACCTTGTTAAACTAATTATGCCAATATGGGGTTACCCCCTTTTGTTAGTAGTCCTGATGTCGGTGATTATGTCCAGCCTCGACTCGCTGCTCAACGCCGGTGCCGTAGCCTTCACCCAGGACATTGTTAAGCCGTTTGCAAATCTGACAGATAAAACCGCCCTTAATGTCGGTCGCTGTGCGACTGTCGCTATCGCGATAGTTGCCGCTGTCAGCGCAACCGCTGTCCCCGACATCATCACCGGGCTGCTCATCTGCTATACTATTTGGGCCCCGGCAATCCTCCCTGTTGCTATAATTGGTTTGTGGCTAAGGCGCCCGCGGCCCCTCGCAGCAATCTTATCAATGTCTGTCGGCACGCTCGTTGCCATAACACTCCAATTTATTTTCCCATCAGCAATTAGAATCCCCGCCATTATTCTGGCCTTCGGCTCGGCCCTTTTAGCATATATACTGGGACATTGGCTCGATAGAAATAAATCTGGAGCGTCCAAATGAAAGTCCTTCTCTTAATTTTTGTCGTCCTTGCTGCCTTATCCGTCGTTGCCAGCGGCATCTGGGTCGCAATTGCACTGATTGGTGCTCTTTCTCGACCCCGATTCAGCGATATTACACAACGGCAACCAAGCCGCCGTCTCGACCGGGAACAATAAAGAAACACACCGCTCCGGCTACGGCTCGGCCTCCGCCGAGACGAGAAACCGCGAAATCCCCGCTTCCTTCCCTTCCCAGTTAGGGGTGGTGATACAATTAACGGCATATCCCTCGATTTTTAGGTGAATTTTGCGGTTTTCTGGTTTTTTTACCAAAAGTCCTAAAAAATAGTAGATTTCCTAGTTGACATATAGGAATAAATTTTATAATATAAAGGTTTATCTTATAGAAGGATGTCTTTGTTTTGTGTGGTGTTAAATTCGTGTCCTTTTGCACGCTACAACCAATCAAGACAACGTCCGTGAGGAGAAGGGTTCTTTCCGGAGAACGGCTCTGTAAAAGGGCTATCCATTTCGTTCCATACATTGTCCAAACGCCCCTCAGGGGCGGGAAGGGAGCATAAATATGTTTAGTGCAGATTATCTTAAGAAACTTTTAGTGGTTATCCTGGTGGCGGCAATTTGCTGCTCAGGCCTTGTGCAGGCTGCACCTAAGAACATCATCATCTTTATTGGTGATGGCCTGGGCCCCGGGCAGGTCAAAACTGCCGGAATCTATGTCTATGGGGCAAGTGGTTCGTTATCATTCGAGTCGTTTCCCTACCAGGGACAACTTACTACATATCAATATGGCGGCGACATACCCGATTCGGCGGCTGCGGCCACAGCACTTGCTACAGGATATAAGGTCAATAGTGGGGTTATCAGTATGGCCTATCCGGGCAACGGCAGCGAGTTGCAGACGCTTCTGGAGTACTACAAGAACCTGGGCAAGAGTACGGGGCTGGTTACAACGACGTACGTGGAACACGCAACGCCTGCGGCCTTTGGTGCACACGAGCCTTCTCGCGATAACTACACGCTGATCGCCAACGATTACCTGACCCAGACGCAGCCCAACATTTTGTTCGGGGGCTGTGCGTATACCAGCGGGGCCGACGCCTACGGGTACATAGAGGTTTTCGACCGTGCCGGTATGCAGGCGCTGGACCCTGAAACCGTGGACAGAGTTTCGGGTCAGTTCGGCAGTGGTATGATGCCTTATGAGTACGACGGCTTAGGCAATCTGCCGCACCTGTCGGAAATGACTGCTACTGCGCTGGACATTCTGGACAAAGACGCGGATGGATTCTTCCTGATGGTCGAGGGCGGTCTAATCGACAAGGCATGTGAGTCGAACGACCTCATCCGTACAATCTATGAGACAATCGAGTTCGCCAATGCTGTTCAGGTAGCAATCGACTGGGCGGCAGGCCACAGCGACACACTGATACTCGTCACCGCGGACCACGAGACCGGAGGGCTGACGGTTACGGCGAACAACGGGGCGGGCGTTCTGCCCGGCGTCACGTGGGGAGGCACCGGACACACCGCTGCGAATGTCCCGGTCTATGCCTGGGGCGTGAACGCAGAGCTGATTTCAGGCGTGATGAATAATACAGATATGTTTGGAGTGGTTGTGAGCGATGAGCCGATTGAGCTTGTCAGCCCGGCATACGATGCGGTCAATGTATCGACATCGCCGAGTCTCGAAGTGAGAGTGCGTGACCCGGACGGCACAGGGGACCCACTGGATGTGACCTTCTTCGGGCGCGAGAACCCGTCATTCACGATAGTTGTCCTGCCGGATACCCAGAAGTACGTCTTGAACGGGGCTTATCCGCAGATATTCACGAGCCAGACACAGTGGATTGTCGATAACGCCGTGTCAAAGAATATCGTTTTTGTGACACACGAGGGAGACATCGTCGATACCTGGAACAGCACGACCGAGTGGGGCAATGCGAACGACAGTATCAGTCTGCTGGACGGGGTTGTTGCTTACGGCCTGGGGGTCGGCAATCACGACAAATTTACAGATTCAACACAGGGAACATATCCGGATTATCTAACGGATAGCACATATTATAACCAATACTTCCCCTATACTCGTTATGCAGGCCAATCCTGGTATGGTGGTCACTATCCTGATACAGCCAACACCAATAACTATCAGCTCTTTTCGGCCGGCGGAGATGACTATATCATTTTGCACCTTGAAGATACGCCCGGCACTGCCGATATAAGCTGGGCTGATAGTGTGTTGAAAGCAAATGCTGATAGGAGGGCGATTATCACAACCCATAGCTACCTGGACGGCAGCGGGAACTACAACGGCAAGTGGGGCAGCACACAATACATCAGGAACCTGGTTACCGCAAATAATAATGTTTACTTCGTGCTGTGCGGCCACCTCAGCACGGAATTGACGAAGACAACTACCGTCAACGGGCGTCTTGTCCACGAGATGATGGCAGACTATCAAGGACGCGCCAACGGAGGCGATGGCTGGCTGCGGATACTACGATTCGAGCCGGATGAGGATAAGGTCTATGTCACGACATATTCAACCTGGCACGATGCATACGAGGCAGATTCGAGCAGTCAATTCACGCTCGATTTCCCGATGAGCGGATACGCATTCTCGGCTATCGGCACAAACAATGGTGTGGCCAGCGGCGCGAATACGTTTTTGACCTGGCCAGGCCGCAAGATGGAGACTCAATATGAGTGGTACGTGACGGTTACGGATTCTACGCCCCCCACGACCGTCGGTCCGGTGTGGAGCTTTACGACCGGCTCGCCGAAGGCAAGCAATCCGAATCCGGCGAATGGGGCAGCCGATGCGGATACCAATGTTGACCTTAGTTGGACTGCCGGTGTTGACGCTGTCAGCCACGATGTCTATTTCGGGACGGATGCAGGAAATCTGCCGATGGTTTCTGTTCAGCAGATAACAACCACTTATGACCCAGGCCTGCTCCAGTTGGATACCACGTATTACTGGGCGATAGATGAGCACGATTCTGTTGGCGGGGTAACATACGGGGATGTCTGGAGCTTTACGACCGCCCCACCAGCGCCGCTTACGTTCCAGCAAGGTGTCAACGGCTACGCCGGAGTGGCGGATACGATGATATGTTATTCATCACCGAACAAGAACTACGCTGACAGCGCCGTCAACTATGAGAGCGGTTACCAGTACCAGTACAACGCCGATACGTCAAGCGGTTCCCCTGCCGGGCCGGCTCATGTCCTGCTGCGTTTCGACAATATCATCGGCAGCAGCCCCGGCCAGATTCCTGCCGGCTCGACAATCCTCTCAGCGACCTTACGGCTTCGCACGCTGGATGACAGCAACGGCGGCAAATTGCACCGTATTCTCCAGTCGTGGTCTGCCGCGACAGTAACCTGGGCGAACTCTTTCGGCGGCAATGGAATTCAAGCCGACGGTTCCGAAGCTGCAGTAACGGAAGACGCCGGTGTCGCTTCAACCAGCGGAGCCGGTGACACCGACCTGAATGTCACTGCCACGGTACAAGGGTATGTCGATGGAACTATTACAAACAACGGGTGGACGCTTTTGCCCAACGGCAGCAACGGCTGGCACATAGCAGCCGCCGAGCACCCGACCGTAGATTACCGACCCGAGCTAATCGTGAGCTTCACCCAGCAGAATCAGCCAGCTGGTAATTCCAACCCGGCGGATGAGGCGACGCAGGTCGCCGTTGACGCAGATATAAGCTGGACTGCCGGCATGGGCGCGGTAAGTCACGATGTGTATTTCGGCACGGCCCAGCCGCCCGCATTTGTGCATAATCAAACGGCGACTACCTATGACCACGGATTATTGCTGCCTAACACTACATATTACTGGCAGATCGATGAACGCGATGCAACCGGCAGCGTTGTTACGGGCGCTGTCTGGAGCTTCACAACCGCAGCGGCGCCGACGCAGGCCATCAACCCGAACCCAGGTGACGGCACGACCGGAGTGAGCAAAGACGTTGTTCTGAGCTGGACTCCGGGCAGCGATACAACCTCGCACGACATCTATTTTGGGACAAATCCTGATCCGCGTGTAAATACAACACCAGTGAATCAAACAGAGACTGCCTTCGACCCGCCGGGTATGTTGGACTCGCAAACGACATATTACTGGGCGATTGACGAAGTGGGACCGGGCGGGACAACTGCAGGTGAGGTTTGGAGCTTTACGACAGCAGCTCCAGACACACAACCCCCTGCAATCACAGGCGCAACCGGCAATACCTCAGGCACAACCGGCGGGACCGTGACAATTTCCGCTGCCATTACTGACAACGTAGGTGTTGTCGGTGCTACAGTCCGCTATACACCTATCGACGGTTCAGAAACCACTGCGCCTATGACCCAGGGCGGCGGCAATATCTGGAGTGGCGTTGTCCCGGTCGCGTCTAATAAGGTAGGAACCATAACCTACTATATAACCGCGCAGGATGCGGTTCCCAACATTGCAAGAGACCCATCGAGTGGAACGTACAGCATAACTGCAACGGACAACGATGCACCATCTAAGATTATTGACCTAACAGCCACGGTGGTTGCCGGTGGAAAGATAAATCTGAGCTGGTCAGCCGGGACGGACAACATCGGAGTAGTCAGTTACAATATCTATCGAGACCTTGCAGCGATAACATCGCCTGACCCGGCTAAAAAAATCGCCACATCTGTTACTGAAACATCGTATACCGACACCCCCGGCGCCGATGGAACCTATTACTATGCCGTAACAGGAATAGATAGCGCCGGCAACGAAGCACAGGTTTCCAATAGCCCAAGTGCAACCATAGATACGACTCCGCCGGCTATATCAGTTGTAACTTCTACCGGCATAACAGATTCAAGCGCAACTATTACCTGGACCACAAATGAAGCGAGTAACAGCATAGTTACTTATGGAACAGCCATCCCGCCGGCCAGCGAAGCATCGGATGCAGCAATGGTTACCAGTCACTCAGTGACAATAACCGGCCTATCTGCGGCAACAACCTACTATTATCAGGTCAAATCAATAGATGCGGCCGGCAACACCGCCACCGATAACAATGGTGGAACATATTATACCTTCACAACCCAACTGCCAGGCCCCAAAGTTCTTTTCAGCGATGGTTTTGAGAGCGGCAACCTCACCGCCGGAGGCTGGACAACTTCGGGGCCTGTAACCGTAAGTAATGCTGCGGCATACAGCGGCACATACGGAGCAAATCTGAAAAGGGCGGCGTCGATACAGAAAGCTCTCAGCACGGCTGGCTATAAGCAAATTCACATCAAATTTGCCCGCAAGACCACCGGAATGGATTCGGGCGAATACCTGTATGCAGAATGGTCCACGGATGGCTCTGTATGGAACACGCTGGAGACAACGCAAGCTACGACCTGGGCATCCCGTGATTTGGTCTGTGCCGCAGGCGCCGACAACAGCGCAGGTTTCCGGTTAAGGTTCCGGACTAACGCAAACCTTACGGCCGAGTATGCCTGTGTAGATGAGGTAGAGATTACCGGTACTTCTATGGCGCCGGATAATGACCCTCCGAGCCCTAATCCGATGACCTGGGGGACTGTGCCGTATGCGACAGGCAGCACCTCGATTGCTATGGTGGCGACGACGGCATCCGATGTGAGTGGTGTGGAGTATTACTTCGACTGCCTCACCGCCGCCGGCGGTCACGACAGCGGCTGGCAGGCTGGCCCGACGTACCAGGACACAGGACTGACACCCGGTATCGAATACACGTATCAGGTCAAGGCGCGCGACAAGTCGCCAAATCTTAACGAGACAGGCTGGTCAAGCCTGGCCTCAGCGACGCCGGTGGACGTTCCGCCGGCTGCCCCGACCGGACTGATCGCAACGCCCGGCGACAGCCAGGTGAGCCTCGATTGGAACGCTAACAGCGAGAGCGACCTCGCCGGCTACAATGTGCATCGCTCGATAACCCAGGGCACAGGATACACAAAGATTAACAGTATCCTTGTCCCGAAAGAGACAAGTAATTATGTGGATTCAACTGTTACGAATGGAACAACGTATTACTATGTTGTTACTGCGGTAGATACCGGCAGCAACGAGAGCACCTACAGTAGTGAGGTAAGTGCAACCCCAGGTGAGCAGCAAAAAGTCCACGTCCAGAATATCAATATGAGTCTTACGAAAGCAGGAAAGAACTGGAAAGGGGTCGCAACAGTCCTTATTCAGGACCAAATCGGGACCCCTAAGGCGAACGCTACTGTCATCGGGAACTGGTACTTAAACGGAATCCTTATCGGGGCAGATGTCAGCGGTATCACAGACGCCAGCGGGTCCGCGGTAATCTCCTCATCGGCGAAGAGCGCAAAGACCGGCGATGTCTTTATGTTCACTGTCACGAATGTCACCTTGACCGGATACACATACTCACCGGGTGAAAATTTAGAAACTTCGGACTCCATCGCTGTTCCGTAAGACTTTGCGATAAGTTTTGGAAGGGTGTTTTAAGCGTGGCGGCTTACATAACCTCCACGCTTCTTTTTTAGAATATAATACGGATTGTTATAAGTTTACGCGCTGTTGGTTTGAATTTTGTGAGTAGATGCTCATTACATATTTAGCCCGCCGTTTTATCGTCAAGTCCACAGGATGCCTAACGGCAATGCCTGACGGCACGGCGGGTTTGAAAATCTTACCGTAGCCTCCAGCCATCCGGGCAATAGCCGAGCCACAAATTTGCAAAGATGCTGTAATCAACAAAATCGACCTCTCCGCCGCCGCTCAAATCACCCGGAATACCGTCGCCGCTTTCAAGCCAGTTCTCCACAAAGTTGGCAAGGTCCTTAAAGCCCACCACGCATACCTTAACGTTGTATCCGTATAGGCTCGCAGAGTTGAAATTTATCCAGCCGATGTTCTCTCCCCACGCCCAGCCGCTAAAATTCCCCTCTCTGTCGATAGTAACCCCGTAATGAGCATCATCACCCTGAATTTGCGGATTGAAATTTATCCACCCGACATTCTCCCCCCAGGCATAGCCGCTTAAGTTTCCTGCTCCATCATTAAAAACACCGCCATAGACAGGCGAAAGATTTATCCACCCGATATTCTCCCCCCAGATAAAGCCCTTTAATCTGGCGGCGCTTACAGTCGCACCAACGTTTGGTTCAGACAAATTCGGCTCAAAGTTCACCCACCCTGCGTTCTCACTGTATGCGTATTGTGAGCCATCATTATCAAGGTCTATATTCTCAGCCGATGCCGAGCTTATTATCAATACCAATACCGCCAGAATACTGAGCAATTGCAACATCTCTTTACGGTTCATTGTAATATCTTTCCTTTATTTTTTTAGTCTTTGCCAACAAAAAACATACCAAAAACACCCCCGCGTCTTCCTGTCGGAATCGTCAAGATGGCTCACGCCAGACAGGAACGGGGGGCTGATTACCGCTTTTTTAATTATTATGGAGCGTGGTTCGTCCCGAAGGTGCAACTGGCGGGCTTATTCATATTCGTCCCGTCGTTATTATATGCTGTGTTCTGGTCCACAAGACAATTCCCGAAAAGATAGATGCCATAGGTGTTGCCGGTAGCTCCAACTCCATTGTAATAGGCCGTGTTGCCGGTCACAGTACAGCCGGGGTTGGCATAGATACCGTAAACGTTGATACCGGTAGCCGAACCTCCATTGATGTAGGTCGTGTTACCGGTCACCGTGTTCCCGTTGCTAGCACAGATACCGAAAACCGTGCCGGTAGCCGAATCTCCGTTGCGGTAGGCCGTGTTGCCGGTCACCGTGCTGCCTAAGCCGGCAAAGATACCGTAAACCGTGCTGGTAGCCGAAGTTCCGTTGTTACCCGTTGTACAGCTCTTGACGAGGTGGCCACTGCCAGGAAGATAAATGCCCTTAGACTTATTGTATATGGCACGGACATCGATGACCCGATGGTACCAGCCGTTGTTCTCGTAGATACCACACAAAAAGTTCCGAACTGTGCCATTTCGGATTTCCACGTTGCTACGGCCGTTCATATAAATGCCATAGTTTGAGCCTGGCCCGACCAGGGCAAAACCGGCCAGGTCAATCGTTACATCGTCAACTGCAACAGTAATGGCGGTTCCGGCTGAGCTCACGTCCTCCGTCAGGTAGTAGGAGCCGGGCGTGTTTATCGTCTTGGGGATATCCGCCTGGCTGATGGGTATCCTCGGCTCAACCTCATCCAGTGTCTTCATTGTTGGCCCCGGTGGTGCAGTTGGCTCAAGATTGCCGCCCACTGCATTCAACGTAATCAGCACCAGACCAACCACTACGACAGACGCTGCTACTAATTTTGCTGTTTTGTGTTTTACTTTCATTTCTACATCCTCCAAAAATATGTCTTCCAAACTGACGGATTTGGTTCTCCAAAACGATTTGTTATCTCTACGATTAAAATCAATATACTATATTATTGGCCTTGATGTCAAGAGATAATTATCTAATTATGCTTTTTTTGCTAAGATTTTGGCCTGGATAGCAATCACGTCCCTTGCCTTTTCCGAATCTATCGGTTTGTGGTTTTGCGGATTCCCAGCTTTCTACCGCTAAAAAAGGCATTCGGAGGCGAATCAATACCCGCCTATTGCGCAGGAATCTAATTTGAAATAGGCCAAAGGTCTTCTAAATTATTCTATTATGGATGCTCAAACGACTACGGCTAAACATACCGCCTAAACCTCCTTAATCACTCCCGGCGTTCCATCTCACTCGTTCATTTCAATCTGACTATAACCCTGCAAAATCTCAAGCGCGAACAAGAAGCCTCAGACGAGCTTCTCAAAGCGGTGCAAGGCTTTCAGGAGAATATTAAGGAGCACCCCAGCTCCGCTGCTGGCTACGAAGACCTCGGCAGCACTCTGCTTATGCTCTCTAAATTCGATGATGCCGCAAAAGCCTTCCAGCAGGCAATAGCTCTGAATCCGGATAATTTGTCTAACTATGTTAATCTTGTAAAAACACTCGAATTTCAACAGCGTTATGACGAGGCAATCTCGGTCTGGCAGAAGGCAATTGACTATATGCAGCAAACCGGCCGCAGTGAAGAGGCCGCTCAAATGCGCAGCTACCTCGAAATCCTCCGGTCCAAAAAACAAACCTCACCCCCAAAGGAAAACTGAAAACCCCTTTGTCCCTTTGTGCCTGCGTGCCTTTTGTTCTTGTGCTCTTATGCTCTTAACGCAGCGTCCAATTATATGGGCAATAACAGAGCCAGTTATCAGCAAGCCGTTTCAAGTCCTCCATGTCAACGTCGCCATCACCATCAATATCACCTGCTAAGCCGCTTCCGCTCGCAAGCCAGTGCTCAGCAAATCTCGCAAAGTCGCCAAACTCAACTATGCACAATTGCCCGCCGGGCCAGAAGCCGCCCAATAGTTCATAATCACCGCCGCTGCTATAAGCCGCATCCGGCTGGCCAATCGTGCCGGTTAGCACATACTGCCCACCACTGCTTTGTCCTCCGCCGCCGTCAATTGTGCTCCAAACTATCTCATAACTACCAGCGCTCTGGCCACAGATAGTAAAGGCTATCAAAAAAGATATTAAGTGTAATGTCGCTCTATGATTCATCTCTGGCCTCCTTTAAGCTCCAACGCCTGTTTACTCATCAGTTTCTCAACCGACACAAGCCGTTCTTCTAACCTTTTGTTCTGCTCTCTAAGGGCATCGACCTCGCTTTTTAATGCCTTGACGGCTTCAACTAAAAGCGGCGTCAACTTGCTGTAGTCCATACCGGTAGCATCTATCCCGTTTTCTTCGTACTCCACTATCTCCGGCAGGACCTTTCCGACCTCCTCGGCTACCATTCCGACACCGTGTTGCCCGCCGTGCTCGGCGTCCCAGTTGAAATATACGCCGCGAAGCTGCATAACCTTACCGAGCGCTTCATCGATTGGCCGGATGTCCCTCTTCCAGCGGATAGATGAAGAACTGCCGTAATCTGTCCCCGGCCCATCGGCATAAAAGTCATACGCCTTGCCCCAGCCGTAGACGCCCCAGCCATTGCTGCCTTCTGCCACAAAGTAGCCGCCACAATTGGTGAAATTGCCGCTATTACTGGCGTGGCCATAGACACCCGTGCCATAGCCACCTGCGGCCTCAAAGTGGCCGCCGTGGTTGATATAACTGCCGCTATTACTGGCGTATCCGTCAACGCCCTGGCCATTGCTGCCTGTGGCCACGCCGTAGACACCCGTGCCAGAGCTGCCTGCGGCCTGAAAGTAGCCGCCGTAATTGGTGAAATTGCCGCTATTACTGGCCTTGCCATAGACACCCTGGCCATCGCTGCCTGCGGCCGCAAACCAGCCGCCATAGTTGGTGAAATTGCCGCTATTACTGGCCACGCCGTGGACACCCTGGCCATAGCCACCTGCGGCCACAAACCAACCGCCGTAGTTGTAGTAATCGCCGCTATTACTGGCCTCGCCAGAGACACCCTGGCCTTGAACACCCGCGGCCTTAAAGTAGCCGCCGTAGTTGGTGGAATTGCCGCTATTACTGGCCTCGCCGTGGACACCCTGGCCACCGAGGCCTGCGGCCACGCCATAGACTCCCCGGCCAGTGCCGCCTGCGGCCACAAAGTAGCCGCCGTAATTGGTGAAATTGCCGCTATTACTGGCGTATCCATAGACGCCCTGGCCAAGTCCGCCTGCGGCCTTAAAGTAGCCGCCGTAATTTAAGAAATTGCCGCTATTACTGGCCACACCAGAGACACCCGTGCCATAGCCACCTGTGGCCACGCCGTGGACACCCTCGCCAAGTCCGCCTGCGGCCTTAAAGTAGCCGCCCCAATTGGTGAAATCGCCGCTATTACTGGCCACACCAGAGACACCCGTGCCATAGCCACCTGTGGCCACGCCGTGGACACCCTCGCCAGAGCTGCCTGAGGCCAGAAAGTAGCCGCCGTAGTTGGAGAAATTGCCGGTATTAGTGGCCAGGCCATAGACGCCTGTGCCTGAATTACCGCTGGCATAGCCAAAAACACCATAGCCATTGGCGCCGGGAGTGTTTCCACGGACTCCAACTCCGGTCTGGGCAGAGGCAGTACCGCGGACCGCGATGTCCTGTCCGGTGCCGTCAATGCCATTGCCGGTACCCGTATTTTCAACGGACAAAACCCATATATTGGTTCCAGCTATTGTATCACCGGTTACATTCACGTACCTGGAATCCGACTCGGCCTCCGTGTAGTAGCGCAGGTCATGGTTGTGAGATACGGTCGCAAAGTCCAATGCATGCAGCCCGTCCAGCATGTCGGCGTAAAGAGCATAAGGCGTTGGCGCCACCTGCTGTCGCGGACGGAGAATCGTATATCTGTTGGGGTCGTTGAGTTCCCCCGGACGGATGTCAATTTGCAGCCAGCGGGCATCGCCATCGAAGAACTTGCTGCCAAAATCCAGTTCCACCGTAAAGTAGCCATCGATTACATCCACCTCACCTATGTTAATTGTGCTTCCTTTCTGCGTCCCTGTGACATTGGCGTCGTAAAGCCTGAACAGAAAGTCATAGAGTCCGTCCGCTGGATTGTTGGCATCTATCAGCCGGCCCTGATACGTAAAGGCGGTTCCCATCGGCTCTGCCTCGACCACAGTGGCCATAAAGGCTATCATCCCTGACAACATAACCAGACTTGTTAAGATTTTTGCAATTTTCATTTTTTTACCCTTTCAAAAAAGTTATGTGTTTATTTTTCGAGCGACGGGACAGATACCTGCTACATTTTTGCTTCAAGGGCCTCAATTCTTTTTTTCAACGCATCATTTTCAGCTTTTAATGCCTTGACCGCCTCAACTAAAAGCGGCGTCAACTTGCCGTAGTCCATACCGGTAGCGTCTATCCCGTTTTCTTCGTACTCCACTATCTCCGGCAGCACCTGGCCGACCTCCTCGGCTACCATACCTACATCGTGTCCTCCGCCGTGCTCGGCGTCCCAGTTGAAATAGACGCCGCGAAGCATCATAACCTTACCGATCGCTTCATCGATTGGCCGGATGTCCCTCTTCCAGCGGATAGATGAAGCAGCGCCATAATCTGTCCCCGGCCCTCCGGCATAAAAGTCATAGTCCTGGCCATTGCCGTAGACGCCAATTCCAGAACTGCCTGTAGCCAAGCCGACGACGCCACAGCCTTGGCTGCCTGCGGCCTTAAAGTAGCCGCCGAAGTTGGCGTAATTGCCGGTATTAGTGGCCACGCCGTAGACGCCCCGGCCATAGCCACCTGCGGCCTCGCCATAGACGCCCCAGCCATAGCCACCTGCGGCCTGAAAGTAGCCGCCGTAATTGGTGAAATTGCCGCTATTACTGGCCTCACCATAGACGCCCCGGCCACCGCTGCCTGCGGCCTCAAACCAGCCGCCATAGTTGGGGAAATTGCCGCTATTACTGGCCACGCCGTAGACGCCCCGGCCGTAGCCACCTGCGGCCTCAAAGTAGCCGCCGTAGTTGTAGTAATCGCCGCTATTACTGGCCTCGCCGTGGACGCCCCGGCCACCGAGGCCTGCGGCCTGAAAGTAGCCGCCGTAGTTTGTGTAATCGCCGCTATTACTGGCCACGCCGTAGACGCCCCGGCCATAGCCACCTACGGCCACGCCATAGACGCCCCAGCCATAGCCACCTGCGGCCTCAAAGTAGCCGCCGAAGTTGTAGTAATTGCCGCTATTACTGGCCAGGCCATAGACGCCTGTGCCTAAACTACCGCTGGCATAGCCGAAAACACCGTAGCCATTGGCGCCGGGAGTGTTTCCACGGACTCCGACTCCGGTCTGGGCGGAGGCAGTACCACGGACCGCGATGTCCTGTCCGGTGCCGTCAATGCCATTGCCGGTACCCGTATTTTCAACGGACAAAACCCATATATTGGTTCCAGCTATTGTATCACCGGTTACATTCACGTACCTGGAATCCGACTCGGCCTCCGTGTAGTAGCGCAGGTCATGGTTGTGAGATACGGTCGCAAAGTCCAATGCATGCAGCCCGTCCAGCATGTCGGCGTAAAGAGCATAAGGCGTTGGCGTAACCTCTTGCCGCGGCTGCAGGATGGTGTATCTGTTCGGGTCTTCAAGCTCTCCCCGCCGAATGTCAATTTGCAGCCAGCGGTCATTACCGTCGAACACTGCGCTTCCAAAAACCAAATCCACCGTAAAATAGCCATCGATTACATCTACCTCGCTCACCACAATCGTACTTCCTTTTTGTGCCCCCGCAACGTTGGCATCATAGAGTCTGAATCGAAGGTCATACAAACCATCCGCTGGCTTGTTGGCATCTATCAGCCGGCCTTGATAAGTAAAGGCCGTGCCCATCGGCGCTGCCCCGATTATTCCACCAAACGCGGCTATCCAACCTAAAACGATAATCAACATTGACAATCTTTTCGTGGTATTCATTTTCGGACCCTTTCAAACCTTGTCCCTGCCCAAGCAGGGAAACTCTCATATTTCAAAACTCACAATGTTTGCGCACACTCACACTCCCAAGCAGATTTTTCGACAAAATTGTGCTCATAAAGCCGCATTTTTCCCTCTAACTCCTTTAAGAAAAATGGCTAACAATAAACTAATTATACTATTTTTGTCCCATCCAGGTCAAGATAATCTGTGCCGGAATATATCATTCCGGCCTTTTTATGCCAGCTTTTCAGGTGCGTTCGTATAAAAATCGTTGCCCTGCGAACCCATTGACACTAAAATCGTATAAAGTTCAATGTTTTCGTAATAAACGATTTTTGTTTCTCCGCCTTCCGTGCGGCGGATTTACGTTGTAATCTTTTGAAAGGTAGTAAATTAAAGAACACTCACTCAGTCGGCGCACTAACGAGTAAAAACTGACGGCCAACAACTAATAATTTGGAGGTCAATACAGATGGACAGTTTCAAAAAGAACAAAAACTTCACGCGTAACCTTGTAATTGCAACAGTTTCATTTCTGCTTTTCTTTGCCGCACCGCTATCGCTCTTTGGCGAGGAGAAAGAAAGCCTCAATCTGTTGCGCCAGATGGGTAAGGCTCTTGCCAAAATCGCCGAAAAGGCCTCTCCGGCTGTAGTTAACCTCGAAGCCCAAAAGACTGTCGTGCAGGAATATCCAACATTTGAAGACTTGCCGTTCGGCGAGCCTTTTGACCCCTTCGGTAACGACTTCTGGGACTACTTTTTCTACCGACGCTCTCCTCGCCAGCGTTCTCCACGAACTCCACGCACACCGGAACGTAAGCCGAGTGTCACCACCGCCAAAGGCTCAGGCTTTATCATTTCTTCCGATGGCTACATCCTCACGAACAATCACCTTGCCGGCGAAGCTGAAAAAATCAATATTGAGCTTGGAGACGGCCGTAAGTTCACAGCTAAACTCATTGGCGCAGACCCCGAAACCGATGTCGCCGTCGTAAAAATTGAAGCCGACAAGCTGTCCTATCTCGAACTTGCGGATTCTGATGCCCTCGAGGTCGGCGAATGGGTCCTCGCTATTGGTAATCCTCTCGGCCTTAGCCACACAGTAACAGCAGGCATCGTGAGCGCAAAAGGCAGAAGCGGCTTCCGCCTCGCTACTTATGAAAACTTCATCCAGACTGATGCTGCAATAAATTTTGGCAACTCAGGTGGCCCCTTAGTAAACCTCGATGGAAAAGTGGTCGGAATCAACACCGCGATAGTCGGTCCGGGCGGCAATATAGGAATCGGTTTTGCAATCCCAATTAATATGGCTAAAAACATCGCCGAACAACTGATGAAAGGCGGCGGCATCGAACGCGGCTACCTCGGCGTTTTACCCCAGGACCTGACACCTGAAATGGCTGAGGCCTTCGGTCTCAAAGACACCAAAGGTGTCCTGATTCCTGAAGTCAGCGAAGATTCCGCCGCAGCCAAGGCAGACCTAAAACACAATGACATCATTCTGGAGCTGAATGGCGAGCCGGTAGAATCGGCAGATGCTTTCCGCAGCAAAATCGCGATGTTTAAGCCCGGCACGGAGGTGAAATTGACGATATGGCGGGATGGAAAACGAAAGACAGTCACAGTAACGCTCGATAAACGTCCGCCACTGGAAGAGTTGGCTGGCACGACTAAAGCAGCAGAGGATTTAGGATTTACGGTCAGCGACCTAACTGATGAATTGGCCTCGCGTTATGGCTATAAGGGACAAAGCGGCGTGGTTGTTACAGAGGTCGAGCAGGGTTCGCAGGCAGATGGGGTTGGTATAGAGGCGGGGTCGCTGATTAAGGAGGTCAATCAAACGGAAGTCCCTAATACAAAAGAGTTTAACGAGGCCGTAGAAAAGGCCAGAGAGAAAGGGATGATTTTATTGTTGGTAAAACGAGGAAGATATACATTCTATGCGCTGATAACAATTCCGAAGAAATAGGAATTACCATAACCTCTTTACTATAAATGAATTGGCCCCACTTTAGGTGGGGCCTTTTTGTTTGGTGACGATGTGACTTCCACGTGAATCGTATATCATTGGAGGAGTTTTTGGCCTCAATTCTGGACATTTGGTGAGGTGGGAAAATATCCCTTTTTGGGGTAGAAAATTGGGGTAAAAAATGGTCAAAAATTAACAATTTTGATTTGAAGCCAGATTTTTTGTATTGAAATTGGGTTTGATTGGGTTTGTTTTTATTGGTTCATTGTTCATAGTTATTTGTTCATAATCCTTTGTTAATAAGAAGGTTGTGTTCATTTTGTTGCTGCGCAAATTGGCTTTGTTTGGGTTTGTTTTTCACTGCGCCTGCAAGGTCGTTTATTTTCATATTCCTTTGTTTTAACAGAGATTACATTCATTTGAGTATCCAGCAAATTGGCTTTGTTTTGCATAAATCGTTCGCTTTTGGTCTATCGGAGCTTCCGCTAAAGGTGGACAACAGCGAAAAATCCTAAATCCTAAACTCTAAATCCTAAACAAATCCTAAAATCAAATTTTCAAATGCTATAAACAAGGTTTAATAGATTATTTGACTGGGCATGCTTGCCTAAGACCTTGCCCTACAGGGCGGTTTACGTTTACCTACTGGTAAACTGGGGAGTATTATACCAAATTATGCCTATTTATTCAATAAAAATCTAACGATATCGTAAAAGAATTTAGCCGCAGATGACGGAAGACAGAAGGCAGAGGTCGGGGGTCAGGTGATAGGTCCTTCGGCAAGCTCAGGATGACAAGGTCATTTTTTGGTTTTGTTTGGAGGATTTTGGGGGTAAAATGATTCTCGACTCGGGATACTCGATACTCGATGCTCGTGGTAAGAGGGGTTTTAGAGTTGGCCTTTGAAGGCGCGGTCGAGCTGGGATTTGAAGTCATCGTAGAATTTGAGGATGCGAGCAGTGGTGGTAGAACCGGCGAAAATGTCGGTGGATTCTTTCTGAAGACCCTGAAAGGTAGAGAGGATATATTCAACATCTTTTCGTTCAATTGCATAAAGCAAAAAGAAGGCAGCGTCGAGCTCGGCCATAAGGTCGAGGCGTTCTGCGGGGTCCCATTTGTGGACTGGCGGTTTGAAGCCAACAGATTCAGCAAGAGGAACCATATCGTTGCTCGTGCAGGATAATTTCAATAGTCGGTCGGAAATCCATTTTTCAAGGGTCTGTTTTTTGTCCCAGGGACATCTCTGCTTGTAGAAGTCGGGATGGAAAGTCGGGATTTGTTCAATAATAAAATAGCTTAGATTTATGCCGCCAATTTTTTGTCGGCAGATATAGTCATAGGCGAAGGCGTTGAGATTGCCGAGTAAGCAAGCGGTAAGTCGGGCGCTAATATCGGAGCCGGTAAAGATGAGAGGTGCGGAGTGAACTACGCCAGAGTATGGAATAAATGTGGCAATCATTGTGCGCTCATTTGTAGGGCTGGTGACATTTTTGAAAGCGATTGTCTTCGTGGTATCGCTATCGCCAAGGACACGATGAACTTCATCCTCATTAACCCACCATCTTGGTTCGACTATAAATTCAGGATTTTGGTGCTGGACGAGAGAGGATTGGTCTGTTTGGCCCTGGCGCATCCACTTTGATTCATCAACAACGACACTCGCTGCTCTATGGTCGAACATCTGGAGCATTTTTGCTTCGTAAAGAGGCAGGAAAGTTTTTTTTCGTTTTTTCCAGAGAGAGCCATCGCGTTTGAAGCCATCGGTCTTGAGTTGTTCTGCGGTGCGAAAAAATTCGGCATCGCTACTTTGGTCAAACATGCGCAGAAAATCAATGCCCCAGGGATTACTGCCTTCTTTTCGGGTTTTATTTATAAGGACAGGGACTCGCTTATAGACATACTTGGTGAGATTTGCATCTCGTTTGGAACGGAAAACAGGGCAGGTCCGGGTGTTTGGGTTGAGGAGTTTGAAATCATTGGCGGATAGAGCGATATGACGCTTATCGTCTTTGAGGTCGTCCATTGTGTGGGCGAAGAATACGAAGTTGGCAGACTTGCATTTGTTTTGAGAACCGCCGAAAAGGAGGACGGAGAATTTGTATGAGCGATGGACATCTGGGAAAATTGGTGCTTTGTTTTCAAAATCGTATAGGCCGGAGAGCGTTTGTGAATTGACGAGTTTTGCGAAGAAATCCTCATTGGTTTTATCTGTGGCGATACCAGTTGGAACAAGCAGGCCGACGCGACCAGTAGGTGAAACAATGGAGTGGGCAAGTTCGGCGAAGACGGCGTAGGTATTTATGTCGCCTTTGCCGGCAAGCGGGAAGCAGCCGCACTGACGGATATAGGTCATTGTTTTCTCGGTGGACTCTTTCGTCTGGATATAGCGGTCATAAAGAGGTGGGTTTTGGACTTTAAGTTTTTCGATAAGCCGTCTGCTTTCGGCAGCGGTTGGGGCTTCGAGTATGTGCGGGGCAGAGGTATCGAAGAATTCGCGGTTCTTGAGTGTAAATCGTTCCCAAGGCGGATTGCCGACGACGCAGTCGAAGCCGGGGTTCGGGCGCGAGAATATGTCGGGGAATTGCTTTTGCCAATCGAGGGCGAGAGAGTCAACGGCTGTGTCCGAAATTAACGAATTGCCACAGACGATATTTTTAGAGAGGTCGGCGAGGGTTTTCTCTTTGTGTGCGGTGTAGAGCCAAAGGGACAGTTGGGTTATTTCGACTGCTTCGGGTGAGAGGTCAACGCCAAAGAGGCTGTCGTGGAGGATGAAGTCAGAGACCTTGTTGCGAAGGTCATCGGCGTGTTTTTGGTCGTGAATTGAAAGGGTATCGATGACCTCGACATACTTATCCTCGAGGATTTGGTATGCCTGGATAAGGAAGGCGCCTGAGCCACAGGCGGGGTCAACGACTTTTATGTCGCGGAGTTCCTCGATAGCTCTTTGGGCGAAGGCGGAGACCCTACTTTTCTCGGTTTTTGCATCGATTTGGTCAAGGCGTATGTTGAAGTTTCTTTCGAGTGTTTTGATTTTTTCGTCTGCGATTTCCCCAACGGTATTTTTTGTGATGAGACCGGTGAGTTCTGGAGGCGTATAATATATGCCGCCTTTTTTCTTTTTGGCGGATTTGAGCATTTTGGGTTTAACTTTTTCGGTGACCTCAATCCCCGGAAGTCCGGTCTGGCGAATACGTTCGATATCGTTTATGGATTTTTCGAAGATGTGGCCGAGGACATCGACATTAACTTCGTGGGCGAAGTCGTAGTCGCCGACGGCTTTGAAGAAATCGGTCCACTCATCATCCAGCTCGAGGTTATCGACTTCTTCGTCTTTTCGGAACAGTTCACCATCATAGGGTGGAATTCCGAAAGGTTCGTTTCCTTCGTTGATGCTGCGAAACAGTTCGAGGAAGTTTTGCCATTTAGGGTTAGTGACCCTGGCAAAGGGAGCGACTTGCTCCCAAGCCCGTTTAAGCGACTTTCCGGGGAGAAGGTCGCGGTCCTGGCAGAATGCGACGAATATTATGCGGTCGATAAGTTTTTGTGCGGTGCGGATTGCGGTATCGAGAGATTTGTTGTGTGGCTGGCCGAGAAGGTGCTGAATAAGCGCAAGGCGATTTTTTTGATAATAGTCGTATAACTCGTCACCGACCTGACGCTGGCGTGTGGTGCATTTTTCGAGAAGGGAGTCAGCGTGTGGAGGTTGAAATGGCGGATGGGGGAGAAATCCATCTCGGTGAAAGAGATAAAAGAACCGGTCAAAAGATTCTCTTTTCTTTAATTCCTGGAGGACAAATAGTTCATAGACGCGTGGTGTTTGGCTGCGGTGATACAAACGAAAGCTGACATAATTGCAGACAATGCCCCAAGGACATTCGGGTAATGCGTTGAGGTAATCCCAGCACTGCTGGACGGGGGTACGGCCAGCAGTACGGTCTTTATCTACGTTTACCGTTGGGCCTTTAAGCTCAATTACGGCCCGGATTTGCGGCTTTTTATGAGAGCCGAAGATACCAATGGCAGCATCTGCGTAACCTCCATTGACAAAGTATTTTTGCTGGAAGTTCCACTGGTCTTTGCCCTCGGAGAAGAGGGTGTAACCGAGGGCATCGCCGAAGACTTCCTTGCAGAATTCACCTTCGAGGTTAGTTTCCTTCATAGGGTCGAGTTTGCCTTTGGATTCAATGTCGGCCCACTTGCAGATTATTTCGTATGCGCTATCCTGGTCGGGGCCTTTGAGGCGTTGGTCGTGTGATTCTCTTTCCAATAAGGCAGGCAGGAACAATGGATGCAGACGGCGGGATTCGCCGTAGCGGGCTTTGTTAAATTCCTGGAATAGATGTTCGCCTTTTGGTGTCATTTTAGCTTTCTGAAAACAGAGACGTAACATTAAACATAAGCAAAGAATATATTTTACTACCCAGCAGTCATTAAGCAACGAAAAAATAAGATGGCATTGGGGCAAAAAGCGGGGTTTAGGAAATCAGGTTATCAGGCCATCACACAATTAGCGAATTAGTGAATTGGTGAATTAGTTAATTGGTTAAAAGGTTGGGTGGTGGGGCGTTTAATTGATTATTTAATTTTACGGGAGGGGACTTGTAATTTATATTGTGTGAATGCTGAAACGAATACTGAGTTTCTATACGAGATATTTTGCGATATGGGTGATTTTGTTTGGGGTGGCGGCGTATTTGTGGCCGAGAGGATTTGCTGCGCTAAGGGAGGGGATGGATTGGTTCTTTGCGGTAACGATGTTCGGGATAGGCGTGGTGTTAGAGGCGGAGGATTTCAAACGGATTGTGCAAAGGCCAATCATCGTCCTTATAGGGACGATAGAGCAATACAGCGTTATGCCATTAACGGCATACGCGATAGCACGGATATTGAATCTGGAGCCGGAGATTACGGTCGGGCTGATACTGACGGCATCGGCGCCGGGGGCGATGTCGAGCAACGTGATAAGCTACATTGCCCGTGCGGACGTGGCGTATTCGGTGTCACTGACGACGGTATCGACGCTGCTTGCGCCGGTAGTGACGCCGGGGCTGACGTATATTCTGACAAAGTCGGTGCTGCCCGTGCCGTTCTGGCCAATGCTGTTTAGCGTGGTGTGGATGGTGATATTGCCGTTATTTGTGGGGTTCGGGGTGAGGCGATATTTGGGGGACAGAATCAAAACGATTCTTCCGGTTTTTCCGGCGATTTCGGCAACGTTTATTATATTTATCTGCTCGTTAGTGATAGCGCTCAACAGGGATTATCTTGCGAAGATGACGGGTGTGGTTCTGGCGGCGGCGGTGGCGATGAATATTCTTGGGATGGTTGCGGGGTATGTTGTGGCGTGGGTTTTCAGGATGGATTTTCGGCAGAGACGGACGCTGGCGATTGAGGGCGGGATGCAAAATGCGGGGCTGGGGACGGTCCTGGCGATAAAGCATATTGGAGAGAGGGCGGCGATGCCGGCGGCGATATTTGTGTTTATCTGCATTATAACCGGGTCGATAGCGGCGGCGGTGTGGCAGAGAAGGACAGAGGACTGAGGATGGAGGACAGAGGACAAATTCGAAATTCGAAGGTCGAAATCCGAAACAAATACGAATTTTCAAAATCACAAATTCCAAAACAGCCACGGGTGGCGGACAAGTCCGCCAAACAAACGGCGAGTAAATGTCTGGATTCCCGCTAACGACCCTTCGACTTCGCTCAGGGCAGGCTATGCGGGAATGACATTGAAAGGAATTGGTGGGGCAAGCCCCACCCTACATTTTGTGCGGGAATGACACAACACAGAAGCCCAGACGAATAGCGGGCAAGTAGAATAATAAATAGTAAATATAAGCAATGGCCTATTGCATTATGGCGGGGAAAGGACTATAATTATTATCCAGTATGATTTAAGATAGATTGGGGCAGTCGAGTGGACTGCCCTTAAGTTTGGGTAAAAAGATTTTGGGAGTTTTTTATGGGTTGTAATGTAGCGATAGCCGGAGTAACGGGAGCGGTTGGGCAGGAATTTCTTAGTATTTTGGAGGAGCGGGATTTTCCGTTTGATTCGCTAAAAGTTCTGGCGAGCAGCAGGTCGGCTGGCAAGAAAATAGAGTTTAAGGGCAAGACATACATCATTGAGGAGATGACCAAGAAGAGCTTCAAGGGCGTGGATATTGCGCTATTCAGCGCAGGGGCGCCGCGAAGCAAGGAGTTTGCGCCTGCAGCGGTGGAGGCGGGGGCGGTGGTTGTAGATAATTCATCGGCATTTCGGATGGACCCGGATGTGCCGCTTGTTATACCGGAGATAAATCCGCAGAAGATACGTGAGCATAAGGGGATAATTGCAAATCCGAACTGCTCGACGATAATTGGGATTGTGCCGGTCTGGCCATTGCATAAAGCAAATCCTGTGAAGCGAATGATAGTGAGCACGTATCAGGCGGCCAGCGGTGCGGGGTATCAGGCGATGCTGGAGCTGGAGAATCAGAGCCGGGAGATGTTGGAAGGCAAACCGCCTACGATGAAGGTATTTCCATATCAGATAGCGTTCAATCTTTTCAGCCATAATTCGCAGCTTGGGCCGAACGGATACAATCTTGAAGAGACGAAAATGGTCCTTGAGACGCAGAAGATTTTTGACTGCCCGGATATTGCAATTACGGCGACGTGTATTCGCGTGGCGGTAATGCGGGCACACTGTGAGAGTATAAACTTAGAGTTTACCGAGCCGATTACGGATGATGAGGTGAGGGAGCTTTTGAAGACTGCGCCGGGCGTGACGGTGATGGATGACCGAGAGCATAACCGATTCCCGATGCCGATTGATGCGACGGGCAAAGACGATATATATGTTGGGCGGATTCGGCAGGATGAGTCGATACCTGATAATCGGGGCATCAATATCTGGGTGGCGGGAGACCAGTTGCGAAAAGGTGCGGCGCTAAATGCTATTCAGATTGCGGAGAAGCTGCTATAATCGGCGGCGATGGGTGTCCGCAATATAAAGCTGACGATTGCATACGATGGGACGGAATATCACGGCTGGCAGATTCAGCCGGGATTTGCGACCATTCAAGGCGTGCTGACGGAGGCGCTCGAAGGATTGTTCGGGAGGAAAGTCCGTATCTGCGGCGCGAGCAGGACGGATGCGGGGGTGAGTGCGCTGGGGCAGGTCGGGCTTATTCAAATCGATTCGCCGATTCCGACGGAAAATCTGGCAAAAGCCATTACGGATAGATTGCCTCCAGATATGGCGGTTGTTGAAGCCGTAGAAGTGCCGATGGGATTAGATGTGATAGGGGCGGTCAAGAGCAAGTGGTATCAATATACGATTTATAATGGGCCGGTGCGGCCGGTGCTTCATATAAGACGATGCTGGCATATATCAGCGAAATTAGATATTGCAGCGATGGATTCGGCGGCGAAGTTTCTGGAGGGGACAAAGGATTTCAAATCCTTCGCAGCAGGAGATGAAAAAAGAGAGGACACGGTTCGGACGATATTTCGGTGCGATGTGTGTTCGCTGGACGAGAAAAAATTAACCGCAGAGAACGCGGAGAGCGCAGGGAAGAAATTAGAATTAAAAAACTCAGCGACCTCTGCGGGCTCAGCGGTGATGAAAATCGAACGCAATACGCAAAACGAGAATGATTGGGTGTATGTTGATGTGGAAGGTGACAGCTTTTTGTATAATATGGTAAGGAATATAGTCGGCACTTTGGTCGAGGTGGGTGTCGGCAGATGGAAGCCGGAGAGAATAAATGAAATTTTAGAAGCAAAGGAACGAACAGCAGCGGGGCCGATGGCGCTGGCGGCGGGACTTTGTTTGATGCGGGTCCAATATTGAGAATCGTTCATATCATAACGCGGCTGATACTTGGTGGGGCGCAGGAGAATACTCTTATCACCTGCAAACTGCTGGCAGAACGCGGACACGAGGTTACGCTAATTACCGGGCCTGCGATTGGGCCTGAGGGGGAGCTTTTTGAGCAGACAAAAGGACAGAAATATAAAGTTATCGTAATCAAAGAGATGCGGCGGGCCATCGAGCCAATAAAAGACTTCATAAGTTACAGGAAAATCAAGCGGTATCTTCACGAATTACAGCCGGATATCGTGCATACACATTCGGCGAAGGCAGGGATATTAGGGAGGTTTGCGGCGCACAGCATAAGAAGAGCGAAGGACGAAGAGCGAAGGGCGAAGGACGAAGAGCGAAGGACGAAGAGCGAAGAGCAAAGGACAAAGCCGAAGATTGTGCATACGATACACGGGCTGGCGTTTCATCCGTATCAGAACGAATGGATAAACAAATTCTATATTGCAATAGAGAAAACGGCGGCGAAGAGGACGGATTTTTTTATAAGCGTGGCCGATGCGATGACCAATCAGGCGCTTGCGGCGGGTATAGGAAAGCCAGGGCAATATGTTACCGCATACTCGGCTATTGAAGAAGAGGATTTTTTAGGGCCGATTTCGCAAGATAAGAAAAGGGAGTTTCGGCGAAAATACGGAATCGCTGAGGATGCGATTGTGCTTATCACGATTGCGAGGCTGTTTATGCTAAAGGGACACGAATATATTATTGAATCGGCCAAAGTGCTTTCAAAGCGATTTGCAAATGCTGTGTGGCTGTTTGTGGGGGATGGAAATTTAACCCAGCATTATAAAGAGCAGGTTCGGCAGTTGGGATTGGCGGATAGGATAAAATTCGCCGGGCTTTTGCCGACGAGTCAGATTCCGCTTGCGATACAGTCATCGGATATTTTAGCGCACTGCTCGCTGCGAGAGGGGCTTGCGAGGACCTTGCCACAGGCGATGCTATGCGGGGTGCCAGTGGTTTCGTTTGATGTTGATGGGGCAAGAGAGGTTGTTAATGAAAAGACCGGGCGATTGGTTGAGCCAAAGAATGTTGAGCAATTAACTGCGATGTGCGCGGAGCTGATAGAGAATAAAAGTTTAAGAGAAAGACTTGGGAAAACAGGCAGGGAGTTTGTAAAAGAGAAGTTTTCGCCGGGGATTATGGTGGATAAGATAGAAGAGGTTTACAGCAAGCTGGTAAGCATCGGTTAGCACTAAAAGCTCAATATAGAAAAATTCAAAATTCGAAGCTCGAAATACGAACAAATTCAAATGACCAAATCACAAAATTCAAAGCAATCCGAAAGTTGAAGTGGTTTTGGGCGGGGATTAGCCGTGAAAAGGCACAAGAGAAATATTAAAACTTTATGAAGGTTGAATGGGGCGCAGGTTAGGTGATAAAAGGGAATCGGTGGATTAGTTCTTACATCTGTTTGTATGTTTATTGAGCTTTGACCAGAAGTTCATCATTGGCGACCCAAAGAGCAAAATAAGGTTCTACTGTGTCAGTTCGCTGAATCATAATAAGAAATGGCTTGTTAAAAAGCAGGTCTCCTCCAATGCCTGATGCAAAGAGAGCTTCAGATTTAAGCACAGCGCCTGTCTCATCAAGTTTGAAACGAATATGCTGTTTTGCCAAGATAATGAGCGAACCGTTAAAAAGCTGGTTTTTCGATAGTATCGGTTTGTTGTAAAGTTCATTGTATTCCCGCATTAGTTCGAAATTCAGGACTGGGACCATTAAACTGGAACATACCTGCATTTTTTCCGGATTGCTATTTGACACACGTTTCTGGACGGTCGCGATTGTTTGGGTCAAGGTTGCTTCCGGAGGAACTTTGGCAAGGATTAGTCGGTCGGTCTTTGAGCGTGTTTTTAACTCGATAACGAAGTCGTCTTCGCTTTTGTAGTCGTAAATCAGAACCTGGCTGGCAGCTTTGACTTCATTTTTTTGTGAGGTCAGGAACTGTTCGATGCCGAAACATTCCACCTTAACACCTCGAAAGCTGAACGGTCTTTTTAACCTTTCGAATGCCCACTCAAAGGGGAGCGCCTTGAAAAGATAAGAATAAGCCACCCACAAAAGGTCGGACGAAGGGAGGGGGACAAGCTCAGGGCTGGCTTGGCCTTTGAATTTTTTCTCTAAAGCCGCTTGGATTTTCCCAAGAATATTTTGATCTACAGTTCCTGCCATCGCAATATAGCTTGCCTCATCGAGGTCTGCCGCAGTCACAGTCTTTTTGTTGAGGATTGATACCATTTCAGGTTCGTTTTCAAGATGTACATCTTCGCCAATGAGGTTACAAAGCTCATTCCAAGCAATTTGGGCAGTGGCACACCAGAGAAGGTTCTTATCAGCTTGAATTTTATGTTCTAAGTGCGGCGTTACAAGCGTTCGGGTAAGCTCATTTGCCTTAGCTTTTAGGTTAGGAGGTCCGGCGATTTTGGAATGGGTGACAAGGCGATCAGTTTTGTTATAACGCAGAACAAGAAAACCTATAGCTATGATAAGAATGACAGCCGGTGAAATGAGGCTAACTATTAAAAAGGTCTTAGTTTTCAGCCAGGTCATTAGGACTCCGTACTATATTCTTTCTTTAATCTGGATTCTGATTTGGTAATTTGAAATAAAGATAGCTTTACAAGATAGTAAAAGTCAAGTATTTTGTTTGGAAACTCACGTGGAATCCCGACAGACTGCGCCGGGACAAGCGTGGGGCTAAATAAAATTAACCTCCGGCTTAGAAATAAGAATTGAGTATTGCGTCGCCGTGCCGGCGACGGCTAAACCCCGATAGAAGACATCGGGACAGTTCCGGGGGCTAAATAGAAGTTTGCTGCAAGAGGTTTTCCTGGGTAGGAGGATGGACAAAGTATCTTCTTATGTATAGTAGATACCCCAAAAAGACGAGAGACCAGAGGCCGAAAGACAAAACCATAGTAGAATTATTCGGCATACCATACTGCTTCATCATATCCATCTGCTCCTTAGGGAAGTTCATCTTTTCATAGAAGTCCCAGATATTGACGCGAGAGAACGTAATGGCCGTTGATAGAGTTAAGGCAATAATCAAAAAAAGTGAGCACCACCAGGCTTTAATGTTCAATTTATATGTGCCCCAGGCATTGAAAACAGATAGAAGCAGGACAATGAGCGCTACTGCAGCGCCGGTCGCTCCGCTGATGATGAAACCAAAAAACGGCATTGTCCAGTGGTAGCAGGCCATAAATAACATCGAAGCTGCCCAGAGTCCAAATAAGAAGCTGACGGCCAGAACGGGCAGAGGGCATTTGTCGGTCCAGCGAACCTGAGGGTCCCTAAATTCGCAGGTTGCTTTTACATTCTTATTTCCATAAAAGAAGATGAACACGGCTGGTATAATGATGTAAAAGACGGTCATAAACCCAATCATGACGGATTTCATAATCAAGACAGCCGCGCGGGGCATCTGCGTATTTTGGGCCATCTGGTCATACATACCGGGCAAGAACAATAACACAACAATAAGTGCATTTATTCCGCATATAAGCCATAGCCAGGAAGAGACCAATATGATAGCTCTTGCCCAGCGTCGGGTCTTGATGGAGCCAATTCCCATCGAGATAAACCATATAGCCAATATCACATAAAACAAAACACCAGGAATCATCAGGCGAGCACTCATGGGTGGAGCCGGGCTTTTAGTAGAAATGGTCGATATGAGCATACCTAATATCATAAAAGGAATCATAAGGGCGCAAAATCCCCCAAAAATAATCTGGATAATCCCAAACGCGATAAGCCCGGTCTTCTTGTCCTTAAACTCTGAACTTTGCATTGCTTCCTCATGATTTGCCATAATTCATTCTCCCTATTGTAGTAGTTGGGTACACGATATCCCTTTCATAATTTTGAACAACTGTAGTCAATTATGCAGGAAAAGTCAAATGTTTTGTTTGAACAAAAACCCCCGAATAAATTCGGGGGCTAATCATTTTTGATATTTTATTCAATGACGTGGATGTTTTTCTTTTTGGACATATCTTTGAGGATTTTGGGCCAGACGGTGGCGCTGACTTCGCCGATGTGGGCTTTTTTCAAAAGCGACATAAATGTTCGTGATTGGCCGATGCCGCCGCCGATGCTCAGAGGAATTTGATTGTTGATGATGGCCTGGTGATACGGAAGTTTGAGGAAATCGAGCTGGCCGGAAATTTCGAGCTGCTTTTTAAGAGTTTCGGCGTTGACGCGGATACCCATAGAAGTCAACTCGTGACGGCGTTTTGTGACGGGGTTCCAAACGAGGATGTCGCCGTTCAGGCCGTGCATTGGCCTGCCGTCTTCGGAGGTTGTCTCTGTGATCCAATCATCGTAATCAGCGGCCCTCATTTCGTGTGGGTAGCCGTCTTTGAGGACCCAGCCGATGCCGATTATGAAAATGGCGGGGTATTCCTGCACGATGGCGGTTTCGCGCTGCTTTCGGGGCAGGTCGGGGTATCTATCGAGTATATCTTCGGCGTGAATGAAGGTAAGCTTTTCAGGAAGGTCGGGGTATTTGTCGGTTTTTAACTTGGGGAAAAGTTTTTGAACGTGGGTCTCGGCGCCTTTGAGAACTTTCCAGATTTTTTCGACGACCTGCCTGAGGAATTTGAGGTTGCGCTGGTCTTTGGTTATGGCGAGCTCCCAGTCCCACTGGTCAACGTAGGCGCTGTGGTCGTGGTCGAGGAAGTAGTCTTTGCGGACGGCACGCATATCAGTTAGAAGTCCCTCTCCGATTTTCATACCGAATTGCTTAAGTGCCATTCGTTTCCATTTGGTGGCGGCCTGGACGACTTCGGCATCGACAGGATTTTTGTTGTAATCATTTGAGATGTGGAAGCGGATTGGGGTTCGTGAGCCATCCCGGTCGAGGTAGTCGTTAACGCCGCTTTCGACATCCACAATCAGAGGAACAGTGACACGGATTAGATTTAATTCTTTGCAGAGGTTTTCCTCAATGTAGTCTTTGACGGCGTAGGTGGCGATTTGCGTTTCTTTTGGGGACAGAATAGAGGAGTAATTTTGAGGGAGGATTTTTTCCAGTTCGGCATAATTGCCGATGCCTGGGCCAGCCAGGTCTGCTTTTTTGTCTGCCATTGCGTAATCTCCTATTTTAAGGTTTTGGGGGAATTTTATATGGAGGAGGGAAAATGTCAAGCAAAGAATTGATTGTCGATAAATAAATCCCACATAGAATATAGGTTCAAATACGGTGCCGGAATTTGCAAGATGTTGTTCCGCTGAGGGGAGAAACCTGCTACAATCGGGCGCCGTGCTGGTTTGGATTGGCCTGTGACGCGGATTCACTTGTGAATGAGGTACTGTTGAGCAGGGAAGAAACAGTGGAACAGCAGATTTCTTACTGCGGCCTGATTTGCCGGACGTGCCCTATTTATCTGGCAACGAGGGAGGATGACCAAGCGAAAAGGAAGAAGATGCGAGCCGAGATTGCGGAGCAATGTAATAAGCTGTATGGCACCAAATACGGGCCGGAAGATATCAACGACTGTGACGGCTGCCGAACGGAAGGCGGCAGGCTATTCTCCGGGTGCAAAACCTGTTTAATAAGAAAATGTGCAAAAGACAAGGGACTTGAGAATTGTGCCTGTTGCAGCGAATATGCCTGTGAGCAACTATTAAAGTTCTTCGCTATGGAGCCTGAGGCAAAAGAGCGGTTGGACCGGATAAAAAGCAAGCGTCAATGACGGGAGCTTTGAAGAATAACTGGATTTGGTGTTTGAGAAAATAGGAATAAACTAATTTGTTAAAAGGGAGTAAAAAATGGATGAAATGATAGGTGTTTGTGGTTTGTTATGCAGTGAATGTGGTGCATTCATTGCAACCAGGAATGATGATGACAAAAAGAGAGCGGAAGTAGCACTGCTCTGGTCCAAGCAATATAATGCGGACATAAAGCCGAAGGATATTAATTGTTCCGGCTGCATATCAGGCAGTGAGCCGCTTTTCGGTCACTGCAACGTGTGCGAGATAAGAAAATGCGGGAAGGAAAAGGGTGTTGTAAATTGCGCATATTGTGATGAATACGCCTGTGAAAAGCTCGAGAAATTCTTTCAGATAGTGCCGGACGCAAGGCAGCGGTTGGATGAGATAAGAAGTGGACTTTAATTTTATCTGCAACACGGGAAAAACATTATGAAAAGCTACAGGAAGGAGCTGTGGTTCAATACGAGCAGGCGGCGTGAGCTTATCAATATCACGCCACAGGTTGAAGAGTGCCTCGCAGAGAGCGGCATCAAGGAGGGATTCGTGCTATGTAATGCGATGCACATCACGGCGAGCGTTTTTATCAATGATGATGAAAGCGGGCTTCATCAGGATTTTGAGATGTGGCTGGAAAAATTAGCACCGGAGAAGCCTTATTCGCAATACCGGCATAATAGTTTTGAGGACAATGCCGATGCGCATTTGAAGCGGACGATAATGGGCAGAGAAGTGGTTGTGGCGGTGACGGATGGGAAGCTGGATTTTGGGCCGTGGGAGCAGATATTTTACGGAGAATTCGACGGCAAGAGAAAAAAGAGGGTGCTGGTGAAGATAATTGGAGAGTGAGTGGTTACTCGATACTCGATGCTCGATGCTCGATACTTCCGCCTTCGCCAAGGCTACGGCGGACAAGCGATACTCGATTCCGCCTCCGGCGGATAAATCCGCCGGAGGTATGGCGGGTTAAGTTTTAAGATTTCTACCGGCTGACCAATTCAATCTCTGCCCAGTAGCCCCCTTCAAACGCCCAGCCGCTTGGCTGATTGACAAGCTCTAGGTTTATCTCTTTGCCGGCGTATTCTGAAAGGTCCCTCTCGACTAACACCCAGCCGTCTTTTGCAGTTTCTTTGCCTACAGGTGCCTTATTCAGTTCCTTGCCATCGGCTTTAATTAACAGGACCCAGTCGCCCTGCGGGTGATGGCCGACAACGAGTCGAAGTTTTGTCTTCTTACCATCAGGTATTTTAACCTTATTCGACAGGACGCAGCCGGTATTGCGGTCCAAAGGGTGTGTTACCAGGACATTCTTTTTACCCAGCATTTCTTCGTAAAGCCCCGGATTCATATCCTGGCCGCATTTGGCTACCTTCCAGCCGGGTGCGAACTTTGCCACCGCCTCGGATATATTTTTCCCAGCCATCACGGTAATCAAAGACATCTCTTGTTCTGTGAATTTGCTGTTTGAAACGGGACCCGGCTCCCAGCACTGCTCAAACTTAGTCGGTTTGAGTCTTTTAAGCGGAATTGCGAACACTTCTTTGCCCTGGGAGTTTTTTGCGACCTTGCCGCCGGAACGCACAACCGCCTGTCGGGCGAGTTTCTCACTAACTTCCACAAGAATCGGGAAGTTGTATGGTGTATGACTGAATTTTCCTTCCGGATTCAAAGCCGATTTGAATTTATCGGGCAGCTTTGCAAAACCGATGGTCGTGAACAATATACCGGCAGCGCTGGATGGATTGCAGTCGGAGTCCTGGCCACAACGGGTTGTAATAATAATCGTTTTGTCAGGGTCACCTTTACCGTAGAGAATACCCAGAACAATGTATGCGCCGTTAATTTTTGCATCGATGTTGAAATTGCCCTTGCTGCAGGAAAAACGGCGATAAGCAGGGTTAAGATTATATTTCTCTTCAACAAGCTGCCAGGTTTTTTCCCAGTCGTCCGGATTTTGCTTATACCAGCCGAGCACATCACGGATACATTCAGCATATTGACTGTTCTCCGGAATGCAATTTAGACCGGCGCCGATTATCTTTTCTATATCATTTTCAAAGAACGCCTCGGCATACATACCGCCGATGAGCTGGCCGCCATAGAGGCCATCGCCGTAGTTCATCAGCCGCCCGAATTTTTCACCCAGCTCTATGATGACATTCGGCAATCCCGGAGCAATCAGTCCCGAGAAGTCAGACTCAATCTGATAATCAATGTCATCAGCGTGCTTGTTGAATGCAGGGTGCCCCGAATCAGGCGGCGCTATGCCTTTTCGCAGATTGGTCCGCCCTTCGTTGTTGGCGTGCCAGAGCGGATAGCCGCTGTTGGCAAAGTCAATACCCGCCTGGCGGATTGAACAGTTAAAACCATATTGCTCCAGCGTGCGGAGGAAAGTCATTTCAACGTAGAGGTCATCCTGCTCGAACTGGTTTATCATTTCCGGTTTCCACTGCGGCACCTCATTTTCGGGCAAAATTTTCCCCTGGGCGTGAAACTCGGTAGGCCCGCCCCAGCCGACGCCCGCCATTTGCCCAATCCAGCCAGCCTTCATTTTGTCAACGTATTCTTCCACAGGCAGTTGGCGGAGCTTAGGCTTGACCTCCGCTCGCCGAGTCGGGGCTGCGCAGCCAACCAAAACTACTGCGGCAATCACGATAATTAACCTTTGCATAATCGCACTCCTTTCTGCCCCGCCCTAATTGTTCGCTCAAAATCGGCACCAATCCTTTCTGATGCTCTAAACGCTCTTGACTGTTCAATTAGGGCGGGATTCATTGAATTGCTCAATCATTCGCCTGATATTTTCCGGCTTCCAATTGTCCGGCTTTGGCTCATCAATATTTGCTTCCAGCTCTTCAATAGATGGTGTATTCGATGTCACTCCATCGGGAGGCACTTCGGCTCCCGCAATCCACACAAGGGCGTTAAGCACAAGTTTTCGGAAGCTATCGTGTGCCCAGTTCCAGTGCAGGTGCGCGCCGGTAAAGCCGAAGCCTCGTCCGCCGCCCGTTCGCTCGTATGCCCACGCCACGTGCTCCGGCATACCCATCCGCAGGCGGACATTTGGATTGCCGCTGTGAGCACCATCCGAACCTTTCCGTGTGTCGTCAGGTGGTATCGCCGTCAAAATTGGCGTTACATTTTTCATATCCTCGACAAACCTCATATTGTAATACCACTCGTCATTTATCGTGAATGGTCTGACGCCGCGTGTAATCGGATGATTGGGTAACTGCTTGAACTGGGCTGTCCAGAATGGATTGACCGACCAAAACGTCTCGTAGTATCCGCCAAGCCAGTTGAGCATATAATTACCAGGCTCGCCCTTCGGAACTGTCAGAGCATAATGGAGAAAGGCAATGCCTACACCTTTTTTCATCAATTTGTCAACCTCTGCAAAATGCGGCAGGGCTACATTTCCACCATCACCATCGCAGAAAATCACAATTGCATCTGCATTATCAAATGCGGTCGGGTCTCTGGGCCAGCCATTGGTATAGACTGTCGCATAAATACCCGGCATATTTTCGTTGAGACACTTTGCCAGTAGTAAGCACCCTGCGTTGTGCTCGTGCGAGCCGTAGTCGTGGCTTTGCGGCCCGGCGACAAAAACAATCTTTTTTCGCTGGCACACATCCAGCCGCTTAAGGCGAATGTCCTTAAACTGGACGCTCATCGGCGGCCCGGCGTGTAATTGCAGCGCCAGTTTGCCTGCGAGGTCACCTTGCTTAAGCGAGTCGAACACTTCGGCGGTAACTTTACCGTTAATCGACAGAATTATGTGACAGGCGCGGGCTATGATGTGATACTCATTCCAATCATCCTTTTTGATATTGGCCGAGAGGGCGGCCGCATCATCTATTGCAGTGAGGGTTATCTTGCCATCGGCGTCTATAACGGCCTTCTGGCCGCGCTGCGCCAGCATTCCGCGACGGTGCTCATCGTAGAGTGCTCCTGCCCAATTGCCGGCAAGGTCAATGTCGGCCTGATAGCCGACGGCGTGGCCATCCGGCGCAATCTGACTGCGAATCTGAATGCCGGAGTTGGCTTCGGGTGTTCCAGTGATGCGATAGTTGAGCTTCAGCTCGAAGTCATCCAGCTCGCCCAATTGCCAGACAAGAAACTGATTTGCTGTAACCGGATGCTGCTCTGTGGAGCGGGCGGTGATGGCTCCATCCTCCACCGACCAACAGCTCATATCAGGTGCTTTCCATCCTTCAAGGGTTTTTCCATCAAATATTGGCTTAAAATCGGCCTCCTCATCGGCAACGGCAATTTGTCCGAGACATAATAGTAAACATATTACAATCCCGATAAGCCGCAATTGTATTGTCTGCATAACAGCTCCAGAAAGATTTAAAACTTAAAGTGCAAAATTTAAAAGTGTGGAATACTGTTTTCCTTAAGTTTGAATTTTGCATTTTGAGTTTTGAACTATGCTTTAGTTATTTAGCGGCGGCCTTCCACTGCTTTCGCACGAAATTCAGACCCTCGCTATAAACCTCCTGCCGGCTTTTGAAAAAGTCACGCCAGACTTTTGTGGCGGCAGCGAGGGCCGGCAGCGCACGACTAAACGCCTCTATTACCAGCCAGCCATCGTATTTGCCCGACCGCAGTGCCTTGAAAGTTCCAGGCCAGTCGATATGTCCCTTGCCCGGTGTGCCGCGGTCGTTCTCACTGATGTGCACATGCTTGACCAGCTTTACGTATTTACCGATGCAGCCAACCGGGTCCTTTTCCTCGATATTTGCGTGGAATGTATCAAACAGTATTCCGACGTTCGGATGGTTGACTCTCTTTACGTATGCCGCTGTGTCCGCCATTGTGTTTAGAAAATAACACTCGAAGCGGTTCAGATATTCCACAGCCAAAACAATCCCAGCCTTTTCAGCATAGTCGGCGGCTTTGCGATGCACATCGGCTGCGTGTTTCTTTTCATCCTCAGTAGGAGCTTTGCCGGTAAAAACGCCCAGCGGCTGATAGATAGGCCCGCACAGAACCTCGGAGCCAAGCGCCTGCGAACAGGCAATCGCCCACTTTAGATACTCTACCGCTTCTCTGCGGTGTTCGGCGTCTGCGCTGATGGGATTTCGCATTTCATCTGGAATGCACGTAACGCTCGTGCAACCGAGGCCATTATCCCGTATCGCCGAACCAATCTTCTTAAAGTGCGAGACCTTTCCCTCGAAAAGCGGAATCTCAACCCCATCGTAACCGGTCTTCTTGAGTGTTTTTAAGAGAGGCAGATGTTCCTCGGTAACATGCGTAGTCCACAACAACATATTAAATCCGACTTTCATTTTTATCTCCTTCACTTGAATCTAAAAACGTAAAACTGTGATATTTATCTCTTCCTTACTTTTTAGTTTTTCATTTTGAGTTTTTAGTTTATTTCGGTGTTGTTGTAAGTCCTGCCGCCCAGGCGCAACCTCGCCGAAAGAGTTCGGCAGCATTTTCATTGCGAATGGCGGCGACATCGTGACCTAATGCGGTATGAAACACCCGGCCTTTACCATAACTCAGTATAAACGCCATCGGATAGTCCTTGCTATCCACCTTCGAGCGGGCGGTCGCCAGTAATTTAATAGGACGCTCGCCTGCAAGACAGGTGTAAAGCTCATCGTCTGTCTCAAAAGGCTTCAAACCATGTGTTATGGGATGGTTGCTATCACGGATTTCAACTCGGAATACTCCTTTGGGGTCGTGGGCCCGCAGCTTCGGGTCCCAGACCCGCCCGGCAAGATTACCAAACTCGGGCCAGTCATAAAAAGAGCCGCTGCCGAAGTGCAAAATAAATAACCCTTTGCCTCCACGCACAAATTTTTGTAGGTTCTCCCGTTCTTTCTGTCCCGGCGCTGGCTTCTCCCACTTCATAAAGTGCAGCACAACTACATCATAATTGTTAAGTTTTGGCGAACCTAAAAAATTTGGGTCATCGACCACCTCGACTGCCAGACGTTTATCCTGCCTGAGCACATCCGCTAAAGCAGGCGCCGTCTGCCGCCAATTGTGCGCAGGGTGGTCATCCCCGGTAACAATCAGCACCTTCTTAAGGCCTGTCTTCCTGCCGGCTGCTTCAGGGCGGACCTTTGACTGAGCATTCTCTGCCTGGTTGCAGCCTGTTATCAGAATAAACGACAGGCTAAATAATGCGACAAATCGAACAAGGTTTCTCATAAACATCCTTCTTATAAATTTAGAATATCGAATATTGAACACCGAATCTCGAACTTTGGAGTTCGACATACCGGACACTTTTCTTCGCATAGGCTATCTGCTCTACCAGTTTTGCAAATTCAATAGCAAAAGGCTACCAACCACGTTGTGTAATGTATCACAGCCAGCCGAATCCTGTCAAATCCTAATTATTTGTTTGGTGCGATAGTTCAGGCAACACCATAGACCGCAGTGTTGAAAAACAGTTTGGTTTCTCGATGCTCGTAAGTAGCGGGTGTGTTCAACGGGGAACGGGTATCCAGCATCGAGCAACGAGGAATGAAATATGAAATTTGACTTTCTGCACAATTGGTATAGAGGTAGAATTGAAGCATCCGGTAACGGTGATAAATTGAACAATATATTCAAAATCTCAGATAAAGGGTTTAGCTATGTCTAAGAAAATTTTGTTATTTGGTTTTGCCATTGGTTGTTTGCTTATTGATACGGACCTGTTTGGCGAGCAGCGTCCAAAGAAGAAAATAGTCGAGTATGGATGGGACGTCCCCTACCCGGATTTTGTCAGAGATAATATCCGCGAGATGGAGAAACGGCCTTTTGAAGGAATCATCTTTCGCACCAAGGGCTTTGATCACGCCTTTGACACCAGGGGCTGGAAGCAAGCCGACCTTCAGCCGCAATTAGATACGCTTGCTCAAATCAAGTGGGGAAAATTCACAGATAACTTCCTGACACTCTATGCCGCCAATAACCAGAATATGGACTGGTTTAATGATGAGCACTGGAATACTATCATCGAGAATATGAAGCTATTTTCTCTTGCTGTTAAGTCCGGGCACTGTGTTGGTGTTTGCTTCGACCCTGAGCCATACGGCACCGACCCGTGGGTATATCCCGGCTCTTACAAGGATAAGTCATTTGAGGAGGTCGCAAATCAGGTTCGCCGTCGCGGCAAAGAGTTCATTATCGCTTTGCAGGAACACTCGCCAGAGTTGAAGCTTTTGAGCTTCTTTCAGCTTGGCCTTTATCCTGACATTGTTGATGAGCCCGACCCACAGGCCCGCCAGCAAAAGCTGCTCAAGAAATGGATGGTGCTATTGCCGGCTTTTTGTATAGGGATGCTGGAAGGGGCCGGGCCAGGAACAGTTCTCATTGATGGTAACGAATTGGCTTACTACTACGAAAGCCCCGATGACTATTACCGTGCGTATCATCTCATCCGGCAGCGTGCCCAGGCACTGGTGCCGGAGACGCTTCGAAAAAAGTATAATGCTCAAATGCAAGCGGGTGTGGCATTGTATATAGACCAGACCTTAGGAAAACGCACTACCCAGACCACCGGCCAATTTCTTACATCTGAGCAACAGCTCAAATTTTTTGAACACAACGTGTATTATGCACTAACGACCTCAGACGAGTATATCTGGTGCTATAGTGAGAGAATGAACTGGTGGCCGCCGCAAGAAAAAGCCGGGGAGGACCGTAAGCTACCTGCAGGGGTGGAGGAAGCTCTTCTTTCCGCCAGGGGGAAATATGAACGCGGCGAACCGTTAGGCTACGATATCAAAGATATGATTGAGGCTGCACGGCAAAAAAAACCCCGTTAGTCCGCTTGGGGATGCCTTGTGGCAAAAAGAATCTGCCTTTCTAATTGGGTTTATATTAGCGGTCGATTGTGTTGGTCGGCGCCCGAACCGCTGTGATATGAAGTATATTTAGATGAAGCTCCGCCAGAGCGATTGCCAGGGTATCGGCGCCGGTGATACTTTCGTAGTGGTCTGTTTTTAGGCTGGCACGAGGCAAAGGACTATCTCCGAAAAATCTCTCTACCGCGATTTTGCCAAGCTCAAAGGCACGTTTGTAATATTGGTCGCGAGCAGTAATACGAAAGGCAGCAAGCTCCAGACTAATGGCGTGGCCAAAAGTCATCGGCCAGGCATCAACTTCGTTACCAGGCAGCGAGTTTCTGTAGGCATCGGCTGATGAAACTATGAAGTCACGGTATCTGACTTTGCCGGTATTCTCATACCTTGATACGCACATCATAGCAACTGCTGCTGTTGTCCATCCACCATACTTTGCATCCCATAATGACGTGTAAGAGTCCTCCGGCTTTCCTGTCCTGCTGCCTCGACTTGCGTCGAGAGACGCAGAGGCAGGTGTGAGGTCGAGACTTGTTAAGAATCCGTTTTTGTCCTCAAGATGATGAGGCAGCGAACAGAAGATTTCATCCTCGCGTGCAGCAAATGCTGCCAGGCGCTGGCGCAGCGGCTGCGGCACTTTTCTGGCAGCGCTGTCACAATCGATTGCCAGGGACAGCGATAGAATTGGACTGGCATTTGGCGACCCGGATTTAAGCTCGATAAGTCCTGTTTTGGGATGCCGTTTTCGTTCGTAACGGCTGAGCAAAACTTCGATTGCTTTAAGGAAGGCCTCATCTTTTGTTTGGTTATATGCCTCGGCCCAGGTTCGGATATAGAAGCCGGCGTGCCTGGCAAAATCCATTCCTTCCTGTGAAGAGGCTTGAGCAAAACCAGCATGGCGGTCAAAAGCACCGGTATTATGGTCTGTAATCTGGTTGTTCCACAATCCTAAAGCAAAACGCCTGCTCTCCTGCGGCGCCAGCTCAAAACATTTATCCCACAGCATCCAGGGTCGGGAAAATTCGTGCACCGGCTTATCAAGCCCGGAGGCAATACTATCGGTTGTAACAATCCAGCATAAATGCTCGCCCCAGGGTAACAGACCGGTATCTTGTGATTGAGTGTTCTTTAGAAACCAGGTCAACTCATCGTTAGCAGCCTGCGCGTAGCGAATTTCTGATGAGAGCGATGACAGGAAATATAGCAGACGGAGGAAATTCTCATCCAACTGCGGATTTGCACCAACAAGCGGCTCATTTTTTGCCCCCGGTCTATCAGTTTCGCGAATACCCCTTGGAGCGGGTGGGCGGGTATTCAGGGGAGAAAGTGTTTTTCTATCGAGAGCGCTTAAAAATAAGCCGCTTTTGTGGGGACCATAAGTGTCCCGCCCGCGTTCGAGCATCGTATCGGCATAGCGATAAACCACACTTATAAATGGAGAAGACGGCAGACCTTCCTTGAAGATGGCCTTCAAGTCCAACTCTTCGCCGTAGCCGGGTGATACTAAAGCTAAAAGAACAATACAAGATTTCCAGAATCCGCTTGGGGATGCCTGACGGCATTGCCCTGTAATTTTATCCTGTGTCATTATGTCACCTGTCGATAGTATTGGAAGGTATAACAACCTTGATATTGTTAGTGACGGCATAAACTTCTAAAAGTGCTAACGCAAGTGAATCGGCACCGGTGAGAGTCTCGTAGTGGTCGGTCTTGAAACTCGCTTTCGGCAGCGTTTTATCCTGCCAGAACATATCGACCGCCATCTGTGCAAATCGGCAGGCCTCTTCGAGATGGACGGGCTGGTCGTTAAGCCTGTATGCTGCAACCTCGGCACTAATAATATGGGCAAGACTCATCGGCCAGACATCTGCATCTTCATCCGGCAGCTGGTCAATGTAGGTGTCGGCAACTGCAATTATAAGATTGCGGAAGGCCTCTTTGCGTGTCTGCTCATATCGGGCCAGGCCGAACATCGCCCAATCGGCTGTTACACCGGAAGAATACCCGGCCTGCCAGGTGGGTTTGAAAACCAAAGTTCCGTGGCACGGGCTTCCAGCCCGTGAAGACACGGCCAAGATGGCCGTGCCACCGCCATAGTTCTTTTGCAGGTCCTTGAGGATAAGCTCATCTTCCATATTAGCAAATTTTTTAAGGCGAGCTGCCAACGGCTCCGGCACAAGAGATGCAGCAGCTTCAACATCGAGCGGACCTATTGTCGCCTGTGCGTTGCCCTTTTCGTCATATCGCTTTCGCTCAAACCGAGCCAAAAGAGTTTCTATCGCACGCAGAAAGATTTCATCATTGGTATGCTTGTAGGCGTGAGCCCAGGTTTGGATGTAAAAGCCGGCGTGGCGCGGAAAGTCTTTACCATCTCTTGGGCCGTGTGTGTCGTAAGGGGCATGTCTATCAAAACCGCCTGTTTCGTGGTTTGCGACTTGATGATTCCACAAACCCAAAGCAAACTGTTTTGAGGCTTCGGGCGCTAATTTGAAGCTCTTATCCCATAATACCCACGGACGAGCAAATTCGTGCATAAATTCGGTGCCGCCCGCGATGGGCTTATCCAGCATCACATCCCAGCACAAATGCTCCCCCCAGGGAAGCAATCCCGTTGCCGCAGACTGCGTATTTTTGAAAAACCATTCCAGCTCCTGGTCGGCGGCCTGGCTGTAACGGGCATCTTTTGTGATTTCACTTAAGGTATAGAGGATGCGGAGGAAATTCTGGTCGAGCTGTGGGTTGGCGCCCACCAACTTTCTCCAGGGAAGCCCGGAACGGTCTTCTCTTCGCACACCTGCCGGCGGCGCAGGACGCACAGTAAGCGGCCCAAGTGCGTATCGGTCTAATGCACTAAGAAAAAGACCGCTCTTTGTGTCGCCGTAGATGTCTCTACCATGCTCAATCATCGTGTCTGCGTAACGCCGAACGACATCTAAAAAATCGGCTTTTCTTTTCTCAATGCCTTCGACAGTTACAACTGGATGGGTATTGTTAATACAATCTTCGATATAATCACGCTCATAGAAACGGATGCCGCTGCCTCCGTGTCCCTGGCCGGTTATAATATCGATGTCACCATCTTTGTTCCAGTCAACAGCATCGGCACCTGAAATCATCATAATTGCATACGGCTTAATAATAATTAAACCATCCGGATTGGAAAACTTGGGTTCCGTTCCCGGCTCTCCTGAACCTACATTTTTGTAAAAGCGGATACTGTGCTCAAACTGGCAGGTTATGAGGTCTTTTTTGCCGTCGCCGTCCCAATCCACAAAGGAGCCGAGATTGGGTCTTTGATAGGCAGTTACGCCGATGTTTTCAGGTGCAGCAAAGCAGGGGTCGGCATCAGCTCCAACGTTCTTGAAGAAATAGAAGCCAGGATTTTCCTGGTCTGAATAGATAATGTCTTTTTTGCCGTCGTTGTTCCAGTCACAGACCATTATGTGCGAGCGTGTCCCGCGGTCTATCGGCTCGAGCACTCCTTGCAAGTTGTAGGCCTTAACTTTTTGCCCGGAGCCAAGCACAGGCTCTGCATCAGTCCCCTCATTAAGATATGCGGTGACAGTGCCATTTCCATCGGATGCAATCAGGTCTTTACGGCCATCATTGTTCCAATCGCAGATGTCGTGCCGTGCGTGGCCTCCGCTGTTTGCCAGACTTAGTGTTTGACCGCCGGCTGATAATTTTCTCGCTGTGGCAAATATCGGGAATAGATTGTTCGTCAGGTTCTGAAAATACCACACAAAGCCATCGCAATCGCCGGCCAGAATATCGGTCTTGCCATCGTTGTTCCAATCAACGGCACGAACTACGTTTTGACGGATGGCATCGCACCTCTGGAAATCTTCTGTATAAGGAGCGCCGTTGTGGGCATTTATTTTTTCCCATTTCGGGGTGGTTTTCGTTCCCACATTCTTGAATAGAGCGCCATAGTCACGCGATAGAGCCGGGTCTCCCAAATTCGTTAATTCCCACGCTCTATCAACCACGAAATCGAGTAAGCCGTCACCGGTAAAATCAGCGACCTTGATGCGGGGATGAGTGCTGGCTTGCAGATATTTTTCGTCATAAGCAATTGCAACGCCCTTAGCGAAAGCAGGATTTGTTTTCGAGGGAGTCGTATCTACATTTTCATATAAATAGATTTGGCCGGCCTGGGGAGCGGCGAAAATATCCCAATCGCCGTCGCTGTCGATGTCAGCAACATCAAAACAGGGATTAAACAGGACAATGTCCTCACCATCGGCTTTGATAGATACAGAATCTGCCAATCGCCAACCGCCGGAATTGTCTGGGCCAAGATTGCGATAAAGATAGCAGTGGTTATTGCTACCCAATAACACATCGACCAGGCCATCCTTATCACCATCGAAGTCCACGACAAATGTAATGGTAGGAAACCATCCTCCGGCCTGCTTTCCGCCAGCCAGTGGAGTATCCGAAATGGTCTTCAGAGGTCCTCTATCGACAAAAGTCAATTGCCCTTCAGGTTTAGTTGTGTTTTCGAAAAATACTATTTTGCCGGCATAGGGGCCGTCCATAAAGCTGGGGAAGAAGTCCTGGTCGCCATCATTGTCCCAGTCGTAAAAATGCGGCACAACCCAGCTTCGATTGTTCTTGTCGTTTTTAGGCAGCGTGAGCAACTCTCCTGCGGATGTGAGCCGGCCGCGCTCTACAAAACGGTTCTGGCCAATGTTTTCATAGCAGTATATAAATGGCTCGACACCCCCCTGAAATAAATCCAAATCACCGTCTCTATCCAGGTCGCAGAATGTATCAAAATGCGTGGCGCCGATTTCACGCCTTGAGTATTGCTGACTGAAGAAGTCACCATCGCCGACCAGCCCCCGGCAGCGCTGGGGCCTTCCTAAAGCGGATTCGATTGTGTCAAAATAGACTGCGTATATCGTGCACGTATCATCCGGCATAATAAAAGTAAGCGTAACTTTGCTGACTCTGTAGGTTTTCTGCAGGTGCCAGGGCAAAAGGTATCGCTCATATCCATCTCGTGAACTGTCGAATATCCTCGGTGATGTTGAGGCATCGTATCCTATCACCTCGATTGTATGCTCATCGAAGGTTCCCGATATGCCCATATCAGAAAGCGATTGAGCAAAGTCAATTTCCACAGAAGCCGGTGAATTTGACCGTCGTATGTCCCTTGGGTCAACCTTTAATATAAAGCGATATTTATTAGGTGACCTCCAGGGCGGCTCTGCGCTAAAAGCTGGGAGGACTAACACAAAAAGCACTGCCACAGTCATTGGAAACGTCAATAGATGCACAAAAGAACTACGACAATCCACCAAATAATTTGTCCGCCCCACAGACACATCCTTTCTTCTGGGATAATAAATTGGCACTGCGACCGTAAAATTATAGATATTTTACCTTATGGACGCGCACAAAATTTCTACCTGATAAACGGAATAACTTGTGCTTTTCAATACCACAAGGGTATTATATAAATGTATTGCCCATTAAGGGTAATTTATTGATGCGATTTTTATTTCCGATTGAACAGGTTGCAAAGCATAGTCAAGAGTTTAGTAAAGACACGTTTGTAAGAACAATTGGTGCGGGGCAGGAGAAAGGCAATGGACGCAGCAAGAAATTTTGTATCCAGCGTATTTGTTTTAATTGTATGCTTTGCAGAATTAGGAACTGCTCAAGTTTCAAGGGCCGTTGCCCAACCCGAAAAAAATCTGCCTGGATGCTGGCCACAGGAATACACCGTTGAGCGTGATGATATGTCAGGTGTAGTAACTCTTTCAACGCCTTATTGGACTATTCAGCACAACCTGAAGAAGGGAGGGGCCATAACCAAAATAAAATATACTTATGGTAAGGCCGACAACTTACTTATTGAGCCTATTAAGACAAGCGTTCAAAATAAGAGCGGCATTATCTTTGATGATGTTAGTGACTCATCTGCTCATATATCCCACACTAAAACCGGCAAAACCGAGATTGTAACTATCGAATGCTGCCTTGTTGATAAAAGCGGCAGGGATTCCGGTATTAAGGTAAAAACAATTTACCAGTATCATTGGGGTTATATAAAGATTCATAAGGAATTTTATTTTCCTGCTGATTCAATCCAAATTAAAAATCTGAGCGTGCTGTCCACGATATTTGACCAGAGTCTGTCCGATTACGGCTACAGAGAGGGCACCACAGAGCAGGAAGGAGCAGAGCCTTTTTCCTTCGGGATATGTAACTGGGGGAAAGCGCGGACGGGGACACTTTCAGATAAGCCGCTAAAGACAAACTATGTGCCAAGGTATCTTGTTTTTGCCAGGCAGGGAATTGAGGGCATTGAATGGTTTGTTTCCTCAGATTTGTCACAGTGGGATTTTCAGTTGAGCGGTCAGCGAGGCAGCGGATTGTGTAAAATCGACTCCAATGTTGAGCCTGCCGGCATCGCTGTTTCAATTTGTCCGTTGAATCTGGCCCAAGGGGCGATAGCAGTCAAGGGAGTCTGCAAGTTTGATTATTATATCGGCATGCCCATTCTGGAAGGACATGCCAATAAACCCTGGCTTCATTCAACCTTCAACAGAAACAAGGGTGATTGGGTCTCTGAAGAAACAATTAAACAATGGGCCGAGTCCGGCATACAAACCGGACATTGTCATAACGATGGCGACTATTACAATGATGGGCTTTTCTGGAGAGATGGCACGTATCCGCCTTATCCGCCGGAAGATATGGAGAAATTTGACAATGTTATCGAAACCTGCCATCGCTATGGAATTAAGTTAGCAACGTATTTCTCAAATAAGGAACTCCACTCGAGCACGGAGCCGTTCAAAAAAAATGGCCAGGAATGGGCAAGAAAGGACAATCAGGGAAACCTCAGACATAACTATTTTCGAGAAGGAAGCGAATTCGGCGTCCAGATGTGCCTCAAATCCGGCTGGTTGGAGTTCTTGAAATTTTCTATAGACAGGGTGCTGAAGAACCATCACCTCGACGGTGTATATTATGACTGGAACGCCGCCTTGTTTTGCAGTAATCCTTTGCATATAGGAAAAGAGGCCAGTGACGTTTCTTCGGATAAAGAACGGCAATCTCTTGCTCATCAACATGCTGGTCATTGGGATATGGATGAACTAATCGAATTGATGGAATGGACCAGAGAGCGGGTTGGGCCGGATGGTCTGATTATTGTTCATAATACAATGGTGCCGATGTTCGTTACTGAAAACTTCGCCAATTATGTTGTGGCAATGGAATGGGGATACCAGAAGTGGTCAAAATCGGCTCCGAAGCTGCAGGAATTACCTCTGGAGTGGGATTTTGCCGGCGCCCGTTCACGAGGTGTAATTGGATATGGCCTTATCGAACCGAATGCACCGAGGAGATTACATAAGGTTTTAGCTCTTGAATCCTTATTGACGGGAGTTGCCCCCTGGCCAGCCAGTCCGGAGGCAATCGAACTTTATAAAATCTTAAATCCTCTGGGAAAAGTTGAGCAGTACAAATTCGAGGACTGGCGGAATAAAGTGGTAACTCTTGGTGACGTCAATTGTGCTTCTGCCGTTTATAGCCGCCCCGGTGAAGCTTATATTTTAGTGGGCAATTTAGATGGTCAGCAAAAAAAGGTTACCTGCAAAGTTAATCCCCGAAACTTACCGTATCCTTTATTTTCCGTCAGCTCAGGTAAGATTCTTAACCCAGATAAATCAGTGGACCTTAACATCGACAAACTTACCGGCAATGGTGAAGATATTGTTCTACCTGGCGACAGCGCGGTCTTGGTTTGGATAAAATAGTGCACAAGTCTGCCGTCCTGGCTTGTCGTTGAGAGCGGATTAATTATAATATGTCAAACAGTGTATGTTTGACTTATCAATCTCTGCGAGGCTGAGCCTCGAAGGGAAAAAAGCGATTGGGACCTAAAGGAGTCATAAAATGCCTGAGCAAATGATTGGAATAGTGTCGGATTTCTTTGCCCGACCTGTAGTCGCCGCTATCGAGCTGACTGGAGGTTTAAGAGTGGGTGATAAGGTCCACATCAAGGGTCGGACTACCAACCTTGAGCTGGACATTAGCTCAATGCAGATTGCCAATGTACCCGTTGAAGAGGCGAAAGCCGGAGACTCTATCGGAGTGAAGGTGTCTGAGCGGGTAAGAAAAGGCGATACGGTTTATAAGATTGTCGAATAAGCTTGTGACTCATCGCTCGTTGCTTGTCCGCCGGAGGCGGGTTCGTATTTCGTGGAACCTGCCTGCCTCTGCGTCTCTCGTCGCAAGACGAGGCAGCAGGCCGTAAAACGGCTCGACTGAGCTCACCGAAGTCGGCAATACTGGATGCTCGATACCAGATACTCGATACTCGTCGAGCATCGAGAATCGGTCATTGTTCTTTACCGCCGAGTCTGCCCCCGCTCTTGCTTCGCAAGAAGCTGCGGGGGCTGAGTTTTCTAATTTCAATTTTTCTCTGCGCTCTGGTGCGGACTCGGCGGTTAATCTTTTTTTTGGAGAAAAACTATGACGTCGCGGATTACTTCCCCCCGAATGTTTCTGTCGGGGGTTATAGTCATTCTGATTGTGCCCTGCTTTTCTTGCCTTCCCCAACCACGGCAAGGGCGCACGCAGAATATAGCCCCGGCGTATTCTGCCGTAAGGCATCCCCAAGCGGATTACGAAAGCAAGAAGGGAGGCGTTCTTGATGTAGAATACAGCCAGAACACCAGAACCATACCGCAATATGAGGTGTTTGAAATTGCCTTTAAGCACGAAAACAATTACGAAAATCCTTTCTTCGATGTTACTATTGAAATCGTGTTCACCTCTCCATCAGGAGAGCAGATTCACGTTGGCGGATTCCACTACGGCTCTTCTTCTGGTGCGGCGATTCATAAAAACAAAGTCTCGACCGAGAGCGGAGAAAGGCAGCAGGTTTCTTATCACTTTGACAAGCAGGATATGTGGAAAGCCCGCTTTGCCCCATCAGTTGTTGGCAGGTGGAAGTATGATTTTGTATCCAGGAATGCAAAAGGACAAGAAGCATCCGGCACAGGAACCTTTATTTGTGTCAAAGGAAGAAAGCCCAAACACGGCTTTGTCCGCCGAAATCCGACAAATCCTTTTCGATTTGTGTTTGATGATGGAAGCCCTTACTTTCCGATTGGACTGCAGGATTGCTGGGGCGATAATTCAGGGACCGGCTCAGTTCTGGATGAATGCTCAATGGAAGGACCTTTCCGCACAGACCTCAAAGACCCGCCGCCGTTACCATCCGGGCCTATGTTTGTGCGTGGACCATCCGGCAACCCCCAAAATGCAGATGTATTCTTTAGATACTTCTCGCAATGCGGATTCAACCTGTATCGCTTCTCCCAGCAGAATTGCTCCTACCCGCTTTATCGCGACCTTGACCATTACCTTGTGCAGGAAGGGATTATGACCGACGAGCTGTTGTGTTGCGCTCGCAAGTATAATTTCCGCATCTTCTATGGGATTTTTGGCTTTCAGAAGGCATTCAATGACGACCCAAATAGCGAAGAGAATATGTCGAAGGTCACTAGATTTATCAAATACAGCGTCGATAGGTGGGGAGCTTATGTAGATTTCTGGGAATTTCTTAATGAGCAGCACGCCGATGACTATTGGTATGAAATTGTGATTCCATATCTAAAATCTATTGACCCGTATGGACATCCCGTTACTACAAGCTGGGAAAGGCCGAACCTTGCCGGCATCGAGATAAATGCCCCACACTGGTATCAAAGGGAAAATGAGCTCGAATCGGACGTTGTAACTGCCCAGAGAGCAAAGAGCTGGAGGAATCACAACAAGCCCGTTGTTGTGGGCGAACAGGGCAATCATATCGAGCAAGGTAAGAGACCGCCTGCGGGCGTTGGAGGCGTGTGGGACGACCGTTCCGCGCTGCGGATGCGTATCAGAAACTGGACTGCCTTATTCAATGAGATTGCCTTTATCTTCTGGAACACCAGTTATGCACGAGACGGCCACTTTATGAACATCTGGCTGGGGCCAAAGGAGCGCGAATATGTGCGAGCTATGCAGGATTTTGCATACCGTCTGGACAGAGATGTCGGTGTGGCTGATGTGGATGTTTCACACCCGGATATGATTAGAGCTTACGCTCTGGCCTCGGATAGAACAGCCGGGGTGTATCTCCATCATTTCAAAGACCATCAGAATCCTGTGCAAAATGCCAGTATCACGCTAAATGTTCCCAAGAGAGCTAAGGGATACTGGTACTCGCCTGAGAACGCTGCGATTATAAAAATTGTGAAGGTCACGGAAGGCAGAAATACCATTGAGGTGCCTGAATTCACGGTGGACATTGCTCTTCTAATTACACCGGATGGACCGCCTGATATTGACGGAGATGGCATCCCCAATCATCTCGACCCTGACGATGACCAGGATGGTGTGCCGGACCAAAAGGATGCTTTCCCTCTGGACCCGGAAGAATGGGAAGATAAAGACAGGGACTGGATTGGTGATAACCTTGACGCCGATGACGACGGCGATGGTGAAGGGGACGATGACAACCGAAACGGGATACCCGATTATAAGGAATTTGGACTTTGACGGCGATGGCGTGGACAGGGCGGGGTCTATTCCCTGGGACGCTTTCCCATTAAATCTAAAAGAATGGCGAGACACCGATGGCGATGGTATTGGTGATAACGCTGACCCTGACGATGATAATGATGGTTTTAATGACAAAGAGGAGATAAGAAAGGGAACCGACCCTCTGGACAAGCTAAGTTTTCCAGGCGCGTTAGAGCTGGATAGAGCCGCCGGATAGACGAAGTATTTGCCGACAGCTCTGCATCATTTGAGGATTGGGTCTGGGTGTTCGCTGTCAAAGTGTGCAAGTCTTTGCCGGTAAAAAACTTAATAATTTTAGACCCAGAACAACTAAATCTTTTATCCACAAGCAGTTATGGATTGCAAGGCCTATTGCTCGGACGAAATTCTGGACGACTTGATTTTAGTGTGGGTGAAATTCCCATGCTCTGATGTTGAGATGACAGTGTATCCCCTGCCTCTGCGTCTCTCGACGCAAGTCGAGGCAACAGGCGAAATGCAGACGGCCTGGATAGCGGCCCGGCCTACCAGGTCGATTACCTCGTCCTCTATTACCACTCTTTGCCGAAGGTGGACTGACCACAAATGTTTTCAATGCCGTCAGGCATCCCCCAGCGGATTTGGTTTGCATTTTTGTTTTTTTGGTGTTTAATCGTCAAGATGGCTTACGCCATTGCAGGCGTGAATACCGGTCTCCAGATAAGGAAATGGCCACGAAGGCACAAAGACACAAAGAAAAATACAATATAGATAGTTTAGTGCCTTGGTGTCTTGGTGGCGGATAAGGGCATTTTAAGGAGAATCCAAATGAATGGGAAAGGAAATATCACCAAAAGCAAACAGGCTGTTTCCAGAGGGCAAAAAAAGCGGAAATCGTCAAGATGGCTTACGCCACTGATTTCACGCAGGATATTTATCCAGCGTTTGGGGGCGATGGGTGTGGCATCCGCTTTCTTGTATGACGGAGCTACCAAACAGACAAAAGGCCAGAATGCTGCCAATTATATCGATGGTTTATCGACTGAAAAACTTACGGCAATGTATAGCGATATGTTAAAAATCCGCTTATGGGAAACCAAGATTAAAGACCTGTTGCTTAAAGGGGGTTTCCGTGGTGTAGCCCACCTATACGTGGGCGAAGAGGCTATTGCGGTGGGTGTTTGCAGCGCTCTGAGGAAAGATGACTATATAGCCAGCACTCACCGTGGGCACGGTCACCTGATTGCCAAAGGCGGCAACCTTAAGGAGATGCTGGCTGAAATTACTCACAAGGCCACAGGATGCTGTAAGGGTTACGGTGGCTCTCTGCACATAACGGATATGAAGCTGGGGATTCTGGGTATGAATGGGATAGTAGGGGCCTCACATCTGATGGGCGCCGGGGCTGCTTATGGAATCAAGGTCAAAGGGACCGACCAGGTAGTAGTAAGTTTTGGCGGAGATGGGTCCATACAGGGAAGCTTTTTTACCAGCGCTGCAAATAGCGCTGCCACATACAAACTGCCCTGGATTTGCGTCATTGAAAACAATCAATTCCAGATTTGGGTCCGATGCTCTGACGTATATGCTATTAAAGACGCAGCCCGAAGGGCTGATGGCTATGGCATTGAGGGCCGCGTAATTGACGGCAATGACGTTCTGGCTGTCTATAATGTGGCAAAATACGCGGTGGAAAAGGCCCGCGCCGGAGACGGTCCTACCGTGATTGAGTGCAAAACCTACCGATGGTATGACCACTACGGGACCAGCGGTGCGCAGGCCGGAAGAGACGGCGCTTTTGGCCTTGGCTATCGCTCCGATAGGGAACTGAGGCAGTGGATGGCCAGAGACCCCATACCTCGATTCAGACAGTTCCTGGTGGACGAAAAGGTCCTCACTGAAGAGCGAGCAAATGAGATTGTAGAGGAAGTCAAGCAGGCGGTTGAGGAAGCTGCTGAATTTGCACAGGCTCAGCCGCTTCCGAAACCTGAGGATGGACTCTTAAATGTTTTTGCCGAAGGAAGTGTCCCTCTACACAAAAGCTGAAAGGCAAAAAGGAGGCAAACATTATGCCAAAGAGTATGACATACGCGATTCTTGAAGCTATTCAGGGAGAGATGCGTAAGGATAAGCTGATAACTATTTTATATGAATACCAGCGACCGGCGGCTGGCTGGGAAAATCGAACCATTGATTTAGAGGCGGAGTTCGGCATCTGGCGAGCGCGATTTAGCGCTATCGACGAGAACTGGATTGTGGGCGGTGCTATGGGGATGTCTATGATTGGTGTTCGAGCAATTGCGCACATACCGAGTATGACCACCCTTATTCCATACGAGCTGATGTTCAACCATGCCGGAAAACTTCGCCATATGACCGGCGGACAGGCGGCATTTCCAATGGTACTCTGGGCCGATATGCAAGGAAGAGCACCATTTCAAGCCGGTCAGCATGCCGATGCCGGACTTGAATCCTGTTATGCCCGATTAGCCGGGCTGAAGGTGGTAATTCCCTCTAACCCGTATGATGCTAAAGGTTTGATGATATCAGCTATCAGAGATGTTGACCCGGTAGTATTCTGCCAGTATCCAGCCCCTGCGTCAGGCCCGGAAGTTCCTGATGACGCATATACCGTGCCGATAGGTCAGGCTGCCGTCCGGACTGAGGGTAAAGATATCACCATTGTTGGCTATGCGCCACAGACGGTTGAGATAGCCAAGGCGGTTGAGCAGCTCAAGGAGCGCGGCATCAGCGCCGAATTCATCGACCCCCGGACATTGGCACCTTTAGAGCAGGTTATGGAGACCGTTATTAAGTCTGTGACGAAGACCGGTAAGCTGTTGACAAGTGACGATGGAAGCTACAGCTTCTGTAATTGTGCTGAGATTATTGCCAGAACGGCTGAGGCGGTGCCAGGCGCTAAGTTTAAGAGACTGGCGTTCCCAGATGCGCCTCCGCCAGGTGCACCTGAAATGATTAACTATATGCGGGTAAGCGCTGCCGACATTGTCGCGGCTGCGGAAAAGATGGTGCGAGGATAAGTGGTCCCGAGCAAATGGGCAGATAGGCGCCTTTTGCTCTTTTGACAATGTCTGTAGAATACGGCCAGTCACGTGAGAGGTAGCGATGGGACGAAACCGGCAAAACTTGTCTGACGACAGTCAAGAATCGCAAACTATATTGCAATGTAAATATTGCGGATGCAATATCAATCAGTCTCGGCGAGGCCGAGCCTCGACGGACGAGGATTTTATCAAAGCGGCACTCTGGACTGACAAGGGATTAGTTGTTGTAGAAGATATCCCTGCGCGGTTATGTGAGGGATGCGGGGAGCAATTCTTCGAGCAAGAGGTCATACGGAAAATTGAGCAAGTAGTGACATATCCATTGGCGAAGGTAAAGCAGTGGATTCAAGTGCCTGTTTATTCTCTGTCGCCCCCCGCGGCTTCCTGTTGGAAGACAGGAGCGGGGGATGCCCAGAAAAAACGTCTCCATTCTGCCAAAGCAAGTCAGCAGAACAATAGGTCAGTCGAATCAAGATGTCATTCCTTCGGCAGTGAGTTCAGGGCCGAACTGCAAGCAAAGCAAGCGAGCGAATCAATACAATTAAATCAAAGCCAACAAGAGATTTTACTGTGCAAGGACTGCGGCGGGGAGACTGTTGAAGAGCTGGTCAACTCGGCTTTTTGGGTGCGGGGAGAGTTAATTGTTGTAGAGAATATCCCGGCGCGAGTGTGTCGGCGGTGCAGGCAGCAGTTCTACGATGACAGGATTACCGAGAGGGTCATAGGGCTGGACGAACCCTGGTTCGCACCGGGTATGGCAAAGGAGGAGGTGCAGGTGCCGGTGTTTTCTCTGACCGAGGTAGAGAAACCACAAAGCAAAAACTATCATAAGAGAAAACAGTGACAGCTTCAGGGCGAAGGCCCGCCTTCGCGTAGCCCGCTACGGCGGACGAAGCAAGGCCTGGCCGGAGTCACGACAAAAAACTGAAATCACGGGTTAATACCTGCCAAACTGGCACAGTCTGGAAACGAAGAAAACCATAACTATTTATTGCTGTGGCAGTTACGATTTAGCTTGTTTGGGCACATTGTTTGCATTTGCTAAATATAAGCGCGTGCGTAATTTACATTTTGTCTTATGAGAAGGACGAAGCAATGAAATTCGACAAGTTCACATTGAAGGCACAAGAAGCGTTAGCGACAGCCCAGCAGATTGCGATGGCTAAATCGAACACCTTTGTTTCGCCGGTGCATTTATTGAGCGCTCTTTTGAGTGATGATACCGGCGTTGCAGTTATGATTTTGAAGAAAATCGGCGTCAATGTCTCTCGAATTAAAGATATGACAGAGAGCGAACTGCGGCGTCTGTCGCAAGGCAGCGCCGGCAGTCAGCTTATGCCTGACCCTGCTTTTAGCCAGGTTGTTCTGGATGCTCAAAATCGGGCCGATGCAATGGGCGATGAATACCTGAGCGCAGAACACCTCTTGATTTCACTTGCTACGGTACAAACCGACGCCAGAGAAATCCTGAGGCTCAACTCGGTTGAGCCAAAGCAGATTGAAGATGCTTTGAAGGAGATTCGCGGCGGCGGAAAAATAACCGACCAGAATCCGGAGGATAAATACAAGGCGCTTGAGCGTTATGGTATTGACCTTCTGGAAATGGCACGAAAAGGAAAGCTCGACCCTGTTATCGGCAGGGACGAAGAAATCCGGCGATGCATGCAGGTTTTGAACCGGCGAAAGAAAAATAATCCGGTGCTAATTGGTGAGCCGGGAGTGGGTAAGACCGCAATCGTTGAAGGACTCGCTCAGAGGATAGTCGCAGGTGACGTGCCTGCTGGCCTGAAAAATAAAAGGATTATTGCGCTCGATATGGGGGCGCTGATTGCAGGAACGAAATTCCGTGGCGAATTCGAGGACCGGCTTAAAGCGGTGCTCAAGGAGGTTTTGGCCGCCGAAGGACAAATAATACTTTTCATCGATGAGTTGCATACTGTTGTTGGCGCAGGTAAAGCCGAAGGTGCGGTTGATGCGGGCAATTTGCTAAAGCCGTATCTTGCACGGGGAGAGCTTCGCTGTATCGGTGCTACAACGATTGATGAATATCGAAAACACGTTGAAAAAGATGCAGCCCTCGAAAGGCGTTTTCAGCCGATTCTGATTGACCCGCCGACCGTCGAAGAAACCATTGCAATCCTTCGAGGCCTGAAAAACCGCTATGACACCCATCACGGTGTTCGGATTACGGACGCAGCGCTTGTCGCTGCCGCAACCTTGTCAAATCGCTATGTTACCGATAGGTGGCTGCCGGATAAAGCGATAGACCTGGTCGATGAGGCGGCGTCGAAACTGCGGATTGAAAACGATTCACTGCCTGCTGAGTTGGATGACATCCGCAGAAAGATTGTTCAGCTTCAGATTGAGCGAGAGGCACTGAAAAAGGAAAGCGACCCCGCCAGTAAAGAGCAATTGAAGAAAATCGAGAAGCAATTGGCCGAGTTAGAGCAGCAGGATAAGAAGCTGACAAGCCAATGGGAGGGTGAAAAACATCAGATTGACGAAATAAAGCAACTGAAACAAAAGATTGAACAGGCACAGAACCAATTTGAGGATGCTCAGCGAAAAGGCCAACTGGAGACGGCCGCACGTTTGAAATACGAAACGATCGCAAACCTGCGGAAAGACCTTGAAAAGAAGGAAGCCCATCTCGCCAAATCTGCAGAGGCCAAAATGATTGAAAACGAAGTAACCGAGGAGCACATCGCTGATGTCGTGTCCAAGTGGACGGGCGTTCCGGTTGCGCGGTTACTTAGTGGTGAGCGAGAGCGCTTAATGAAGATGGAGGATGCGATTCGCAAGCGAGTAGTCGGGCAAGATGAGGCGGTTGCAGCCCTTTGCAATGCGGTGCGCAGAAGCAGGTCGGGACTGGCAGACCCGAATCGGCCCATAGGGACATTTTTATTTTTGGGGCCGACCGGCGTAGGCAAAACCGAGCTTTCCAAAGCTCTTGCAGATTTTCTGTTTAACGACCCCAATGCGATGGTGCGGATTGATATGAGTGAGTTTATGGAGCAGCACTCCGTCGCCCGCCTTATCGGTGCTCCGCCCGGCTATGTCGGTTACGAAGAGGGCGGAAGATTGACCGAGGCCGTTCGGCGAAAACCATACTCGGTAATTCTATTAGATGAGATTGAAAAGGCGCATCCGGATGTTTTCAATGTCCTGCTGCAGGTTTTTGACGATGGCAGACTAACCGATGGCAAAGGCCGAACTGTGGATTTCAAAAACACCGTCATCATTATGACAAGTAACATCGCAAGCCAGCAGATTCAAAAGCTCACCGAAGAGTCCGGCGCCGACTGGGAAATCGAGGCACACGTCAAAGACGTCCTCAAGCAGGTCTTCAAGCCGGAGTTCCTGAATCGTATAGATGAGATAATCGTCTTCCGTATGCTCACAAAAGAAGATTTGCGGAAGATTGTTGATATCCAGCTTGGTTACTTGCGGCAGCGTCTGCAAGGCCGAAAGATTGAGCTTGAATTTACCGACCGTGCCCGCCAACTGATTTCAGATGAGGGTTACGACCCCGTTTTTGGCGCAAGGCCTTTGAAGCGAACAATCCAGCAGCGGTTGGAAAATGCTCTGGCCTCCGAGCTTTTGGCCGGCAAATTCACCGACGGCGACAAAATAAAGGTCGATGCCGACAGCCACAAATTCACTTTCGAAAAGGCGTAATAAGAAGAGTTAACAGACCCAACAACCTCCGGGTTATGGGCAAAAAGAGATGATTTTCCAGAAGTCCCGCTTTCTCAATAATTTACAGTAATGGCAATAACTTAGGGACAACCCTCTAAATCAATATGTGCACATGTTGGTCATGATGCGCACAAATTTAGTTGCAAATTTGTTGCAGGTCAAGTAACATTCCGCCATATAGAATGTTCTTGTCCCGGTTCGGTTTTTACAGACTTAAGCACCAGCTTAGGAGATGGGATGCTCTGGATTTCGATGAATTTGTGTACTATACGGGATTAAGCACATTGAACACTCTGTTCATACTTCGATGGTGTTTGCGATCTGAGGCGCATTTGCCCCAAAGGAAATAATAGAAGTCATGATACGAATTCTTGCCTTCGTCATCCTGCTCATCAACTTTTCAAATACATCCAAAGCCGAATTCTGGGCCAGCTGGCGAGGGCCGCGCGGCGACGGCACCTGCATCGAGCAAGACGTCCCCACCAACTGGGATCCCGCCGGCGCGATATGGAAAACCGAGCTCCCAGGCCAAGGGCACGCTTCGCCGATCGTCTGGAGCGATCACGTGTTCACTGTCACCGCCCTGTCTGCCACACAGGAGCGCGTGCTCCTTTGCCTCGACCGCACCAGCGGAAAGGTCATCTGGCAACGGACCGTCGTGCAGGGGCCGCTGGAGAACATTCATAAGGAAAATAGTTATGCTTCCAGCACGCCGGCCACCGATGGCGAGCGGGTCTATGTCACCTTCCGTGTCGGCGACGAAATCGTCGTGGCCGCGCACGATTTAGCCACTGGGAAACAGCGATGGCTGGTCCGGCCGGGGACGCACACCGGCGAGTGGGGATTCAGCAACGAGCCAGTGCTGTTCAAAGATAAGGTCATCGTCGATGGCGACAGCAAAGGGGATTCATTTCTGATTGCCCTGAGCCGCCATGATGGAAAAACACGCTGGCGCGTTAACCGCAGCAATAAGGGAATCAGCTACAGCGCCCCGCTGATACGTGAGATGGCCGGCCGCACTCAATTGATTCAGTGCGGCGACCGTTGCGTAGCCAGTTTCGACCCTGAAACCGGCAAGCAGCTCTGGACGGTGGACGGCCCCTCGCAGGAATTCGTAGCCACGCCGGTTTACAGCGAGAAAGCCGGACTGGTTTTCGTCAGCAGCAGTTGGCCCAAGCAAATCCTGCTTGCGATCCGGCCTGATGGCAACGGCGACGTCACTGATACCCACGTCGTCTGGCGAGATAACAAGGGAGCGCCCTACGTCCCCTCATTGATCGTCGCGGGCGATTTTCTGCTCAGCGTCAACAACGCCGGCGTGGCGTTCTGCTATGAGGCCGCCACCGGCAAGGTACTCTGGCAGGAGAAGCTCGGGCGGCATCACGCCTCCCCGGTCCTGATGGGCGGGCTGGTCTTCTTCATAAATGACAACGGCGAAGTGAACGTCATCAAACCGGGCCCAGACTTCGAGCGCATCGCGAAATACGAGCTGGGCGAGCAATGCTATGCCTCGCCGGCGATCAGCAACGGCCAGGTCTTTCTGCGAGGCTTCAAGCACCTCTTTTGCATTGGCCGGAGTACCAATTGAAGGCGGCTGAGTGGGTCACCGACGGCGATACCATTAAAATCGACGCCAGCCAGCACAAATTCACGTTCGAAAAAGTATAATTTGGATTAAAACGATGGAATTTGGCGTGGTTTCTTGGTAACTTCTATTTCGATTATTGTCGATAACGTTTAGGGGTTCAAAAAGGCGAGTGCGGTCTAACTGCTAATTTTGATTTGGAAAGGATAAAAAATGGAAAACCTTGCAGTACAAATCAAGAAAATGTGGGAAGATAACGAGGATGAGTTCGAAAAAAAACTAAATGACTGGCTTAGAGTATTGGAGAAGGGAGAAAATCTTATATCTCGGGCAAGAAAGCAGTTTCATCAATGGGAACCTCTTAGAGTTTACGTATCGGTTACCAAAGCAAAATCTAATGATCGAGCTCTGTTCTCGCTAAGATTTTTCGGTCAGGAGGTAGCCGAACTCTTTGTGGAGGATGGGAAAGTTACTCTGAGATTGGAAAAGCGGCACAGCGAAAAAAACAGAAAATATTTTGGATGTACGTTAAAGGAGGGTGATTATAATTGGAATGACAAGGAGGCAAAGGATTTTAGATCATATTTTAAGAAATTAGCTTCACATGAGAAGGGAATACCAGAAGTTAAAATGTGCGAACATCGAATCGAATCAAAATTCATACAGGAGATGCTTAAACCTTCTGGGAAATTTGGTTTGTCGGATTTAAAAATTCGGCCAGTAATAATAGGCGGATGTCCTTTACAATTCCCCGTTCCAATTTCAGCAAGTACTGGACGGCCAGAAAAAAGTAAGGGGAATATTGACATTCTTGCACGCCACCAAGATAAAGATAACAAAACACGGCTTTCTGTGTGGGAGCTAAAAAAACCAAATACGTATAATCATGCTGCTTCACAGGCGTATATATATGCCTTAACGCTTCTTCAATTTCTTCGTCATACGAAGAACGCTTCAAAGTGGTATAAAATATTTGGCTATAAAAGTCCAATTCCTAAACAAATAGAAATAGAAGCCGTTGTAGCTATAACGAGCAATCAAAAAGAAAAATTTAATAAAGAAAAGACAGAGCTTGAGAAAAATACGTCTTTTGAAATAGATGGCGACAAAATTGAATTATATGCCGCCTACTATACAGAAGAGGCTCAATCCATCAAATTAGAACGGAACCCTTTTAGAGAAAATCAATGAAACTGACTATCTATCGCGGCGCAAAAGAGGTCGGCGGAACTTGCATAGAGCTTCAAGCGGGGAATTCAAGGATTTTGATAGATTTTGGGCTGCCTTTGGTTGATGAAAATAAGAAGCAGTTTGATTCCAAGAAAATCAAAAATAAGTCAAAAGAGGATTTAATAAAAAGCGGTGCTTTGCCAGATATAAAAGGATTATACAAAGGTGAACAACCTGCTTTTGACGCAATTCTGTTAAGCCATCCACATCAAGACCACTACGGCTTATTGTCTTTCGTAAATCATCAAATTCCAATTTATATGAGCGCAGGCTGCAAAGAGCTTATCAAAGTTTCGCGCTATTTTAACCAAACTCAATTTGAGCCGGATAATGTTATCGTTGTAGATAAATGGCGTCCATTCACAAAGGGTAATTTCATTATAACTCCATACCTGGTTGACCACTCCGGCTTTGATGCGCTGGCATTTTTGATTGAGAGTGAAGGCAAGAGAATCTTCTATTCGGGCGATTTCAGGGGGCACGGACGAAAGAGAGTTCTTTTTAACAATATGTTGAAAAATCCTCCGAAAGACATCGACTATTTAATTCTCGAAGGTACCACACTTGGCAGACAAAATGGCCAATACCATTATGAGACAGATATAGAAAATGAACTAATTCGACTCTTGCGAGATAATCGCAGTTTGTTTTTCATAGCTTGTTCTTCCCAAAACATTGACAGACTCGTGTCTATTTATCGCGCATGTAAGAAGACCAATTGTATTTTCGTAATTGACCCCTATACAGCTTTTGTCCTCGACAGTCTCAAGAAACTTTCATCCAAAATACCTCAGTTTGATTGGGGCAAAAACATAAAGGTGTTTTTCGCCCCCAGCAGTTATGCGAACAAAATGGCCGAAGACAAAACTCTCTTCAAGTTTAAATCAGCAAAAATATCTTTTGAGCAAATACAAAGCAAAAGAGACCAAATAATAATCAAAGACTCGTATTCCACTCGAATGTATTTCACCAAAAAGAATGGTTTGACAGGCGCCACACTTATTTACTCGATGTGGGATGGATATTTACCTGAAGCAGAACCATTCTGGGATAAATATAAGGTGCCGATTGTTAAACTTCATACCAGCGGTCACGCTTGCATAGAAGATTTGCAAAAATTCGTGAAGGCAATCAATCCAACATATATAATTCCTAATCACACTTTTTTCCCTGAAAAATATCTTGAACTCTTTGGAGCTAAGACCAGGATTATTAAGGATAAAGAAACGGTTGAGATTTAGAGCAGTCACAATGGGCCGCGTGGAATTTGCCAAATTGGGGGCTTGTTAAAGCAGAGAACTTATTGTAAAATACGCGTTTTTCGGTCAGTTAAACTGTTGCTCCAAGATAAGGTGAATATAAGTTGCATTTAAGGATTAGGCGGAAGTACTTATGAATATCGGCCTATTTTTTAAGGGTTTTTTTGTTGGCTTTCTGATTGCGATGCCTGTGGGACCAATCGGCGTGTTATGCATACAGCGAACCTTGAACAAAGGAAAGCTCCACGGGATGGTTTCGGGGCTGGGGGCAGCTACGGCGGATGCTATCTACGGCTTCATCGCCGCTTTCGGACTGACAGTTATTTCAAACTTCCTGGTCAAGGAACAGATGTGGCTCCGCCTTGTTGGCGGCATCTTTCTTTGCTATATGGGAGCGAGGGTATATCTATCCAAATCGCAACAGCGAACGGCCACAGTGGATAGCACCAGTTATGTTAAGGATTATGTGTCCGCGTTCATTCTTACCTTCACAAATCCGACAACATTTCTTGCCTTCGCAGCAACATTTGCAGGTTTAGGATTGGTACGAGCAGTAGAGCATCACGTCACTGCTCTATTACTGGTTGCCGGCGTGTTTGTCGGCTCCGGACTTTGGTGGCTCATGCTTAGCGGCATTGCCGCCACTTTTCTGGGCAAACTTCTCTACAGCAGACCGGCCTTGCTGAATAAAGTCTCCGGCATTGTAATCGTAGTTTTCGGCATATTCGTCCTTTTGACCCTGATAATATGACGCGTAACAGACACTGCCTTTTGGAACTTGGCGATGCTGTTGTTCGAAGGAAATGCGTGAAGTTTTTTAACGTGCAATGTCAATCAAAAATGTTAAGCAACTTTTTTTCTGATAAATTTGCTTAACAGCGGACGAAAAATCATTTATCTTATATGTGGAGGAAAATGCTTGAACGTATTTTAAGGACAATGCAAGATGAATCGCAGAGAATTTGTTAAATCGGTTAGTTGTGGGGCGGCAGCACTGGTGCTATCTGAATTTGGGGCGGATGCGATGGCGCTATCTTCAGGGCGTTTAGAGAAAGAGATTAAATCCAGGCCGAATTTGGTTTTTATTTTAGCTGACGATTTGGGCTGGCCGGAGATTGGCTGTTATGTCAGCGGATTTTATGAAACGCCCAATATAGACCGGCTGGCAAGCGAAGGGATGAAATTTACCGATGCCTACGCTGCGTGTCCTGTCTGCTCGCCGACCCGCGCGAGCATTATGACAGGAAAGTATCCAGCTCGTCTGCACATAACTGATTTTATTGCCGGCAGCGACTATCCGTACGCAAAACTTAAACAACCGGATTGGCAAAAACACCTGCCGCTTGAAGAGGTAACGATTGCGGAGGTTCTAAAATCAGCCGGCTATGTTACCGCCAGTTTCGGCAAGTGGCATTTAAGTGTCGCGAAAACGCCGCCGGAAAGTCAGGCATACGATCCGGATAGGCAGGGCTTCGATGAAACAATTATTACCGAAAAGCCGGCAGCGAAACAGGACCCTGAAAAAGACCCGCACAATGTAGAACTGATTACAGAAAAGGCCGTGGATTTTCTGGAGAGGGACAAAGATAAGCCATTTTTCCTCTATCTTGGTCACAATACGATACACGCTCCGATTATGGGCAAAAAGAAACTGATTGAGAAGTATAAAAATAAGAACGGCTCAGATTTACCCCAGAATAATCCGATAATCGCGGCGATGCTCGAAGAGCTGGATAATAGCGTCGGCAGGATACTAAAAAAGCTCGATGAACTGCAAATCACAGATAAAACTATTGTTATCTTTTTCTCCGATAACGGCGGATTGGAAAGAGATGCAAAGCAGACTCCTTTGCGCAGCGGCAAGGCCAATCTGTATGAAGGCGGCATAAGGGTGCCTTTGATTGTCCGCTGGCCGGGCGTGATAAAGAGCAGCAGCACTTGCAGCGAGCCTGTAATAAGCGTCGATTTTCTCCCGACTTTTCTGGATATATTAGGTCTGGAAAGAAAAACGCCAAAGCTAATTGACGGCGTAAGTATTCTATCGCTTCTCAAAGGTGCCGATAAACTCAAGCGCAAGGCGATTTACTGGCACTATCCGCATTATCATAGCGCCGGCATCGGGCCCTGCGGGGCTGTTCGTAGCGGAGATTACAAATTGATTGAATGGTTCGATGAGAGTATTTGCGGTCTAGGAAACGAATTTGAGCTTTATAATCTCAAAGATGACATCGGAGAGCAAAAAAATCTTGCTAAAGAAATGCCGGAAAAAGTTGAGCAGTTTAAAGGAATGCTTGCTGACTGGCGAAAGAGAGCAGGCGTGCAGATGCTGACGCCAAATCCCGATTACAATCCGCAAAAATCCCGAAAGTCATAACTTCATATAGACCTCGCGCTTAATTTTTCCAGTCGAGGTCCTCTGGAATTCTTCTATTTTTATTTCGAGGTGCTGTGAGGATATTTTCTCGAAATTGGAAAGCAGGCGGGTCTTTTGCTGGCACTGGTTGATACTTTGCCAGACAAGGTTTTTGACTGCTTGCGGCTGTTTTACCAGGTCAGAGTAAGAGACATTTGTATGTTTTTCTATTATTTCCCAGGCAGGCCGAACAATTGCTCTGACGGTTTCCTGCGGTATGCCGGCGGAATCCTTGTTGATTGCAGGGACGACCAATATCTCTGAGACATAAGGGGCCTGGGAAAGCTCTAATTCGACAAGCTCGGGGTTAACGTTCTTTCCGCCCGGCAGGACAATCACATATTTTTTTCGGCCTGTAATGTAAAGGTCGCCGTCTTCATCGAGGTAGCCTAAGTCGCCTGTATGCAGCCAGCGGATGTCGTTGATGTCGGTGTCAATAACCGCTGCGGTGGAGTTTGGATTCTTGTAGTAGCCCTTCATAATGCAGGGGCCGCCGAGAAGAATCTCGCCTTTTTCACCCGGCGGAAGCGTTTGATTCAATTGATTAACGATTTTTACAAATAGAGTGTTGATGGGTTTGCCAACAGAGCCTAATTTTTTGGGGTTGTCGTTGAAACCATAGACGGGTGAGTTTTCTGTTGTGCCGTAGCCTTCGTATAGTTTGAGGCCTCTTTTCCAGAGCACCTCCAGAACCCATTTCGGCACGGGTGCTGCACCGGAGAAAAAGAACCGAAGCGCACCCCAGCCTTGCTTTTTGATAATTCTTTTGCCGACTAATTTAGGCAGAAATCGGTCGAGCAGTCTGAGTGGCAAATTCTTTCGCTTTTTCTTTGTGATACCTTCCTCGATATTTTTCGCCAGAGCCGTACAGAGGGCGGGTATCGCAATAAAAATGGTTATGTTTTTATCGCGGATAAGCTCTGGTATCTGGCGGTATTTGTTTGTGTAAATATTTGTGGCTCCGACAGCAAACGGCAGCAGCTTGCCGACGGTCAAGCCAAAGGAATGGTGAGGCGGAAGGATGTGGCCGAGCCTGTCTTTGCCGGTTATATCTATCTTCTCGATAGAGCCTTGAATATTGGCGAGCAAATTAGTGTGGGTCAGCTCAACTTCGCGCGGGTCGCCGGTCGTGCCGGAGGTGCATAAAATTACTGCGGTGTCAGAAGATTCGACCTTTTCGCAAACTTTGTTTAGAAACTGACTGATTTTAACATCGTCTGAACTATCTTTGTGCACATCTATCAAATCCAATTCCGGCCTGCCTCCTCGACTCTCGTCGCGAGACGAGGCGGCAGGCGAAAAACTGCCCAGAGGCGAGTCAGTCATTTCAACCAGGCCGAGACCGTTACTTGAGGCAAACTCTCTTAATTCTATTCGAGAGTCAGCATCGTGATAATCATCAGCCATAATGAGCAGGCGACTATCGGTGTGAGTGAGGTGATTTATGACTCCTTCAACGGGCCGCTCCGGGTCAATCAATACCGGCACAGCGCCGGCAAGAGTTGTCCCCCATAAGGCCACGTCCCAATCAATTCTGTTTTTGCCCACGATGGCGATTTTGTCTTTGGGCCGGATGCCTTGCTTTTCAATAAGCCATAATGCGAAGTTTTGTGCGTGTATTTTTAGCTGCCGGAAGGTGAGTGTTTCCTGCCGCTCCGCCCTAACAATTTCCAGGCACACCTTATCCAGTGGGTCGATTCTATTAAGAGTGTCATTAAAAAGTTCGATTAAACTCCTGAACCTAAGTTGCGTCTGCATCAATCCTTATAGCTCCATCAGACAAATCCCATAGGGATAAATTTTCCTTTTCGCGGCCTCCTATATAACCGCGTAAATCTATTCTGGCGATAATTCAATGCCAGAAACTTTAACTTTAGCGCCGCGAAATTGCAAGAGTTTTTTCGTCGATATTGTGATGTAAAGGGAACCCGCCAAAGGCGGGGTGATTAGTCGTTCGTATTGCGTATTCCACTGGTGATACCCATTGCAGTTAAAGATTGCCCAAGAAACCGGATACAATAATTATTTGGAAAGGCCCTGATTCCCGCCCCTTCGGCTTCAATCAGGACAGGTTTCGCAGGAATGACAAAGGGAAAATCTGCAATTAATAAATAAAATTGGTAGAAGGATTTACTTACCCGGAAGTGATTATTGACGCCGGAGAGGTAATCCGATACGATTAAATCCGGGCAGGTTTATTCGCCATTTGTTTGGCGGATTTATCCGCCGTTTAGAAGATTAAAATGAGCTCAGCAGAATATAATACCAAAGAATCCGGGACAACCTGGGTATCGAGACCGACAGCAAATTTATCCGCCGGACGAATGGCGGATTGGGTTTGTGCCATTTTGATCCGCCTTCGCAGAAGACCACGGCTTTTAGCCGTGGATGAATGCAAAAAGGATAACGCTCCGAAGCCTTTTGCAAAGGAGGGTATGCTTCGGCGGATTCCGCCGAGGAAAGGGAGGTACCATAGGCTTTGCACGTGGGGCTTCATTGTAGTGCTGCTAATTTGTTTGGTAACGCCGATTTCAACATCGGCTCAGACTTCGAGGCATCCAGTCCCTAAGGAACATCCACGCCTGCTTGGGTCAAGGCAGCAATTGCAGAAACTATCTAAAGAGCGTGCTGAAGATTATCAGCGGGTTGTGAGGGTCGCGCGCGAGCTTGAGGCCGATGACCACTCGAAGGGACTCTCGATGTCGTTAGTCTGTGCGATTGAACAGGATGAGCAGCTCGGCAAGACAGCCGTGCAGATATCTCTAAAATATATTACAGGCCCAATTAAAAAGGGACATATTACCTTCGGGCACGACCTTGCCCTTTGTGCAATAGTTTATGATTTATGTTACGAATACTGGACGGACGAAGAGCGTGCGAAGTTTTGGGAGTATATGAATAAAACCGTTGAAGCCAATGTCGATTCTGAGACGCATGTCTTTCACAACGGCTGGTATGGCTACAAGAACTGGGGTATTGGATTGGCCTGCTATGCAACATATTATGAAAATCCTCGCGCTGTTGAATTTCTTAAGACACTTGAGCAGGATTGGCGGACTCGGGCAGCGCCGGCATTTAAGCTGGCAGGAGACGGCGGCGGATGGGCTGAGGGCTACTACATCAATTACTTTTTGTATGAGTGGCTGTTTTTTTGCGAGGCAGCTCGCTATTGTAAAGGCGTTGATTACTATGCGGATGCCCCTGCGTTTTTTAAGGAACGCGCTATTGCCGGTATGTTTGAGGCCTACCCGGGGATTGTGGAGTATGGTTCGCGCCGGCCGATTCCAATGGGTGATGGCGGCGGGAGGGTCTTCGGGGGCGACCGCGATAAGGCGTTATCGGCCAGACGCATTCTTGTAAATTACTTCCGTGATGATGCAGACCATCAGGTTGTTCAAACGTTTAATGAGACTACGCCGCGTTCGAGTGTCGGCAATTACGCTTACAAAGATTTTCTATGGCGGGATACAACGGTCAAAAAGGGCGACCTGCACTCGTTTAAGCTATCGCACATCAGCACAGGCCCCGGTTATGTTTATGCGAGAAGCTCGTGGGATGAAGATGCGACTTATTTTTTCTTTAAGTGCGGCGACCGCTTCACAGCACACCAGCATTTAGATGTGGGGCACTTTCTGATTTACAAGCTCGCGGAGCTGGCCGGCGACGGCGGGCACTACGATGCGTTTGGCTCGAATCACGATGTCAATTATCATCTCCGCACCATCGCGCATAACACGATACTTGTCTATGACCCTTGCGAGACGTGGCCGCAGATGCGTGCCGGGCCGGTTTCGGGAAATGACGGCGGGCAGTATCATCCCTGGCCTCACCATAATGGCGCTGTCGTTGACCCGGCACAATGGCAGCAGGGAAAACAGTTGTATGATATTGCGGATATTTTGGCTTTTGAGGATAAGGGGACATTCCTTTACGTAGCAGGTGACTGCACACGAGCTTATTCACCTAAGAAGCTGGAGTATTTTACGCGACAGATTGTGTTTCTTCGGCCAGGCACATTTGTCATTTTTGACCGGGTGTGCTCTAAAGACGCTCGCTTCAAAAAGACCTGGCTGTTGCAGACTATGAAAGTTCCCACAGGGACATCGCCAAATCTTGTAGTTACAAACGGCGATGGGCGGTTGTTTATCCAGACCATTTTGCCGACAAAGTCGCAAGTCAGGTTAGCTGCCGGGCCGAATTTATATAGCTATGGCGGTAAAACCTATCCGCCCGAGCGCGATACCGGGTCTGCGCCGGAATGCCGCATTGAAATATCGCCTTCTCAGCAAGCAACCGTCGATTACTTTTTGCACGTTTTGACTGCGACTGATGCGAAGACCTCATCGGTTGAAAATGCAGTTGCACAGGTTCAAAGCGGACAGGTTACCGTGATTATTGGCGGCGCAAAAATCACCTTTACGACCGCACAAGTCCGCCAAACATCTGGCGGACAAGTCGGGGGAGGCATAGAGATTTCCAAAAGTTTCAACAAATTTACAGATAAAATCATATCCCAGTAGTGCCATTTGCTAAAAACCGAAAACAGTATTCTATGTATTGTTACATAGAAACAGGCTTTGACATTTCTGCCTTTATCTGATAGAATTTGGCTGCGTCAAAATTCTATCTATTTGGAATACAATTTTGTCAGCAATCCAATAGAAAGGGAAACAGATGAAAAACGTAAAGATTCTTATATTAACAGCGGCAGCGATACTTTTATTCTGCTACAGTTTCATTTATGCAGCAGAAGGAAAAAGTCAATCAGTCATCGAGAAGATAGGCGTAACACGCGGTATATGCGTGGTTGTTGGCGACAGGGACTGTAAACTTGCTTTAGAGATGGCGCGGGATAGCGAGCTGCTGGTTTATGTTCAGCTGCCACGAAATGAGGATGTGGAAAGAGTATGCCGGATTGCCGATGATGCCGGACTATACGGGACTCGCATATTTATCGAGAAGGGTGAACTGACGAAATTGCATTTAGCCGACAATATGGCTGATGCACTGATTGCCGTAGATGATGCCGTCAATATTCAAGAGGCGGAGGCGCTGCGTGTAGTTCGGCCTGAAGGCAAAGCCATATTAGGGGACAAGATTCTGGTAAAATCATTTCCCGAAGGCGTGGATGATTGGAGTCACCCGTATTATAAGCCGGACAACAATCCGCAGTCGCAGGACCGGGTCGCCATCTCGCCTTACCTGACTCAGTTTTTAGCTGAGCCGCGTTATGCACCGCTGCCGCAGGTAGCAGTGGCCTCAGCAGGTCGGGTATTCAAGGCGTTCGGGCACGTGGCATTTAAGGCGCGAGAAGAGCCGTTTCTTAATAAGCTGGTGGCATTTAATGGTTATAACGGCACGATACTGTGGCAGCGAGACCTGGCAGAAGGCGTTATGATACACCGCAATACAATGATAGCGACGCCGACGCTGCTGTATATTGGAGATGATAAATCCTGCAAAGTTATTGATGCTGCAACCGGCCAATTGAAAGACGAGATAGCACCGCCGGCGGATGCGGCCGGCGGGACGTTCTGGAAATGGATGGCTCTTGAGGATGGTGTGCTCTATACTCTGATGGGAGAGCAGGAGCAGAGAGACCCCACAATGCGGTGGAACCGTGATAAGCACGGCTGGCCGTGGGACCCGATATCGAAGGGCTTCAATCAGCCGGAGCATCCGTGGGGATTTGGGAGTAATGTCCTTGCGATTGACCCTAAGACCAAAAAAGTTTTGTGGAGTCATCGTGAAGACCAGCCAATCGACAGCCGCGCTATGTGTATGAAAAATGGTCGGATTTACATCTTTCGATTCGGTGCATATTTGGCCTGCTTGAATGCAAAAAATGGCAAAGAATTTTGGCGTAAAACACCGGCAAACGACACCAAACTATTTGAGTCACTGGGTTCATATTTGGATCGCCAGGACTGGCGGACAAACTGGCGAACAACCTGCTATCTAAAGTGCAGCGACAAGGCGTTGTATTTTGCCGGCCCACCCGTTGGCAAGCTGCTTGCGGTTTCAACCGAGGATGGTCGGATTCTATGGGAGCATCCTTACAGTAACTTTCAGTTGGTCCTGCGGGGTGAAGAACTATACGGTATAAGCGGGCAGATAGACAACCATCCGAGTATGAAGTTTGCGGCACTTACCGGCGAGGTGCTGTCGCAGATTAACAAGTCTCGCCGGGCCTGCACCAGGCCGACCGGTTCAGCCGATGCCATATTCTTCCGTGCAGAAGACGGCTCGGTGCGTCTGGACATAGCCAGTGAGCGGCCGGGCTGGGTTTCGCCGATGCGCCCAAACTGCCACGATGGTGTAACTATTGCTAACGGCTTACTATACTGGTGGCCATCCGTGTGCGATTGCCAGCTTACGCTGTATGGTATTACCTGCCTGGGGCCGGCAGGAAATTTCAATTTCACCGCGGCTGCAACAGAGACAGAGCGTCTGGAGAAAGGCACTGGTAACATAGATAAAGTTGCAGAGCTGCCACAATCGCAAAATGATTGGCCGACGTTGCGGGCAGATAATACAGCAAGCGCGACCACAAAGGCAACTATACCCGACAAGTGCGAATTGTTGTGGCAGGCTGCTCAGAAAAAAACTTTTGCCCGCGGTTCATCCTTGCCTACAGCACCGGTTGCCACAGGCGGCTTGGTTTTTGTTAGCGGTCCTGATGGAATTGTGCGGGCGATGGATGCAGCGACCGGTAGGCTTCGGTGGAAGGCATATACTGGCGGTGCGGTTCGAATTGCACCAACTATATGGGAAGGCCGGGCTTTTGTAGGGTCCGGTGACGGCTGGTTGTATGCCTTTGAGGCTGCGACAGGGCGGCTCTTATGGCGGTTCCGCGCAGCTCCTATCCAGCGAAAAATTCCTGTCTATGGCTTGCTGCAATCGACTTGGCCGGCGGCAAGCGGAGTGTTAGTTCAGGATGATACTGCTTATGTCGCTGCCGGACTTGCTAATTATGACGGGACATACGTTTATGCGCTCGATGCGGCAACTGGGCGGATAAAATGGCAGAACAACACGTCAGGTCATCTTGACAAGCAGGCTCGAACAGGGGTGAGCGTTCAGGGACATCAATTGCTTTACGATGGCAAGCTGTATTTGGCCAGCGGAAGCTCCATCTCGCCTGCGATATATGATATTAAGGATGGAAAATGTCTTAATGACGCCGAGCCGCTTGCACAATGTGTATCGCGCAGTCCCCGGGGCTGGGAACTTTATCTGCTTGGCGGACAGGTCGTAGCGTGCGGCAAGCCTTTCTATGCGCATCCTGAATACGATGTCTATGATGACACTGTCTTTAGCAAGGTCTTCCTTACATCGAGCGCCGGTCGTGACATCGCCTGGGTGAGCAATCAGGATGGCGGTAAGGTTTTGTGTTTCAGTCAGATTGACAGGGAGCTATTAAATAAAAAAATGGCTGACCCGCAGAACCGCTTTCTTATCGGCTTCAGGAAACTTGGCATCCAGGATAAACCCCTCTGGAGCTACGATTGTAAGGATGGGACTGCTCTGGCAGTGTGCAGTAATGCTGTGGTGGTTGCCGGCAAATCGCAGGTCGTTGCACTGAAGCTGGAAGATGGAAAGGTATTATGGTCGCAGCCGCTGCCCTCGCCTGCGGTAACATGGGGAATGGCTGTTGACCGCGATGGTCGAGTAATAGTAACTCTCGAAAATGGACAGATCCTGTGTTTTGGCGCCAAAGAGCGCGTTTGATGAGTCACCACAGAGGGCACAAGCCCTACATCACAACAATAGAGAAGAGTTCAAAAAAGATATGCGCGTTTTAAGACGGGCTTTCATTTTATTCCTAATCACTCTATTTGGTTTGTTGGCCTTTGTTGGGTGCAGTAAGAAGCAGCCGGCAGAAGCACAAAAAGAGTTAGTGCTGTTGTGCGGCAGCTCATTTATTCAGCCGGCTGAGAAGCTCTGTTCGTTGTTCACCGCCCAAACCGGCATTAAGGTTGTTACTACAAGCGGCGGCAGCGAGGACCTTTTACCCTTGATTAAGACAGGCCGAAAAGGCGATGTCTTTATAACGCACGACCCATATCTTGACTACGTTTCGCAGGCACAGGCGCTCGGCGAACATATTGAAACTGGTTTTGTTGCGCCTGTGCTGACTGTGCAGAAAGGAAATCCACAGGGCATAAAATCAATTGAGGATTTGGCCCGGCCCGGGCTAAAGCTAGCGCTAACAGACCCACAGTATTCAACCTGCGGCGAAATGGTATTTGAACTTTTGGAGAAGAAAGGCATAAAAGAGGCGGTGATGAAAAATGTCGAGAACCGCCTGACAAAAGGGCACAGCACTCTCGGCACTTTTCTCAAAACGAAGACGGTGGATGCGGTCATTATATGGAACGGCGTAGCGCATACATTTAGAGACGACCTGGAAGTGGTGAAGACACCATACGAATATGATAAAGATGTTCGAGTGCACATTATCGGTTTAAGCTTCTCAAAACAGCAGGGGCTGCTCAATAAATTTTTTGAATTTGCCCGAAATAAAGGTCCTGAGATTTTTGCCGAATATGGCTATGTGAAAGAATACGCAGGAGTAGTTCCTTGAAGCGATTCGCTGTATCTGTAATTATTGCTGCAATAGTAATCCTTTGCGGATGTGGAGTTAAAAGCTCCGAAGAATCTGATTCTGATGCGAAAGAATTGCTGCTTTATTGCGGCGCAGGAATCCGCCCGCCTGTGGATGAGCTGGTCGAGGTATTCGGGCAGTTATATAGTGTCAAGATTGCCATCGACTATGCAGGCAGCGAAGTACTTTTATCAAAGATAAAACTTGGCCGGCGAGGCGACCTTTATATGCCAGGCGATAGTTACTATATTGAGCAGGCAGCCGGCGCAGGGATGATACTGTCGCAAAAGACGGTCTGCTATTTTGTGCCTGCGATTTTGGTGCAAAAAGGTAATCCCAAAAATATACGTTCTTTGCAGGACCTCCTCATGAGCGGCTTAAAGCTGGGATTGGGCGACCCTAATGCTTGTGCGGTCGGCAGAAAGACGCTGGAGGTTTTCGCTAAAAATAATATTTCCTGGGCCGATGTTGAAAAAAATATCGCCTTTTTGTCACTGACGGTGAACGAACTGGGTATGCAAATTCAGGCACGTTCACTGGATGCGGTTATCGTCTGGGACGCGGTGGCTCGATACTATGCAAACTATGGCGACCAGGTTCCTATTCCCATAGAAAACAATTGTGTTTCTACTGTCGATATCGGCGTGCTGACATTTACAAAGAATAAATCACTGGCTGAAAAGTTTATCGAGTTTGCAGCTTCAGAGCACGGCCAGGCCATTTTCAAGAAACATTTCTACAGAGTCGAGCCGCCGTAATAAGATGTCTATCTTTCCCAGAGAGACCGGCAGGATTTTTCCGGGGGATGTTTTATCAAAACAATAAATGTGGACAAGTTTTGTCAAAGGTAAGTATGAATAGCCCTGTAAAAGGTTGGCGAGACCGTATATTCGAGGCGGCAGTGTTTTTCTTTGTAGTTGTTTTTGTCGTTTTTGTTTTGATACTCATCATTTCAGATGTCTTTTACATCAACAAAAAAGCTGTTGTAACAGTCCTTACATCGCGGTTTATAATCCACGCCCTCTGGATGAGCATCTGGACGAGTTTCAGCACGACTTTCATTTCTCTACTATTTGCGGTGCCGGTGGGATACGCTTTGAGCCGGCTGCGATTTCCCGGCAGAATTCTGGCAGATGCAATTGTAGATTTGCCGATTGTGTTTCCGCCTCTTGTTGTAGGCTTGACGCTTTTAGTATTTTTTTCGCAGACTTCTCTCGGGCGATGGATACAGGATGATTTAGGTCTGGAATTTGTCTTTCAACCAAAGGGCATCGTGCTGTGCCAGTTTGTGGCGGCAGCGAGTCTTGCAATCCGCTCTTCTAACACGGCATTTAACGATGTCAGTCAGCGCTATGAGAATGTGGCTCTTACGTTAGGCTGCACCAGATGGGGGAGCTTCTGGCGAGTTTCGCTGCCTTTGGCTCGCAACGGTATTATTGCAGGAGGAATCTTGACCTGGGCACGCGCATTTGGGCTTTTTGGGCCATTGATGATTTTCGTCGGGTCTTTTCGCGGGCGAACAGAGGTATTAAGCACCACAATCTTTCTTGAGCAATCGGTGGGCAATCTGGAGGTGGCTCTGGCAGTAGCGCTATTACTTATCTTTGTGGCATTGGTCGCAATAACTATTATTCGCCTTGTCGGCGGTTCGGCTCTGGTGAAACGATGATTCGCACCGAGAAAATTTCTTTCCGCATTGGCACGTTTCATTTGCTAAATATAAGTATCGAGGTAGCAGCCGGACAGTATTTTGTTTTGCTGGGACCGCCAGGTTCAGGCAAAAGTATTTTCCTCGAGTGCTTGTGCGGCCTTAGAAAAGTAGATTCGGGAAAAATATTTATCGATGGACGTGATGCAACTTTTCTTGAGCCGCGTGCACGCAATATCGGGTATGTGCCTCAAGATTATGCACTTTTCCCTCATCTTACTGTCGAACAAAACATTGCTTTTGGTTTACGTGTCAGCAAATACACTAATAAGGATATTATCAAGCGAACCGGTGAAACAGCGGAGCTGCTGGGTATCGGACATTTATTGTCACGCAGTGTAATTGGCCTGAGCGGAGGAGAGACGCAGCAGGTTGCTCTGGCGCGAGCAATAATTATACAGCCGAAGGTCTTGCTATTGGATGAGCCGGTCTGTGCTCTGGACGAGGTAACAAGGCAGGAAATCTGCACGCAGCTTTTTTTTCTTCAACGCCGCCTCGGGGTAACTGTTATTCACGTAAGTCATAATCTGGAGGAGGCATTTTCTGTGGCTGACCAGGCCGCTATCTTACACGAAGGCGCCTTACAGCAAATCGGCTCACTGGATGAGCTTCTTCGCAAACCCAAAAGTGAGTTTGTCGCACGTTTTATGCGTTGCGAAAATATCTTTTCCGGCCAGGTGATTAGGCCAGGTGCCCAGCCCGAACAGACTCGAGTGAAGGTTGGAAATGCCGAGATAAATGTCATAGGCAAATATAACGGCAAACTTAAGCTGGTGATTCGTCCTGAAGATGTGCTCGTTTATCCTTATGCTGAGAGTTACGGCAAAGGTGAGAATGAGATTCGCGTCAGACTTATTCGCTTACGTAACTATGGCGAGTATGTCAAGATGGAGCTGGATGGCCCTTTTAGTTTAATCGCTCATTTAACAGGCGCAGTTTTTAACGAGCTGAGGGTTGAGCCGGGAGACGATTTGGTTGCGGCATTACGGCCACAGAACATTCACGTGCTGCCCCCATAAGAGCCCGTCTTCGCATAGCCCGCTACTGCGGGCGAAGCAAGGCCTTTGCATTTTTCTGCCAGAATCTTTATAGTATCAGGCATAATGTTTGCCTGCTCGAACAATGGAATAGGGATTATTGTGATTAGATTTCTAAAATTAGTTTTGTTTTGTTTCCTGTGTGCTTATTACCAGCAACCTGCGGCTCTTGCTTGCAGATACAACGTTCGCCAGACCGGTTTCGTTGACCTGGGCATCGAGCGATATGATTTCTACGGCTATGTCAAAAATGATACGCCGGCCGATGTCGTTTTATCTTTCGAGCAGATACTGAAAGACGCATTTGCGGATAGTAACATTAGAGTTGAAATAATCAACATCGACCAGCAAAAGGAACCCCCGCCCTTGCCTTCGCAAGAAGGCGCGGAGGCAATAAAAAATTTAGAATCTTTGCAGATAAAATCTTTTCCTGCCGGTGTTCTTGTGTCACCGGATGGGCAGACGCTTGCGTTTGGTCTGACTGAACCAGCTCGTGCATTTAAGGATACACTTGAGGCGGCAGTCGGCAGCATCCTGTTTTCACCAAAGCGCGAAGAAATTGTGCAGCAGGCGATTGAGGCATACAGTGTGGTCCTTTTAATAGAAGCAGCAGATACCGTGGAAAACCAAAAGGCTAAAGCTATTGCTTATGCTGCGATTAAAAGCATAGAGGCTCATATAGATACGCTGCCCAAGCCGATTGCCCCGCCTGAGGCGGATTTGAGCAATGCGGCTTCAGGCCGCCCGCCGGTTCTGGTTGTGGTGGATTATAAATCGCTCGACCAAGAGAAAGTGTTACTCTGGAGTCTGGGGCTGAATTCACAGGAGATTGTCGGCCCGCATATAGCGGTGATTTACGGAAAGGCCAGATGGATTGGGCCGATGTTTAACGGCGAAAAAATAACAGAAGATAACCTTACCAGAGTGCTTTATATCATTGGCGAGGATTGTGAGTGCGGACTTGACCAGAGATGGGTGCAGGGGACGATGCTGCCGGTCAAATGGGAAAGAAAGCTGCAAGAAAAAGTGACGACAAATCTTGGTTTTGACCCGGAAAGCCCGATGATAAAGATGGAGATAGGCTCAATTGTAAGTAGAGGAATGGGAGGCTCATCTTATCCAGGCGTTCCATTTGGTTACCAGCCCCGACCTGTCGGTGCTCAGCCTGTTGGTGCCCGCTCGAAACCAGATGCAGACAACACATCTGACATGGACATTTATTCGCCGCTATCCGCTATGGCGTTCGTGACAATAGGACTAATGGTGGTTGTTGTCATCATTGGCATTGTAGTTCTTTTAAGGCCAAAAAAGATATGATGATATTTGGTCTTATCATCAAAGAGATTCGCCACCGCAAAGTGAACTTTCTACTTAGTGTGCTGGCGGTGGTAACAGCCGCGGCGCTATTTATATCGTTTTTCACCGCCGCTAAAACATCGGAGCGTGAGACCGCCCGCTTGATGCTTACTATGGGCTTTAATGTCCACATCGTATCCAAAGATACAAACATAAATGATTTTTTGCTAACGGGATTAGCTGACCGAATGATGCCGCAGGAATACCTCGACAAGCTCGCCACTCAAAAGGCAGTTTCCTATAATCACCTGCTTGCCAGGTTGCAGAAGAAAATATCGTGGCGTGGAGTTGAAGTGATAGTAACAGGGCTGGCTCCAGAAATTTGTCTGCCTGGCGGTAAAAAGTCGCCTATAAGTTACCAGATTGAACCGGGTAATCTATACATTGGATACCGAGTCGCACAGGCCCTCGGCTTAAAAGAAGGTAACACCGTAGAAATTGAAGGTAAAACGCTTAAGGTAGCCAAATGCCTGGCAGAATCGGGAAACACCGATGACATTCGAATCCAGTGTTACCTGCGTGATGCTCAGGATATTCTGAAAATGCCTGGACAAATCAGCGAAATCCAGGCGGTTGATTGCCTCTGTTTTGCCCCTGCCGGCGACCCTGTATCTATCCTGCGGAAAGAAATTGGGTCGTTATTGCCCGACACCCAGGTCTTTCATACCCGAACTATTGCCTCTGCCCGCACAAGAACAAGACAAATGGTCAGGGATTTTTTTGCTGTTATTATGCCTCTTATCGTTATTGCCTGCGGCCTGTCGGTCGGAGTGCTGGCGGCAATCAATGTCCGCGACAGGCAGCAGGAAATTGGTATTATGCGGGCGCTTGGATATGGCTCAGGACAAATCACGACACTATTTCTCGGCAAAGCAGTTGTGATTGGCGCGATTGGCGCAGCAATCGGGTTCTTGACAGGAACTTTTTTAGCTATGAAATTTGGGCCGGATGTATTTAAGATGACGGCACAGGCAGTGATAAAACCAGAACCTATTTTGCTTGTGATTTTACTTATTTTTGCGCCGCTATTTGCTGCGGTGTCGAGTTTTATTCCGGCGATGATTGCTGTAACTTACGACCCGGCCGTTACGCTGAGAGAAGAATAAAATGATTGTCCTCGAAGATGTTTCAAAAATTTATCATAGTCGTAGATACACAATTCACGCACTGCGTGACATCAACCTGCGAATTGAAAAAGGCGTTTTTCTTATTGTATGCGGCCCCAGCGGCAGTGGAAAAACGACACTTCTTATGACCATAGCGGCGATGCTTCGGCCAACCAAAGGCAGGGTCTATATTGAAGAAAAAGACATATATAACATAAGCTCGCAGGATAGGGCCGGATTCCGCGCTAAAAACATCGGCTTTATCTTCCAGATGTTTTATTTAGTCCCGTATCTAAATTCCATCGAAAATGTCGTTTTAGCTGGTGGAGCCATCGGTAAAAATAAAGATACTGCCGCAGCTATGGATTTGTTGAAACAACTGGGTTTATCGCAGCGTTCCTTTCATAAACCTGCCCAGCTTAGTGCCGGCGAAAAACAGCGGGTCGCTGTAGCAAGGGCATTATTTAACCAGCCTAAGATAATTCTTGCAGATGAGCCAACGGGCAATCTCGACTCAGAGAACGCAGCTTCGGTAATTGAGTATCTATCCGAATTTCATCGCAGCGGAGGCACCGTAATTATGGCTACTTGCCAGATGCAAGCTCAAAAGATTGCCGACCGAATAATCTACCTGCGCAACGGCAGCATTGAGAAATCCGTATCTGGCTAACACTGCACCAGAATCGGAGTGAGACTTACTGACTGAGTGGGCCAATGATTAAGGCGACCTCCCAATCTTCAAACTTAGCTTTTAAGGATTCAGCCAGTTTATTTTGTATCTGGGTGTCCAGGTGGTTGTTGTGCCACCATCGCTTGCGGACTGCGTCTCGCACGGGAAAGAAATTGCATCCATTGGTGCCATAATTGCGAAAGCCGGTTTGCTTGCGCCACTCCAAAGACAATAGACAATACTCCGTCAACTGCTCGAGCAACTGATTATCATCTAAACTGCCCTGGTTAACCATCTTGCAGAACCTCATAGCCGCACTATGAATTCGTAGTTGAATAGCCAGGTCGCGAGCTACCTGGCCATAGTCGGGAAAAAGTTTGATGCCAATCGGCCCCGGGCGCCCAAGCTGGTGGTTCTTATCAAGCATCATCAGCTCATCGGCTATAGCTTTGCCGTTCGGCGCCTCTGAGTCGCTCAAACATAACCAGGCTTTCGTCAGAAGCTCGGTATTCTGGGGATAAATCAGTTTGGCAAGCTCGTGCACCGCCTGCGCAGGTTTTTGGTCGCGCAGCTCCATATTCCATAATGCTCGCGTGAAATAATAGATGTTCGGCAGTTGGCAGATAGGGGTTTGAGCATTACCCATCGCGCCCCGGACCATTCCTACCCGCTCCGGGACATTCAGCGCTTTTTGAAGGACCGCCGGAACAACCGTTGTGAAAGGCAGACTGGGTTCAGGCTCCACCGCACCATAGGGGTAATAGATTACCTGGTCGGTCACCCTCAATAAATCTGCTGCCTTCCAGTGTTCCGCAAATGCAACCGTCAGCCACCACGGCTCAGGCGAACGCGCCAGCAGGTCACTGATTGTATCCTGCCAGTTTTCGTTCTGCTGCTTATTTCCCCAGCCAAACCACATCCAGTAAACCAACTTGGCCTTTGGACCGAGCTTTGTGTAATTATTGATAAGCTCACGATTCATCATCAGGATATCAACAAATTCACTGGCCGGGCTGCCTCGCCATCCGCCTGGGTCGCTGTCAATCACCCAGTAGCCGTCGGCGTTGCTGCAGACCTTGTAGAACTCGCTGCGGGCGGCCTTTAATTGTGCCATTTGATTGGGATCGGCTGGATTTTTCAATGTCTCGACCTTGAAGTAGTCCCGCTGTTCTGCCGGCGGCAAATTGCGCTTGTCGCACATATTGTTGGCGCACTCGCCTATCCATACCTCCATATAGTGATTTTGCTTTGCGTGGTCAATCACAGGGGGATAGCGGCGAAGAAATGCCTCATCTTCCGGTGAAAAAGGAACAGGTAAGATGGCCGCCATCGACCAAATCTGAAATAGATTTACCCGCATCATCGCCAGAATATCGACATACTTCTTCCACTCTTCTACCGTCCAGGTCCGCAGTGAATAAGGATAAGAGTATGCCCAGTGCTGATGGGCATACATCCCGCGCAGCGCAAACGTCGGCTTCTCAATGATATTTAAGTCCGGAGGCAGAGTCGCCGGTAGTTTGCTGACATCCAGCTCGCGCAGCAGGGTATAGATTGCGTGTCGCGTGCCTGAATCTATTGCCCCGGCAGCGATAACCATTGTCGAGTCACCGTCTCTGAGCAAACGGAGGATAAATCCTTCGCTGCCCAAATCATCCCAGCGGATATTTTTACAAACCGATGGCGCATATTTTTCTGCCGGGCCACGCCCAACCAGCACGACCGGGCCTGGGCCAGGCGTCCATTGTGTGCAAACCTGCACTTCAATCAGCGCTGACTGCTTGCAAAAGGTCGATAGCTGCTCTATTGCATATCTGATTGGCTGACCTGGATTGCTTTCGGTAATAACTGTCATAGCAGTAATGGGAACAGGCTTGCCCGTCAGACGTATGGCGGGTTCGCCCGCACTGAGGTATTGTCGAAGGCCGACGCCAATGATTCCATCCGGCCACCGCTCCAGAGTGAGAGGGTCGTGGGCCGGCAGGATAATATCCGCAAGCGTGCGTATGTGTGCCATCGCCTGCCTGCACGCGTTTGGGTCAGGACTGCGAGTAGGCCGGTCTTTCTCTATATTTTCGTATTTATATACTACGTCGCCGGTGAGAACCGCCGGCCCCATATAAGTCCGCACAAGCACACCCTGGCTGCCGGGTGTGTGACAGCCGAGAGGAAAAACCCGCACGCCGGGGACAATCTCTTCATCATTTACAAGCTGCAGGGCATCGGGCCTGTTATCCAGTGCCTTTCTCACATCAGATGCAAGGTGGTCTTTATTTTCTGAATACTCCTGCCGGTTGACCACAAGACGAGCGTTAGGAAAGGCATCGAAGTAATCATAATGGTCTGCGTGCAGATGTGTTGCGATGACGCAATTTACATCTGCCGGCTCGATGCCGTGACTTTTTAACGCCTCGATAGTTCTCTCCTGCGGCAACTGCCTGACCCCGCCGGGGATGTATCTGGCGGTTGCTTTACTAAACTCCTCGGGATATTTTGGGCCGGTTTCAACTACTATCGTTCTATGTCCACCTCGAATAACCCAAATATAAAGATAAAACGTGCTGGTTTCTTCACTATTGCTCTCCTGAAAAGTTATGTAGTCGCGGACTTCACACTGGCCGACCTTGATTGCCTGGATGGTGTACTTGACGGCGTCTTTGGGGGCGGGCGGCCAGCGGTCGAGTGTGCCGGGGTCATGGCCGGGCAGCACCATATCGGCTTTCTCGCGGATTTTTTTTATGGCTGCAACACACTCATCGTAATTAGTGAATACACCCGGAGGAATATTTCGCTCAAAGTTGGCTAAAAGTGACACCGTGTCACCGGTAAGAACTGCCTTGCCGTCCGCTGTGTTGACACGATAGGCCATTGAGCCGGGTGTGTGTCCGCCAATCCAGAAAGATTCGATGCCGGGCAGGATTTCCTGGTCCTCGACCAGCACCAGCCGCTGTTTGCAGGCGGGATTATTGATGAACTCCTGCATAATTTTTCCGTGACCCCAGCTTGGCGCAGCCGATGATGCCAGCTCCCATTCCTTTTTGCCGATATACACCTTCGCATTTTTATAGTTAAGCAGGTCATCGACGTGGTCAAAGTGCAGATGTGTGATAAGCACGTAGCCGATGTCATCCGGCGTCAGGCCAAACTTACGAAGCTGGGCTATGCTGCTCTCCTGTTTATTTTGGCTGATTGGTTCACGTAACACGTGGGCGGCGCCGCGGTTCATTTCATCGACATTACTAAGTCCCGCATCTACCAAGATAGGCTTGTCGCCGCCAAGAATGAGCCAGATATATAGGGCATAATCGTAAGTCTGGCCATTTTCGCCTTCATAAAAGGCATGATTACCGGCAATCTTGCACACGCCATTTTGTAACGGATAGATGCGGTATGTCGGCGATTGGATGGCTGACACTATTGGTATTATTAAGCCAATTAAAATGCTCGCTAACATAAGTTCACGCTCTGTTTCATAATTTTGCCCCCGTTAGACACTGTCTGACGACACCTGTCGGACGACAGTCAAGAGTCAAGATTTGCCGTTTTTGTGTCATAATACTACCCCGTTAGGAATTTCTAACGGCCTTCACCGCAGCCGCGGCATCAGGTGTCTTCGATTTCCCCACGGGCCGGTTACCTCGTAAACCAATCGGCCATCGACATCACCCAATGCCGTTATATCCGCAGATGGGATTTTGCCTTCCACTTGGGGATGGCTGACGCCATTTGCCGCCTGATAGATAGCAGCATAAACGGTATTTGCTGTGTGTCGCTCAATAAGAACCATTGGAATTGTCGTAGAGTCCGGCTCATCGCTCTGCGGATACCCGCAGGTGCAAACTATTGTTCCTGCCTCTGCCGCCATCGTCATTCTAAATTGCACAGAATCTTCTGCCCATTCAATTCGAATCTGGTAATCACTTTTACCTGTGTGAAAATCTTTAAGCCACCTGCCGGGCCCGCCAATTTTAATCTGCGCCGGCTCCAGTGCAACCGAGGTATTTTGTGATTGAAGTTTACCTGTTGTATGAGTCATCCAGTGAATGTCGTGAGGCGAGTCCGAAACTATTTGAAAGACATCGAGAACGTATTCCGGCCTTACGCAAATCGTCCGCGATTGTCTGACGCCCTCATAAAGAAGACCTATTTTATCTACAACCGTAACCGTTTTTTCATCGGGAAGGTCTCGATATTCCTCAAGCCAAAGTCTCTCTCCTGTTCCTTTCTGGTCGCGATGGTCTATCATCACCGTATTGTGGCTCAAAGTTGAACGGTTCAGCTCCTTTTGCACCTGCGCCGAAAAAGCGTGAGCAGCGGTAGTCCTCGATTCTACATCAGCTATTAGTAACTTGCCGCACCCAAAGAGCATCAGCGAAAGTTTATCCTGATGACAGTGCACACCGCTTTTATCGAATGTAAGAAATGCACACCACCCATCACTTCCCCAATAATCTTTGCCTTGGTGCTGCCGCAGAAACGCGTAACCGTGTTCAGGATAGAGCCGGCTGGCAATATCGGGTGGCTGTGAATTTTTAGATTCAAGACCGACAAACAATACTTCTGCTCTTTTCTGTGGCGCCTCCCCAAGCAGCCATGCATAGCGCTCGTCTTTGTAGGCCTTGTAGGCATACACATAACCAAACTCATCGCAAAGCCGTCTCCGAAAGCCGTAGCAATCCCCCACAGGAGGGATGCTTCCATCAGGAAAAAGAGTGCCGAACATCGAGTCGAAGGCCTGTTTCATATTTCGCCCGTTAGCTGCCGTAATCGTGTATAGGTCTCTGGGGTTACTTGCTTTCCGCATCGCCTCTGCTAAGTAAACCATTGGAACGATAGCAGTGAAATGGTAATTGAGACTACTTTCGCACCACAGCCCATCATCAACTAACCCAAATTCCAGCAGCGATAGCATCCCCCTTTGTCCATCAAGTGCGTATTGGACAAGCTCATCCTGGTTATAAAATAAACCCAGACAGCCGAGCATCATCTTATGCCAGGCCAGATGATTATTGATGCCGCCGCCTATATTATTCTCAATCCAGTAAATATCATTTTTAAGCACCGCCCGTCCCATCCGCGTAAAGAACGCATCGAGTTTGTCACGCTGGTCGGCTGTGAATTGCTCGAAAAGAATATCGTAAGTATTGAGGATTAAATGTCCCCACACTGAATAATTCATTCCGACATCATAATGCTCAAACTCAAAGCTGTAATCAGATAGGTGCAAAAGAATTTTTTTTGCCACCTCGGCGTCTTTATTGTCCTTGCTTATTGTGAATCGAAGGGCCAAATAATATGCCGGCTGTGCCATTCGCAGCGGCACAAGACAGGTCTTTTCATAAATGACCGGATAGGTATCCGACCAGGGTTTATTTTTGACATCATCCCACCACGACCGGTCAATCGATTCGAGGGTAATCCCTTGGGCCTTGTTTGCATCTGCATTCAAAGTCTCCAGGGCCTGGCGATATTTCATCATCGTAGCTCGTCTTCGTGCTTCCTTGATATCGTTTTTAGTGTAAAAAAGAAATGGGTGCTCTTTTGAGTGAATTTGCTTTGAATGAAAAACAATAATCTCCGGTACACGCGCTTGCTTTTTGGGCTCTTTCGCATCCAGCTTGCCGATTTGCCACGGCACCGTAAGGAACACTGCAAGGACAACCCAGTTAAGAAGGTGTCGCAAACTATTTTCCAATGATTTGTCTGCCTTTACGCAGACTCTCTGGGAATTCAAACTCATCCCCGAGGGACTCGAAATGCCTCGAGTTATGGTTCCGTCCATTTCCAGTTGTTACCAAAAATGCTGTAATCGTGCAAATCCACAAATCCCTGCCGGTCCATATTCTCCCGCAACAATAGGTCATCCAGAAGCCAGCCGTCACTGAGGATTTTCAGGTCGAGAAAATCTACCCTGCCATCGACATTCAAGTCGGCTATGTTGCCTACCTTCGATGGTGACATACTTGCCTCGCAAGTCCCGCCGTATGCTTCGACATTTATTCGTTTTCCATTAGGCCATAGCTCCGCCTTCCAATCGGAAGCCGGGTCGCCGGCGTCTATGCAGGGGCTGGTTACAGTGTCATTTACCCACCTTCGCCCGATTGGGTCCCATCGTCCGTATTTTGAACGCAGGTGATAATCGTCACGTGCAACATCGGCAAACAGCGGGTCATCATCAAAATTACCGGCACCCCACGTGAATGTGCAGCCCACATCAACTGTTACGCCGGTCTTTCCTCCCTCCCAATCGCTATAAGAGGCGGCCATCGTCGATGGATAAGTTGTCGAACCCTGCTTATATCGCAGGTATATGTGGAATCCATCAGGCGCGGTGTTTTCCCAGAAGATGCAGTTTTTAAGCAGAACTCCACTGGTATATGCGCACTGAATAGCTCCGCCTTCAACGGCTGCCTCATTTCTGTAGAACAAACAATTCTCGCACAGCACCGGAGCGCCCCACAGTGCCATTGCGCCGCCGCCATCGTATAAGCCCGAAGAGCGTGTCCCTTTGGAGATATTTTTATAGACCAGACTCTTTGATAAGACTGTGCTGGAAGAATTGGCTATGTATAAACCGCCTCCACTGGCAGCAGTGTTACTAAATATCTTGCTTGTAGTAATGCGAGCTGCTGCACCTGACTGGCTTGCGATTCCACCTCCGGAAGATGCTGCGGTGTTGCGACTGATTATGTTGTTGGTCAATTGTGGCTTTGAGCCATCGCATATATAGATTCCTCCACCGTGGAAGTTAGAAGCTGAATTCCTGAATATCTGGCAATTGCTGACAACCATATCCGAGTTCGAGCCGTAGATACCGCCGCCAAGCTCAGCGCTGTTGTAGCTTATAACGCAATTTTTTATCGTTGGAGATGAGTCAATACACTGGATGCCGCCGCCTGCCCAGACATCGATGCCGGCAAATTCCACCTCGTAACCGGCGCCGCCGGTAATCCTGAAACCATTAAGAACGCAATCTGCATCTTCGCCCGATGCAAATGTCACCACAGAACCTTTGCCCAAAGCGTTTATGACCGTTGCTGTGACAATGGCAGGGTCTTGCGGGTCGGTGCTTGTCAATAGAACACTCTTGCCCTCCAGGTCTATATTTTCATAGTAATTGCCCGGCAAAACAATAATGGAATCCTGGTGATGGAAAGCCCTGTCAATAGCCTCCTGAATCATATCAAACGGATGTGTTTGGCTGCCGTTCTCATTCGGGTCGCTTATGGCAGAGTCAAAAGGCCCGGGGTCATTTGGCGCATTATCGTCCACATAGAATGTCTGCGGCAGTGTGCCGGTTGCTGTAACCTTGAAAGTATAAAGACTCTCGTCGGCATCATTATTCGCAATAGTTATAGTAGCCGTATATGAACGTGCAACATCTGGCGTAAATTTAATATCGAATGTTGTTGAATCCATAGATAACACCGGCGTCGAAGGCTGCGAGGTAACAACAAAATGGCCTGCATCGACGCCGCCTGTCTTGACCGGCGGGATGCCCGTCAAATTCAGGTCTGCGCCGCCAAGATTTTCGATGGTAAATGTCACGCTTTTATCATATCCGAGGTTGACGTTCTTGAAGTTGTAGCTGCCTTTGTATGGAATGTCGGTCAAATCCTGTCGAACGTTTATTTCCGGAGGAATACCGCTTGCGTCAATGGTAAAGTCGGCATCGCTTGTATCGGTGTAGCTTGCGTCCGATGTGGAAGTTACCCTGATTCTGCATTTCGTAGAACCCGGCAGAGCGACACTCCATTTTTGGTTTCCATCGTTTGCAGTGCTGGCTATTATGGTGGACCAAGTAGTACCGCTATCGCGGCTGATTTCTATCTTGACATTATGGCTCAAATTGCCGAAGTTGTCCCAGTTTATCGTGTATAACTGACCGACGGTCAGAGTTTCACCGCCGTTAGGCGCAATCACTGTGCAAGTCGGCGGCCCGACCGCAACTCGATAGGAATGGCTTTTCGCATAATCGCTGGAATCAGCCTTCCATATAACCAGACCGTGGTAACCAGTATCTGCGATTTTTATCTGGAATTTCTCATCGGCTCCATCGCCGGCGTTATTGGCAAAGGCCCCTGTTATGTATTCACTCTTTTTGGCATTTATTGTTTCGTCATCGTAAAGGCTCATTCCCAGGTCGCAGGTGCCCCCGGTCTGGTCGAGGTAGAAAAAGTATTCTCCTGCCGTAAGGTAAATTTCATATATATCGAGCACATTGGTAATGTTTTTGGAATATGGCCCATTCCATTGAGTGCCTGGCCGAGGATAGATTTTTACGCTCGCAGATTCTTCAATTCGAAAATCCCCTGTTGCGTTATTATCGTTAATCGCACCGGCATAGTAAGTGCCTGCCGCTGCCATATTGTCGTTGACAATTACAAAATCAGAAGCATCGTATGGGTCGATGGACCACTCAAGATAACCGCCGCCGAAGCCGCCTTCGCTGCCTGTGTAATCTCCGATATTCCAGAGCCTCAAACTGTAGTATGAGTTGGCGTCGGCAGGTAAAATACCTACAGCCGACCACCATTTATCCGGATGTTCGTTTTGAACATCGAACGAAAAGCCGTCATTGTTATACCATAAAGCTCCGCCTGTATCGCCCCAGGCGTCTCTGGCCGGCGGCGCAGAACGCGTAACCGGCGAATTATCTGAAAGTGCGTATGGGCTCCAAACAAACTGGTTGCCCCAGCGGTTGTCGCCTTCATGCTGTTCGGTTACATCGTCATCTACATCGAGCACATAATACAGGGTGTGCCTGCCTCCTTTAAGAATTTGAGGTTTCTGAATATTTCTGTGCTGCATAACAGCTCCAGGCCCCAAGGACACTGTGCTCGAGAAGAACCATATACCATCCATATAGACAGCGGTGTAGTGGGAAGCGGCTGACACAGCAGAGTCGTTTATCCACGCCCAGTTGTAATAAGTATCATCTGTATTTCCCGGCAGCGTAGCAGTAATCGGACACGAGGTGCTTGTAGCACCACTAGCATTTCTTGGAACTATCGGGTAGTCCCATCCCGAAGGAGTGGTATCTGTAAGATTAGGCAGCCCCGCAACGCCGACTTCGATAGAGGCAGATTTTGTTGCTGTGTAGGTCTCGAGATAGCAGGTGCTTGAGTTGGTTACAGAAATTGAAAAATTCCCGCTTGAGCCGGGCGAGCGAACTGTCCAGCTCGCCAGAGCCGAGAAACCGGGATTTATTTTCCCAAGACTCCGCGGATTTGAGCCGGAAACTAATGTGAAACCAGCCGGCAGGTTCAGGGTAATCTGATTATTGTGTGCCGCCACATCGCCATTGTTATACACCCTTGCACTAACTGTAAAATCAGTACTGAAGTATATAACCGAAGGCATTGACAGAGTAATGCTAAAGGTCGGTGGGTCAACCCTTTCAAAATTTTCTTCTGTCGCCAGAGCAAAATCCTCGCTGCCAGCGCCTTCTATGGTTGCGCTCCAGCAATACACCTTGATAACTACATCGCGAGAGTCATCACAGGATACCTGGTGCACATTGTTGGATTGATGTATAGTATCGCTGTCAACCAGACTGCCGGTGTCTTCATCATAAAGCCGTAAATTCAGGTCGGTAAGTGTGTAATAAGTGCTCGGCTCGCTGTCGCTGTTATAGACAGCTCTTCTGTGCCACACCAGCGTAGCCTTATCGTTGGCATCCATATGCCCTTTATAAAACTTATAATCATCGTCATCAGGAGCATCATCGGAGGCAGTAACGCTAAAGACAAAATAATCATTTCGATGAAAAAAGGCATGGTCCAAATCCATAACGCCCCAGCCATAAGTGGGGTCCCAGTGGTCGCCGTCAATTGGCCCGTCATCGCCGTATTCTGTTAAAGTGCCGCCGTCCGACCACGTTGCAGCGGTGTTGATTAACACCGCCTTCTGTGCCTTTGGATTATTGTTGCCGCCGTCTTCGAGAAGCAAAATCGCCCCGGCTACGTGGGGTGCTGCGGCACTGGTGCCGCCGTGATTGGCGAAAGCCGTTGTCGATGCTATATCGGTTGAATACGTATCTGTGCCTGGCGCACAGATATCTGGTTTTCGCCGACCTGACGGTGTAGGACCTCGGCTGCTTGACGACGTAATAATATCGTCTGTTGTTTCAGCCGTATCTTTGATATCCAGATTTGCTGCCGACATAAGGTTGTGCGACTGCGGATAACCAATTTCATCAAGGCCGCGATTGCCGGCTGATTTTGTTACCATAACCCACAAATCATCAACGACCGCATCCATAAATCTCTCATAAGGGCCGTATTCATAGTCAAGATAGTAGAGACTGTAGCTATTATTTATGACCTCAGGAGCCTGTGCTGTCAGCGGGCAGTCGAGCACCCAATCGACATTCTCCATAACATCACTTTCTGATATGTCATTATGTCCCCGCGCATCAAACAGAGCATCCAGACCAAATGCGATTCCTTTGTAAGTGCTGTCAGTGCTGGCGATGACGCCCGCAGTGCGTGTGCCGTGAGAGCCACTATAGCCGGAGGTTTTCTTGAAGATGTCTCTTGGGTTTGAGGATGGCGGCGTCCGATATTTTAGATAAACATGGTCTTCACGGACGCCAGTATCAATTAGAGCCGCATCATAGGTGCCCCCATCGAAACCGGCGTCCCACCACTCGCTTGCACCGAGCATACTTGCGCTTTCGTCAAGGTCAAAAGTGCACGGGTAATCCGGCGTGATACTTTCTACCAATGGCGAACGGGCCAAGACCTCTATCGCCAAAGCTGGAATAACTGCGCCAATCGAGTTCGACAGACTGCTTACTCCGGTTACTTGTCCGTTATAATGGTCGATGATGTTGAATATTTGTTTTTGTTGGCCGGCAACTGCCTGCTTGGTTTGCTGCGAGATGTCTTTTCTCATAGCGTCCAGAAGCGAGTCGATTTGCTTATTTGTAGATTTGATTATCTCCATTCTATCCTGTGGCAAAACCATATCTGCAAGCGAATGTTTCTCCTGCTCTGTATTTGCAAAATTCTTTTTCGGACGCTGTTGTGCAATTATATCTTTTACCTGTTGAGCCAGGGCGTTGATTTGAGGCAGGCGATTTGCCTTGACGTTTTTTGAAAGCTGGTGCAGAGGTTTGTCTTTTAGATGTATAATGACCTTGACCTGCTCCTGCTCCATCGCCATCTGTGATACATCAGGATGGATCTTACCCAGCTCCCAGCTCGACCTGTCCTCCATAGTAATCACGGGCTCGATTTGGCCATATTCGCTTATGTGATAGCTCTGGCCTTTCTTGCTTCCTTCAAATACGTCATTATCTGCCTGAGCAACAAAGTCTGTCATAACATACTTCTTGCTGCCTTCGGATTCCCCAACGACAATATTTGCTGCTGATTCTGTGCCTGTGCCTGCCTCTGCGTCGCCCGGCGCATAGCCATTGTCGGGTTGTCTAACAGAATTGGCATCTTTGCTAATCTCAGGGATAGCTGGGTAGGAATGGTCTTGTTGTGTCCGTTGGTCTGTTTGTGCGCCAGCGAGCACCGAGCATAACAAGATAACTAAAAGATACTTGCAGATTAGTTTTGTTTTCATGGGTCTATTTTCTCCTCATCTTTTTTGGCGTCAGTAACTATTTAACCAGTAATTCTTGTTTGCTGCGTGACACGATTCATAAATTATACAGTTTTATTATTTTATCAAATCTTTTCTATAATGGCAATTGTTTTGGCATAGCATTTTCACTATTTTCTCTTTGTAACAGTCCAAAACGCAAAAATCGCTTGAAAAGGCACCCGTCCTGCCGCTCTTTACTGTGTTTGCTGCCTGATTTTGCAGGCAATATCCCGGCTGAATGGCGGGACAACAATCTCTAAGGCGCCCTCTGCCGGAGCAACCTGCCTCTGGTCGATAATTTTGCCCTCGCGTGTGTGCCACCACTCAACGCGATAATTACCAGCTTCAAGGTTATGGATGCTGATTTTGGCGTCTTTGATTTCTTTGGGTTCTTGTTTTTCAATCACTGAGCTCCACCAGGTTGCTTGCCGGTTAAAGAGCCAGATATATGCACAGTTATTACCCTGGTATCCCAATAGGCGAATTTGTTCGTTGGAACTTGTAGCATTGAGCTTCTCAAGTCCTGCCAGCCGAACGTCTGCCAGAAACGTTGCAAGCGACCGATAGTGGCCGTAGGCATCTTGCCTATCTAATTGGTCCCACCACCAGAACAGCGTTGTCCCTGAGATGCCTGCAAAAGCCGATGACCAGAGCGAATTATGGAAATGCACAGCTTCTTTATCCTGTTTCATATCATCGCTCAATCCCCACTTTTCTGTGGCCAAACCAAATTCGCCGATTAACACCGGCTTACCTGGGGCGTGCTCTCTCAAAAACTGCGCTTTCTCAAGTATCACTTCCACCTCATCCTTGTAGCTCTCCTTTGTCCCCGGACGCATATAGTGGTGGATCTGGCCTATATCCAGGCGCGGATGTCGGCAGTCTTTCGCAGAAGGATGCCAGGTGCTGGTGGTGCGCAGGTGATGGTAAATGTCAATCTGCTCAAGGTATTTACCAACTTCATCATAGAAGCGGTCGGTGGCCTTGCCTGGGTCGATTTCATTAAAGTATTCCCAGGCGGCAACGTTTGTCAAATAACCCCAACGTGCCACGGCGTATCGCATTAAATTCTTGGCATCCCGAATTGCCCGTTCATACTCAGAGCTTTTGTCGTCGGAAAGCGAATTCATATAGAGGTCTCTGGTTATCACGCACAACATTAGATAAATATTCTTTTGCCTTGCAGATTCGATAAGCTCATCCAGCATAAAGCAATCGACCTGGTTATAGAACCCTCTTATCGGGCGATTGACATTAGCTTCCCACAGAAGCTCAGGGCCACCACCGGCCTCCTTCAGTGATAGATTATCCAGCCAAATTGTTCCTGCTCCGACTAATCTTAGAACAACTCTGCCCAGCCAGAAATCATTTTCCCCGCTGACAAACTCTCGATTAAAATTTTTCCACCCGCCGTCTGGGGCAGCATCGAAGACCGGTTCTTTATCGCCGCGCCCAATTTCCACCTTTAATCCGTTTGGGCCTTTTGCTTTGAATCGGCCGGTGAGGATATAGCGAGTCTGTGGCCGTATCGCTACCGGATGTGAAGGGTCAACAGTAATCGAAGCGCCATCGCTGCCTTCGAGCTTCACACACTTGCGGGGATTTGAATCGTTTGTGGCATCCGGCACAGGGACAATAACAGCCCTGCGGGACCACGAGCGGTCCCAGGCACTCTTTTTTGCTTCGATGGCCATTGCCCAATCCTCGCAGCAGGTCCATATTCGCAAAAAGTTGGCCCCGTTCTGCGACAGCTTGCCAAATATCTCTTTTGCCCTGGTGATATCAACGTATTGAGATTCGCCGATGAAGGCAAGGTTCTGGCCTATCGCAAAGAAAAAACCTCCTTCGCTGAACTCTAAAAAGCGAGGGTCCTTGCGACCTATCCGGAGAAAACCTTTGCTGGAAGAGGCCGTGCAGTCAAAGTCTATACTGTTCGAGCGAGTTATCCCATTTCGGTCTTTCAATACTGCTATCGCAGTGTAGCTGCCGGATTCTGTCGGAGCAAATCGTGCCTTCCAACTGCCCTGACCGATTGGATAATACCAATTTGCAATTCTTCCGCTTCGGCTGATTGGCTGTTGCTCATAATCCTGGCAATAAAAGGCAGGAAGTGTAACATCCTTTCCGCTGGGCGTTTTCAATAGCAATGTTAAATCAACTTCATTCGGGTCAAAGGGATTATCGTATTTACCGTCAATCGCAATGAGCAGTTCTATCTTCTCATATTTGCCCACGCTTTTTGTCGGACTCTGTAGCTCGACCTTGCTCTGCGCCAAACACTGATGCGGATAAAAACACACAACAATCATACCTATCAAAATTAGCTGCTCTATTACTATTTTTCGCATAAGCGCTCCTTTGTAGTCTCCACTAACCAAAGCCGGGTTTCTCTAATCTATAATACAACCGCTTAGATAAAAAATCACGAATTTAAGATTAGGTTGTTTTCTTGCATCAAATAGAGGTAAAATTGATAAGGTTTTTATAACTCGATTTATATATTTACAGGAGAAAGACAATGTCCTTTCTGCAATTCAAACGTTCCGCCTCATCTCAGTATATTTTTATCGTTTTTGTCATATTCATAATAGCTGCGCTTTGCTCTGCTCAGCCTGCAGCAGAAAAGGTTGTGTTAGCGAACGACATTATTCGTTTTGAATTCAACCAGCCGTATATGAGTTTGGTTGCTATGAAGGACTTGGCCGCAGGTATAAATCACATCCAGCCAACCGATGGAAAACCTGCGCTCTGGGAGCTTGTCTTCTCTCGCGGCACCGAAAAGCAGATACTCTCCAGCACACAGTTACCTTGCACTTCTTATAAGGTTGAACAACTGTCTGACGGCCTGCGGCGTGCAACTTTTGAATGGGTAGATTTGGATTTGGAAAAAGACAAGGATATTGTCGATGTGCGGGTAGAAGCAGATTTGCCTCAAAGGGAGGGTATCGCCTCGTGGAGAATATGGGTGGACAACGACTCAAATAGCTGGGGACTTTACGAGGTCTATTTTCCAAAATGCAACGGCTTCTTAAAATCCGCTGAGTATGACATCGCCGTTCCGAGGCGTAATTCGGGCAAGCTCTTTAAGTCCTGCCGGGACAGGATGTCGTATCTATACCCTTACGGCTGGTCAATGCCAATGCAATTTTTTTGCGCAACAAAAGGAGCTGACTCGGTCTATGTCGCAACGCACGACCCGAACGCCTGGGACAAGGCATTTATCATAGAACCCGGCAAAGAGTTTTATTTAAAAACAAACGTTGAGAATATGGGCGTTCCAGGCAGCGACTATAAAGCCCCGTTTCCTGCGATGATAGGCGTATATCGCGGCGACTGGATGGAAGGATGCAAGATTTATCGCAGGTTCGCAATTACGGCCCCGTGGACATCGCAAGGCAGACTCTCGCAGCGCACCAGCACACCAAAGATACTCAAAGATGTCGGCTTATGGATGCTTGTGGGAAATTTCATTGGGCCCGAAGGCGGAACTCTGGAGGAAAAGAACAAGCCCTTAATTGATGCACAAAAGTTTTTTGATGTCCCCATTGCTGCGCACTGGTATAACTGGCACGCTATCCCATTTGATACTCACTATCCGCACTATTTTCCAACCAAGCCCGGCATCCCGCAGCAAGCCCAAGACCTGGTGTCAAAGGGTCTTTTGATAATGCCCTACATCAACGGCAGGATTGTCGATATTTCAAATCAGGATTTTAACGATTACTTCCCATACTGCGCCAAAGACCAGGCGGGAAAACACTACATTGAAACATACGGCAATCAGGTAAAGCAGGCTCCGATGTGTCCTTACACACAATTCTGGCAGGATAAGGTCGCCGGGATTGTCGAGCGACTGGCTGACGAAGTCGGCGTAAATGCAGTATATATCGACCAGATAGCCGCCGCAGGCCCGGTTCTGTGTTTCGACAAATCGCACGGCCATCCGCTCGGCGGCGGGGGCTGGTGGGTCGATGGCTACAGAAAAATGCTCAGAAAAGTCCAGAAGGTCGCTCACAGTAAAGATAGAAACATCGTAATAACCACGGAGTGCGCAGCAGAGCCTTTTATGGACGGTGTCGATGCTTTTCTTACCTGGATAAAGCCCGATGAGCGGTCGATTCCAATGATACCGGCTGTCTATTCGGGATACAGTTTGTATTTTGGCAGCCCAGCCTGGTTCGAGCACGGCGACCGGGCCTGGATTATGGCGCAGGGGCGGGCGTTTCTCTGGGGCAGCCAGAACGGCTGGATGGGGTTTGAATTATTCAAGCCGGAACACGCCAACAAAGCTGCCTATCTGAAAAAAATTGGTAAATACCGCCTTGCGGCGAAAAAATTTCTTACTTATGGGGAATTAGTTGGCGTTATTAAGCCGACAAATAACATCCAGAATATAACAGAGATTTGGCCCGACCACGAAAATAAACCGCGAAACGCAACTCTGCCGGGCATACAGGGTGCCGTCTGGAAGGCAGAGGATGGGACGCTCGGTGTCTTCCTGGCAAATTATCTTGAGAAAGAAAATACTGTCGAATTTACTATTGACCCGCTTGTATATGGCCTGAAAGCCGATGCCGCCGGTTGGACAATCACACAAATCTCTCCCGAAGGAAATCTTCTTGAAGGAACCATTCCATCCGGACTTATAAAAAGGACCGAAACCCTTGGGCCGTGGGAGATACGTGTGCTGGAGATTAACCCGGATTTTTCAAGGCCACAGAGCGGCACAGAGAACACAGAGGGACTTCACCGCAGGCGTTTGAAAAACGCCTTACAGGTCAGAGCGGAATAGGGACGTTGGACGAGGGACAATAGAGCACGGAATACATAAAAAAAAGTAATAAAAAGATAAAAAAAATTGAAAATTGGGGGTTTTTTTCAAAAACTTTTGAAAATGGGGCGGTTGGTGATACATAAAGACGTGATTTTATAGGACATATTTGTTTTTAGCGTAAAAATGGGGGTAAAAATGAGTACTTTTTTGCGCTTTTTTGACAGAAATTAGCAACTATTAGCAACTTTTTGCAAAAATGAGTTACTTTTTGAGCTGTTTTGAGCAGGTTTTTGCCACGAGGACACGAAGGTAAAAGACACAAAAGCAACCACAGATTACGCAGATTAACACAGATTATTTTCATCACAAAAGGCACAAAATTAACCACGAATTAACACGAATAGACACAAATTTTTCAGACGCGGATTTACACAGATGAACACGGCATTTTGTTTTCCCCAAGAGTGAAAAGGTTACGAAGTTGGTGCTTTACAGCGGTTCACCGGTTTTGAGCGGATTTTTTGACTACTACTTTGGGGGTAGATGAGGGGCGAGGGAAGACGGAGGACAACGAAGGGTTACTTTATTAATTTGGCGATTTGCTTGAAGTGGGGGTGGTTAGCGGTTTTAAGCTGCATTTCGGATTTTCTGCAAAACGTTCTTGACAGCAAGGCGACAAGGCCTTATAATTATATTTAATAACTATAGGAAGTGAGGAATATGAGGACATATTACACGCACTCTGACAGATTTTATACGTGCGCAATGTGCGCCGTAAAAATATTAACAGTTTTTGAAAGGGTGAAAAAATGAGAACTACAAAAATGTTAGTAATGTTAATCTTTTGTTTGGGCCTGATAGCCGGCTTTGCTGGCGTGGCTGTCGCGGCACCGATGGGGACGGCGTTTACCTATCAGGGACGGCTCCTTGATTCCAATAAGGCTGCGGATGGTTTGTATGACTTTCAATTCAAGCTCTTCGATGCCAGCGTTGCAGGGACACAGAAGGGAAGCACAATTACTGTAAACGAACTTGATGTCGTTGATGGGTCCTTTATAGTCTATCTAGATTTCGGAAGCGATGTCTTCGATGGTGATGACCGCTGGCTGGAAATGGGCGTCAGAGCTGGAGAACTCAGCGATCCAGCCCCCTACACCATTCTTGCTCCCAGACAGGCGATCACGGCGACGCCTTACGCTCTACAAACCCGTGGTTTATTTGTAGGTGAAGGATACGTGCTTGGTTGGGAACCTAAGGAATCAGATAGAGCATGGATTTCAGTAGCGATGTCGGCAGACGGGACAAAACAAACTGCGGTTGTTAATGGCGGACAGATATATGTCTCAACGAACTCAGGCAATACCTGGACACCTAAGGAATCGAATAGATACTGGCAGTCAGTAGCGATGTCAGCAGATGGGACAAAACAAACTGCAGTTGTCAGCAGGTTTGATTCTACCGGACAGATATACATCTCGACGGACTCTGGCAATACCTGGACTGCTAAGGGATGGAATACATACTGGCGGTCAGTAGCGATGTCGGCGGACGGGACAAAACAAACTGCGGTTGTTTATAATAATGGACAGATATATATCTCAACGGACTCAGGCAATACATGGACAGCTAAGGAATCGAATAGATTGTGGTACTCAGTAGCGATGTCGGCGGACGGGGCAAAACAAACTGCGGTTGTTAATGGCGGACAGATATATGTCTCAACGGACTCAGGCAATACCTGGACAGCTAAGGAACAAAATAGAAACTGGTATTCAGTAGCGATGTCGGCGGACGGGGCAAAACAAACTGCGGTTGTTAATGGCGGAC
>CAYWXK010000001.1:123276-192792 GCA_964462515.1 uncultured Pirellulales bacterium
AGATATATGTCTCAACGGACTCAGGCAATACATGGACAGCTAAGGAATCGAATAGAAACTGGCGGTCAGTAGCGATGTCAGCAGATGGGACAAAACAAACTGCGGTTGTTTATCCCGGACAGATATATATCTCGACGGACTCAGGCAATACCTGGACAGCTAAGGAATCAAGTAGAAACTGGATTTCAGTAGCGATGTCATCAGATGGGACGAAACGGACTGCGGTTGTTTTTGGCGGACAGATTTATGTCGCCTATACTGGTTTTTCCGTGGGTATTGGGACAAAGAACCCAACTGCGGAGCTGGAGGTCGCAGGTCAGGTCAAGATTACGGACGGCTCGCAGGGAACCGGCAAAGTCCTTACATCTGATTCAAGTGGTCTTGCGTCCTGGCAGACCCTTTTCACCGGTGACGCCGACTGGATTATCTCAGGAAACAATATGTATTCCGGCGTATCGGGCAACGTTGGTATCGGAACGGCGAGCCCTGCTCAAAAGCTTCACGTCAGAGGCAGCGCTCAATTTGATAAAAGCGGTCCGGAAGTGGGGCGATTGACTCTCAATACTGTTACCCGCAACGACCCGGGTCGCTATGGTATCGTCTTCGCGAATAATCTGCTGGCACCATTTCTCGGTGATGATACACAAGACCAGACCTTCGGATTCCTTACGGGCTGGTCTAACACTCGGACCTACAGCGCTCGCCTTCAAGTGTACGGCAGGGCCACAGGTAATTGGGGATGCTACATCGGGATGTCTCATGATGGGACCGATGGGCTGATAAATACGGACGTCGGCGATATTGTGCTAAGCCCAGCGCAAAATGTAGGCATCGGAACGACGAATCCTCAATCCAAACTAAGTGTCGGAGGAGACGGCTATAGCAATACTGGCGTCTACGGAGCCAATACTGGCTACGGCGGCTATTTTGTGGCAGAAGGCACCTCTTCTGGCACGGGCGTCTTCGGCCTGGCCGCAGGCCCTTCTGGAATTGGCGTCCATGGCTATGGAGGAGCATATGACTTTTACGCCACAGGGCCGGGCACGAATTACGGCACCCCTTCATCTATCCGCTGGAAGAGGGACATCCAGCCTATTGATGAAGCGCTCGGTAAGGTTATGAATCTTCGCGGCGTATATTTTAACTGGGATGCCGAGCATGGCGGAGGCCACGATGTAGGTATGATAGCCGAGGAAGTAGGCAAGGTCCTGCCGGAGATAGTGGAGTACGAAGAAAATGGGATAGACGCTACCGGTATGGACTACGGCAAGTTGACGCCGCTTTTAGTTGAAGCCGTCAAGGCGTTAAAAACGGAGGTTGACCAGTTACAAAAAGAGAACGCCGATTTGCGTAATCGTGTGGAAGCAATGGAAAAAATGATGACCGGTGGTTCAAGGTTGCAGATAGGAGTCAAATGATGAATACGCAAAAAACCAGATTGCTTTTGATATTCGGTATTGCAGCCCTAACGGCTTTTGTGTCAGCGGGCTGGGGTGATTACCAGATTGTCTGGAGCACGATAGACGGCGGCGGGACAAGTAGCGGCGGGCCATACACACTTACCGGCACAATTGGTCAGCCGGATGCGGCCTATAGCAGCGGCGGCAATTATGAGATGCTTGGCGGCTTCTGGCCCGGCGGGCCTTTGTGCATAGTCGAGTTTGGCGACTTTGCTAAATTTGCCGAGCATTGGCTTGGGACCGGCAGCGGCTTAGCCGGCGATATAGACGGTGACGGCGATGTTGACATCGAGGACCTCAAGCGCCTTGCTGATAACTGGCTTTGTTATTGTCCGTATAATTGGACGCTGAGATAAAGACGGAGGACGGAAGACAGAATACAGAAGACAGAATACAGAGGACAGAAGACCCTTCGACTCGCTGCGCTTGCTCAGGGCAAGCAGAAGACGGACGATAGACGTAGGACGAGGACAGGAGCAGATTCCTCGGCGGCGTTTTTGGCTTTTTCAAAAGCCCCGCAATGCCCCTCACAACAACGGTGGCCTACCTACTTGCGGTCTCTTTTCGACGCTGGAACTGAAAAAAATTATTACTTCCAGCAGACTGTGAGGGTTTGTCTGGCTGTGTAATAGCCGGCCCCCGCGTCTTCCTGTCGGAAGACAGGAGCGGGGGCGGCAGGTGCGGTATTCTTGAAAGCCCTGACGGATAAGATTACCTCGACAGCGCCATTGCCGGGAAAATGTGTTACTTGAGAACCGTTGACCAGAAAGCAATCATAATCACTCCAGCCGGCTGTTCTACCGCCCGTTTGGTCTGTTCCTCCGCCATAATACTCCAAATTATATTGGGTAACGAGCGTTCGCACACCATCCTTTGAGAGCTGAGCTGCGTATGAGTTATCGGCAATGATTTGCACGTCTCTATTAGTGTAAAGTATCAGCGAAGAACTGCCGGACACCTCTCGGTTTTCATTTGTGAGGTTTCCGAGATTGATTGCCGGGAAACTGTCGTCCGACCACTCAACAATGTCTTCTACCGTGCAGGATATATCGCAGGTGGCACGAACAGGGGCGTGCTCAGCCGACACCAAGTTTTGCATCGAAAAAAGGGCCAATATTGAGAATACGAAATTGCGGCTCATTTTTTATACTCCTCCAGTCCTAACCGTGTATAGTTACGTTTGCCCTAACCTGATAACTTATTATACCAAAATAAGAGTAAAAAAGTCAACAACACAATTGCATAGAGTAACCTTGACTATTATGAAGTCTCATAAAAATACCAGATATTAGAGCCAATCGAATGGCCATTACAATAGCTGCGTCTTCAACTTAAAAAATTTTCTCGTGCAGAATTTTCGGTTTCTTCACAGCCTGCGCGCAGTATCAGTATCCTTAACAATTACATTACAGGTCTGATGAGCTTGTGGTTGTTTTCTATAAACAAAGCCCTTAAGTCTTTTTAATCATCATCGATAATGACAATTGACAGACTACGTCCGTGCTGAGCGCGGTTTACATTGTGTCAAGTGGAGTCCTTAAATTGAGGGATTTTTTTCAAGTCGCAGGAAGCGAAAGGATGAGTTGATGTAACGTCTCTGATTAAGGCCGCTTATGTTTGACCAGGTTGCCCGCCAAAATGGCGGGCATACAATTTTTAGCAAATACGGTTCCGTGAACGGAGTGAGATATTTTTGAGAGGCGTAATTTTGCCAGAAATTGATATGGAGGAGTTTATTATGAGAACATCAGTCAGAAGAGTTGTATTGCTAATCGGGCTCGTGTTGTTACTCGATGCAAACCTCGTATGGGCTCCTGACCCGGGAGACCAGCCGGCAACCTGCAGCATATCGGTAACAGTCAATACCGTTATGGAGTGGGCAGGCAACTTCTCGGACATCGGCCTGACTGCTATTTCCAGCCAAGCTGATGCCCCGGAAGGCAGCCAGGCGCAAACGCTCTACACGAATTGCAATCTGGACATCGGCGCCGACAACACCACAGCAGCTCGGTTGTCCTCTGCAACCGACAGCCTCGTTACAAAATACAAACTGTCCTACGACGGCGATGGCGTCACTGCTACAGGCGGCACCAGCGAGAATACCTGGAGGGATTACAGTATATTCTTAGTCAGCAGTCCCGCAGAAGCAGTAACACACGTGAACACAGACGGCGCTGTCAACATAACTTTATACGTGCAGGCCAGCAATCCTAATGGTGAGGTTGCCGATGCGGGTTCGTACATTGCCGTCCAGACACTTACAGCATCCTGGACAAGCGATTAACAAAACCTAAAACCGATAGAGCAAGGAAAAGTCTGGTTCTGGGTCAGCAGGATTGTCGAAACCCGGTTATCCTCGCTGTAGTTGCAGTAGTGGAAAGCTGACACAGAACAACAACAAGAAGGGAAGCGAAATGCAAAACCGGTCAGGCATAACGCAACAGATTGCAGTAATATTTGTTGTGCCGATAGTATTGTTGACACTTACAGTCGATGCCATTGCCGGAATGGCAGTCAGTCCATTAAAACAGTGGGTCGAAGTCAAACCTGGCACAGAGGCCTTTTTCTCTGTGACTGTAACTAATGCAAACAGAGGCTCTGAGACAGGGCCTTGCACTGTTTATGCGGACGTCGTGGATTTCACGGTCTCTGGTGAAGGACAGCTTTCTTTCGGCAAAGAATATAAACACAGTCGCTCAGCCGTCCCCTGGATAAGTCTTAACGCCGGCGAATTTGTCCTTGAGCCGGGTGAATCTAAAGAGCTAAAAGGAAAGGTATCAGCTCCTATTAATGCTGATGGAGATTACTGGGCCGCGATTATGTTGACTCTGGGCAATTCAAAAAATCAGAAAACGAACGTGCACGTCATATTGAGAACCGCTTCCGGCGTGTTTGTGCGGGCAGCGAGAAGAAACTATGTTGAGCAGGCAAGCATTGCTGACGTAAATGTGTCTCTGCCTCGATTTGCACCAGAAAAGTTTCCAGAAGAATCGTCACCGGACCAAACCTCTCAAGAACAAGAAGGTAAGTCAGACCGAGTGCTTAAAATAAATGCCCTGTTGAAAAATGATGGATTGGTAGCAATAGAACCGAATGGAAAGGCTTTCCTTTATGCCGCAAACTCAAGGCGCATCGGTTACATCCCATTATACGCAAGTCGCAGACAAATCCTGCCCGGTCATATCCGCTGGTTTACCGGCGTGATGCCGCAACCGTTAGCGCCGGGCCAGTATAGTGTGCGAGTGTTTTTTGATTCCGGCTCAAAGTATGGTCGGACGAAGACCAAAGACCTGGAGTTTTCGATAAGCCGGGAGCTGGCCACTCAGTGGGCCCAAAATTTCACGGGTGACAATAGACAAACACTTGAATTAAACCCTCAGAAGATAAACCTGGAACTGAATCCCGGTCGGTTCACAACAAGCAAACTGCTCGTTGCCAACACCGGCTCAGGCACCATTTCCGTTCGCTGCCGGTTACAAAACGACCGGCTCCAGGAAGGCTGGATGAAACTGGATTGCTCTGAGTTTACGCTCGCACCAAACGCCAGGCGGAGCATAGTTTGCGCAGTCAGAATACCAACAGATGCAAAGCTTCAGGATTACAATGCAACTATCCAGTTAGAGATAGAACATTCAGGTCTGACAGGGCAAACCGAAAATAATGTTATTCTACGCGAAATCCCGGTTCGTATGCTGGTCAGTTCGAATACCCGGATAGTAAGTGAGGATAGTTAATGACTCCATCGATGGTCACAAAACAGCTTGGTTTGTGGAAAACCCTTGCTTCGTCCTTCGTAGCGGGCTATGCGAAGGCGGGGGTCGCATTGGTGTCTCTTGTGCTATCGCTCGGATTGACTTATTCTGTTACTTACGCCCAGTTATCTAACAATGGGACGGCAGACGCTAATGAAATGATAATGGTCAAGAACGTTTGGGCTGACGTGCCGCTTATACAGGTTCTTCGGGACATATCAATGGAAACAGGTGTCGTTATTGTAACCTGCCAGCACGTTCCCGACCCGCTGGTCTCGCTTGACACCGGTCCAGGCAAACCCTTTCGAGACTGTATGGAGGAGCTCTTGTCGAGCCGGGGTCTTTTTATTCACAAAAAGAATGAAAAGTTTTACCTTGTTAGCTGCGGTTCTCCAACCTGTCCGAGCTCTCTTGAGATTGCAGAATATAAACGGCTGTGCCTGAAATACATAAGCGCAAAGCATCTAAAATCTTCTCTTCCAAAATCTGTCGAGCAGTACGTCTCAACGGGTGAAAGGGAAAATGAAGTGCTGATTTACGCCGCCCCTGAGATTGCCAAACACATAATCCAAATCGTTACCGAGCTCGACGTTCCCCGTCAGCAGGTAGTGCTGGAGGTCCTTGTTGTGGAGCTCTGGGAAGAAGCCAGCAAGGAATTTGGTCTTGATTGGGAGTATTCTGACCGCCACAATTATTTTAGTATTGAAAAGGGTCTTGGATCTTTTACGGGCATAGCGCAATACACAAGCGTGCCAAAGAGCCAGTTGACACGTCTTCTATTCACCTTGCAGGCACTGGTTGGTGAGGACAAAGCCACTATACGCTCTCGACCCCGGGTAGCCACCCAGAACGGTGAAAAAGCCATCATAGACATATCTCTTGAGGAATACTTCACCATTGTCACGGACCTTTACGGTGTTCCCGCCCGGCTGCGAACGGAGCTTAAGGTAATCAAAACCGGCGTGATGCTGGAGATAAAACCAAATATAGGTAATGACGGCGACATCACCGTTGACGTTACCACGGAGGTCAGCGACGTTGCTTCTCGCCAGAACCAAATAGAGGGCAACGCTTCAGGAGACCTTCCATTGGTTCGACGCCGCAAAGTTGACACCTGCGTCCGCGTAAAGGAAGGCGATGCAATAGTATTAGGAGGTTTGGTCGAAACCCAGAAACGAACCAAGGACAAACGCGTGCCCGTGCTCAGCTCAATTCCCCTTCTCGGCGGTTTGTTCAAGGCTAAAGAATCCAGCACGGTAGATAAGGAAGTCGTAATATTCATTACGCCAAGACTCATCCACGAAGATGGAGATCCATTTTTAGATCGCCATAGTTCGATAAGTGTCGAGAAAGAGCTGAAAGGCCTGGAGGGGAGCTCCGCCGCTCCCGAAGGGCAATCCCGACAAGTCGGTTCTGACCAGAACTCGGTTGTCTCGGCGAAGGCCCTCGAAACTCAAAATGCGAGTCGCTAATTAACCAATCAACCAATTAACCAATGGTGAGTAGTTAGTGGTGAGTAGTAAGCTGGTTCATATCTTTGTAGTTCTCATACTGATTTCCCTCTGGACAGAGTTACTTATCGGTCAAAGCTTTATGTCCTGGGATTCCAATTTCACCTCGATAGTTTTACCAAATATCACAAACAAGGAGCAGATAAGTGAAGATAGTTCATCAGCTAATCTTTCAATCAATGGAGATGTGGAAATAACCGCTGACAATTCCGCCGCAGCTCAGCTATCTTCTGCCACAGACACACTTGTTACAGAATACAAATTGACGTTCGATGGTGATGGTTCAGGCACGACCGGGGGCGCCGGCACAAACTATGAACCTTACGATAGCTTCCTGACAACTGCTGCACCTGTAACTTATGTATTAGGCGATGATGACGTACAGGTAACTCTTCACGTCAAAGTGAGCAATTACAGCAACGACCTTTCTGATGCTGGCGAATATACGGCGACGCAAATCCTGACAGTTCAGTGGGTTGGCCCCTAACCCGGCTACGACTCGCCCTTCTTGCTACGGCTTGTCGCCTACGCCAAGACCCTGATGCTGCTTGATTGCATCTGCCCTGTCCTCGAAGAGCTCCAGCCAGCCGAACATCAGGGCATCCACAATTTCTTTCGACCGGCGACATTCCTGGAGTGTCTTACCCCAGTAAAAGCCCATCCATCCAGAGGCGATTGTTTGTGATTTATCCATAAATTCTTCCAGCTCTGGAAAGGAACAGTTAAGCGGAAAGGTCTCTTCAATGACAACCGGCTTTCCCACTGAGAAATCTCTTAAGGTGTCTATTGCCTTGTCAAGCCCCGACTTCTCAGGATAAAGATGGACGCTGAGAAAGTTCACATCCGCAATGATATTCTCCGGAACAAATCCGGAGGTCAGACCAGGACGGTCGAGGCTCCAGGAAACAAGGCCCACAGTTATCAGGTGTCGGCGGTCGTGCTTACGAATTGCAGCCGTTAGATGTTTTATCCATTGGCGGGCGATTGTGGGCCGAGGCCGACCCGCCTGGTCCAGTGTAACAAACTGGACAAAGTGCTTTCCGGCAAATGCAGGCCCAAGCCAATCTCCCCGTTCCCTCTTGCCGCCGGGAACCACCGGTTCGTTCATCAGGTCATAGCAGAAGATGGCGGGACTGTTGGCGCTAACTTCGGCGACTGCCTCCCAGAATCGGGCCTGCACATCCCAGCGGGCCTTTTCCGACAGCCTATCATACCAGAGGGGGACATCTTTTTTATGGTAACATCCAAGACCGGTTATATCGAGATATAACTGTAACTTTTCCGCCAATTCAATGAGGCGGGTGAGCTTGTCCAATGCGGTGACATTTGGCTCATCAGGCCTCTGCATAAATTTACCGAGCTGAAGATGGATGCGGACTACGTTGGCGCCAAGCTCCTTCATTTCCCTGAAGTCGTCTTCTATCTTCGGCCATTCCGTCTCCCAGTAGTCTTCCAGAAGCCGGCCCCCTTCGTCATGGTCGTAGTTAAATCCCCATGGGACAAACGGACTACGGTCCTTTTCAAAGATGAAACCACGCTGGTCATCACAGACCCGGATAGACCTCATAATGTGCGGGATTGCCTGGGTCTGAGCTGCCAACGCCAAACTACCAAGCAGACAGAAAACCGGCCACCATCTGACAAGATTGGCCAGGTAACGTCTCGCTGTTGACACCGTTAGTCCGCTTGGAGATGCCTCCGCCGGGGGATGACTGACGGCATTGCGGCAAAAAGATTCATCCTTCGTAGCACCTGCTACGGAGAAGGAAAGCCGCCCGCCTTCGCGTAGCCCGCTACGGCGGGCGAAGCAAGGTTTTTCTAACGGGGTTGAAGGATGAGAACTGCTGCCCAGGTTTCGTCTTGGTTTTTTTGTATTGTTCATCTTGCAATCGTGTCCGTTTGGTATTTCTGCTGTCTCTATTCTATACATCGCCTACCAGAGAAGCAAGGATTGAGTTGTTCTGCGGTCGCATCCATAGGTGACGCTTATGCTATACCGTTGTTCTCTCGGTTGCGATTCTCGTTTCGTCTATCGTCGGACGTTTGGCGTCAGCCATCCCTGACGGGATAACGTAACCGCGACGAGCAGCACAACCGCAACCGTTCATCGCAAACCTCATACCAAACTTCGTCATCAGCAACATCGAAGGATTAAAACTGCAAAACTGCGGAGTTTATCGGGTTTTCGCTTTGCACTTTAATCCGCCAGACGTGCGGCGGATTAAGTCTTAAAGTTCCTTTCCGGCAGAAATCGGTATTCGTCAGGGTTTGACATCCGAATTCAAATCTGGTAAAATGCTTGGAAACGATGAACCCAACGGTGGTTGTTGAGCGTATTAGTGGATGGGTCATCTATCTTTGCAGAAGCAATTTTTTTAAGGAGATGGTTGTGGGCAGAAACGTAGCGTTAAAGTGTGCTGCAGCAGCGGCTATTTGTCTTGGTATCTTTATAGCTTTTGGCGCTTCGGGGGCTGAAGAGAAGCTGTCCCAAAAATATACCGAGACTGTTGTTGACAAAGACGGCAGTCGCTTCGGTTTCGAAATGGTCCTGATTCCCGGCGGCAAGTTCCAGATGGGCAGCCCGGAAAACGAGGCCGGCCGAAAGGCGGACGAAGGACCACAGCACGAGGTGACACTTTCGCCTTTTTATCTCTGCACGACCGAGACGACCCTTGAGCTTTTTCTGGCCTATTATGAGGAAATGGTAACACCACGGAGAGCGGAAGAGTCAGGTAACGAAGATGTTGATGCGACAACAGGTCCCACGCCGGTTTATGGAGATATAACAATGGGATGCAGTAAGAAGAATCCTGCTATGGGGGCGACCTGGCTTAATGCGATGACTTTCTGCGGTTGGCTTTCGAAGAAGACCGGCAAAAAATATCGTCTGCCGACCGAGGCCGAATGGGAATATGCCTCCAGAGGAGGCACGACCAATATCTTTGGTTTTGGAAACGACCCAAACCAGCTTAAGAACTATGCCTGGTATAAAGACAATACCGATGCCAAGCCCAATGAGGCAGCCAAAAAGAAACCAAATGCCTGGGGTCTTTACGATATGCTGGGAAATGTCCGTGAGTGGGTCTATGATTTTTATAGCCCGACTGCTTATAAAGAAGCAGTTGAAAAAAACCAGACGACAAATCCACCTGGACCGAGCGACGGCAAGGTCCACGTAGCTCGCGGCGGTGCCTATGACAGCAATGCAAAGGAGCTGCGCTGTGCCGCCAGGGCGTATGAAGAGGACTGGTGGAGGATGAACGACCCGCAAATGCCCAAGAGCAAGTGGTGGCTGCCGCAGATGGACTTCATCGGCTTTCGCGTGGCAAGGTCTATAGAGCCATAGGAACATAAACCCCGTTAGTCCGCTTGGGGATGCCTCCGCCGGGGGATGCCTGACGGCATTGCGGCAAAAAGATTCATCTTTCGTAGTGGGATTCACCTAACGCTGAAGCAATTATGGCATTAGCTGCAATGGACCAAAGCGGGCAATGGCGGGATTACCGGGGCCTTCAAAAGCTTATCGCAGCCTAATGTCAGAAAGTTAATTTCAAACTCGCAATTAGCAATTACTTTTCCACAAAATAACAGTTGAAAAGTAATTGTTTCCGGTTAAAATTGCAAATCTTTTGTGTTTGTTACATAACCAGATAGTGTAGTTAGGTTTGAAAGGGTCAAAAAGTGAAAGGTTTCAAAACCATCATTGCAGTTTCGGTTGTAGCACCTGCTTTTAATGCAGCAGCAACGGGAGCGGAAGGTTCACAAGCTGCTGCGCTGCAAGGGACGCCGTTGAGCTGGTGGATTGCACCGCTGTCTTCGATTGCAGCATTGGTCTTTGCTTATATCTTCTATAAGCAGATGATGAGCTCGCCCAAAGGCAATGATACTATGGAAAAGATAGCCTCTTATGTTCGTGAGGGTGCTTATGCATATCTTTTCAGGCAATACCGCGTCGTGGCGATGGTGTTTGTGCTGCTCAGTCTTATCTTTGGCGCGCTGGCATACTTCGGTATTCAAAACCCATTTGTGCCGGTGGCCTTTTTGACGGGAGGATTCTTTAGCGGTCTGTGCGGATTTTTCGGAATGAAAACTGCCACCAATGCATCGAGCAGAACCGCTCAGGGAGCAACGGTCAGTCTCAACAAAGCGTTACAGGTTGCATTTCGGTCGGGCTCAGTTATGGGTTTGGTTGTTGTGGGCTTCGGCCTGCTGGATATTTCGATTTGGTATTTGATTCTGGATAAGCTGGTTTATACGACCGAGCATATGGCCAACGGCCTGATACTATTCGGCGTAACGCTGGTGCACGCGGGGATGAATCCCGACACCAGACTGGCTGAAATCACTACAACGATGATTACCTTCGGTATGGGCGCCTCCACACAGGCACTATTTGCCCGTGTGGGTGGCGGCATATTCACCAAGTCAGCGGATGTCGGTGCTGACCTGGTCGGCAAGGTAGAAGCCGGCATCCCGGAAGACGACCCGCGAAACCCGGCTACAATCGCTGACAATGTCGGCGACAACGTCGGCGACGTGGCTGGTATGGGTGCAGACCTCTACGAAAGTTACTGCGGCTCGATTCTGGCAACGGCTGCTCTGGGGGCGGCCCTGCCGATGAACATCCTTTCACAATACGGAATGGACCCGCTGAAGGCCGTGCTTTCGCCGATGATTGTCGCGGGAATAGGCACGCTTCTTTCAATCCTCGGCATCTTTTTTGTCCGCTGCAAGGAAGACGCCTCACAGCGAAACCTCCTGCGGGCCTTGCGGCTGGGAACATTGAGCAGTCCAGTGCTGATTCTGGTGGCTGTCATCGGCCTTGTTATGGCCGGCTGGATAAGCTGGGGAGTATTCGGCGCTGTCGTATCGGGTCTGATTGGAGGCGTTCTCATCGGCTTGTTCACTGAATACTATACTTCCGATACCTATCCGCCTACTCGAGGAATCGCCGACCAGGCCCCGATGGGTGCTGCAACAACAATTATCGACGGATTCGCCACGGGGATGTATTCTTCGGGTTTGCCTGTAATAACGATTGCGGTGGCAATTCTATTTGCGTATGGTCTGGCCGGCGGTTTTACAAATATGGCGATGGGACTATACGGCATCGGCTTTTCGGCAGTGGGTATGCTGGCAACGCTGGGTATTACGCTGGCGACCGATGCCTATGGGCCTATTGCGGATAACGCCGGCGGAAACGCAGAAATGAGCCATCTGGGGCCGGAAATCCGCAAAAGAACAGATGCCCTCGATTCGCTGGGTAATACAACCGCAGCTACGGGCAAGGGCTTTGCAATCGGCTCGGCGGCATTGACGGCATTAGCGCTTCTGGCTGCGTATATCGAAGAGGTGCGTATCTGGATAGGCAGACTTGCAAGTCAATCGGTCGATGGCATCTATCAGGTTGGAAACACCGTCTTCTATAACGCACAAATAACTGACAAGGTGCAGGCCGCTTTTGACGCCCTGAAGGTCAAGGCACAGGCTGCCGGAGAGGCGCTGCCTGTTCTGCTGAATGTAAAGACCGCGTCGCTTATGGACTTTGTCTCGTCGTATTCTTTGAACATTATTAATCCTAAACTCATCGCCGGGCTATTTATCGGCTGTATGATGGCATTTGTGTTCGCGGCGATGGCGATGAAGGCAGTCGGCCGGGCCGCAGGCAAAATGGTAAATGAGGTCCGCCGGCAGTTCAAGGAAAAACCGGGCATTATGGCCGGTACCGACAAGCCGGATTATGCACGTTGCGTGGCAATCTCAACGGCTGGTGCACAGCGGGAAATGGTACTGCCGGCTTCGCTGGCAATTATTGTGCCGGTCGCAACAGGTCTATTGCTGGACGTAGAAGGAGTTATGGGCTTTTTAGCCGGAGCTATGTCGTGCGGCTTCGTGCTGGCAGTAACCCTCAATAATGCCGGCGGCGCCTGGGACAACGCCAAAAAGTATATCGAAAGAGGCGCACACGGCGGCAAAGGCTCGCCCGCCCACAAGGCAGCAGTGGTAGGCGATACGGTCGGCGACCCGTTCAAGGATACTTCCGGCCCGAGTATGAACATCTTAATTAAGCTGATGTGTATGGTCAGCGTGGTCTTTTCGGGCGTGGTCGTAAAATTCGGCCCCGTGATTTCCGGCTGGCTCGGAATGGGTAAATAGGTCAATTTCTGCCCTCCGTTCTCCGTAGTAATACTACGAAGGATAAATCCATTCTCCGTAGCAGCCCCGACCTTTGTAGCCGAAGCTACTTCGGGTTATTTGATGGAATTGATAGGGTTTTTACTTAGGGCGGTTGGAGTGTCACTATCGGGGGTGATGATGCCTGGGCCTTTGACGGCGGCGGCGATAGCGACAGGTGCACGTAACAAGTATGCCGGGGCACTTATGGCGGCAGGGCACGGGATTATAGAGTTTCCTTTAATGATTTTGATTGTGTCAGGGATGAAGTGGGTTCTTGAATCGAGCCCGGCAAGGATTGTGGTAGGATTAGCCGGCGGGGCGTTCTTGATAATTATGGCAATCCAGATGCTGGGCAATTTGAGGGGTGCGGAAAAACAGGACCAGATTGTTACAAGGGGCGGGCCGTTACTTGTGGGCATAATACTATCTGTGGGCAATCCGTATTTTTTTGTCTGGTGGGCGACGGTAGGATTGGCTCTTGCGACAACGGCCAGCGGATTGGGGATGTGGGCATTTGTATTATTTGCCATTGTTCACTGGCTGTGCGACCTTATCTGGCTGCAAGCATTATCGTGGGCAAGCTTCAAGGGTTCGGTGCTGCTTAGCGGACAGCGACAAAAGATAGTGTTATTTGTTTGTGTGATTGTGCTGTTTGGATTTGGACTGCTTTTTATAGGCGGGGCAGGAGTTAGCTTGATTAAACATATTAAAGGTTATTTTTAAGCAAAGTTTTTCAAAGGGGAGCTTGTATGCGCATTAGAGATTCGTTGAAAGTTATAACCATATCTGGTGACATTGGGGGGCAGCGGAGATTCTGGCTAATTTTGACGGTGGCTTGCGTGATTGTTGGCGGATGCAGCTACGGTGCACCTGGATTTTTGTCGCAGGGCGAGAACGGTGGGATAACAAAGGGGCCGATGCTGCTTCGTGCGTATCAGACCAGAGCAGCGATTATGTGGGAGACAGGGTCGGAGCGACCTTGCAAGCTGCTTTACGGCAAAGAAGGGAAGCTGACAGACCAGATTGAGAGCAAAGGCGAAAAGGTGCAATACAGGTCCAGCGAGACCGGAAAGGGCAAGATTGAAAGGACAGTTTTTATTCACAAGGAATGGCTTAAGGGTCTGGAAGCGGGGACGGTTTATGGCTATCAAATAACAGGTGAGGCGATTAAAAGCGAGGTCTATAAATTTCGGACTGCGCCGATTAAAGCGGACAGAGTAAGATTTATCGTTTATGGCGACAGCAGGACGAGACCGGAGTTTCACCGCAAGCTGGTGAAACTGATGATAGATAAGAAGGTTGATTTTGTGGTGCACGGCGGCGATATGGTTACGAATGGCAATGATTATGAGCAGTGGGAGGAACAGTTTTTTAAGACGTTGAAGGGACTTTGTGAGACAGTTCCGATTTACGGCGTTAAAGGCAATCACGAGGGCACAGGCGGAAACTACGAGAGGATGCTTGTGCCGGAGGGCGAGACGAATAATTTTGGCTTCGACTATGGGCCGGTGCATTTTTTTTGTGCGGATAATATTGAAAAGAGTGTCGAGCCAAAGAAGGTGCTGGACCTTATAACCGTTGATATGAAAAATAGCGAAGCCCAATGGAATTTTGTCAGTTATCACAAGCCGAGCTTAAATTTCGGGCATCACTGGTCGGCGTGGGGGTATCCGGAGGCACTAGAGCGGCTGAGTGAGGCCGGCGTTGATTATGTTATAGCAGGTCATTCGCATAATTATGAGCGGTTTCGTCCAATTGCGCCGGCCAAAGAAGGCGGCCGCTACGTTACCTATATTACAAGCGGAGGGGGTGGGGTTGTGCTTTCGCCCGTGAACCAGAGCAATTATCACGCCAAGGCATCGATTGTGAATCACTTTTGCCTGTTTGATATACAGGGCGATAAGCTGATTATGGACACAATAGACATCAAGGGCAAGACGATTGACCATTTAGAGATACGCAAAGACGGAGGGCGGCTGAATCGAGAGTTTGTGCAAACGGCAATACCAATGGACCAAATCCAGAGGCAACAAGAAAAGAATCTAAGTCGCGAAAAATGACCCCCGCTACATGTTTTTGTCGTGTTTGGGCGGGGTGAGGATTTGCTTGACATTATATTTAGCTAAAAGGGCGTGATGAGATTGAGATACCTGGTCGAGCGTTTGAGACTGGTCGGCACCAGACTGGGCGAAGGAGGCGGAGGCGAGTGCATCGGCGATGTCGGAGAGTTTGATATTTGCAGGGTCTTTAGCGGGCAGGTAGCCGACACGCGGGTCGGAGGTTCTGGCGAGAAGCCCTCCGGCAGTGAGGTGGCTTAAGACCTTATCGCCGAGTTCCGACGGGATGTTTAGTCTGCCGAGAATAAGCTCAGGGGGGACGGGTGCCTGGTTCTGTTCGAAGGCGGCGGCAATTTCTCTGACGATGTTGATGGCGGTCAGGTCGTTGGCGAGAAAATAGTTTTCGTTTTTTCTGGCGGCGGTAATTTCAGCGGCATCGAGGGTTTTTAGGTGTTGGGTGGTGAATGTCAACTGGAGGCCGAACAGGACGATAAGCCAGGTTATGAAAATCCACAAAACGCCTAATGGGACAAGACCGACAACGCCATAAATGCTACTATAGGGTATGAACCCGGTGACATATTGTCTGAATCCCCATTTTGCGATTGTCCAGACGAGGGCCCCGACAGCAGCCCCCCAGAGGGCATATCTTGCGTTGACTTTTGTATTAGGCAAAACAAAGTAAAGCAGAAAAAACGCAACAGCAGCTATTATGTAGGAGAGGACGGCGGGGCCGATGTAGGAGAGGACAGTTTTGTGAATTTGGCCGAGTGCGGCATAGCTTGTGCTGATGTAGATACCGACGCCGAGAAGCAGCGGCCCGAGGGTCAGGATGGCCCAGTAGTTAATCATTCGGTGCAGAAAACTTCTGCCTTTAGGGATGTGCCAGATATTGTTAAAGGCCCTTTCAATGGTTGAGAGCAGATCGAGGGCGGCCCATACAACAAGTATGGCGCTGACTATTGTCAAAGAACCTTTGTCCAGGTTTGCGAAGAAGCCGCTGATAATTTGGTCGATATATTCAGTGAGGATTTTTTCTTCTTCGTTGGGGGCGCTGAATTTGATTTCAGAGAGGTTAAGGTGACGATAGAGTAGTATTTTGACTCTGTCGCCGATGTTCTGATAGGTCGCGAATGATTGGAAGGTCAGCAGAATTACAATGGCAAGAGGCACGATACCGAAGATTGTGTGATAGGATAGGGCGGCGGCCTGCTGACCGGAGCGATTTTGCCGAAGCAGCCTGGCACAGTGGGACCAGAGTTTTATCTGGAAGACCAGAAAGCGGCTGACTTTGCCGAGCTGTGCGGTAGGGGTGGACAAAAGATTTTTAAACATTTTTTTCCTCTCAAATTCAGCAAATTATTTGTTGATTTTTGTTGATGATATAGCGAAAAAATTTTTATAAATTCGAAATTCGAATCTTGACTGTCGTCAGACAAGTATCGAAATCCTAAACAAACCTGTCCTGAGCAAAGCCGAAGGATTCCAATGACAAAAATTCAAAATTTCGTTCAATCATCTTAGCAGTTTGTCGAGGCCTTCCAATAATTTTTGTTTTAGTTGCTCCTGCAACAGTTTAGCGAGGTCGATTTCGGGTTTGTCGAGGGTGCCTTTCAGGAACAGCGCTATCCTTTGGCCGATGGATTCTTCGCCGACTTTCACTATTTTTCCATCTATAGTATAAGGCAGAACTATAGTCATATTCAAAGATTTGTCAAAGCCGATGACGCCTTTGAAATTGAAGGGTTTATCGCCGAAGTCGATTTGCATATCATCGTAGGAGAGAATTCTTTTTTGCAAGACGAATTTAGTTGGGTGGAGGGTGATGTCCACGCCCGATGCGCCGATGCCGATCAGCGAAAAAATCTGACGAAATGGTTCGGCGGCTTGCAGATGAAGTTTATTTACGGATATGGTGCCGATTATTTCGAGTTCGCCCGGGGGTTTTCCAAACAGTGGTATTGCGAGGCGTTCGCAGCCGAGGTTGGCGATGCCGCTTACGTGAAGGGCGTTTGCAAAGATTGGGTTCACATACTTTAGCAGTCCAGCGGCGACCTGGTCGTTGATTTGAATATCTGTCATCATCTGCATTGGTTTGGGTGTTTGCAAAAAAGTTGGTTTTTGCTTGAAATCCCCCTGGCCGGCGAAGTGGAACTCGCCATTATTTACTTTCGTTGAAAACGGCAGGATTGTGAAGAGACCCTTCTGGATTTGAATCTGGGCTTCTGTGCGGTCAAAGACGAGTCCTCTATATTCAGCCTGTGTGAAGCCCAATGTGCCTTTGGTGGATAGATTATCGAGGAGATTGCCTCTCCGGCCGGTTGGATATTCGCTGGAGAATTCGATGGGTAGCTTGTTTGTGCCTTTGACTACCAGGCCCGGCGGGAGAAATGAATTGACGACGGCCCAGTCGAACTCGCAGTCGAGCTTGCCTTGCAGGAGGGTTTTGCCTGCCTTTGCAACTTCGCTTGTTTCGACCTTGTGAATTTTAATCTGTGGACTTATCAACTGAATTTTTTTGAGGTTGACGGTTTTTTGTTTCGGATCGAGCCGGACGTCAAGAGCAAGTGAAACTTCACTTTGCTCAAAAAGAGGGGCATTTTGCGATGCAAGTTTTAGATTTTTGATTTTTGTGGAGTCGGTTGCAACTGTGTAAATGTCGTTTTGGGAGGTTACAGAGATGCTGGAATCAGCGAGGCCGGCCATTTGCATTTCTCTGGGAAAAGAGGCGAAGAGGATGGCAAACGGCTGGAGTTTTTGCAGGTCGAGGTTGGTTGTGTTGACTATCAATCGAAGAGGTTTTGCAGCTTTTTCGTTTAGAGGCAGAACCGCATCTTTTATGTTAAGCTGGCCAAGGCTTGTGTTGGCATTGAGGGAAGAAATTGCAGCGATATTATTTAGCCTGTCAATGTCAAAGGCGAAAGCGATGTCGCCAGCGGTTGAAGCTTCGGAAGGTGTTTCTTTTGAGCTTAAGCGAAGATTTTTGATTGTCGATGAGCCGGCGGCAGTAATTATATTTTCCTTTATTGATAGTTGGCCTGCGGTGAGGAGCTGGCCGGCCATCTGATAGGGACCGAGGTTTGCGAATTGGCCAAGTTCTGACTGGAATTTTGCCAAATCTACATCGGCATCGAATTTGAGCAACTGGGTGCGGATTTGACTTTGCTCACCACTGGTGCTGCCGGTGCAGGTAACTTTTGCAAACGAAGATAAAATATCCAGCTTATCGAAGGTTATACCGGCTTTGTCTGAGGAAACTATCGCTTGCGCGGTTAATGGCTGAGAGAGAGCGATTTTCTTACCCTCGAGCTGACCTTGCAGGCCGGTAAGGGTTGCGCCGGCTTGAATATATTTTTTGCCTGCCTGAGAGAGTGTTTCGACCGTGCCTGAAAGTTTGCCGGAGGATATTTTTGTGCCTTCTTTGAGGCCTAAGGTTTTTGGCATTTGCGATAGGACGGCAGGGAGGTTGCAATCAAAGGTGCCTTTAAGAGAGTAATTTGAATCGGGCTGCAAGAAATCGGTTAAGGATTTAAGCGTTGTAGGGACTGTGCCGGCAGCGGATAGATTTGCCCAGTCGGTTTTGAGCTGTAACTTTTCGATATTCACCGTCTCTTTAGTGTGGCTCAGATTCAAAGCGGCATTTAGAGTATTGGTCTGGAATCTATCGCCTTTTAATTGTGGGGTTGTTATATCCAGATTATTTGCATTAACGATGCCGTTTAAGTTTTGGAATTGGCCATCTTTGATATCGCTTTTTAAGTTAGCGGAGATGGTGCCGTTGGCGGATGCTTCGAGCTTGGCCAATGCAAAGAGCGGCGCCAGCGATTGAAGGTTCAGGTCGGTTACTTCGATGGTCAGGTCGCCGGTGGTTTCTTTGAGAGACCAGCCGGTCTTTGCTGCCTGCGGCGTGATGGAGCCGGCTGCGTTAATTTTTGATTTTTCAGTTTTATCAACTACGGTTGTATTGATATTGAAGCTTGTCGGCCGGCCTGGTGGACGAAGATTGACGGTAGAGTTTATTTGCGACAACTGAACGGTTTGGGCTTTTGAGTCGGTTACTTTGAAATCGCCGTCTTTGACGACAAGGTCGATATTTTTGATTGGCAGGACAAAGAGCTGCGGTTTGCTCGCGGGAGGCATTTGTTGAGGGGCCTGTGTTGGCCGCTGGTCTTTAAGGTTAATCTGGATTTTGGGTTCATCAATCAGGGTTTCGCCGAATGAAAGGGTGCCGGTCAGCAGTGAAGCGTAGTGAGGTTTCGTGGCGATTTGCTTTACCTTAACGGAGATTTGCCCTGCACTATCATCGAAGCTTAGGTCTGCTACCTTGATGCCTTTTCGCCAGCCCATAGAGAGGTCGGCGAAGTCCGTTCGGCCTTCGATGGATTTATTGATTTTGGCCAGGATAATCCGGCGGCATTTTTCGGAGGAGATAAATGCTGGGGTGAGCAAGAATACCAGGACAATGAGAGTTGCCACAATCACCAGAAGCCATTTGAGGATTTTTCTGCCGGTTTTTTTCGGCGGTTTGGATTTTGGAATTTTTTCGTTTTGCATTACTTTGAGCCTCCAAAAAATTAGTGCATAATAGCACAAAGCACAAGGGCAGAAGCGTAAAGGTTACTTATGCTCCTGTGCACTTAATTCAGTCGAGCATTATTTCGTCTGATTTGTGCTTGACGGCGGTGTCGATTTTATCGGTATATTGCTTGGTAATATCGTCGATTTGCTTGTTGCCTTTTTTTAGGTCGTCTTCGGTAATGAGCTTGCTTTTTTCCTCTGTTTCAAGATGTTTGTTGGCGTCTCTGCGGATGTTACGGATGCCGATTTTGGCCTGTTCGCCGAGGTTTTTGACCTGCTGGACGAGCTGTTTTCTTCTTTCCTCGGTAAGAGGGGGAATACTTAACCGGATGATTTTGGCATCTACGATGGGGGCGAGGTTCAGGTCGCTTGTCTTGATTGCCTTTTCGATTTCCTTTACTGAAGCGGGGTCGAAGGGCTTGATGACAATCAAATCCGGCTGGGGAGCAGCGAGCGTAGCAAGTTGTTTTAGCGGCGTGGGCGTTCCGTAATAGTCAACCTTTATGTTTTCGACCAGAGCGGTCGAGGCCCTTGCGGTCCGAAGGGTTTTTAAGTCGTTCTGGAGGACTTCGAGGGTTTTTTTCATTTTGGATTCGGTATCTGTAATTACTTCTTTAACAGGCATAGGTAAACTCCCCATTTAACAAATTAGTGTGCCAACGTCGTGGCCACGAAGGGCTTTGGCGATATTACCTTTTCTAAAGATATTAAGGACGATAATCGGGATATTATTATCACGGCAAAGGGCTATGGCGGCGTGGTCCATTACGCGGAGGTTTTTCTTTAAGACCTCATCGTAAGATAGGCTTTTGAAGAGCTTTGCTTTTGGATTTTTGTTGGGGTCATCGCTATATACACCATCGACCTTCGTGGCTTTTATAAGCAGGTCCATATCCAGTTGTGATGCCCGCAAGGCGGCACAGGTGTCGGTGGTGAAGAAGGGATTTCCTGTTCCGCCGGCTAATATCACGACCCTTCCTTTCTGGAGGTGGTGAAGCGCCCTTCTTGTATTAAAAGGCTCGCACATTGCAGGGACCTCAATGGCGCTAAGAACTCGTGCGGGAAGATTTAGTTTTTCGAGGGATTCCTGCAGGGCACAGGCGTTGATAATGGTAGCTAACATTCCCATATAATCGGCTGTGTTGCGGGGAATCTGGCTGGCTTTGGAAAAGATTTCGCCGCGCAGAAAATTGCCGGCGCCGACTACAATGGCGACCTTGGGACCGAGTTTGCAAATCTGCGCAATCCTTTGGGCGATTGATTTGATTGCAGGACCGTCAAGGCCGAAACCGCCCGGTTTGCAAAAACTCTCGCCGGAGAGTTTCAGTAGGACGCGTTTGTGTTTACTCTGCGTCATAATTTGCGGTTATCCGATTTCGAAACGGGCGAATCTTTTTATTTTTGCTGTGCCGCCGGCCTGTTTTGCGGCTTCGTCGAGGACCTGCGTGACGGACTTGGTGTTATCCTTGACAAACTGCTGCTCAACCAAGCAGTTCTCAACGAAGAATTTTTTCATTTTTCCTTCCACGATTTTATCAACGATGTTGGCGGGCTTGTCTTTCACCTGCTCGGCATAGATTGCTTTTTCCCGCGCAATTATTTCAGGACTTATGCCGTCTTTATCCAGAGATAGCGGTTTGGTGGCTGTAATGTGCATTGCAATATCGGCGGCAGTGCGTTTTAGAGAATCGGCGGCGGCTGTTTTGTCATCGCCGGTTTCAATCTGGACCATAGTGCCGACTTTATCGTTAAAGTGGACGTAGGTGCTTATAAGGCCAGGTGAGTCGAGTTTGTATTTTGCGTAATCGCCGAGTTGTATTTTTTCGCCGGTTTTGGCGGCTATGTCGGTGAGAACATCACGTAAAGGCTTTGCATTAATTGTGGTATCGAGCAGAGTATCTATACCCTGGTCGGCAGGACAGGCGAGAGCATAATCGGTGAGGGTTTTTGCGGCTGCGACAAAGTCGTCGCTTCTTGCGACAAAATCAGTTTCACAGCAGAGGGTTGCCATAGTTGCGACTTTGCCGTCGGAGGTTGTTTTAGCGACGACTAAGCCCTGAGTGGTTTCGCGGTCAGCGCGTTTGGAGAGGACGGCGAGGCCTTTTTTTCTGAGGATGTCCATTGCCTTTTCGATGTCGCCGTTGGCTTCTTGGAGGGCCTTTTTGCAGTCCATCATACCCTGACCGCTCATTTTGCGAAGTTTGACGACCATTTCGGTTGAGATTTCGACCATTCTAAGAACCCCTAATCTTACGGAAAAATTAAAATTCAAAAATCAAAATGCAAAATTGTGGAATCATTCCACAGTTTTGAGTTTTTAGTTTTATTATCCGGTCTCGCCAGGGTTGACGGGCTGGTCGGCCTGGCCTTGTTGCAAGCCGGAGCTATCAGTATCTTCCGTAGAAGTTTGCTCGACGGCGACAGTGGTTTGAGACTTGTCGTCTGCGCGAGCCAGCACACCTCTTCTTGGGCGGGTGCGTCTTGGTCGCGGCGTCTCAGCGTGGGCATGGACCATTGTTTTGCCGACAGAGACGGCATCGGCCAGCTCGTTAAATATCAATTCAATTGCTCTGATAGAATCATCGTTAATGGGGATGACCACATCGACGTTGTCCGGGTCGGCGTCTGTGTCGAGAAGTCCAATGGTTAGGACGCCGAGCTTTTTGGCCTCCCGCAGGGCGATGTATTCTTTTTTGGCATCGACTGCAATGACGGCGCCCGGCAGACGGGACATATTTCGGATACCTTCGAGATTGGCCTTGAGTTTCCTTAGTTCGCGTTTGAATTTAGAGGCCTGTTTTTTGCTTGCGCTCTCGAAGGTGCCTTCGCGTTCCATAGCTTCGAGCTGCTCCAGTTTCTGGAGCTGTGAGCGTATGGTTCTAAAATTGGTGAGTGTGCCGCCTATCCAGCGTTGTGAGACGTAGTGCATACCGCACTTTTTTGAGGCGGCCTCGGCGGCTTTCTGCGCCTGGCGCTTTGTGCCTACGAAGACGACATCTTTGCCTGAGGAGACGATGTCAGCGAGGAGTTTTTTAGCTATGAGCAGGCCTTTTAGGGTTTTTTTGATGTCAATAATGTGAATGTTGCCGCGTTTTGCGAAAATGAAGGGTGCCATTTTAGGGTTCCATCGGTTCTGGCCGTGCCCGAAATGTGCCCCTGCGTTAATCAGTTCCTGAGCAAGTTTTTTAGCCACAAAAACCTCCAAATAATTACTAATACTCCCGTCACAACGCTATACGGACGGTTAAGTCGTAGAATTTAATGCAAAAGGGGCGATGTGTCAAGAGATTTTATGCGCAGAATTTTCACAAAATTGGGCAATATTATGGCAAGGAGAAGCTAAACCTCAAAACTAAATCCGCCGGACGCCTGGCGGATAAAAGTTCAAAACCGCGGAAACCCCTCATCTCGACCCCGCCGAGCCGGGGGACTTGTGGTAATAGGCTTGAGATAGTTTATTAGTACCAGACTGTGATAATGATGTTTGGCTCGGTTTTTTTTGCCTGGATTTCCCCGGTAGTTACGTTGGTTCGCTTTATGACAATGCCGGGGTTTTGCTTTAGCCAGGCTGAGATTTGCTCATCGAGAAACTCCAGAGCGCCGGGGTGAAGCTTTGTGAAAAAGGTCTTCACGCCCGTGATGCGGTCGGTGGAGACAATTTTCTCTTGTGGTTTTAGGACCGGCTTTGGCATTGCGATTTTTTGGGCTTCTGTGGTGCCTGCGCCTAAATCGAGAGGCGAATGCGAAATACCTGGCTGGGAAGTGTCACCAATGTCAAAAGGGATGGGTTTGTCACTAGCGCGGTCAAAAGGGATTGGCTGACTGGGTTTTGGGGCTTGAGGGCCGAAAGGTTTGTTGACGGGAAGATCCATAAATAAGCTCTCCTTTATAATGCAAAAATTAAAATGAAAAAACCAAAATAGCGGAAGACGTCTTCTGCGCTACAATATTTTTAACTGGATATATTCCCTATTTGATGCGTTTGTCGAAACCTCGCCGGAGAAATTATGCGCCGGTTTTGTTTGCTTCGGCTGGGGCTTTTGGTGGTTCTTCTTTTGGTTTTTCGGCCTGGGCTTTGCCGGGTTCCTCCTTGGGTTTATCAGGTTCGGGGTTTGATGGTTTTTCGTCGGGCTTTTCGGAGTCGGCCTTGGCGGCTTCGTCTTTTGGTTTGTCAGGTGGCGGCTGTTGGGCTTCTTTAGCTTTTGCTTCGGCTTCAGCTCTGGCTTTTTCGGCTTCTTCTTTTGCCTTTTCAGCGGCCTTGGCCTTTGCCTCAGCTTCGGCTTTTGCTTTTTCAGCAGCCTGGGTTTTTGCTTCAGCGTCTCCTTTGGCCTTGTCAGCAGCCTTGACCTTGGCATCAGCATCTGCTTTAGCCTTTTCTGCATCGGTCTTGACGGCATTGGCATCTGCTATGGCTTTGTTCGCAGCAGTTTTAGCAGCTTCGGCGTCGGCCTTTGCGGCTGCTGCTCTGGCTTCTGCAGTTGTTGCAGAAGCTTGTGCTCTTTCGGCGTCGGCAGAGGCTTCTCTGGCGACACCTCGTGCCTCAACTTTTTCCTGTTCAGCCTTAAGACGTGCCTCTTCAACTTCCGAAGCTTTTTTCTGGAGGTCTTTTTCGCGAGCATCTAAGCCGAGGATATCGGTGCCGGATGGAGGCGTGGGTGCTTCGTGTTTTCTTTTGATTTCTTCAATCATTTCTGTCCTTGGGACACCGCCGGTTGAAATGGTTGGGGTCAAGATAAATATAGTCTCAACGACACGCTCTTCGAAGTCCCTGCCGGAAAACAGAGCACCAAGTATAGGTATGTCTTTAAGCAGTGGGACGCCTCGGACGACATCGCGCTTTTCGGTTTTTCTCATTCCGCCTATTATCAGACTTTCGCCCTGTCTGATACGGTTTTCTTTATTTTCTATTTCTTTCTTGGTGATAATAGGCAATTGCTTGACGCCTTCAGGGGTCAGTTTAGAGCCGAGGAGGATGTCTGTTTCCAGGCCGATGTAATTATCTGCAAAGACATGCGGGGTGATTTTAAGTGAGTCAACTACATCGATATAATCTGTTTTGCTCTCGTAATAACCTGGTCCAGTCAAGGTTGTAAGGTATGTTTGTTGCAGCGGCACATGCTGACTTGATGAGACCATTGCCGGCTTACCGTTAACGACTTCGAGGGTGGGGTTCATCAGGATTTTGAGGTAGCCTTTTGACTCCAGCAGGTCTACCAAGGCAACGAACTGGTGGCTCGTGCTCAAGTAGCCGATTTTAAGGCCCATTTTGGCGCGGCCGAATTCTCTGAGTGACGCCCCTGGAAATGCGGGCAAATCCTGTGCTTCAGTTAGCCAGCCGGCAAGAGCTCCGCTGCCGCTGAATTTCTGGCCTGCAGGCATCAACTGAATATCCTCGCCCAATAGGTCTTGAATTGCCAGGGTGGTTGACCGGTCCAATGTCTTATCCGCATAAACTTCAGAGATAATACAATCGATTTTGACCTGAACAGGCGGGACATCGACCTCCTGTAACACCTCGAGGACAGCATCAATATCTTGCTTGGATGGGCATCTGACAATCAGTTGATTGGTGGCAGGGCTGCTGCTGACGCCGTAATCGGGGACGGCGGTTGCCTGGCCCTTTTCGTTAAATATCTGCATTCCAAACTGAGAGTTAAGGATTGTTTTTAACTCGTCAGAAGTATGATACTTACAGAAATAGAACAGCTTCCAATCGGGCTTGCCGGCAACGACCTGCTCTAAGATTTTTGGGGGTTGGTTGTAGATTTCGGGCTTGGGGATGTTCGGCTCCGGAGCAGTTTTAATCGCACTTACGTCTCTGATAATCTTGTCAGCTTGCAGGACTGCGGTTTTTTCGCCAAAAATATCCCCACACCCTCCAGCACAGAGCATAAGCGCCACCGCCGCCACCAGTAAGATTTGCCAGCGGCTAAGATTTTGGCTTTCATTGCCCATAATTGCGTAACCGCTATCCTTACCGACGTTAGAACTACCTAACTGGTTGATTCTAACGCAGATAAAGACGCGATTAAACTACCATTATATTGCATTGTATTTTATCGTCAAGGATATTTTCAGAAATTAAACTAAAAACCCGACCGAATTAGAGGGGGGCGAGAAGGAAAATTTACATAAGTCTCTTGATTTCAAGTAGATATAAGAATAAAATTTATTTTGCACTTTAGGGGTAATATTGGGTTGAATTTGCCATAACTTATTAGAAATAAATGGGTTAGACAAAAAACAGCTAAAATATTTGATGGCCTGAAAATTAACCAAACATTATCCTATATTCTACCTGGATTAAAGATTAGACAGACGGTATTTTTTTGCTATTTTATCGTTTATGACGAAAAAATGGAAAAAAACGGTTACGGTCGGCTTTATCGCATTAGGCTGTCCAAAAAATGTTGTGGATAGCGAAAAAATGCTGGCGGAGATTGGACAGGGTGGATTTTTTATAACTTCCCAGCCTGATAATGCTGAGGTTATCGTTATCAATACCTGCGGTTTCATTGCCCCTGCAGTGGATGAGTCGCTGGAGGCAATTCGATGGGCGGTGGGCCGCAAAACGGGTGGGGCTGTTAAAAAGGTGATAGTCGCGGGCTGTTTATCGGAAAGATTAGGCCGAGAGCTTTTTGACAAGGTTGAGGGCATCGATGCCATTATAGGGCTTGGCGGGCGGGATAGAATTGCCCAGGTAATCAAAAAGACCCTTTCGTCCGGAGAGCCGGCTGCTTATTTGGACCCTGCCTTATGCGGGCCGCAGACAGTCGGTGATGATAGAGGCAGGCTGCTGATTACACCGCGGCATTGGGCGTATCTGAGGATTAGTGATGGCTGCAGTCACCGGTGTAGCTTTTGCACGATACCGGCAATCAAAGGCCGATTCAGAAGTAAGCCTGCGGAGCTTGTTCTGGCGGAGGCGGCTGAATTGGTTTCAGCAGGGGTGGTAGAGCTGAACGTAATCGCGCAAGATACCGCTCGCTATGGTTACGACTTGAACATTGAAGATGGCCTAAGCTGGTTGGTAAAGGAGCTTGAAAGGATTGCCGGCCTGGTGTGGATTCGCTTGATGTATCTATATCCTGCAGGGATAAATGAAAAACTAATCGAGGTGGCGGCAAAAAGCGAAAAAATTGTCCACTATTTTGATATACCCATCCAGCACGTGAACGATGAGGTTCTGCGGGCGATGGGCCGGCCTGATACGAAAGAGTCGCTTAAAAAACTGATTGAAAAATTGCGAAATTCCATCGCGGGTTGCTTGTTGCGGACGACCATTATAGTTGGTTTCCCTGGCGAAACGGATGAGCAATTCGCCGAGTTACTTGAGTTTGTCAGGTGGGCTGAATTTGATGCTCTCGGGTGCTTTAAGTTCTATCCCGAATCTGGCACAAGAGCTGCCGAGATGCCCGGCCAGGTTTCTGATGAGGTCAAGCACCAGCGCCTGGAGGAGTTGATGCTGACGCAGCAGGAAATCAGTTTTGCCAAAAACAGAAAGAAGGTCGGCAGCGAGCTTCGCTGTCTTGTCGATTCTGTCGAGAGCGACAGGACAGGTAAGGGACGGTTCTACGGACAAGCACCTGACATCGACAGCATTTGCATTATAAAGAATTGTTCAGCGAAGCCTGGTGATTTTATCAATGTAAAGGTTATCGGCACAAAAAACTATGATTTGGTTGTTGAATCCCGTTAGAAATTTTGCTTTTTTGAGGACAATTATAACTTGTTTGGGGATTTCTAATGGGGTAAACTTACCAATATGCTGAGATTGGTTCCAAACATTCTGACCTTTGGGCGGCTTGTTTTGACGGTTGTCTTTCTTTTTATGATTCTATACTGGCCGTATGCTGCCCAGAAACCATCGTTTTTAGATGTTGCGTTTGTGGTTTTTGTGGTTGCGGGGCTGACGGATATTATTGACGGTATAACGGCAAGGCGGTTCAACGTTACCAGCAAATTCGGCCGAATGATGGACCCATTGTTCGACAAAATTTTGGTCTGCGGAACATTTATTTGTTTTGCGATAATCGGCGAGCCGAAGCTGTTTGATTTTAGTCCTGTGACTTTAAGAGTTATTCAATGGTTTGTTGCATTTGTAGTTATGGCCAGAGAAGTTTACGTTACCGTGCTGCGTCACATTGCGGAGGCTCGAGACATCAACTTTGCGGCTACGGCCTCCGGTAAGCTCAAGATGTTTTTGCAGTCTTTTGCTATCGGGACGGTAATTATAAAAATGGCTCACGTTCCGACAGCCACGTGGGGAAACTGGTTCACTGTAATTACGTATGTGATTATGCTGGCGGTAACGGTTATGTCGGGTCTGTGGGCAACCCGGCGGAAGAGTTGGAAAGAGGTGGTCGGCAAGGAGAAGGAAATATGAAACACCGATTTAGTCAAGCGATAAAAGCAGCAGCTCTGTGCCTGATAATTTGCACAGTTGCGTGTTCAACGCAGACGAAGAGCACGCCGGAAGAGACACGCGCAGCAGATAAATATAATGAATTTCTGCCCCAGATTGCGGAGGGGAAAAAGTGGAAATTGGCGTGGAGTGATGAGTTCAACGAAAAGAAGCTCGATGAGAGCAAATGGGAGATAATGGGGGACTGGAAGCGGCGGGATGGCTGGTGGGTAAAAGAGGATTCCTACCTGGACGGGAAAGGGAATCTATTGCTTCGCACGAAGAAAAACGGCGAGAGGTTCAGCAGCGGAGCGGTGCGGACCAAAAGTAAATTTGAGCACAGGTTCGGGTATTGGGTGTGCCGATGCAAGTTCCCTAAGCAGCAGGGACATTGGCCTGCGTTCTGGCTGCATATAGGAAGCGTGAACAAGGTAGGGGATGAGGGCAGGGACGGCACAGAGATAGATATTATGGAAAAGCCGTGGCTGGAGGACAAGATAACGCAGAACCTGCACTGGGATGGTTACGGGAAGGAGCACAAGACCGCCGGAAAGACCAGCGAAATACGCGGCATAAGCGAAGGATTTCATACGTTTGGTCTGCACTGGAAGCCGGATGAATATGTTTTCTATGTGGACAGCAAAGAGATATGGCGGACGAGCGCGGGCGGTGTCTCACAGGTTCCGCAGTATGCAAAACTTACTGAGGAAATCGGCAAATGGGGCGGCGACATAACCAAGGCAAATCTCCCTGATTATTTTGTGGTCGATTATGTCCGTGTGTATGACGAGGTGGAGAAAGAGGCAGGCTCACAGTAGAATAAAACGAGAGAGATTATTCGTTCAGGTTGCCGATGTCGAAGTTTCGTCGTGGTATCTTGAATGGCAGTAGATTGCTGCAATTCGGGTAAAAGTCGATAAACTTATCTGTAACTGCGAGAGGATTTAAGCCTATATAAGCGAAGATTTCCTTTTCGAGTTTGTAAATGAGACGGTCAATTTTAGCAGTATCGAGGGAGCTTCGCGCGTTTGCCCGGCCCCAGTCGGCGTATCTTTTGTGGGCTTCTTCCAGACGCTTCTTTAACGAGACGATTCTATCGTGCATAACCCTCTTGTCGGCATAATAAACAAGCTTTTCTTCCCAGGTTACGGGTTTATCTTTTTGATGCGCTATGGCTGTATACCTGTGTTTTCTAATAACTTCCGCCAATTGCGGATATTTGTCGCGTAATAGAGCGGCGGCAGCTTCCTCGTGACAGATACCTTTGTATTGGGACTTCAACCGCTCCCATTTGGCCTTGTCAGCAGCGCTATGCTCAAACCGGCTGTAATCGTTCAGGTCACAAACCCTCAAGATATCGTGGAGCAGGCAGGCCCTATCCACAAGCTGGACGTCAACCAAGATGCCCTTTTCGTTGAGTCTTTCAGCCAAGAACACGGCCAGTTTGGCGGTGGCTAAACTGTGCTCGATGATGTGCGATGGTGTGCCGAACTTTTTTAGTAAGCCGAAGCATTGTTTACGCGTTGGCACATTTGATTTTTTCATTGATTAGCTCGGCAACTTTTTTTCCGGATTTTAGCATCCCGCCGAAAATTGGGCCCATTCTGGGTAGATTATAGGTGTCGCAGACGGACATACCTGCGACCCAAAGGCCAGGAAATATTTCGCCTGTTTTTTCGACTACGCCGGATTCAGAAGTTTCGACGTTCATAAAATATTCCTGCAGGTCTTTTGGGAAGAGTTGCGGCTTTCTTTTTTTGAGGATGCTGACCAGCTCAGCGGGGTGACCTGTTGCATCAATAAGAAATCGAGACGAAATGCAAAATGGGTCAATGTGCAGTTTAAGTGAACGGCCGGCGGCATTGTTGACTACGACTCCTCTTATGACTTCGTCTTTTAGAATGATGTCTTCGGCCTCAATGAGGTTGAAAATCTCTGCTCCTGCTTTTTTGGCTTTGTAGGCAAGGGCGGCGGCGAATTCTATTGAGTCGGCTATGTATAAATTTCCTTTCTTTTTTGTCGTTACGCCAATTTCATCGAGGATGTCTTTATCTTCGAAGGTAACGACGTTGAAACAAGCGGCGCCGCCCCAGATACCGCCGCCTATCGAGAGCTTTTTTTCGATAACGGTGGTTTTGACTTTTGCCTTGGCCAGGTAGAAAGCAGCAGCCAGGCCTGCAGGGCCTGCGCCGACTATGACAACATCATTGTCGAGATGCTCTAATAGTCTATCGCTGTATTCGGTTACAATCGCTCTTGAGATATCGGTCTCTATCATTTTTATGCCCTTTCGTTTAGATTTTATTGTTTGTCATCCATAAAACAAAAAAGCGCTCCTGCACAGGAAGCGCTTAACAAACTTAAAGCTTAAAGCGTAAAACTAAAAACTATTGAAATCCTGACTTTCGTCAGTTTTGCCTTCTACGTTTTCGGTTTTACGCTTTCATTGCCTTCCTTCGCGGGCATTATCCCGAGCAGGTTCATAGGGTCTGCCGCACCTACTCCGACACCAATGTATCGGGATAGATGTGGGGTTCTCAGCTTTGCCACACCTATTGGTGGGCTTTTAGCTCCCCTGGCGTATCAGATTTTATATTTGTTTGTAATTGTAATGTTCAGCGGCAATTGTTGCAATAATTTTTATTTTCTGAACCAATGAGCGGCATTTTGAGCAAAATTTACTTTACAGAGAATTTTGCATTTCTTATTATAGCGAGGGTAAACATACTATAAAGTTATTATTTTAACTTGTTATAAAAAAAGGACTTATGCATCTATGGCAGGTAAGGGATTTACGCATTTTCACTTGCACAGTCAGTATTCGCTACTTGATGGTGCAATCACGTTCGATAAGCTTTTCAAGCGATGCAAAAAGCTGCAGATGGATGCCATAGCGGTTACCGACCACGGCAATTTGTTCGGGGCTGTCGAGTTCTATACGAAGGCGGTTGCTGCACATATAAAGCCGATAATTGGTTTTGAGGCATACATTGCGCCGGGCAGCAGATTTGACAGAACAAAGACAAATATCGCCGAGGCGGCTTACCATCTGATACTGCTGGCGGAAAATAACAAGGGCTATCAAAATTTGCTGAAGCTGGCAAGTGCTGGTTATCTGGAGGGTTTTTACTACCGGCCGCGGATCGATAAGGAGATTTTAGCTGAACTCAATGAGGGGCTTATATGCACATCGGGCTGTAAAAAAGGTGAGATTGCAGCAGCGATAGCTGGCAACAACGAAGAAGCAGCGAGGCGGGCGGCGGAGAAATATCTTGAGATATTCGGGCCAGAGAGATTTTTTATCGAGATACAAAAGCACGAGGGCGATGACCCGAAAATCGCTGCGGGTTTGATTGAGCTTGCGAGAAAAATGGGTATAGGTCTGGTGGCGACAAATGATGTGCATTTTCTGGAGGAAGCGGACTACGAGGCACACAATTGTCTTTGCGCAATAAGCACGGGTAAGAGGTCGGATGACCCCGACAGGATGATTTATCCGCCCGATGTGTATCTAAAAAGTCCGCAGCAGATGCGGGAGCTTTTTGCTGAGACAATTGAGGCGTGCGACAATACATTGGCTATTACCAACCGGTGCAATGTTGAGCTTGATTTGAAGACGCGTCATTCGCCTCGTTTTGTGCCGCCTGATGGCTCGAAGCCAGAGGAGTTTCTGACAAAGTTGTGCTATGAAGGAGCACATAAACGTTATGGCCAGATTAGCGAGCAAATAAAGAATCGACTCGATAGAGAGCTTGAGGTAATCGAATCGAAGGGTTTTGCAAGTTACTTTCTTATTGTGTGGGACTTTTGTAAATATGCACACGAGAACAACATTCCCATAGGGGCCAGAGGCAGCGGGGTGGGGACATTGGCGGGATACTGCCTGGGGCTGTGCGATGTTGACCCGGTTCGATACGATTTGCTTTTTGAGCGATTTATGGACCCGGAGCGTAATGAGATGCCGGATATTGACATCGACATCTGCCAGGTCCATCGGGGAAAGATTATAGACTATGTGCGTCGAACATACGGGCAGGTTGCACAGATTATAACTTTCGGGACGATGAAGGCGCGAGCGGTAATCCGTGACATCTGCCGGGTGTTGGGTGTGCCGTTAGCAGAGGCGGACAGGTTGGCCAAACTTGTTCCTGCGACGCTTGATATGACGCTCGATAGGGCGGTGGAGACCGAGCCGGAGTTAAGACGGGCATACGAACAAAACGAGCAGACAAAAAAGGTGATTGATATCGGCAGAAAGTTAGAGGGTCTTACACGGCACGCATCGGTGCACGCTGCGGGGGTAGTAATTGCTGACGAGGCGCTGGTGAATTTTGTGCCCCTGTATAAAGCGTCCGGCACCGAGGACATCATAACTCAGTATGAAGGGCCTATGGTTGAGGCTGTGGGTTTGATGAAGATGGACTTTCTGGGTCTAAAGACCCTCAGCGTGCTGGAACGGGCGCAGCAGCTTGTCAAAAAACTTCACGGAGTTGAGATTGATTTAGAGAAACTTGACCTTACGGACAGCAAGACGTTTGAGGTCTTTTCGAACGGCAGGACAAAAGGGGTTTTTCAATTTGAGTCGGGGGGTATGCAGAACCTGCTTATAAGGATGAAGCCGGACCGGATAGAGGACCTTATCGCTGCAAACGCACTTTACCGGCCCGGGCCTATGATACTAATACCGGATTACATTGAGCGTAAGCACGGGGCGAAGTGGAGCACTGCACATCCGATTATGGCGGAAATCCTCAGCGAGACATACGGGATTATGGTGTATCAGGAGCAGGTGATGCGGATTTGCAATCGGCTGGGCGATATACCGCTGCGAGAAGCGTATGCACTGATAAAGGCAATAAGCAAAAAAAAGGCGAAGACTATTGCGAAAGAGCGGGAAAGATTTGTCGAGGGCTGTGTTAAAAAAGGAGTCAGGAACGAGCAGGCAGAGCAGATTTTCGAGGTTATTGAGCGATTTGCCGGCTATGGTTTCAACAAAAGTCACTCGACCCGCTATGCTTTCATTGCATACCAGACGGCTTATATGAAGGCGCACTGGCCGGTTGAATATATGGCTGCGCTTCTGACATACGAGATGGATAATACCGATAAGGTTGTCGATTATATCGGCGAGTGTGCCGCGATGGGGATTAAGGTGCTGCCGCCCGACATAAACCAGAGCGGTGTGGATTTTACGCCGTTATACGTGGAGGATGGCGAGGACGAGAAAAAGGGCGTCATACGTTTTGGGTTGGCGGCGGTAAAAGGAGTAGGTGAGAAGGCTGTTGAGCAAATAATTGTTGCTCGTGAAAAGGTTGGCAGGTTTCAAAGCCTATTTCATTTTTGCGAAAATGTTGACTTGAGGTTGGCCAACAAACAGGTGCTTGAGGCGCTTATAAAAGCCGGGGCATTTGATGGCCTGGGCGGGAACCGTGCACAAATGATGGCGGGGCTTGAGAAATCGATGGAGGTTGGGTCGAGTTTGCAGACTGACAGGCAAGATGGACAGATGAACTTTTTTGGGCAGGTGGCTGCATTAGCTGATTATTCGCAGGACCATCATAGTTTGCCGAACTTGCCGCCGTGGCCTGAGGCGCAGATGCTGGCTTATGAGAAAGAGGTTCTGGGTTTCTATGTTACAAGCAATCCCTTGAGTCATTATGCTGAGACGATAGCACTTTATTCGACGCATAACAGCTCACAGATTGAGGAAGGTACACAGAACAGGCAAATCGTGATTGGCGGAATGGTAGCGAAGATAAGATATAACCTGACAAAGACGGGACGAAACGCCGGCTCAAAAATGGCTGTGTTCACATTGGAGGATTTGCAGGGGCAGGTTGAGGTGGTGATGTTTCCAGAGGTGCTGAATAAATTCGGGGCGGCGCTGGTGCAGGATACGGTTGTTTTTGTAAAGGGCAAGCTCGATTACAGAAGAGAAAAGCCTAATATATTGGCAGTGGAACTGATAACTTTAGAGCAGATTAAGGATAAATTAGCAGCTAAGGTCACGATTAAGTTAGATGCCAAAGATGTTACCAAGGCAAAGGTGGCAGAGATACGCAGCATCTGCCAGACTCACAGGGGCAAGAGCGCTGTTTATGTAGCGGTCAGGATGGAGAAGGGCGAGGTCTATACGGCTGCCGACAGGAGCTTATCCGTCAATCCGGATGTGGAGTTCTGCAAGAAGATAAAACACTTGGTCGGCGAGGAAAACTTCCAACTGGCAAGATGACCGAAGGTCATTCTGAGTCCGGCGCCGCCGGGCGAAGAATCTGGCATTGGAGAAAAAATTATGTGGCTGCCAAAAGATGAAAAAGAAACATTGGTTTTTTATCTGCTTTATTGTTGGAAGAGTAATAACTCAGTTGATAAACTGGCTATTGGACTATTTACTTAAAACCTCAGGTGCTAATGAATTTAATACCAAACGATACGACTATCGACGCTTTACGAAAGCAGTTCGAGATTCTCGAGCGAATCGGCATAGAAGGCCGGGCAGAGATGACCTTCGAGTTGAGCGAAAACCTGCGCCAAATAATAACGGATGGTGTTCGGCTTCGACACCCCGAATATAGCGACAGCCAAGTCCGCCGGGAGGTGTTACGGATTACATTAGGAGACGAGCTTTATCGTAAGGCATACGAAAAACGAGATGAAGACAAATGATAGGACAGAAAAAGTTTCTTGAGAAACTCATCTCCCTTATAGAATCCGCAGACATTCCTTATGCCGTGTGCGGTTCTTTAAGCAGCGGTCTCCACGGCCAGCCACGGGCAACAAATGACGCCGATATTATTATTGCCCCGACACAAGGCCAGCTTGACAAATTTCTCAAGTTGCTTGAGGGCGGCTACTACGTAAACCCTCAGGCGGCTTTTGAAGCAATGAAGATACGTTCGATGTTCAATGTTATCGACAATGAGCTTGGCTGGAAAGCCGATTTGATATTCCGAAAAGATGGTCCCTACGAACTGACCGAATTCAACCGCAGATTAAGAGCAAAACTAATGAGAATCGATCTGTGGATACTCTCGCCTGAAGACGTTATTTTGAGCAAGCTGGAATGGGCTAAGAATAGTCAGTCGGAACAGCAGTTTCGCGATGCTCTTGGAGTAGCTGTTGTTCAATGTGAGCATCTTGATAAGGATTATTTACGTAAGTGGGCCAAGGAACTACAGGTAGAAGATTCGCTCAGACAGATATTGGAGCAGGCTCAAAAGCTATCAGGTTTATAATAAAAATTAGGAGGCAATGATTTGAAGGACAAGTTACGAGGAAAATTTATTGTTCTTGATGGGCCGGACGGATGCGGCAAGACAACCCAGGCGAAGCTTTTGACGGAATGGCTTCAGGTGCTGGGGGTGCCTGTCAGCAACTTTCGCGACCCCGGTGACACGACTATCGGCGAAAAGATACGGCAGATACTGTTGAGTCCAGAGCACTTAGCGATGAGCGTGCGAACAGAGGTGATGTTGTATATGGCGGCGAGGGCACAGTTGTGGCAGGAGAAAATAGTGCCGGCGCTGCGGGAGAAGGAGTGCGTTGTTCTGGATAGGTGGGTTTCAAGCACCTGTGCTTATCAGGGTTACGCCGGGGGTTTCGGGATGCATAACGTTATAAGAGTTGCAGGTGATTCGCTGGCGAGGATGTGGCCTGACTTGACCATCATACTTGATGCCGACCCGGAGGTCTGCGCCCGGAGGCTGCCGCGTAAGCTCGACAGGATAGAGGCGAAGGGACGCGAATATCACCAGCAGGTTCGCGAAGGTTTTTTGCAGTTGGCGCGTGAGCAGAAAAACGTTTTTGTAGTTGATGCTTCCGGCGACATCGAGGCGATTCAGGAAAAAGTAAGACGGTTGATTTCAGAGGTGAGCTTTACATAGATGTCACTGAAGGAGATTTTCTGCCAGGATAAAGCGATTGGGCTTTTGCAAAGAGCTTTCACGGCGGGGAAGATGCCGCACGCATATATCTTTGCCGGGCCTGAAGGCGTAGGTAAATATAAGACCGCGTCGGAGTGGGCGAAGCTGCTTCTTTGCAAAAACTCGGTTGCTGAAAAAATTAACGGCGGCGATTTTTCGGATAGTTGCGGCTTGTGTCAATCCTGCCGGCTTTTTGAAACCGGCTCGCACCCCGACTTCAACCACGTGTATAAAGAGCTGCTGGAATTCACCACAAACGGCAAAGGCAAAACCACGCCCGTGGAGCTGCCGATAGATGTCATTCGGGAATTTCTGGTTGCGAAGGTCCAGAATAAGCCTACCTTATCGCAGAGGAAGGTTTTTGTAGTCAGTGAGGCCGAGAAGCTAAATGTTTCCTCGCAGAATTGTTTGTTGAAGGTTCTGGAGGAGCCGCCGGCATACTGCTGCATAATTTTATTATGCACACGCCTGGAAAGACTATTGCCGACCACCAGGTCGAGATGCCAGATAATCCGGTTTGGCCCAATAGACCAAAAGAGGATAATTGATAAGCTGAAACAGATGGGTATTGGAGAAAAGGCTGCCGGGTATTTTGCGGTTCTTGCCAGCGGCAGTCTGGGAACGGGATGGCAGTGGGCCAAACTCGAAGCAGAGGGGGCAAATCTTTACGAGACCAAAAGAAAACTAATAAGTGCGGTAGCGAGCTGCGAGTTTGCGGATGCGCTGGATTTGGCCGAGCGGTTTCTGAAAGAAAGTAAGAGAATTGCCAGCATCTGGGCCAACATCAATAAAAACAAAAGCTCAAGCGATATCGAACAAAAGGTTCAAAAGACCCTTATCCAAATAATAATGTCGGCATACTACGATGTGATGAATCTAAACGTCGCGCCGGCCAGAGAAATGATAAACTTTGACCAGGAGGAGCAAATAAAGAAGCTGGCTGGTCGGCTCGGGTCACAGGATGCTGCTGCTGCTGCTGCTGCTGCTGCGGCAGAGAAGATTGACGATTGTTACAGGGCGATGCGCTGGGTAGAGGATAGCGTGAACGAGAAGCTTATCTTTGAACATCTCTTGTTAAATTTCGCCGGTTCTGGTAAAATTCAAGGTTCGTAGCTCATTGTCGATGAACGGTGAGCCGGTAACAGTGAAGCTGAAGGCAGCATTAAGGTAAATTAGATGACAGAAGTTCCTGCGGCAAAACCGAGGCAGGCAAGAACAAAAAAATATATGCTTATTCGCTACGGGCGAATGAACACGGTCGGGTTATTTGAGCACAATGAGAGCAAGATACCCAAATTGAGCGCCCGCGTGGTGGTAAAAACGGAAAGAGGGCTTGAATTAGGCTATATTGTCGGACCGCTTACCTTCTATAAAGCCGGACAAATTAAACTGACGGACGAGCAAATAAAATCATACTTTGTCGAAGGCGGAACCGAGTTTTCTTTTGAGCAGGCCGGTAAATTCATCCGTTTCGCAACCGCTGAGGACGTAAGTGAAGAGCAGCACCTGCAAAAAATTGCAAAGGAGGAGATAGAATGCTGCAGACGTTTTGCAGAGGAGCTGAGTTTGTCGATGAAGGTGGTGGATGCGGAGCACATATTTGGCGGGGAGCGAATTATTTTTTATTTTAAGTCCGACGGACGAGTTGACTTTCGCGAATTGGTGAAGAGGCTGGCGCAGGAATACCAGACAAGAATTGAGATGCGGCAAATCGGCTCACGAGATGAAGCAAAACTATTGGGGGATGTGGAAAGCTGCGGGCAGGAATGCTGCTGTAAGAGGTTCCTGAAGATTTTGCAGCCTGTGAATATGCGGATGGCAAAGATGCAAAAGGCGACGCTGGACCCTTCAAAAATTTCTGGCTATTGCGGGAGGTTAAAATGCTGTTTGCGATATGAAGACGAGACTTACACCGAGCTTAAAAGCCGATTGCCTAAGAAAAGCAGCAGGATTAAAACTGCACGCGGCGAAGGCAAGGTTGTTGACACCCAGATATTGACCCAGCTTGTTGTGGTTGAATTCGAGGGCGGAGAAAAGATTGCTATGCCTTTGGAGGAGCTTGAGGTAATCGGCTCGCCGCCGGTCACAGCGGACCAGCAAGAGCAAGATAGTGCTGCGGAGGATGATAAGCAAGAGGAGGAGGAGGAGACTGGACTTGGGTAGCCATCAAAGAAATATGCCGCGAAAAATCGTTGTAACATCAGCTTTGCCTTACGCAAACGGCCCGATACACATAGGACATTTAGTCGAGTATCTGCAGACGGATATCTGGGTGCGATTCCAGAAGATATGCGGCAATCAATGTCTGTATTTTTGTGCCGACGACACTCACGGCACGCCGATTATGATAAGTGCGCGTGCTGCGGGGATAAGCCCGGAGAAGTTAATCGAGCAGATGCACAAAGAGCACAAAGCGGATTTTGACGGTTTTCATATTGAATTTGATAATTATTACACGACCCACTCGACGGAGAATAGATACTTTAGCGAGCTTATATTTAGTCGGCTGAACCAGGCCGGCTCAATCGTCAAGAGAACTATCGAGCAGACCTATTGTGCGAGCTGCAAGATGCCGCTGCCTGATAGGTTCGTTCGCGGCACCTGTCCTCGGTGCAAGGCTGAGGACCAGTATGGCGACTGCTGCGAGGTCTGCAGCGCAACGTATCAACCTACTGATCTAATCAATCCCTACTGTTCAACTTGCAGGGCAAGGCCGACTTTCCAGACATCCGAACACTACTTTTTCAAACTTGCGGATTACCAGCAGCGCCTCAAAGACCTTATCACCGGCGGATATACGGGTAAATCCGTAGCAAACAAACTCGACGAATGGTTCAAAGCGGGATTGAAGGATTGGGACATATCCAGGGATGGCCCGTATTTTGGATTTAAGATACCCGGCGAGGAGAATAAATTTTTCTACGTCTGGCTGGATGCGCCAATCGGATATATGGCCTCAGCTAAAAACTACTGCGACAGAAACGGACTTGATTTCGAGAGGCTATGGAACAGCGGCGAATATGAGCTGTATCATTTCATCGGCAAGGACATTATGTATTTCCACGCACTGTTCTGGCCTGCAATGCTGATGGGGACTGGCTTCAGGACCGGCGACAAACTTTTTGTGCACGGCTTTTTGACCGTAAACGGCGAAAAGATGAGTAAGTCGCGCGGAACGTTTATTAAGGCAAGCACCTATCTGAAATACTTAAACCCCGAATACCTGCGGTATTATTACGCAAGCAAGCTGACCGATAGTATCGATGATATAGATTTGAAGATAGAGGACTTCATAAACAAAACCAATTCCGATTTGGTGGGTAAGTTTGCCAATCTCGCCTCGCGTTCCGGGCCTATGGTAACACGGCTCTGGCAGGGGCAGCTTGGCAGGTTAGACGAGGAGGGTAAAGAATTGGTTAATAAAATCGCTGCGGCAAAAGAGCAAATTGTTGACGATTACGAGGGTCTTAACTTTGCCGGCGTTGTGCGAGCGATTGTTACACTATCTGACGAGGCGGATAGATTCCTCGAGAGAAGAGAGCCTTGGGTGACGGTGAAAACCGACCTTGAGAAGACACAAGCTACCTTGACGGCGGCGATAAATGCTGTGCGAATCCTGACAATTTACTTAAAGCCTATTCTGCCCAAATACGTCCGTAAGGTGGAAAGATTCTTAAATATAGATGCGTTAAGTTTTGCAGATGTCGAAAAACTGTTAGAGAACCATAAAATAAATGATTTTGAACGATTATTTGAAAGAGTTGACGAGAAACAGGTGAATGCAATGGTAGAAGAAAGTAAGGAAACACAGGGTCCGAAGGCGGCGGCCCAGCCGGCTGCCGCGCAAGCTATTGGTCCGTCCGCCGGCGGATTTAAGCCTGAATGCACAATGGCGGATTTTGAAAAAATTGATTTGCGAATTGCTAAGGTGATAAAAGCGGAAGCAGTGGCGGGCGCTGATAAGCTGTTGCGTTTGCAATTAGATGTGGGCGGGGTGCAAAAAAGCGTTCTTGCTGCCATAGCGACTGCATACAGGCCCGAGGACCTGACCGACAAAATGGTTGTGTATTTTGCGAACCTCAAGCCCAGGCAGATGAGATTTGGGTTGTCGGAAGGTATGATTATGGCGGCGGGCAGCGGCGGAAAAGATATTTATATGCTTACGATTGATGCAGGTGCAAAACCCGGGCAAAAAGTGCTTTAGATTTTTATAGTTCATAGCTCGTAATTCATTGTTCATCGAAAGCAGGCTATGAACAATGAACGACGGACACATAACAACAAATGCGAAAGAGTCTTGAACAGATTGCCAGAGAAGATGGAAGATTCGGTGTCGGGGCGCTGAGGTTCATTTATGAGGGACTTGGATATACTGTAAGAAAGGTAGCCAGTGCACCCATGCACGTTGGTGGCCAGATGCTCTGCGAGGGGCTGAGGAAATTGGCGCTGGAGAGATGGGGAAGATTAGCGATGCCGGTGTTAAATAGCTGGGGGGTTAAGACGACGCACGATTTCGGCGAAATTGTTTACCTGATGATAAGGCACAAATGGATGAATGCTCAGCCGACCGATACAGTAAATGATTTCAACGATGTTTATGACTTCAAAACCGTCTTCAAGGACCAGTTCGAGTTTTAGAAAAAGTTGCCGTCACTTTCTTTTACCGACGAGTCCGCAGAGGTCGCTGAGTTTTTTATTTCTATATCTTATTGTTTCTCCGCGTGCTTTGCGTGCTCTGCGGTGAATCCTTTCTACAAAATGCCGCTCTTAAGTTTTTTCTTCAGGTCGGCGTGAAAACAACCACTGAAGACGCCTTCGACCGCACCTGTCATAAAAATCTCCCGGTCTTTGGCGATTTCCACAAGTAGTGTCCCGCCGGGCATCTTGACGTTTATCCTGTTATCGACCAGCCCCAATTTATGGGCTGCCGCCGCTGCTGCGCAGGAGCTGCTGCCGGAGGCAAGCGTGTATCCTGCGCCTCGCTCCCAGATTCTGATTTCGATATTGCTTCTATCGAGCACCTTCAATAGCTGCACGTTAATCCGCTTTGGAAACATCTTGTGGTTTTCGACAAAAGGCCCAAGCTCTCGTGCCTTTTCCTCGCTGACCTCTGCCATTGGAATTACGCAGTGAGGATTGCCGATGGATACGCACGTAACAGGGTATTTGGCCTTGTTCACTTCAAGCTCTTCGTTGACTACTTCTCTTTTGTTTCCGGCGACTGGAATTTCTGTGCTGACAAACGTAACCTTACCCATATTGATTCGTATATTGTTAGCGGTGTCATCCAGTATAGTTACATCCACGATTCCGCCGAGCGTTTTGATTTTAAAATTTTTTGTCCTTACGTATTTATTTTCGAATAGGTACTTGGCGAAGATGCGCAGGCCGTTGCCGCTTTTTTCCGCTTCGCTGCCGTCGGGATTAAAAATTCTAACTTGCGGCAAATCTTTACTGCCCAGAGGGCCATAGAGTATTCCGTCTGAGCCGACGCCGAAGTTGCGATGACAAATCAGCCGGATTGCATCCGGCGTCAATTTTACGTCAGCCACATTTGGGTCGATTACCAGATAATCATTTCCCAGGCCGTGATATTTACTAAAATGTATTTTCACAATTGCGACTCCCAAATAACCCCTTTGTTCACTATGCAGCCCAAAAACTTACTTCATAAACTGGTATTACAAAGTTTTAGATAATCAAGCCGATTTGTCATTCCCGCGAAGGCGGGAATCCATAAAAAACGGCCTGATATGAGATTTTAACCAAATTATTCGCTAAAAATTTATTCAAGGTAGCTCATAAATGTAATTTTAACATATAACCGGCTAATAAGCTAACATTGAAAATCTACTCTTTTACTGTTTATAAAAAGGGCTGTGAACACCGGTCTTTGGATGGCTCACAGCCTTTAGATTTGTCAAACAATTTTTCGCTCTATGGTGTTCCCGAAGTCGGCTGGATTATTCTGACGGTGTCGGTGCCATAGAAGTATTGACCGGTCTTTAATTGGCCCACAATTTATTTAATGCAGCCAATCTTTTGTAAGTAGAGCAAAGTCGGACATATTCACCCTGCCATCGTGATTGAGGTCGCCAAGTTTAATAGCACGTCTGAGCCATTCTCTTATAGGCGGCCAGGAAGCAATTTTATCTACTAAATCCCTGGTCTCCTGATGTTGCTGCTGTAATTGTTCTATTTGAGATTGCAATGCAGCAAGCTGGTCTTTTAGGTCCTGGGTAGTTCGGTTGATGATTTTAACGGTATCGGTTGCCGTAGCTAAAGAATTATCTGTAACGGTTAACTCGATAACTTCTTCTACCCTGCCTAATGCTCTGGTTTTACACCGTGGGGATCCCTACGGAGTCCACGGTCAGAGTCACCACGAAAAAATCGGAAATTTCAATCTTAGGGCCTATAACGGTTTTGGGTGGGTATCACCAAACCCTGTGATCGTCCGTCCTGGGATGTTCTCGTGCGTTTTTCGGGGGTAAAATGGGCAGGCTGTGGTTGAATCGACGTAATAAGACGATTTTCAGCATTTTGTGTTATAAGTTCTTGTATTTACTATATTTGCACATTACGGCACAGTTGTCGCAACTCCCGGCTCCTCGGATCACGGGTCAGTATCTGGCAGCAACAGTCACCTTTCCCGTCAACCCCATCAGTTCGATGACCTCTTTGTCCTTGTTAAATCCGGTCCACGGCTGGCCGTTGACCATCACGCTCTTGATCGGCACCGCCTTAGGATGGCGGAGACGTACGATAACGCTCTTGGGTGGATTGCGATTCGGTATCTCGATGGTGGCGGTGATCTTGCCGTTGTCCACGTCCGAGACGATCTCATATGCCAAAGTTCCGAAGTAGGTCGGAGCGTTCTTGATTGCGACCTTCTTGCCATGCTCCAGCCAGACGCGAGGCGTGGCGCGGGCCACCCACAGGGACTGGCCATCCTCCATCACCAACAGGTTGCGAAAGTTTTCCATGAACCAACCTGCGGTGCCGTTGTCAGGATTACTACAGTCCGTATAGTTACCCAAATTCCAAGCTTCCCAGAACTTTCCATTGGCACCCACTATAGCCGCGTAAGAGTTCATCCAGAATCGCAGAAAATTCGGCACATCGTCTTGAAGCAGGTAGATGTTGGCATTATGCGAGGCCTTAGGTAAACTTACATAGCAATTCCAGAACCAGGCATCGTTCGTGGAAAGGCCCTTTTTCTTCCGCGCTTCTTCCTGTTCCCGCACGGCGCTGACAGACGTTCCTATCTCCTCCATCACGTTCAGTGTACCGACCATGTGGATGTCGTTGGCATCCAGTGCGACAAATGGTTCGGCCAGCGGAAGTGCCCCCATAAAACGATCACACTCCGGAAACTGGGGAGCACCTAACTCCGGACCAGTTAGACCCCGAGCATACGCCATTCTTGGAATATAACTGCGGAACGTGCCGTCACGCCCAAGTCGCACCGGCGCCAGCGCCACCTCACGTTCCACGACCCGGCGGATGTCTGTGCGAAACGCACTGGACTCGTCGCGGTACTTCCGGCCGGCTTCCGGATCAAACTCCGTCAAGGCGTCGGCGAAACGCCGTAGTCCCTGGAGAGCAAAGGCATTGTCACAATAGTACCAATGCCAGTCACAACTGGGTAAAGCATAATCGCCCAGCATGCACGGCGGCATGAGACCGGCCACCAAGAGATCTTGTCGGTTGGGAATGTCCTTCATGTAGGAATTCCGCTGACGGATGATCCAGTCCGCCGCCGCCTGCATTCGGACACGGTTCCGCTGAAACCACTCCTTGTCGCCTGTCAGGAAATAACGCTCCGACATGCCAAACAGGAGTCTTCCTGTCGAGGCGTGCGTGCCGTCATGGCTGTATCCCATGTCGTGTCTCATGGCCGTCGCCCACTCCAGGGCACCATTACCATCCGTATAATCGCCGTCCGACTTCGCGCCCGGGGCCTTCAAGAAATGCTCATATACCTTGGCAGCCTCATCGTGCAGACCCACCAAATCCATTTCATGGGCAACTCGGCCCACCTCAAACGCAAGTCCCCCCCACATGTGCTTGCCTTTCAACTGGAACGAGGCCGCGCGCCAAGCATCGGTCCAGCGTGAGTCCGGCAGTTGCACCTGCATGGGAGGGTCCTCGACCTGAGGGAATGGCGGAACAACCGTCCCCGCCGGACATGTCCACAGCCTGACCTCCCGCATGACCTCCTCCCAGGAGGCGGCCTCGCGATGTTCGCGGGTCATCTGGCAAATACCCTTGAGGTTCTTGGCCGCCAATTCCCCTGCAAATTGCCGGGCGGTTTCCCCGCTGCCGACCTTCGTCACGAAAATGCCATGTTCCGGAATCAGGATCGGTCCGTCCTCCAGATCGCGAAGGCAAAGCGTGAAACCAGTTGTCTTGGTCCAAACGGTAAGCCGACTATCCAAACCTGGGCGACTGCTGGGGGCGTACAGTAACGGTACGACAATGCCTCGTCTCGCATCGCCTGCGGCCCGCGATTGCCAGGTGTGCACACCAGTCACTGTCGTTCCCTTGTCGTCCGCCAATGGCGACACGGAACCGACCATAGCCACATGGGACTCCAGGCGGCCGTCAAAGTCGGTCTTCTCCGTTCCCGCTTGGAAGCCCCATTCAATTTCCAAATCCATCCGTTTCCACTCACCCACACTCGGACCGATCACCCGGATACTCGGTACGGCAGACTTGACGCCACCCTGTGTCTTTCCCTCTTCGTAGAAGACCGCAACCATTTCCGTAGCAGAATCGACCTGGATATTATAGGCCCAGTCCATTTTCGTAGGAGGGTCGCTCTTGTACGTCCACGTACGCCGATCTCCTGATACCTCCGGATTGCTCAGAACCTTATCCACGGTCCACCCAAACCAACCATACGACGTAGGATAGACCCGAACCTCCACCGTTTCTGGCGACGGAATCTCCAGAACGCTGGCGGGCCAATGAAGTTCCACTTGATACTTCGTCACTCCTCCTGTCCAGAGCAGTCCCGCCTGTAGCCGGCCTTTCGGTGGTGGGAGTAACGGTTTCAGTAAATCAGGCATATCATAATATATGCTTTTTAACTGTTGCTGAGGCAGTGTGGTGAAAGCCGTCCGATACACCTTATCCATCCGCTCGAGGCGCCGCGGGATGAAATACGCTTCCGGTTTCTCCTGAACCGCCAGATCGGCGCGCCACGCATACGCCCACGGCGCAATGTCCACCGGTTGGCCCATCAGTTTGTCCACCTCGGTTTTCTCCGTCGCTGTCGGTGGGAGGCCCGGCGGTTCAACAGCAGACACAGTGCCTACTCCACTCAATACCAGCCCAAAAACACAAATGATTAAGTAAAGCCGTTTCATTTTTCGCTACTTTCAAGAATGTAGGATAATCGTATCACCAACGAAAACAGAAATGTAACGCTAACCATTCATTTTTACTCCTTAAGCTTATCTAATTGTAATTTTAGCAGAAAGATGATAGGTTATGCAAGCGGAATTCTTGTGCGGGGTTGGTTTTGTGTAAGGGGCGGATTGATGAAAAAGTGCTGTGGAATTTTATTGAAAGACAGCCGAAAAAGTGCAAAATTAGATTTGCCACCAAGACACAAAGACACGAAAATTTGATTTTTATAAATCTACTTTGCGACTTTGTGTTTTCGTTGGCGGACTTTGCATCTTTCGGATGAGCTCCTCAATTCGCCCTGGCCGTCAGGGCTTCGTGGGGCAAGCAGGACAGGTTTTGATTTTTGAGTTTAGGTAAATATGGTTTTTACGCTGTATAGATACGTATTTCGGGAATTGTTGAAGGTTTTTGTTCCGGCGGTGCTGGCCTTGACGATGATTTTGAGTTTAGGCAGCATTTTGCGGCCGGTTCAGGAATATGGAGTTGGACCCCGGCAGGTAGTTGACATAATGATTTATTTTTTGCCGATAACGCTGACGTTTGTGCTGCCGATGGCGGCTCTATTTGCAGGGGCTCTGGTTTACGGGCGATTTGCGGGTGATAATGAGCTTGATGCATGCAGGGCAAGCGGAATTAGTTTGGTGACTCTGGTTTATCCGGGGCTGGTGCTGGCTATTATCGTGGCGATTGCAAATCTGTTTTTGAGTTTCTATGTGATGCCCGTTTTTGTGCACCGTGCAGAAAAGTCTCTTAAAGCCGATGCCAAACAAATACTTTTCCGCAATGTGCAGCGAAGACCCTATTATAAGCTGCCTCCGGATGGGCGGTATTTAATCTATGCCGACGAGGCAAATCTGCAGGATAATACACTTTCAGGTGTGATTGTTTGTGAGGTGAAAAGCGATGGAATCGAGAAGACTATTGCTGCTCAGAAAGCTAAAGTGAGCTTCAATCCATCCGAGAGGTTTCAGGAGGTGCAAATAACGGCGTATAAGACCGACCAGATGGGCGCCGGGGACGAGATGTGGTTCTATGCGGAATGGCTGTCGGTGACCAGCGAGTTTGGGTCGCTTTTAAGCGACGATATAAAGTTCAAAAAAATCGACGAGATGAAAGTGATAAAGTCCGACTTGATGCAGTTTTATCCGATTGCGAAATCGGCTCGTGAGACGTTTGCTCAGTTAACTGTGGATCTGTTGGCACAGGACATCGCAGATAAAATGGCTGGTAACGCCGGCAGTTTCTACAGGCTGCACAGCGGCGAAAAGCTCGTTGAATTTACCTGCAATAATGTCGTTACAGGCGAGAAGAAGGTCGAGCTGTCTGGAGGTGTTGTGGTAATTGAATCTGATGTAGCCGGTGAGGAGGCTGCTAAAGGGAGGTGCTCTCTGCGAGTGGCCGAAGATGGAAAGGTCATCCTGCATCTGGAAGGTGACGAGCTTGCACCGACTTTGACGATGGATATTTACAATGCGAAAGTAGAAGAGACCGGGGACTTGAGGATGCGGCATATCATACGCGGTCTGGTTCTGCCGCAGGCTGTAGAAGCCATAACGACCGGGTTGCGGACAGAGGATGGGGGACTTGTGATTGAAGGATTGGCTCGGCGGCCCTCATCTCTTCGGAAGGAACCGAGCCGAGAGCTGAGAGTGTTGCAAAGTAAACTCCGGCGAGAGATGCAAAAAACGCTGGCTCAAATAGGGGCGGAGATACAGTCTCGGCTTGTGTTCGGAATAGGATGTGTGCCGATGATACTGATTGGCATCAGCCTGGGTATTATTAAAAAGGGCGGACATCTGCTAAGCGCTTTCGGGGCAAGTTGTGTGCCTGCAGGGGTACTGATAGTATGTATAATGAGCGGCAAAGACATTGCCAAAAACCTCGGTTCGCAAAGCATCTCGGGTGTAGCAGTGATGTGGACGGGGCTGGCAGTTTTATCTTTGTTTGCTATAGGGATATACCGAAGGTTGTTAAGACACTAACGGTTGGCCAATAGAATTGTGACACGAAATACGAAAGCTGAATCACAACGGGATTAAGATGAGTATATTGGACAAATATGTGGCGAAGAATTTTCTGGTTGGCTATGCCATAGCCTTTTGTGTTCTGATAGGGATGCGAATCATTATCGACTTATTTGTGAATCTCGATGAATTTACTGAACACGCTGACCTTGGCACGTTAGAGGTCCTTAAAAATATATTCCTCTTTTACGGTCTGAACATCACGATTTACTTTCGGGATTTTGCCGGCATGATAACGGTTGTGGCGGCGGCGTTTTCATTCGGCAAAATGGTTCGCACCAATGAGCTGGTGGCTATGATGGCTTCGGGCGTTAGTCTGAAGCGTGTGATTAGTCCTGTGATATTCCTGGCAGTTGTGCTGACAGCGCTGCTGGTAGTGGACCAGGAATCTATAATACCGTCGCTAAGTGACAAGCTTGTGCGGGGGCATGATGACATTCCGGGGCAGGAATCTTACAAAATATGGTTTATCAGTGACGGGAACGGGGCGCTGATTTGCTCACAGAGATTTGATGTAAAAACAGCGACATTGCATAATCCGACCATTTTTCTTCGCCGCAGGACAGATGTGCCGGGCATTTGGGAGGTAACGGGGCGGATAGATGCCCAAAGAGCGGTCTATAACAGTCAAAGCCGCAGATGGGATTTAGTCAATGGGCGATATATTGAAAAGGGTTCGATGAAAGGGCCGCAGGCGGCAGCCTTTTATGCCAGTGACATTACACCTAAAGACATTCCCGTCAGACTGCGGTCAGAATATAAGACTTTGCTTGGTTTGCGACAGTTGTCTATTCTGGCAAGCGAGGGAGCGAAAATTAAGGACCGGGCACAACTTTTCAGCCAGAAGCATTTTCGCGTTACCGAGCCGATTATAAATCTGGCGATGCTGATGATGTGTCTGCCGATTTTAGTTTGCCGCGACCCGAAGTCTATGAAAACGGCGGTTATGATTAGCTTTGCTATGACAGGAGTGTGTTTTATCACAACTTTTGTATGTAAGATTCTTGCCAGCGAGGTTGTCTTCAACAAGGTGAGGCCGGAGTTGTGGGCCTGGCTGCCGGTCTTTATATTCCTGCCAGTCGCCTTCATCGAATGGGACTCGATGAAAACCTGAAAGATAAATCCGAAATTCGAAGAACAAAATTCGAAACACCAATCACCAGTTAAGCGACCGCCTCGACGCCATCAGAATTACTTAAATGGCCGTGTCATAGACCAATGGGTCTGGATAATACGCCAGTGGTCGTCTCTTCGCCGGTATACTTCCGTGCAGTTCCAGTGGTTGTTTTTCTCTGGGCCATAAGAAACAAAATTGAAGGTCAGCACCGCTGCATCCTCGCAAATCTGCACCTTTGGGTTTAGCAGCTCATACCGGTCGATGTGAATCTGCCCGCGAACAGATTCATAGAGACGAGTCAGTGCCTCAATGCCGTCCAGACGACGCTCTAATGAGGGGTCAAAATAAACCACATCGGGGGCCGATATCTCCAGGAAACCCGATGGGTCGCCTTTTGCCCAGCGATCCAACGCTGCTCTCTCCATCGCGATAATCACCGCTGCCGTGTCTTTCTTATCCCCCGTGGTTACCGCTTCAGTCCCGGAAGGTGCCGTGCAGCCGGCCAAGAGCAAAAGGGCCACAATGAATATCGTGGTTCGTCTCATCTGAAGCTACTCCTTTTTTAACACAACAACATACGCATTAGATACACATCCGAGATAGTATTATACCATAGGCGGATAAAATTGGGTTTGATTGGGTTTGATTGGGTTTGTTTTTTCTCACTTTTGCAAAGTCGAACATTTTCATAATCCTTGTTATGACAATAGCATACGTTCATTTGAGTATCAAGCAAATTGGCTTTGTTTTGCATAATTTGATTGTTCATAGTTCGTAGTTCGCTGTTTACAGTTATTTGTTCATAATCCCTTGTTAATAAGAAGGTTGTGTTCATTTTGCTGAGATAGGAAATTGGGTTTGTTTTGCATAATCGTTCGCTTTTGGTCGATCGGAGGCTCCGATAAAAGTGGACGACAGCGAAAAATCCTAAATCCTAAACAAATCCTAAAATCAAATTTTCAAATGCTATAAACGAGGTTTAATAGATTATTTGACTGTGCCTGCTGGCCTAAGACCTTGCCCTACGGGGCGGTTTGCGTTTGCTTACTTGCCCCTACGGGGGCAGGCAAACTGGGAGGTATTTTAACAGATTTTCAAGGGAAAGTCAACGAAATTAGCCGAGGCTTCCGCCTCGTTTAGCCACGCTGCCTAATTATTACAGAAGTTAAGCCAAAAATGATGTAGCGTTATTGGCCCCATCTTTACCCGAGAGTGTGTTGACGTATATTCGCCATAAGATGCTACTCCAACTTTATTCAATTTGTCCTGTTGCTCCCATCGAGGTTTTTGGGCCGCGTCAGCAATTAAATCCTCTATCCACAGATTGATATTATCATACCAATGGTTGAAATTTTTATCTTGAACGTAACCTAACATGGCAGCAATATCATGTTGCTTTCCGTGTTCTTCCATTTTAAATCTTCTGATACCAGTTAGAACATAATCTCGCCTCTTGGTAGGAGGTAAACGTTTTGCCTCAATTAAAAAAAGTGTTGGGCCATGTACTCCAGCCCCGAATTGACGAACTAAAATATCTGGACCAATAGCTTGGAATCCAAAAATATAACCATTTTCTTGATTATTCAGAAAGAAAGATAATTCTTGGGAAATATAATTTTCAAAGTTGGTATTTTGGTTTAAGCTGATTACTGGAACGTTGACAAAATCTTCCGAAAATTTTGGAAGATTGTTTCTTAAAATTTCCAATATTTTTACTTGATGATATCCCTTCTCTACCGAGAAATCCAGATTTTGATATATTTCAAGATTGTCTCGCTTAGAAAACATTATCAATACCCGCTACTCACCAAATCTGAAAATACTTCATTTGCATCACGCAGTGCAATTGATTTTAACCAGTATCTCAAAGTTTTTGGCTTAATCAGAAAAGTCATATTTCTGTGATATAGTTTTATAATACGTTTATACAAGACATTCGAACCTTGTATGTTGTTTATAAGACTTCTCAAATTGCCCATTTCTATCTGACTCCTTTTGGTCTGAGTGATTTTGTGAGGTCTATTTGGATTGCCGTATGCGAAAGGAAAGCAAATAAACGAAGAAGATTCAATATACTCTAACGGATAAAACTGTTTGGATCCTTCTCCATAGACGGAGTTTAAAGATGCGCAGAAAACTTGTGCAAATGCGTTAAGGATATTGCCATTAGCATCTTGCGTGCACACCTCAGAATTCTCGCCCTCTGCCAATTGCTGAATGCTATATTTAAGGATATCATCGCATATTATTTGCTCGGCCTTAGACAATCTTAACTCGCCTTTGTTGTTAGGATATGGCAAAGCCATAATATCCTTCTTTAAGATAGTTCCAGTGGAACGACTTACTCCTGCACGGCCGCTTAATGAAAGCAAACACATTTTATAGAGATTTCTATTTGTTATAATATCGCTTCTTAATTTCAGTAATTCGTCTTCCTGTATTTCAGGCGCATGAACTCCAACTATCTCGTTTTTAAAAATCAGGTAATCTTTTCTAAAAGCTACTGGCAATGAAGGGGATTCTCTTATTAGAATATGAGGCGGTTCAAATATGGCCTTGTTTTTTCCTGTTGAACGGTAAAAAGTTTTTGCAGACTCAGTTATAATATCGGTATCTTTAATGGTATCGGCATTAAACTTATCTGTTGGGATCATCCTTTGATTTGTCAAGTGTGATGCTTTTGGGCCACCTTTTCCAACGACATACCCTTCTCCATAAAACCAACCATGGTGTCTCTTTTTTTCTTTTAAATATTCTTGTAATGTTCTCAGCTCTTGTAACCGTTTAAGAAGATAATACAAATGTCCGCCACCAAAAAGGTTTGCTTTCCATATCAACTGCTCTGTCGTCGCAATTTTTTTGGGTACATAGTACAGGTCATATTTATCAATTTCAAAATAAAGTTTTTCTTTTGAGGTTCTCGTTCGTCTAATAGTTACATGCAATACATCTTTATCGTCAGGGGGAGAATTTTGAGCAAAAATAACTGCTATAGGATAATTCCTACCCTCAAAAAGGACACCTCTTAAGCAACTGAAGTCAAATATTTGTGGTACATTATATTTATCCAGAAATTTCTTGCGATACCCAAGAGTTTTATTGTATAAAAGAGGCCCCGAAGGCATCACAAGTGATAGAAAGCCATCTCTCTTGAGTAATTTCATCGCTTGTTGAAGGAAAAGGAGCGCGATATTATTATCAGGTATCGCAAAATCTAAACGTATTTTATTTGTTATCCTTTTCCAATATAACTCTCGTATTTCTTTTTCTTTCTTTTTGTCTCCATCTTTTACAGGCGAATTAAAAGGGGGATTTCCTATAACCAGGTTATACCTGCCTTGATTCTCGGTAATAAAGTCAAAAAAATCTTGTGTTATAACATTCTCGGTCAGGTCAATTAATTTCTCTTGTGTCAACTCTTCCCACATCTTCGTTGGGTCAAGCATATCGCATACCGCAACAGTTAAGCTGAATATAGCTAATCTTACTGCTTCGGGCTCAATGTCAACGCCATAAATTGAACTTTGAAGAATAGATTTAAGTTTTCTTATATTTGGGTGTTTGATTTCGCCTGTATTTTTATATTGTTCTTTTTGCCACCATTGCACAATACGCTTAAGTGCGGCCACAAGAAATATTCCCGACCCGCAACTAACGTCAATAACAGAAATATCATTCCTTGGCTTAGCAATAGGCATACACTCGTCCACCATGAAATTGACCAGATGAGTCGGTGTATATGTAATATCTTTCCGATTAGGAATGAACTCCTCATATATCCGACTTATAAGTTCAATTGGAAGGTAATTGAAATCGTATAGTTTCCAGAATACATACTGCTGGTCTTCAAGATTTGCGTCCAAAAAATCTGCAAGTTTAGCCTGATTGAGATTTGCTGTTTCCTTCTTTTCTTGGTTATTTAATTCAAAAATTTTTCCGTTTATGTCTTTACCCAAGTCTTCAAATAACTGAAGGCATTTATTCTTTCGGAGAACTTCGCAGAATGATTGTGCCCCCTCAAATTTTGTGAAGTATTTCTGAGGCAGGACATGATTCCCTTTGCTGTCTTTTCGTTCCTCGAGATATTTTACAAGTATGCTCAGAACCAGAAGTTTATTACATGCGGTTTCATTTTGACCTTTAACGAATGAATCACGCAGCCTCCGCAAGCCATCAATCAGCTTGTTGTATGAACTGCTGTCCGCCTTGAACTGGTTTCTGTTTTCTTGTAATTCCCAAAAGCTGCCGTTTTTAAACAGTATTGACGAGTATTTTATATAGTATCCTTGTACTTTTGATGCTAAGGAAAGAGAATCAATCTCTTCTGCAATGAGAGTTTTTCCCTTTCTGCGTAGAGGTTTTCGGCAGTTAAATATTTTTACTTCTGTCTTATCAAAAACATAATAAAGAGGTACGATTCCACTACTCCATAACTTCCTATGTATGTCGATGAAATCACAAGGTGAAATGTCATTGTTAGAGTTATCATAAACAAATATCTGTGGAACCGAACTTCTGCCCTCAATTCGCCGAAAATATACTGCACTTGCTTTTAATTCTTGGGCAAGATGAAGTGTCAGGATTTCATCAAATGATACCTTTGTATCGTTTCTGTAATCTTTATTGGTGAATAGTAAGCCCGATGCAGACGAATCTGTTTCAAAATCCAGCAAAAGCAACTTTTCGTCTAATGTTTGATTCTGCACGATCTTGTATAAATCCGTCTATACTATATTTATGCTTTTAGACAATAAAGCCATTGTTCAACCTAGTGTACAAAAGTGTACAAGAGCTTACGGAGAATCTCAAGACATTTTCTTGTGGCAACAGAAAAATCCGCCCCCCCAAACCGCCCTTTTTAACGCTACATTCTCACCCTCAAAAACCCACTATCTCGAGAATTTAGCTTTGCGGATTTCGCGGTTGATTCTCAGGCTGCACCACTGCTGGCCGCACATCGAGCAGTAGTCGGCGGATGTTAATTTATCCTCGCCGATTTCTTTACAGGCCTCGCGGTGCATTCTTTCGGCGGTTTTTGGGTCGAGGCAGGCGGATAAATGTGTCTGCCAATCCAGGTTTGCTCGTGCGGTGCTTAGCTTTTTATCGAGGTCGCTAGCGCCTTTTAAGCCGCGAGCGACATCGGCGGCGTGGGCTGCGATTTTCGCTGCGATTACGCCTGCCCGGACGTCATCGACATCAGGCAGCCCCAGATGTTCTTTTGGCGTAACATAGCACAAAAATGATGCGCCATAAAAGGCGGCAGCGGTCCCGCCGATTGCGGAGGTTATATGGTCATAGCCGGCGGCAATGTCGGTCACAAGCGGACCAAGGACATAGAATGGGGCGCCGTGACAAATCTTTTGCTGGATTTCCATATTGTATTGTATCTGGTCGAATGGCACGTGTCCGGGGCCTTCCACCATAACCTGACAGCCCTTTTCCTGTGCTTTTTGTGTCAGCTCGCCTAATGTCCTTAATTCCGCCATTTGCGCCTCGTCTGTTGCATCTGCGATTGCACCCGGGCGGAGGCCATCACCGAGAGAAAAACAGACATCATATTCGGCCATTATGCCGCAGAGGTCATCGAACATTTCGTAGAGGGGATTTTGCCTGTTGTGGGACAGCATCCATTTTGCTAATAGCGCACCGCCCCGGCTGACAATGCCGGCCACACGTTTTTCAAGTAGAGGCAGATACTCTTTGAGGACGCCTGCGTGAACGGTGAAGAAATCAACGCCTTGTTTGGCTTGTTTTTCGAAACATTCGAGGATTACTTTATGGTCAATATCCTCGACGTTTCTATTTTGCATAACTTGATATATCGGCACGGTTCCAAAAGGCACAGGGCAATGTGCGAGGAGGGCCGTACGAACCTCGTCGAGGTTGCCGCCGGTGCTTAAGTCCATAACTGTATCTGCGCCGACATCCAGAGCGGTTTTCAATTTTTCCAATTCAGTTTCGATAGAGGAGCGAACGCTGCTTGTGCCGATATTGGCATTTACTTTTGTTGTAAGCAGTCGGCCTATGCCAATCGGCGCCAGATTTGTCTTCAAATGCAGTTTATTCGCAGGTATCACAAGATGGCCGGCGGCAATCTCATCACGAATAACCGCTGCATCGATGCATTCCTTCGTGGCTACAAGTTTTACCTCTTCAGTTACCTTTCCAGCCCTTGCGTTTTCTAATTGGGTTGTCATATCATTCTGCTTTCCAAAATAAAAAAATCGCTTCAAGGGAAGCGATTTAATCACTGAGTTAGTTTTTTTGTGCTAATAATCACTTCCCTACGCAGGCATATCCGCCAGACTCGTATTCTGCCACCAAGGCACGAAGACACTAATATTCAATTATATTTATTTTTTCTAACTAATTTCGAAATTTCTTTGTGACTTCGTGTCTTTGTGGCTAATCACTCAGCGATTGTCCTGTTCAGGTTCAAAGGGTTTTTTCTCAGGTCCGTTTTTAGCGAACCACCCCTAGCGAATTATTATATTATACATGTTACCTTCGACAGCCAAATAAATGTTGGCACTCATTTTATTTATCCACGTCAGCAGAAAAAACCTTTCAGGGCAGTTGTAAAAAAATGTGAACGCCTTTTTTGTTTGAGGTAACAATGTCGGGTTTGTTGTCGGCGTTGAGGTCGGCGACCTTAAACTGTGTCCCGACGCCGGAGTCATCGTCAATCTGGTGCGGGATAAACTCGACGATTCCCTTCTGCGGTCGGCGAAGTTCAAACCAGTAAATCACAGCCGGCTTGTCCGGGTCAACGTCGCCCTTGGGCCCGTGGGACCAGAAACGCTTGCCTACGACGAAGTCTTTCACCCCATCACCGTTGATGTCAACCAAGGCCATAGCGTGACTCTGGGAGAACAGCTTGGGGGCAATCTCGTGCTGTTTCCACTCGACGCCCTTGTCGGTCTTGACCTGCTGGAACCACCATATACCGTAGCCGTGGGCGGAGCTGGTGATGACATCGCTGGCACCGTCACCATCGATATCATAGACGAGCATATCGGCACAAGGTGGGCCGAGATTGGCCGGGTGGAATGTCCAGTTGGTTTTTGTGCGGTCTTGTGGCGCTTCCCACCAGCCACTGGTAAAGAGGACATCATTTCGGCCATCGCCGTTGATGTCACCTGCGCCGAGGCCGTGGCTATATCTTTCTGTGCCGGGGGCGTTTGGGCCGGAGACTGCGTGCATATCCCACAAACCTTCGAGGTCTTTCGGAATGCTAAACCACGCCATTAGTCCCTGAGGCCTGACGCCAAAAAGCAAGACGGCTCGGCCATCGCCAAGCAAATCGGCCATCATCGGCGTCTCGTTGCAGGCGCTATTGACGACGATGCGTTCTTTCCAGTGGCCTGGTTTATTTTTTGGGTTTTCATACCATCGGCAGGGTTCGCCCGGCATTCCGATGACGATTGAATCGACCCAGCCGTCGCCGTTGATGTCCTGGGCGAAATTAGCGAAGCACTGGCTATAACCTTTTGCGCCGTCATATTGTCCGACGGCGCGTAGTTCATTCATCTTCCAATCGGGCGCTGCATACCAGACGTCGCCGGCAAGGACATCCGGCTTGCCGTCATGGTTGACATCGCCGACTGCAACGCCTTCCGAGCGGAAGGTTTTGTCGAGGACGGTTTTCTGGAAGCGGACCTCGGCGGATGCAACTGTTTGCGAGAGTCCTAAAACCAGTATTGTAATTATCCTTGTCATTCTCATAATAACCTCCTATCTTCAATATGGATTATGAGCTGCTCTTATTATAACGTGCGGTTTTCGGAGGGCAAACAAAAATGGCCACGAAAAGGCACAAAAAAGACAAGGAATTTATCCAGAATTTTTCAAAACCACAGAGGGCACCCCGCTTCGTCCAAAGAAGACTACGCAGGGCAGGCAGAGAACACAGAGAATGAATCAAAAATAAACCCTGAGGTAAAAACCAGAGGCTAAATGTAGATTCTTACCAGGCGCTTCCAGTGGGGACAAAGTTTTCTCCGGGACGCGAAGATATGTGGTAATCTCGATACGGCCGGCAATTAGGGTCGCAGGTGCTATTCGCCGCATTGCAGCCATTCGTTAACCAGGACGTCAAGGTCCAGGAAATTAACCACGCCATCACCACCCTCTGGGGCAATGTCGGCAGACGGGACACCTGGTGTCTGAAGCCACTGGCCGCCGAGTATCGCAAAGTCTACAAAGTTCACGCAGCAATCGCCGCTCAGGTCAGCAGTGGGGCATTTCATAAAGACATAAGCCGAGCCGGTGAAATCTCCTTTGTCGTCATCGCCATGCGCCCCCACGATTGCCAAATCGCCGCTGATATAGACAGTGCCAAAGCAGTCACCGGCAGCGTCGTCCGAGGCGAGGAGCTTCTGCTGCTGGCTCCAGATCTCACGATCCCGATTAAATATATAAGCCGAGCCGGAGAAATTTCCTTTGTCGTCATCGCCATGCGCCCCCACGATTACCAAATCGCCGCTTATAGAAACAGAAATGCCAAAGAGGTCGTAGGCAGCGCCATCCGAGGCGAGAAGCTTCTGCTGCTGGCTCCAGGTTTCACCATTGCGCTTAAATATATAAGCCGAGCCGGAGGTGTCTCCTTTGTCGTTATCGCCACACGCCCCCACGATTGCATAATCGCCGCTGATAGAGACAGAGTAGCCAAACCCGTCGCCGGCAGCGCCGTCCGAGGCGGTAATCTTTTGCTGCTGGCTCCAGGTTTCACCATTGCGCTTAAATATATAAGCCGAGCCGGAGTTGCTTCCTTTGTCGTCATCGTGATCCGCCCTCACGATTGCATAATCGCCGCTTATAGAAACAGAAAGGCCAAAGTAGTCCTCGGCAGCGCCATCCGAGGCGGTAATCTTTTGCTGCTGGACCCAGCCAGTGCCATCCCGTCTGAATATGTAAGCCGAACCCTTCAAGCCATCATCGCCAACCGCCCCCACGATTGCATAATCGCCGCTTATAGAAACAGAACAGCCAAACATGTCGCTGGCAGCGCCGTCCAAGGCGAGAAGCTTTTGCTGCTGGCTCCAGCTTGTCCCATTCCATTTGAATATATAAGCCGAGCCTTTGTCATCATCCCAATACGCCCCCACGATTGCATAATCGCCGCTGATAGAAACAGAAATGCCAAATTCGTCGTAGGCAGCGCCGTCCGAGGCCAGAAGCTTTTGCTGCTGAACCCACCTTGTACCATTCCATTTGAATATATAAGCCGAGCCGGAGCGGTCTCCTTTGTCGTCATCGCAACTCGCCCCTACGATGGCATAATCGCCGCTGATAGAAACGGAACTGCCAAACCTGTCTTCGGCAGCGCCATCGGCGGCCAGCAGCTTTTGTCTTTCGAGCCAGGTAGTACCGGCACGGGCCGAACCTGCAAAGGCAAAACACACGATAACAGCCGCCATCACAATAAACCATTTCTTGTCCGCCACTTGCCCGCCGTTCTTGCCCGCCACTATGTATGGCGGGTGAATGTGGCGGGTCTGTCTGGCGGATTTGTTTTCGCGATTTATGGACATCGTTCATCCTCCTATAAAAAAGACCTATAATACACAGGCATAATTATAGCATCTTTTGGCCTTTTAAGCAAGCATTTTTCGATAAATTTCTCAAGGCAACGAGGGCAAATGTGGACATTTGCGGGTAAGGATATGGCAGCCGGTTTGGGTTACGAGGATGTCATCTTCGATTCGCACGCCCAGTTCGCCAGGGATGTAAATGGCTGGTTCGATGGTGATAATCTGGCCTGCCTTGAGTTTGCCTTTGCTTTCGGGTTTGAGGAAAGGCAGTTCGTGGATTTCCAGGCCGAAGCCGTGGCCTGTGCCATGGCCATAGACGGGCAAATCGTTTTTGCAAATAACTTCTCTTGCGGCGGAATCAACCTGAACCATATTGACTCCGGCTTTTACCATTTTTATTGCGGCGGCCTGGGCCTGCCGCACAACATCGTAGGCCTTTTTATAAAGGCGAGTTGGAGAGCCGAGAATAAAACATCTGGTGATATCACTACAGTAACCTTTGTATTTGGCTCCAAAGTCTATAAGTATTGTATCCGTTTGTTTGAGTTTTCTTGTGGTTGGTTTGTGATGGGGGCGTGAGGCGTTTGGGCCGAAGGCAACAATCGTCTCAAAGCTGCTCGTTGCGCCGAGTTTGCGAATTTGAAAATCGAGCAGGCCGGCCAGTTTGTTCTCGGTTATGCCCGCCTTTATGTGCGGTAGAAGTTGCTTGAGGGCTTTCGCTGCAATCGAGGCGGCGGCTTTGATGGCAGCAATCTCGCTGCTGTCTTTGGTGCTGCGTAAGGTTTCAATGACAGCAGCGACTGATTTGAGGCGGGACTTGACAGCTTTTTTTATCTGCTCGAAATCCTCGATGGAGGCGGATTTTTCAACGGTAACTGTTCGGACGGATTTGAGTTTTTTTAATAGTTTTCCGAGGGCTTGCGGCAAGGAAGCGGTGCGCTGGATTATTGTGCAGTTGAAGCATTCGCCGTGAGCTTGTTCGGTGTATCGACTATCCGTTAAAAGATAGACCCGGCCTTTGGCAATCACAGCCCAGCTATCCTCGCCTGAGAAGCCGGTTGCGTATGTTACGTTGCTCGGCTTTGTCAGGACAAAACAATCTATTTTTCTTTTAGTTAGCTGGCGACGAATCGCCCTGACACGTTTTTTCATAATAGAACTATTCATTCGTGCTGCTTCCTAATTGACCTTGTTTTCGGATGGGTCTTTGCCGAGCACATTTTTTCCCGGCGTCCGTTTTTTTTTCCAGGCTGGGTAGTCTTTAGATAGTAGCTCCGCGGGCCAGTCTCCATACCAGGCGTAACCCGTGCGCCGTTCCTGTTCGATTTCGGCCAGGCTATATTTGATTATGCCGTCTCTTCCGCAGAATATCGGCCGGTTGGTTTTAATCTGATAAAAGCGTGCCCATATAGGCGGAGCATTTGCATCTTCGATAATAACTTTATCGCGACCATCCTCTGCGGATAGGTCGGGCTTGTCAATCTGGCGGATACCCGTGAGCTTGACATTATCGAACCAGATGACAGCGCTCTGGATGGCCTCGATGACTTCTGGACCGGGCCTGTCAATATCCATCAGGAATCTGACGATGTTAACGCTCTCGCAGCCGCAGATTGATATTTTTTCATAGATTCTGGCGGGCCTGGGTTCAAAGTTTTCCTGGTCGTGCTGCTGGCACCAGGCGGTGCGTTTGCCGTCAACAATAATCTGACATTTAAGGATACATTCGATAGCTTTTTGAACGGCATCCGCGGCTTTTTTGCGAAGGTCCTCATCAATGAAAGCATATTGAGGTTTTTTCTTGGCGATGTCGTTGAGGATGCTCATTGCACCTATCATAGCGCCATCGTTAAACGTGATAAATCTGGAGTATTCGGGATGACCTTCCGGCGGATAGAATTGTGGCCAGCCGCCGTTGGGGTATTGGGCCGTAAGCAGGTATTCCGCTCCTTTTAGAAAGCCCTGTTTGAAGCGTTCGATTTTAGTGGCGTTATATACTTTGACTAAGTAACGCAATTGTGTGTGAGTTGTGCCGTTGTCGAGGGTGGAATCCTTTTTGCTTTTTGCTTTCAAGATACCGGCCTTTTCCTTTTCACTGAGTGTGCGTGCCATATCGATGCCCTTTGGCCAGCCGCCGCTGTCACGTTGAAACAGAAGCACATTATCGGCGATTCGAATGGCCTCATCTGTTGCATAAAATTGCTCCTTCAGACTGAGACAATTCTTCCAGGAAATCGGATTGGCAGGTTTTTCGCTATTTTCTGCGTCAGCTCCTGTTTGCATAAGAAGCAGGCAAAGCCAGGCGGCTGTTATTAGTCGTATAATCGTTTTGGTGTTCATTGTTTCTCGAACCTCTACGTTTGTTTGAGACTGCTTGCATTATAGGAAACTGCGTTTCAAAGTTGGTGAAGCCAGAGATAAGATTGATTAGCAGCAAAAAGGGGAAAAGTAAAGTTTTTTGTCAGATTATTTGGTTCTGGCCTGTTTTATTTTTATACTTTTAGTGGTTACAATCCGGCTGGAAGGGGAAACCGGCTGACTTGAATTTATACTGCTGGTGTTTTCCGTGAGGGAGAAAAATTTACATCGGCGATTTAGTTTGTAGGACGGCGGATAGCCGTCCTTATTTTATTTCTTGTCACGGCGATTTTTTGCCGTTAGAATAGACCTGCCTTTTAATCTTGAAATCCTTATTGGTGGTTAAGGAATGCTATTACCTATACGGACAAATATATTGCCGAGACGCACGCCATATATGAATTATGCGCTCATAGCGCTCAATGTCTTTATTTTCCTGATTACATACTGGCCCCATAAAGACCCGTTCACGGCGTCAGAGGAGGCGCTTCGACCCTGGGCGGAGCAATATATGCTTATTCCTGTTCGGCCGAATATATGGCAGTTCGTAAGTTATGCCTTTCTGCACGGGAGTTTTCTGCACATCATCGGCAATATGTTCTTTTTGTACCTGTTTGGTAATAATGTCAACGATAAGATAGGACATATCGGCTATCTTTGTTTTTATCTTGCGGGGGCAGTATTTAGCGGGATAGGACATACTATTTTTCATTCTGCCTCAACGATACCTACTTTAGGGGCCAGCGGAGCTGTGGCAGCGGTAACAGGAGCTTATTTAGTTCTGTTTCCACAGAGCTTGATTACGGTAATATATTTTTTCTATTTCATCGGGACGATAGAGGTGCCGGCGTTGTATTTTATTGCCTTCAAGATGATTTTAATCGACAACGTAATTATCCGATACACACCCAATGTTGCCTATGACGCACACCTGGCCGGATACGTAATTGGAATTTCAGTCATATTAGGGTTGCTTGCGGCCGGTTTAATTGGCGGCAGCGGTTTCGACCTGTGGGCTATGGTAAAACGATGGAACCGGCGGCGGCACTATCGCGATGTTGTGTCGAACGGCTACGACCCATTTACCGGCGAGGTGAAAACAAAACAGGTAACGGCCAGGGAGGTTAAAACCGTCGCACAACAACGCGACGATGAAAAGATAAGTGAGCTTCGTAATCAGATAGCCGGCCGTATAGGACAGCGTAATTTGGCGGCGGCGGCAGAGGCATATCTGGAGCTTACCAGCCTCGATAGAGAGCAGATTTTGCCCCGCCAGTATTTGCTTGATATTGCCAATCAGCTTGCCAGTGACAATCGGCATAGTGAGGCGGCTGGCGCGTATGAGCACTTTTTAACCCATTACAGCACTTATGAATATGCCGAGCAGGTGGAATTGATGCTGGGGATATTATATTCGCGTTATCTAAATAGGCCTGAGCTGGCGGTAAAGCACTTGCAGACTGCTGTTGAAAAGCTTTCCGACCCCAACCAACTAAAGATGTGCCGGGACGAGCTTGCCCGATTACAAAAGTAAATAAAAAACATTGGCCGTTCCCCATTATTTAATTTGCTTGTTGGATGGTTCCTATGAGCTCCGAAACGAAACAGAAACTGTTCATAATTACAAAGGCCATTTTTCTTTATAAAGCATTCCTGACCTTATTTCTTGTCGCTTGTTTCTTTCATACTGCTACCGCCGCAGAGGGGCCGATTAGTTTTTATATCTCTCGTGATGGAAAAGACACATGGTCGGGCCGGCTTTCTGAACCGAACAAGGACCGCAGCGATGGGCCGTTTGCCACGCTTACGCGTGCTCGTGATGCCATAAGCGAAATGAAAAAAAGTGCCGGTCTGCCTGAAGGACAGGTAAGCGTATGGATTCTAAATGGCTCTTATTATCTTACAGAGAGCTTTGAGCTGACGTCTGAGGACAGCGGCACTGAAAAAACTCAAATTGCTTATCAAACTGCGCCTTATGAGCAGGTCAACATAATCGGAGGCCGACAGATAAATGAGTGGCGCAAGGTAACAGACCAGACTGTTTTGAAAAGACTTAATCCTGCAGCTAACGGAAAAGTTTATCAGTCTGACCTGAAAGCCCAGGGCATTGACAACTTCGGCCAGTTCCGCTCTCGCGGCTTTGGCCGTTCGGCTTCACCGGCTGCGCTGGAATTATTCTTTCAGGATAAGCCGATGACTGTTGCTCGCTGGCCCAATAGTGATTTTTTGAAAATCACAGGTTACACTGAGGCCGTTGGTGACGACCACGGCGGAAGCCTCGGCAAACTGACGGGCGGTTTCAACTACGAGGCAGACCGCCCCAGCCGATGGAAAGATACAAACGATATATGGGTGCACGGATACTGGGCCTACGACTGGGCGAACTCTTATGAGCATATTCAATCAATCGATGTCAATAATCATCTAATCAAGACCAGCCCGCCTTATGGAAACTATGGCTTCCGCAAAGGTGGGCGGTTCTACTTTCTCAACATTTTGGAAGAGCTGGATGAACCGTCAGAATTCTACCTCGACCGTAAAAATGGCATCCTGTATTTTTGGCCGCCGTCACCCATAGAAGAGTGCAAAGCATTGGTTTCCATTGTGGAAAAACCTCTCATTAACATAAATGGTGCCTCATATATTACGATTCGAGGATTGACGATTGAGTGCGCTCGGGGTGATGGTGTTCGCATTTCAGGCGGAAGTAAGAACGTAGTAACGGATTGCACCCTGCGTAATCTGGGTAATAACGGCGTTACGGTGAGCGGCGGCAATTATCACGGCGTTTTTGATTGTGATATTTACCAGACGGGCGATGGCGGCATATCTTTAAGCGGCGGCGACCGCAAAACGCTTCTGCCGGCAGGACACTACGCTTACAAGAACCATATTCATAATGTGGCTCGATGGTCGAGGTGCTATGCGCCGGCAATTTCTGTGAATGGCGTTGGTATCAGTGTTTCCAATAACCTTATTCACGACCACCCTCACTGTGCTATTCTGTTCGGAGGTAACGAGCATCATATTGAGTCGAACGAGATACATCACGTCTGTATGGAAACCGGCGATGTAGGGGCAATCTATACAGGCAGAGACTACACATACCGCGGGAACATCATACGCTATAACTTTATCCACCATACCGGCGGCGTCGGTATGGGCTCAATGGGCATCTATATGGACGATTGTGTCAGCGGCACTCAGATTTATGGTAATATCCTCTGGAAGCTCCATCGGGCGGTGTTTATCGGCGGCGGGCGGGATTTTACTATCGAAAATAATATCTTTGTTGATTGTGACCCTGCCATAGAGATTGATGGACGCGGACTCAGCAAAGCCCCTGTCTGGCATGATATGGTTTATCAAACTATGAAAAAACACCTGGAAGATATGAACTGGAAACAGCCGCCTTATAGCGTCCGCTACCCACAGTTAGCTGACCTTGAAAGATTTTATGCTGCTGATGATGGTGTGCCGCCGGGAAACATCTCTATCCTGCGAAATATCTGTGTCGGCAGTGAGCTCCTCAAAACAACCTGGGGAGCTGCAAAGGATATGATTGTTGTTGGCGATAATCTGGTCGGGCAGGACCCCAATTTTATCGATGCGGCTAATGGTGACTTTCGCCTAAAGGATGATTCACCGGTTTTCAAACTCGGTTTCAAACCGCTCTTCACAGACCAAATCGGCCTAAAAAGACCCCCACGCTCTGTCCGCAAAGGACCGCCAGAAGTCGAAAAGCAGGATTATAAACAAGATATTGCACGCATAAAGGCCTTGGAAAAATCTTTTAGGCCGGGGCCGGTTAATAATCTTACAGAGTATGAGAAGTTTGCTGATGAAATCCAGAGCAAGTGGGGTCAAAAGAACAAAGAATATTATGCACGTTTAATGTGGGAAGCTTGTAAACCCCTCAGCTCCGGGCGATTTAGTGATGAGCGCCAATATGACGTTGCAAGAAGATACGCCCTGTCGGCTCTTGCAGAGCCAAACGGAATTCCAATTGAAATCGAGTTGGAGCTTACAGGACATGTCATGACTGACACGGTCACACCAAGATCGCCAAAAGGCCAAGAGTGGACCCAAAGGCGAAAGAAAGATGTCGAGATACGGTTCCACGCATGGAAGCGTTTGAAAGATGCTATTGATCCAAACTGGGATCCCAACGAGGAATTGTGGAGCCCCAATGCTGTAGCTGCTAGCATGGGGTTCCCAGGCACTATAGAACCTGAATCTATAAAGGATCCGAATCTTCGTGCTGAGTACGAGACGGCCATAGAAAGAAATAAACAGAAGATCGAAAAATACACTGAGCAGAGTAGGTTGCATAAGTGGTTGGAGAGATATCCGAAAAGGGCAGAAGAATATATTGTTCAAGCATACTCGAGACCACCATTTAATTTGGAAGAGTTAAAGCAATACTTGGATAAGTACATCGCTGATACGAAAACAAAGGCGAGAATCCTCGATGCCGTTACAAAAAACATGGAGAAAGAAACCCGGAAAGAGCCAACTGCCCCGTAATTTGAATATTGTCCCGGATATTGGCTCTGGGTCTCTTTGATAGTTCTGAAGAAAAAGGCAATTAGATTCAGCAAATAGTCTCATCAGGCTACGGCAGGGACTTCGCCCTGACGAGTTCAATAATCCGCAGGTTTTTACGGCTGAAGGTGGTTGGCCTGATAAAAGTGACTCAGACAGTTGCCAGATTGCCGTCGTCAAGGTGAACCTGAATATAGATGGCGTGCCGGAGGATGAAGAATATTCTCCTGGCGGACGCGTGGCTATGAATGAGGATGACGATAACAATAACGATATTGAAGATAAAGACGAAGCTCCGGTGAATGGCGAAGATGACCTTGTTGCAATTTCGCTTTCTATTTTGCCTGCTAACTTGAATACTGGCGAGATGGAATTGAAAGTGGTGAATGCGACATCAGTGCGAATCTGGAGGTATCCTGATAAGCGAGAATTGATAATACCGACTGGCGACCCACTGAATTGGTCAAAGAGGTGGCCGGTGCAAGAAATGCCGCCGGTTCTCTATGTTGAAGGCACCAGTAGCACGCTTACAAGCTCTGTGGTGCTGCAGTTATCCTATTTAGTAGATCAGCAGGCATGTATCGACGGCGATTTAGTTACGTTTACTGTCGTGCGGGTGAAGATAACCTATCCGCGAGATACAAATCTTAATGGCAAGATTGATGACCCGGACAATGAGTTTTCATACAACTCGGAAGACCCTGCGGTATTACAAATTTTTTTGTGTTCGGCTGCTACTACAGCCTATTCGGATAACCTTCGATGGACAATCGAAGATATAGGCGCTATACGCGGGAAATGGGACCCGCATGTTGATGGTGATGAGTATACTGGAATAGGTCCCGTTACGACCGTGACTTTTACAGATATGCCAGCTTACAATTGGGATTTTGGAGAAAAAATAATACAGTTGCGTTTCGTAGGAGTGCCGTGCATGGACTGGGAGCCAATCGAAGTATTTTTCGACCCGCTGGCAAGAAACAATAATGGCCCTGAACCTGATTTCTATTCCTCCTGAAATAGATTTAGACGAGGTTGTTGAGAACCGTTAGGTTAAGTTTAAATAATAGTTAAGGAAAGATGAAGATGAAAACAAAAGAAAAAATTATTTGTATTTTAACGTTATTAGTTCTGTGCTTAACAATCGGATGTGGTGAAAAGCCTGATCACAACGCAAACTGGTATTATTATTGGGAAAAAGATGATGTGATACCTGGTTTAGACCGACTTGGGTCGCCAGCTTCTCGTTGGGATTGGACTGTTGCTCCTGAGTGGGAGGAAGCCTTTGGAGCCAGTCATGGACCATCAGATGGATATGTTTTAATGGACCGTTGCATAAATTTTCCTGTACGAGAACCCTTTAGAGTTGAGCATAAAATTCGGCACGACGTTTTTTTTATTGGTTCAACCACAATCTTCGGGGTCGAAAGGGCGGCTGGTACAACAGCACATGAGAAGCAGCATATAGCAAATTATAGACTAATAGAGTCAGGCAATCCCGACAACGATGGTGACGGACTTGCCGACTCTCAAGAAGAGATTGATCCATATAACTTTGTAATTGGTGCTCTGGATACATATGACCTCGAACATGCAATACACAAAGATTATGCTTCTTATGGGGATAATGAATTTATAGCAAGGCAGGCCGAACAAGCGGGAGTTAATTCTGCCCATTTGGATGAAGATTGGTCGATGCTAGGTGCACAATGGGGACGTTGAAAAGTTTAATAATGATATTTACATTATTTTTTTCATCTGTGGGATTGTCTTTCTCGAAAGAAGATCCAAACAATAAATTACCTCCCAACATTTTTGAAAAAGACCCAATTAGTTCATATTATGTATGGTGGCGGCCGTATAAGGTCATTTTTGACCGTGACAAGGTTCTCGAGATTCAGAACCAGATAGGTGCGATTCCTCTAAGCGAGGCTGGTACTGTAAACCTTGATAGTGTTTTTGGAGAAAACAGAAAATCGGCTTTTCTTTTTCCTGTTTTAGCAACCCACGGAGAAAAAGGTACTATTATTCTGGAGCGTTTTTTGCAACCCTATAATGAAGGTAAGGAATTGGATGATGAATGGCTGTTTATTATCGCCTCTCTGGGAAGGATTACGACAACACAATCACAGAAGATTCTCGAAGAGCAATTAGAGTTAATAATAAAAAGATGGAAACCAAACAAACTTGTTACAGTAAAGGGAAGGCAAATTAAGATTCCTAATCGTGATGCACGACAAGCCCCTCTGGACGCCCTTATAGCGTGTCTTGCAGGTCAAAAAATTCTGACGGCAAAGGATATTGATTCACTAAGCAAAAAGGTTAAAGAACCGATCTCAGGCTATTCGGGCTATAGTTTAGCAGGATTTCCGTGGACATCAGGACTCGAATGGGCATATCAACTTATGCCGGAAAAAACAGTCCTGAAAATTATCGAGGATGGTCTAAATATGTGCGATGAGAAAGAACTCCTGAAAGCTATTGACTTGCAGGTCTCATCTGAATCCCTTCGTGCTATCAGTCACTTTCTGCTTGGTCCTAAAGATGTGTGGCCTCTTACTGAGAAATTACTTTTAAGTAATACCACATTTAAGCCAGAGGTATTTGACTTTCTGCTTATCCACTATATGTATATTCTAAGATATAAAGCAGAAATTGGGAATGGAGTTTATCCGTTAGATGAAAAAATAGTGCGTCTATTCACCGAAAGAGAAGTTAGTCATCACGGGAAGCTCAGCTACATTAGTAAGATTTTGCTGGGCTGTAAACCGTCCAAGGACTATCCTGAATGGCAACAATTCTTAACCAAACATGCGGAAAATCTCGACCCCAAATATGATTCTTCTGTCGAAACAGAGATAAAACGGGTCCACGGTGTGACAGAATTTGGGCCTTACAAGCTTCAAAAGGTTATATATGATAGACAGGAGAGAACAAAGACCTTTAGGAGCATCACGAAAGCTGGTGTGCATATGTATGGTTTTCGCGGCGGTCGATTGTAATAAACGTTCAGTTACATCAATTTAAGGTACTAACTGCCAATTCGATCCAGAGGAAAAGACGCACAGCGGCGGCAAATAGTCTCATTAACAATCCGCATGTTTTTCCGGCAGAAGGCGGACCACCTGATAAAAGTGACTCAGACAGTTACCAGCTTGCTGTCGTCAAGGTGAACCTTAATATGGAGGGTGTGCCGGAGGATAAAGAAGAAAATCCAGGCGGATACGTGCCTGTAAATGACGATGACGACAATGATAATGGCATTGCAGATAAAGATGAGATGGGACAGGTGAGACAGGTGAATGGCGAAGACAACCTTGTTGCAATTTCCCTTTCCATTTTACCTGCTAACTTGAACAGCGGTGAGGTAGAGTTAAGAGTTACCACCCAGCTTCGGGTCTGGAAGTATCCTGACAGGCGAGAGTTAATAATACCCAGCAACGACCCCTGTCACCCGTCAGACCGCGAAAGGTGGCCCCCAAGCCAGAGTTACCGCCGACTCTTTACGTTGAAGGTATCAGCACTGTCCTTCCTCAGACAGAGTGGCTGAACTTATCATATTTAGTAAACCAGTCAGCATGTATCGACGACGATTTAGTCAGGGTTACTGTGATTGGGGTGTGGCTATCAAGAGATGGCGGAATACTCGACGATTGGCCGAAAACCGCTAACGAAATAAGGTCACCCAAGTACATATTCGGCAAAACCGACCCTATTTATGTTAAGGTAAATAGTCTTAACCGGACCCCTCTACAAGAGACTTTCTATGATTACGTAAAGGTAACCTCTGAATGCGGCGGTGTTCGATACTTGAACATGTATTACGGTGGGGAACACTGGTTTAATAATTATGCGCAGCCAGGCGAACTACTATATCTCGCGGATGATAATTTTAATGATTCAGATGGCGACCATATAAAAGTAGATGATGAAGAAATCCTAACTTTCTGGCTGGAAATCCAGCCCGGCTCCGACAGTTACAGGTCCTGCAAAACCGTGATGGTAGATAGAGGGGAGTTCTTGGCGATCGCCGGGTCAGAAACCAATGAAGAAAGTAGTTGGTGGAATTTTCCCTATTATTGGTGGATTTCAGTTGTCCCTTATTTTAACCAAAATATATCTAATGCGAACTCAAAGATGTTAAATAACTACAAATGGTGGGAAAATGGATATAGGATAGGGAAATATTATGATATTGACGATTATAGTTCAAGCGATCAGCAATATGAGGAAAGCAAGCTAACTGCTTTAGACGCCGGTGGTGTTTCACCTTTCAGTTGTTCGGATTTCCTGTTCGTCTCAAGCCATGGGGGGGAGGGGTATCTCGTCATAATTACAACTAACACCAAGGGGGAGGTTGTATGGGACCCAGGACCAACCTCTGGAGGGGGTTGGGATAGAGAGGTAGAATTCTGCATATTTTCGGCGTGCGAGGTGTTAGGAACCGAAGAAGACCCAGATAGTCAAGTGGATAACTGGATAAATAATCTATTTCCTAAAGGTCTTCATGCTGTCCTTGGAACCTGTAAAACGGCAACGACCGAAGCAATAGACGATGATTTCGATGGGTTTCTTGATAGGTTGATAAATGGCGAAACCGTTGTCAATTAACCCCTACCCGTTGTCAAGACCAAATTTTGCTTTATATTTGGTGTAAGTTG
>CAYWXK010000002.1:0-191754 GCA_964462515.1 uncultured Pirellulales bacterium
ATTCTTTCAGGATACCCTCTAATCCGCAATGGTACAGTTTTCGGGGGTCAGATCAACGCCAGAGGCGGAATCCAGAATCGAGCAACGATTTATGCAAAACAAAGCCAATTTGCTGTATACTTAAATGAACGTAAGCTATTGTTTTAACAAAGTATTATGAAAATAAACGACTTTGCAAACGCAGTGAAAAACAAACCCAATCAAACCCAAACAAACTCGAAGAGAAGCGCGTAGGGTGGGGTCTTTACCCCACCAATTCTTCTATTTCAAACGTCCCCTTGCAAAAGTGGGTCATCACGAGGATTATTTATCTGGATTAACCCGCCGATAAATGGTAAAAGATAAGGCATTGTGAAGTCAAAAAGGCAAAAGATGGCAACTAAAAGGTTAAATATCTTTGAGAAGCCCAATCTCAAAGAGCCGAGGCTGGTGATTGGTTTTTCCGGCTGGATGGACGGCGGCGATGTCTCCACAGGGACGGTCAAGTGCTTCATCGACAAGCTCGGTGCACAAAAAATCGCCACCATTAACCCTGAGGGTTTTTATATCTATAATTTCCCCGGGATGATGGAGGTTACCGCCATGTTTAGGCCGCATACCAAAATTGAGAGCGGTTTGATTACCTCTTTTGAGATTCCCGCTGATGCCTTTTTCGCCAGTGAGGAGGCCGACCTTATACTCTTTCTGGGAAAAGAGCCTAATTTGCTCTGGGAAGAGTTTGCCACCTGCCTTCTCTGGTTGTGCGCAGAATTCGGCGTCAAAATGATATATTTTGTCGGCAGCATTGCCGGCCTTATCCCTCACACCCGTGAGCCGCGGCTTTTCTGCTCCGTTTCGGATGCAAAACTCAAGGAGACCTTCCAGCATTACGGCGTCAAATTCACAAGTTACGAAGGCCCCGCCAGCTTTGTCACTTACCTGACTACACGATGCAACCAGCAGGCTCTCAGCCTTGTAAGTCTGGTAGCTACCATTCCTGCCTATGTGCAGGGTGCCAATCCAAAGTGTGTTGAGGCTGTTACAAGGCGCCTGGCTGGTATGCTGGGTGTGGATTTAGAGCTTGATGACCTGCAGGCTGCCAGTGATGAGTTTGAGAAGAAGCTAAGTCAGATTGTGCAGCAGCAGCCGGAGTTAGCCGGCAGCATCCGCAAGCTGGAAGAGGATTACGATAACGAGATTTTCGACAGCGAGATGGGGGAATTGAAAACCTGGCTCCAACAGCAGGGCATCAGTGTCGATTAGAAACATATTCCACCAAAACCCAGCGTCTGCAGCCCCGCACCAATTGTTCGTTTGATGATTGCTGTGACGACAATTTTGCAGAAGACTCGTTGGGTTCGTTCAATTGGTGCGGGGTGGAATTGGCAGGTTCAATTCGGCAAGGACATTTTCCATATCCTCCCAGATATACTGACGGTTTTTCTGCCGCTTTTTTCTATCTGCAGGAAAGTGAAATTGAACCCGAATTCGTGCCGATGCGACTATAATAATGGAACTACGAAAAGGAACGACAGTTGACAGAGAAGCAAGCAATATATTACGAGCTTCTGGTTCTGCGGTGCCAGCAGGGACAAAAAGAAGCCTTCGAAGAGTTGGTCCGAAGCTGGGAGAAACGACTGTTCTTTTATGTTCGCAGGTTGGTAGATGATGAACAAGATGCCTGGCAAATGCTGCAGCAAACCTGGTTAAAGGTGCTGCGAGGCATTAATAAGCTGCACCAGCCGCGTAAATTACCGGCCTGGCTTTACGGTATCGCTCACAATACCGCTATAGACCACTTAAGAAAAAAACATTCACAACAAGTTTTAATCGAGGGTAATGCCGATGTCTCGAACATTGAGGACTATAATTCGACTCTCACCTTTGACGACGTCGAGCAGGTTTACTACGGACTTGGCAGGATATCTTTGCCGCATCGGGAGGTATTGACTTTGTTTTTCCTGCAAGACCTCTCAACTGACGAAATTGCCCAGGTGCTGGGCATATCTATCGGCACAGTGAAATCGAGGTTGTATTATGCAAAGCGGGCGCTAAAAGCCATTCTCGAAAAGGAGGATTCAGAATTATGAATCAATCAAACAAAACATTTAGCGAAAAATTGCTTGAAATGGAAAAACCAAACACTACTTACAAAGAACAATTTGAACAACAATTACAAACAGTGCTCGAAAAGAGATTGAATTACGCCTGGAGGGTAGGGCTGGCAATATTAGGCATAGTTGGCCTGTTGATTGCCATTCCATGTGGCGAGATGGCCTTTTCGACAAGGGTCGGCAGCGGACTCGCCTTGTTTGTTCACATCGTTTATCTTTCCGGTATGGTTCTCGCGCTTAGCTGGGCCATCCTGATGGGTTGGGTTGCAGTAAGAGGAAAGCTAAACTTAAGAATTCAACTCAGTCGTATAGTAACTATTGGCATCGCTCTGGGCTTTTTCTTTATGCTTGATTTCACAGGCCGATTTGTGTTGCCTTTGGCAAGGGATGAGAACAAGCCAGTATTTGGAACACTACTGGTTCTTATTGGATTTTTTTTCATCGTTACCTTTGTTCTGTGTCTGATACTCCGCGTTTTGTATCGGGCGGAGTTCAAGACCCGCGAAAAGCTGTTGGAAATCGAATACCGTCTTGCCGAGCTTGCTGAAAAACTCGAAGCCAAACCGGAAAAGTGAAAAAAATGCCCATCGTTGTCTGCTTTATTTCGGGACCGGCAGGCCGAGTTCGGCGAGGACCTTTTTCATATCCTCCCAGACGTAGCGGCGGTTTTCATCGGAGTAGTTTCGTAGTAAATATGCAGGGTGAAATGTCGCCATAAGTTTTAGCGGCGGTCGGCCAATGCCGGCATAATACTCGTGGAACTGGCCCCGCAACTGGCCTATGGACCTGGTGGTATTTAACAGCATTCTGGCAGCGTGGGCACCAAGTGCCACAATAACATCAGGATTGATTGCCTCAATTTGCCTTTGAAGATAAGGCAGACAGCTTATCATTTCATCGGGGCGAGGGTCGCGGTTTTCAGGGGGGCGACACTTGAGGATGTTGCCTATATAGACATCACTGCGTTTCAGGCCGCAAGCGGCGATTATTTTATCTAATAATTGGCCGGCTCTGCCGACAAATGGTCGGCCTTGCGCATCTTCATCGGCTCCGGGTGCTTCACCGACAAACATTATTCTTGCATTCGCACTACCCTCGCCGGGGACAGCGTTTGTTCGCAGCGTTCCCAAGGGACATTTGCGACATTGGCGAACTTCATCGGCGAGTTTTTCAAGCTCCGCCGCCGACTCTGTGATATTCGGAGAACTCATTTGCTTCGGTTCGGAAGCCTTGGCCTCGCCCTTAACAGCAAAGCCTGTGAAAAACTGCTCCATTTCAAGGTGCTGTCGAACAGCTCTATTTATGTCCGCATCTTTTTTCATCAAGATAAATTGTAATGATATTTTAGACGTGAGGCAATAAAATAGGGCGCTTTCTCTGGAAAGCGCCCCATTTCAAAATCAGAGAGCAAAATCTCTTACACAAGGCCCTGGGCGAGTATTGCATTGGCCACCTTGATGAAGCCGGCGATGTTTGCACCCGTCACAAAGTTGCCAGGGCAGCCATATTCTTCAGATGCCTCACTGGCATTTTTGTAGATTGTTACCATAATGATTTTCAGCTCGGCATCTGCTTTTTCGAACGTCCAGGGAATGCGCTGACTGTTCTGTGCCATTTCAAGGCCTGAGACGGCGACGCCGCCGGCATTTGAAGCCTTGCCAGGTAAAAACAGAACCTTATTGGCGTGGAATACATCGACTGCTTCCGGAGTGCAGGGCATATTGGCGCCCTCGGCGACAGCGATACAGCCATTTTTGACTAATGTTTTGGCAGCGTCTTCATCAAGCTCATTCTGTGTTGCGCAGGGCAGGGCAACGTCGCACTTAACATTCCAGACGCCGCTGCAACCTTCGGTGTATTTTGCGTTTTTGTGAATCGCGACATACTCTTTTATGCGTTTTCGCTCCACTTCTTTGATTTGCTTGACGGTGTTGAGCTTGATACCATCGGGGTTGTAAATGAAGCCGTTGGAGTCGCTCATCGTAACGACCTTTCCGCCAAGCTGCTGAACCTTTTCGGTGGCGTAAATGGCGACGTTGCCTGCGCCAGAAACAGCCACTGTCATACCGTCAAAGCTCTTACCCTTTGCTTCCAACGCCTCCTGCACTATATAGGTAAGGCCGTAGCCGGTAGCTTCGGTTCGCACCAGTGAGCCGCCCCATTCGAGACCCTTGCCGGTGAGGACGCCGGTGAACTCGTTTTTGATTCGTTTATACTGGCCGAACATAAAACCGATTTCGCGCCCGCCAACGCCGATGTCACCTGCAGGGACGTCGGTATCGGGGCCGACGTGACGGAAAAGCTCTGTCATAAAGCTCTGGCAGAAGCGCATCACTTCGCCATCGCTTTTGCCTTTAGGGTCGAAATCGGAGCCGCCTTTGCCGCCGCCCATCATAAGACCCGTCAGAGAGTTCTTGAGGATTTGCTCGAAGCCGAGGAACTTAATTATGCCCAGATACACGGTCGGGTGGAAACGGATGCCGCCCTTGTAAGGGCCGAGCGCACTATTGAACTCGATTCTAAATCCGCGATTGACCTGGAATTCACCCCTGTCATCCTGCCACGGGACACGAAAGATGATTTGCCTTTCGGGTTCGACCAGACGCTCGAGAATCCTTGCGCGGACATACTGTGGGTTTCTGTCAAGAACGACTCCTAAGCTATCGAGCACTTCCTTTACTGCCTGATGAAATTCCGGCTCGCCGGGATTGCGTTTGAGCACTTGTTCATAAACGGCCTGGATAACACTATTTGCTGCCACTTGATTAACCTCCATTAGAAACTAAAATTTTTGTTCGCTACTTAAATTATAATAAGCTAAACTAATAATAAAATCAGTAATTGCCTTAGAACACAAGAATAGTTAGAATACCATATTGTGACAGGGCAACACAAGGGGCTAAATGATAATACAATATATCAGGATACCTTATAATGCACATAAAGACACTGAAAGTATTCTGCGACTTAGCTGATTCACGAAGCTTCTCAAAAACCGCTGAAAAGCATCTTTTAAGTCAATCAGCGATTTCCCAGCAGCTTGCGCAACTGGAGCTTGCATACAATTGCCAACTGCTGGATAGAAAGAAAAGGCCGCTGGAGCTGACCGCTGCAGGACAATTATTTTATCAGGCCGCCAAGGATATCCTCGATAGATACGAACAATTGAAAACCGACCTGAATACGTTGAAGTCATCTACCGGCAGCAGAATAAACGTAGGTGCGATTTTCAGTATCGGTATGCACACCCTGCCGGATTATGTTAAAAAGTTTCTGGCCAGCTATCCAGATGTCAATGTCCATATTGAATACCTCAGCAACGATAAGACTTATGAATCGGTTTTAGCAGGTGAGGTCGATATTGGTCTTGTGGCGGTTCCGAAACGAGATAAGAGATTAGACGTTTACGATTTCGAGAACGAGCCTCTGGTTCTGGCCTTCAGTCCGAAACATCCATTATCGCAAGAATCACAGATTGATATTCATAGATTACAGTTTGAAAGATTCATTGCCTTTGAGAAGAACACCCCCACGCGTGCCTGGATAGATAGCATCCTGGGGCGCTACAATGTTACTGTCCGGACAGTGATGGAGTTCGATAACATCGAAACCATCAAACGAGCGGTGGAAATAAATTCCGGCGTAGGCATCTTGCCTCAGACGGCAATACTTCAAGAAGAATCCAGCGGGACGATAAAGGCGATACAGTTTACAAATGAAAAATTCTTCAGGCCTACTGGAATAATTGTTCGTAAAGGGAAAATTTTAAGCCAGGCTGGCCGATACTTCATTGAACTATTGCGAAAGAAAGGTAGATAATAAGAATATCGAATTTAGAATGTCGAATGATGAATTTCGAAGCGGCTTTACTGATTACCAAGAAGGATATAAGCTAATCAGCAACCCAGACAGATTATTTTATGGTGATTAAAGCGGTCATCTTTGATTTGGATGGGACAATAACCCAGCCTTATTTTGACTTTGATGCCATCAGAGAAGAGATGGGGCTGCCCAGAGACTCCGGACCGGTTCTTGAGTCAGTGGCGAAGATGACGCCACAGCAGCAAAAACGCGCAGAGCAAATCCTGCATTCGCACGAGGAAAGAGCAGTGAAAGAATCTAAGCTCAATGCCGGTGCAAAACGCGCACTTTCGAGCCTGCGGGCAGCGGGGATTCAAATAGGTGTCCTGACGCGTAACAGGCGAAGCAACGCCTTTGCTATTGCCGATAAGCACGGTCTAAAATTCGATGCTGTTATCGGCAGAGAAGATGGCCCGATTAAACCCGATTCGTTTGGCGTAACGCGATTGTGCGAGCATTTCAATGTCCAGCCTCAGGGGACTTTGGTAGTCGGCGACTATTTATTCGACTTGCTGTGTGCAAAGGCAGCCGGAGCCATCGCTGTGCTGCTAACCAATCACGAGCGGGCGGGAGAATTTGCTAAACACGCGGATTTTTGTATAAAAACGATAGATGAGATTCTTCAAATCATAAAACAAAAAAGACGAGGAACAAAGACAACCAATGAATAAAAAAACAATCACAAAAATAGCTGTTATTTTGTTATCAATGATAATTTCGTGCCAGGCTTCGCAGCCAGGCAAAAGCCCTCCGGACACAAAATCTACGGGAACACAACAGCCGCAAAAACAGCAAATCGACCCTGTTGAATCCGTTTTGAAGCAACTGAGCAAGAAAACCTCGGAGCTTAAAACGTATGAGGGACAGGTTGAGTATAAATACATCCAGCCATTACTTGAATCAGAGGCACTAAGGAAGGGGGTATTGTATTATGCCAAGTTCGATGATAAATCGCTGCTGAGGATAAACTTTGAAACGCTTAAGCAAGAGGATGAGGAAGAACAAAAATACGCCGAGCACTACATCTTCGACGGCAAGTGGCTAACTCAAATCAACTATCAAATCAAATCTGTTAAACGATATGAGCTGGCTGAGCCAAATAAAACGCTGGATGCCTTCGATTTAGCCAGCAGAAATATCCCGATAATCGGCTTTGGAAAAACGGAAGATTTGAAAAAGCAGTTTGAGATTAAATTGGTTAAGAGAGAAAAGAACGACCCGAACGATTCTGTCCGGCTTCATCTGAAAGTCAAGCCCGATTCGATTTATAAAGATGATTACATCTGGCTCGATTTCTGGATTGACAAAAAGTCGGGATTGCCGGCAAGGGTGGTCGCACTTTCGGCTGAGGAGGATGTTTACGAGATAAAGTTACTTAAGCCGAAAGTCAACAAGGAAATGGATACAAAGATCTTTGAGCTTAAGATTCCAAAGGATTTTGGTGAGCCGGATATAGTCCCGTTGAAGAAAAAGACAACCCCCAGTAAAACTGGGGGCTAAATATGACCCTTAATATCACCCCGCAATAAATTGCCGGGCTAAATATATCATAATCGGCGGCAAAAAAGGAACAGGCCCAATGGGTGTTGCAAGTATAACTGACAGAGATTTTCAACAGCTTATTGCAGGACGTGCACAGAGGTTGCTTGCCCTTGCGAGCCATTTATCACGGTGCGAATCGAGCAGCGAGGTCCTGACACGGCCGTTCCTGGGAGAGCTGCTGTCGCAATCGACACAGATGGAGGAGCTGCTTGATGCTTACGGTGCACGGACCAATTGCCGGTGGTGTGCGTTCAGGTCGCTGACAGCGGCGATTAAGCTTTTTTCCGATTTAGGTTACGAACTGCTTCATATTCAACATGTGCTTCCTGCGTATCGGGTTTTGCCGATTGAGCGGGACTTTGTCAAGGCGACAGAAGAGGCGCTTGGTTTCACCGGTGATGCGATTCTTCAAGCGGCAAGACAAATGCTTGCCATGGCCGGCCGGCTCGGTCTTCCAGTGCCATCCGGATATATGATGGAGGACAGGTCTTATGCTGAACATCTCCCGCTTGGCCGATTGCCGCACGAGTGCGGTGCACGCAGGAGGGAAACTGTCTCGGAAACGGTAACTTTGCTTGCGACCGCTTTTTTGAATCTGGCGGCGGAAAGCGAAGATGTCTGCTCTGCCAGCAAAGCAAAACCCCAAGAATACGCTGCATACGCATCGAACCAGACAAGTGAAGAGAAGCTGCGGAGTCTGGGGTTTCGGTTTCACAATCTTCAATCGTTATACGATACATACGTGTCGGGCACGGAAGTTGAAAGGTTAGATGCAGACATGGCTGTTCTAAGGGGACATATAAGCGTCGTGTTCCACCTGTTAACAACGGCAACACTGTTATCTCATTATTACGAGCGGCACGTGAACAAACAGCCGTGCGGTTCGGCCGGGTGGCAGGAGCCGGTAGTCGGCGCCGAGGCGCTATTAGGTGTATTGATGAACTATTCCATTGTGCACACAAATCTGTACATCAGGTCGGCGGAGCGTCTTTGCCGGGATATGCTAAAACGCTACGCAGAAGTGGGACAATTAGAGGTTCCAGTCCCACAGTATCGCGGCTTCCACGTTCGACCGTGCACACTGATTGCCAAGCTGGTGCTGCATTATGGAAGTGAAGTTCAGATGCGATTGGATGATGAGACCTACGACGCAAGTGCGCCGCTGCAGCTATTTAGGGCAAATGAGAAGATAAACGCACAAAAACGACGGTGGCTGGCTGCGGAAATCGTGCGACTTAAACTTATTGACGAGAAAACCAAAAAAGGTGATATAGGTGATATTGTCCGCAATGTCGTGGGGACGCTGGCAGAGCGAAGCAAATTAATCCTCTACGAACAACCCTTGCAATTACCCCAAGAGCCTGCGCAAAAAGAAGGGACGATGCTGGAACAGGTTACCGAAGAGATAGGGTGGCTGCTGGCGATGGGGAAAATCGACGTTGATACCAGGCTAATGGTAAAGTTTGTCGGCGATAAGCGAGTGCTGGCTGACATTAAGTTATTGGCTGAATCAGGATACGGCGAGGACCATCTCGGCAATAATGTCCTACTGCCGGAAAAGCTTGCATATCTACGGCACTGAGGACAGGTTCAACAATTTCGTAAGGCAAATATAAACTTTAAGGCCGAATAGGGCATAATCAAAATGGAAAGGGATAGAAAATGGCAAAGGGAATAGTTATTTATTACTCGAGAAGCGGGAATACGAAGACAATGGCAGAGATAATAGCGGAGGCAATGAACAAGGCGGATTTGCCGACCGAATGCAAGAGCGTCGATAAGATAAAGCCGGAGCAATTGTTAGAGTATGATGCCATAGTTGTCGGCTCGCCTACCTACTATGGCCTGATGGCCAGTCCTATAAAAAAGCTGTTTGACGATGTAGTAAGCTGGCACGGCCAGCTCGATGGCAAGGTAGGCGCAGCATTTAGCAGCGCAGCAAACATCGGCGGCGGCAATGAAACCACTATTATGGGGATAATAGAAGCGATGCTCATCAGCGGTATGGTCGTCCAGGGAGACCCGCAAGGAGACCACTATGGGCCTGTTTCCATCGGCAAGCCCGATAAAAGGGTTCAGGAACAGTGCCGGCGGCGAGGCCAGAGAATCGCGGAACTGACGAAAAAGCTTCATTAAATTTCTGCCACGAAGGCACCAAGACACGAAGGTATAGTAGATGCAGTTAGATAAGCCCTTTTATTTTATGCTCTTAGTGACTTTGTGTCTTTGTGGCAAAAAACAAAAAAATATCTGATTTTTTTGCAAAAAAGGCAATTTTCTTTGACAAAAGGCTCTTGTAGCGTTAAATTTTTGACAAATTTAAGCTCCAATGGAAGGAATATTAAATGCAAGAGTATGAAAATTTGAAAGTACTGGTTGCTGAAATTGAAGCTGATATCAGCAAGGCTGAAGGCGGAAACAAAGCAGCAGGGACGCGAGTCCGCAAGCAGATGCAGAAAATCAAACAGGCTGCTCAAAATGTCCGTAACCGCATTCTTGAAATCAGGTCAGCCGAATAAACTATCAAAAAGTCTGTAAGCGCCAAGCACCAATTGCCAATTAGTTTGGCTGTTTTGCACTGCTGCGGTTTGGCAATTGGCGACAGAGTTCAATTGGTGCTGGACGCTGCGTCGCGGACGCTGTGCATCGAGTGCATTTAGCTATTGCGCGAAAAGGTTCGTGCGGAATACGCGTTGCGCCCGCGCATATACCCCCCTTTGTGAGGTCAATAATGCCCCCGCCATTATTATTTGATTTATCGAAGATAGACCTGACAGGCCAGCCTCTTTTCGACAAAGATGCAATCTGCAAGGTTAACCCGCAGCGGTTTGAGATGCAGCACCTTGATGGGGTGCTCTGGTACGATAAGGAAAAAGCTTTGATTCTCGGCTTCAAGGAAGTAACAGCGAACGAATTCTGGGTTCGCGGGCACATTCCGGGTCGGCCAATGATGCCGGGCGTAATAATGGTGGAAGCAGCAGCTCAGCTTTCGAGCTTTTTTGTTAAGCAGGTTTACGAAGAGGAGGGATTCGTCGGCTTTGCGGGTATTGAGTCGGCAAAGTTCCGCTCAGTTGTCGAGCCGGGTCAGAGACTATACTTACTTGGCCATATTACAAAATACAGGCGGCAGCCATATTCCAGCCGAGTCGAAACCGCCGTGCAGGGAGTCGTTGACGGCAATATTGTATTTGAGGCAGTTATAGCGGGAATGAGGGTGTAGAAGTCAAGTAGAGGCCTTGCGAACAGCCCCAAGGGGATCCACCTTCGCCAGAGCTTCGGTAGACAAGTCTAAATCCGCCTTCGGCAAACAAGTCAAAAATCAGCAATCGGAAATCTGCAACCTGCAATCAAATAGCCCCAAGGGGATTCGAACCCCTGTTGCCGGGTTGAAAACCCGGTGTCCTAGACCTGCCTAGACGATGGGGCCAACTAACAAAATGTAAAGCGAAAAGTGTAAAGTATAAAACTGTTGAATTCCACAGTTTTTCGTTTTTAACTTTTAATTTTAGGTTTTAATCTACTCCATACTAATTGCCTCCGCTGGACAGGAATCGACGCAGACACCACAATCGATGCAGGTATCAGAGTCAACTACCGCTTTGTCATTAACCATGCTTATAGCCTCACTGGGGCATTCTTCTACACAGGCCTCGCAACCGGTGCATTTTTCCTCATCTACTTTAGCCGGCATTTATTTAACCCTTTCAATAAAGACCAGAACTTACCAATAAAAGACGAAATTTACAAAATCAAGATGATATTACAACCGATTTTTTGAATAAATTTTTGCAAACACGAGGTTTCATTTTGCAGGGCTTTAGTAAAATGACAAGAACCCATATTCGAAAAGCCTGGCAATTCTGGGTGTTATGGCTTTACGTAAGCCAAAACAAACCTTATTTTAGCTTCTTGTCAGGAGCACGGGTTTTCTCTACGGTGGGTGGTTGCAGCAGGGGCTGCCCTTGCTGCTGTGATGTGATCCCTCCCAAGGCAACTGCCATATTGCGGACCAGCGCGTGCTGGTCATTCTTTGCCGCCCAGTCCATGACCTTATTGAAGCCGGCTTGCTGGTTCTTGGCCAGCAGATAAATAGCCATCATTCGGACCGGCCAGCTATTATTATTCAGGTTTTGTGCAACTGCGCTGGCCAGGTCGTGGTCCAACGGTAAATAAAGCATATCCGCCATAGTATGGACCTTAACGACCCATTCACCGTCGGCGGGGTTAAGCAACAGCCCAGACTGGTGTACCAGGGCAGACTTGAGCATACCTGGCATCCAGTCCGCATATACAAATTTGTAAAGCGGTGTGCGCCCGGACATCGCCTGCTGTTCCATTAGCAGACCAATGAAAAGCTCTGCAGTTTTGATTTTTTGGCCGACCTGTCCGGTTGAGATGGAATTAAATCGGTTTCGCAGATATTTGCCAGCGAGCTCGATGCGCGGACGTTTCACAGCCATTTTGATTGGCATTACATTGGCCAGCCTATTGACAACGTTCCCTTCGCTGCCGACTACAGGGTCGAGATAAAGGGTAAATTCTATATCCAAAGATGCCTGTGGATGGGAAAACAACAAGTCCCTAAGCTCGCCCGTTACAAGCCTGACAGGTACAAGAATACTTCGACCCGGTTCTAAAAGGTGAGTATTACGTATCTTGCGCGATACAAGGTTCGGTATTTTTTTAGTAAGGTCGCCGGTAACATCGGCGTCTATCCTGATGTTACCCTTAAATAAACTATCATCGCTTATCACAAGAGGGTCGGAAGAATTGTTTATTATTGCGACAGTTGCATCGAAGCTGCTGCCGTAAGAAAACTTGTTGCCGCGAGCATTAAACTGAACTGAAATTAGCTTATCCGGAGGAACAAATACTGGAACAAACGTCTGGCCGAAGTTTTTTTCCATCGTGGTCAGGACAACAGTAGGGTCAACCGGAGAGACATACTCTGTGCCCTGCCTGGTAAGAATATCTTTAGCCTGCTCTGCTGCGAATGACCCCGGGTCTTTAGCGATTAAGGCCTTTAAGGTCTGGACTGCCAGGTCTTTTTGGCCTTCCTTTAGTTGAATAACAGCGAGGGTCAAATCTGCAATCTGGTTGCGCTCAAAAGCGTTGAGAAGCGACTTGGCCCATTCAGTCTGGTTATTCATCACAAGTGCATAAGCCAGGATAGAAGCCGTGACAGGTGAATTAGGTTCAATTGAGTAGGCTTTATTAGCCCAATCGAGGGCCTTTGCAGTGTCCGGCAAGGCAAAACAGTAGAACCAGGCAAGTTCCTTGACGCCGACCTTGGGCGAAGATTCATTACCGGCATCACCCGTGCGTTGTTTGAGGCGTTCAGGCCCGGCTGCAACTAATTGTAGTGCTCTTCTTTCCGCCGTCCGGAATATCTTGGTAGCCTGCTCGGCGTCGCCGGCCTTAATGGCTGCTTTGCCCGCAACAGCTTCCAGAAGCAGGTCAAATTGGCCGCTTCGCCGGATGGCGTCGGCAATCTCTATGCATTTGTGCTGAGATGCCTGCGAATTATAGCAGCTAATGGCCCAGGGCAAATAAATGTCGGGCGGGATGGGGTCAGAGGGGTAAAGATAAGCAAACAAATTCGCACAGTATTCATAGGCACCTGCGGCCATTTCATAAAGCTCCAGGCGTTCAATGTATTCAGCGAAACCGACGGCAGCTTGAATATCCGACGGATTTTCTCGCAGCATAAGTCTTAGGTGCCTAAGATACAGCGCCGGTGTAAGCTTTTCGGACGCAAGCTCCGCCAGTTTCCCGAACGCCACTCTATTGTATAGGTTATTGGCGTAAGCCTGAGCAAGATAAAACTGAGCACCTTCCACATCAGCTTTTTCAGCCATAAGCTGCCCCAGCAGAGTAGATATTTCGGAGCCTATAATAAAATTCTTATTGGCAAAGTTCCTCAGCATGTTTTCAAGAAGTTTCTCTCGCTGTTCACGGGAGTCCATCCTGTCAAGCAGATAGCGAACCGCATCCATAACTGTCTGGCGGTCAGCAGATTCATCTATGTAGTCATCAAGTAAACGCGACACCAGAGCTGAATTGTCTGTCTGTGTATAACGGCAGGCACATTTAATCAAAACAGGCATACAATAGTCCGCATCACTGTCAAGGGTTAAAGCAGCAGTTAGAAATACAATCGCCTGTTCAGCCTGCGATTCTGTGACATTTTCGGAGTCAGTTAGCTCACAGGCTATTTCATAGAGCCTTTGAGCAACAAAAAGTGAAAATAGCTGTTTGGGCCCAGTTGCCAGGTCCGATAAGGCCGGTGAATCGGCTGGGACTAACAGTTCGGTATCACTCATTGGCTTAGCAGTTGAATCGAAACTTGTCGGGTCATCTGCCGGCTCAGCCCCTGTATCTTCCCCAGCAGCTTTCTGCGAAAGCGGAAGCGGGGGAGCAGGGGTGGTACGTCCTTGAACCAGGGCTAATGAAAAACAGAAAATTATTACTAAAAATGTTAAAAAAGACTTGCATGAGTACATCGGTTTCTCCCGTAAAGTACGCCTCAAAATATCCCCAATTTCAAAACATGAACATCTACGGATTCTCACTTTTAAATATTTAAATAATAAAGCGGTTCGTCCAAAACAGTTCACTTTGAGAATCCCGTGCTTTATAGCACCTAAACTGCTGTATGTCAAATACCTTTTGGACAAAAATTGGCGCATTTGCCATATTTATGATAAGGCTGTTTTTTCTACCGTTTGCTTTGTGCCTGTAAGCAAGGAAAGCATCTCGATACGCAGGAATTTTGCCGCCAGCAAAAACACGGTGGCGCCCAAAGGGACGGCTATGAGCAGTTTGAGGATGTCAGGGAGGCTTTTAGAGAAGGCAGCGGTAAGCATAACCACTACAGACATACAAGCTGTGGCTACAACTGTTTTCCACAATGCTGTCATAAAACCGTCCAGGCAGCTTCGGCCCAATCGGCGGCGAAGAACGGTCATAAGAACAGCTACCTGCAAATAAGAGCAGATTGCCGTTGAAGCGGCAAGGCCGCCTGTGCCGAGAACCCACATAAGAGTCAGGTTTAGCACGACATTAGTAACAACTGCAATGGATGCGCTTATTGCTGGCGATTTGGAATCCTGCAGGGAATAAAACGCATACACGACCACATGCTGGGCGAAATACCCGCACAACCCCAGCACATAAAATGAAAGCGTCCACGCAGTCCTAAGAGTATCCGCATCCGTGAACCGCCCTCGCTCGAAAAGCACGGAAACCAATGGTCTTGCCACCAGCAGCAATCCGACCGTGGCAGGCAGCGCTATAAAAATGGTACAGCGCAGACCACGTGCAATAGTAGCGTAAAACGCCTTAAAGTCTTTCGCTGCGGCTTCAGCGCTCATTACCGGGAAGATAGCGGTAGCCAGCGAAATGCCGAACACCCCTAACGGGAACTGATACAGACGCTGCGAATAAAAAAGCTGTGAGACCGCCCCTTCCCAAAGGGGGTATTTAATCTGGCAGCCAAACCATGAGAAAAACTCCCCTTTTTCCGGTGAGCCCGAAAACCATAGTGCAATGAGGTCATCGGCGAATGTATTAATCTGGGTCGCAGTCAGACCAAGAACCATTGGCGCCATAAGAAGCATAACCTTCCTGAATGCCTCCGACCTGATATGCAAGGCTGGCCGAATATAAACTCCTCTTGCCCAGAGGGGCGGCAACTGCATAAACACCTGAACCAGACCTGCCAGAATCACAGCAACGGCGAGAACAAAGACCTGGGAAGCGGGTTTCATTCCGAAAACCCATCCACTCAGACAAAGCGCACCGATAAGAAAGAGGTTGAGCACAGTGGGTGCGGCGGCGGGAGCAGCGAAGTGCCGATGGGCATTCAGTATTCCTCCCAGAATCGCCACCTCGCAAATTAATATCATTTCCGGCAGCATTATGGCGCTTAGTTGTAACTTGGTTTCAGTGCCTTCATAGATGGCGAAGAATCTGTAATACACCAGAATAATGCCTTCACCCAGCACAACGACAGCCGACAGAAGCACAAAGACAACAGTAGCGACCGTAGAGGCCAGTTTCCTTGCTTCTTCAGGGTTCTTGTGCAATTGTTCACTGTAAATTGGTATAATGGAGGAAGAAGCAGCGCCCTCTCCAAAAAGTCGCCTGGCGAGGTTGGGAATTTTGAACCCGATTGTCCAGCCATCCATCAAGCCGCTGGCGCCGAGAAAGTATGCAAACGCCATATCGCGGAGCATCCCCACGACACGGCTCAAGGCCGTCAGCGAAGCAATTTGTCTAAATCCTTTTATCATCTCTGGTATCTTTTTGCCACCAAGGCACTAAGACACGAAGTTTTTTAACTCATAAATTCTTTGTGACTTTGTGTCTTCGTGGCTGATTATCCTTTATCTGGCTGCTGAAGCAGCAAGCCCTCGATTCCCCAAGAGGGGAAAGCTGCGGGGGTTATTTTTTTGGTGCGACCGTAAAAGGCCTGAATCGCCCGACATTATTTAATACTCCTACAGAAGCCAAACTGACAAGCAGACTTGAGCCGCCATAACTTACGAACGGCAAAGTCAAGCCGGTGATGGGCATCAGACCAATTGTCATAGCTACGTTGACGAGGACTTCGACCGTGAACGTTGCGACGATACCGACCGCAATCAATCTGCCATAAGGGTCGGTATTATTGGCAGCGATTTCCAGCCCGCAGACAACGATAATTAAGTAAAGTGCGAGCACAACCAAACAGCCCCAAAAACCCCATTGATGAGCGATGATGGCAAATATAAAATCGTTGTGCCTTTCCGGCAAAAAGTTGTACTTGACAAAGGGGCCCTGACGGAAGCCGTTACCCTGCGGACCGCCGGCAGCAACTGCAAACTTTGAGCGAATCAAGTGATAACCCCAATCATTTTTCCATTGTTTGGTGCTGAAATTGGCCCCCACAAGAATTTTGCCGAGCATCGGATGCTGCTCGGCCTTTTCACGAATCCAACTGCTTTGCAGCAGCACACAGCTTATTCTGGTCCGCTGATAAGGTTTCATTTGAGACCACAAGACCGGACTTAACAGAATCGCTACAACAATGATAATAAGCAAATGCTTGACCTTTGCGCCGGCCACGAACAGCATCGTAAATAATATAGGCATCATCAACAGCACCGTCCGCAGGTCAGGCTCAGCAAAGATAAGAACCATCGGCAGAAGCGTCAAAAGAAAAGGCCCGATTAGTGCCTTGAAGCTGCGGTAATTACTGCGGTATCGCAGATACCAGGCCAGAGCCAGGACGTATGCCAGCTTGCAAAATTCAGAAGGTTGTATAGCTGGTAGCTGCAAGCCCCCAAGCTCGAATTTTATCCATCTGTGAGTGCCTTTGACTTCCGGGATAAAAGGAATAGCCACAACGTATCTACTAATCAGCAAAATGCCCAGAAGCAGAATGATAAAAGTATACATCCAGTAGCTTAGCGGCCCAAACCGCCTGTAACTAATAAGGTTAACCACTACAAAGCCAATTATGGCCAGACCAGCAAAGACAAGCTGTTTTTTCCAGTAGCTTGCCAGTTCGCCTATCCTGCTTGCAGGACTGGGGTCTGCAGGGTGGCCAACCGAATAAATGGTGGCTATCCCGATAGCAACCAGTGCCAGGGTGGCAGCCAGCAGGCACAGTCTTACGAATATTAGTCGGCCTTTCAGAAACTTGAACATAAGAGTAAATATCCAGTAATAATACCAGCTTCGGCATAAAATTGGCGAACCAAATAGAAAAGCTGGATTGCTGTCTTCCGAGCAGGGTCGAATATAGGCTTCAAGGGAACGCCGGGGTAACCTGCAAGAATATAGCCGGTTCCGCTAATCGGCAATCCTATCCTAAAATCATTGATACGTTGGCTAAAACTGCTCATACTGACCCGCAAAAAAACAAGACGAAACCCCTTTTTTGTAGCAGGCTGGATTATCAGGATGCCGGCCAGCACTCAAAAAAACTATAAACAGGCAAATTCACCCGGGATTAAGGCCAAAAAACGGCATTTTTGCCCCAAAAACCGGCATATTCACTCAAAAACTGGCGGCCAAAAGGCATCTAATGGATTTTATCTCCCTTAAGTTATACAATTCCAGCAGGAATTTTTTAGCTTTTTTGCTGTTTTTCCCCATTTTTTAGTTGATTTTCAGGTGGAAATGGGTTATCTTAACGGTTAGCAGGCTGTGCTTTTTGCCCAGCTTCCGCTGTGTGCCCAAGAAATAGTTATAGGGGCAAGACAGTAAAAATAAAAATTTTTAAAATTTTTCCATTTTTCTCTTGCAATGCTCAGATGGTTTGTGGTAATATAAAGTTGATCTTCACCAATAAGACCTGTGCGTATGTTAGTATTTAAGGATGTATTTTTCGCCGTGTGGCGAGAAAGGAGGAGATGAAGGAACATTGTTGTGCTTATCCGGCTGCTCCTGCTGGCCGGGGCGCTATGTTCAAAAATTAAAGATTGCTTAAATTCAAAATTGAACAGGTGCGCTTAAAAACGTTTTTTTGAGCAGGAGACAAAACCAAGATATGCAGAGTATGTAACTCTGCAGAGGAAGAAAAGAAAGGAGTTGAATTATGAAAAAGTTAGGTCTAGTTGCGGCAGTGATTCTGGTTGTCGTTGCGCCGGCTTGGGCAAGAGTGGACATCACGTGTAGTGCTGTCGGCAAGGTGATTAGTGTCAAGTACAACGTGGTGAGTGAGCCGAACAAGGTAAGTGGGTTCGGCTTAGACATCACGGTTGACAGCGGGGCCAAGATTAAGTCAATCAGCAGCCTGAGTGCAGATTACTGGGTTTATCCCGGTTCTATCGTGATCCTCAACGGTGAAGTCAACGATGTTGGCACACCGATTGGCGATCCGATTAGGTTCCCGGGAACGCTGGGCGGATTAGACACAAATGGTATCACTATTGAAATGGGAGCATTGCATGACCCACCAGGCGATTCTTATCTACCGAGCAGCGGTACTTTGCTGAAGTTCGAAGTGGACAAAGATTGCTGTGTTACCATTAAAGAGAACGCGATCCGCGGCGGCGTTGTGCTGACGAATCCGGCCTTGAATCCGGACGTCAATTCACCCGGTGTTGGCAGTACACCCAAGTTCTGTACGGCAGTGGCCACCTGCAAAGGCGAGGTGAACAACGATAATAAGGTGAACGCGACTGACGTAGTTGTGATTGCTGGCTGGATCGGTAACTATGGTACCGGAAAGCCGAAGACGATTCCTTCTACAGACACCGCGCATTATGTTTTATCCGCGGATGCGAATCTCGACGGCAAGATCAATGCAACTGATGTTGTCAAAATTGCTGGCTGGATCGGTAACTATGGTACCGGAAAGCCGAAGTCGATTGCGTGTCCTCACAGTTACCAGTAACAAGTTGCGAGTTAGACCATTGAGTGCTGTGAGTTTTTTATGTGTTAGTAGTTAATTGCTATATCCCTCTGTGTAGGAGGGGTTCTTGAAAAGAAGCAAGGATAAGTGATGAAAAGGAGAAAAATTATGAGAAAATTATTAGTGCTACTGTTGGTTCTTGGTTTAGCTTCGGCAGTTCAGGCAACCACAGTTAACTTTACAATTAATGGGTTAACGGAATATATGGGAACACCTGGTGAAACTGTTACGATTAAGGTAATAGCAGACGCGAAGTGCTTTGGCATCGCTGAGATGATGGCCGTCGAGGCCACTGCTGTTGACAGTGCTAACAGGGCCACCGCTGCGACCGATATGGACGGGTCGGCGCCCGTCCTGCCCGCCATCGGTGCTGGCATGACACTCGCCGAAGCCGGTTATCTGGAGAACAGTGGTACCAATGGTGTGTTGTTCGATTGGTTTGCAGAATACAGCACAGATGGAGTTGCAGCGGGAATCGTTCTTGCGAGCTTCAACTACACCATCGGTCCTAACCTTGGGTATTGGGTTGCTCCTCTTGTTACGGGTACATCCTATCTTGACATTGGAGGAGCCCAGTATGCAGCCGGTCTTTCTGCTGCTAACCTCGTGGGTAATGCGGAAACACCTATCGGTGGCGTGCATATTATTCCTGAGCCTGTGACGATTGTGCTGCTTGGTCTTGGAGGCCTGTTCCTGCGTCGTCGTAAATAAGACGCTGGCTTTGAACCAACAAATGTTAATGAAGAGGCAGGTTTTTTTGACCTGCCTCTTTTTTTTTGTCTTGTAAGCCCCGGCGGATTCCTTATAATGGTCTTATAGTCGTTTGTTCAGATAATGGTGTTTTGTCGTAACTTAATTGATGGGTGTCATTGCGGTGATGCCGAACCTAATTTGTCGGGATATCAGGGGACGAAGCAATCCTGCTGTTGATGTTTTGAGATTGCCACACTCCCGCTCCCGTCTTCGGGCAGGAAGACGCGGGGGCTTGCAATGACAATTCCTCAAATCATACGTGACAGATTCAGTGGGAGTTAAGTCATGAAGCAGCTATTGGCCTTATTGGGATGTGCGGCTGTCCTATTGGGACTTGTCGGTTGTCAGAATACCGGGAGGGATTTCAGGAGCGACTTTTCAAAAAAACTTGAAAGTGAAGGCAAGGTTCCGGAGTTTCTGGCCGGTAATTGGAAGGCGGATAGATTTGATTGGGAGATAGAATTTAAAACTGATGGTGAGATATCCAGAATATTTCATACGCTGTGTAGTGCGCCGATAAATTTATCTGAAGGCGGTCTTTATCAGGAAAACCCCCTTGAGGGAGTTTCCTTAACATTTATATTAGGCCCCTGTAAGGCAAGTTATAATCGGGATAAGCGACGGTTAAACGTAAAGATTATTATGGATTATTTTGAAATGAAAGTGCAGACAATTACCGAAGTGAAAGTGCAGACAATTACCTTAAAAGGCCGCAGGGAAGATTATTTTACAGGTCAAGTATCTGAGGATGGCAGGCAATGGAATGCCCTTGTTCGAGAATATAGCTACTTTGAAGGTGAAGGCCCGCCCGATATAGATTATGCGGATAATCATCCTGAGCCGTTGGTATTTACCAAGAGTCGATGATGGCAATAGTCCTGTGAAAGGAAATCAGTAATCGAAGTAGCGCACCCCCGCAGAATCGATGCCGGGCCAATTCAGCCTAATCGTTTTTGTTGCCGGCTGGTAAATCCAGCCGAACTGCCCCGTCGGGTTCTGTGGGAATATTTCGCCATTCGCAATTATCCTTATGTCCTGCCGTTTGTTAAAAGGGTTCTCAGGCATCTCTGAGAGGTAACGGCCTTCGATTACAAGCTGTTGATAGAAGTCCGAATCGCTTGGAGGGGTTTGTGGTTTATTATCTTTATAGCCTGGCGGAACCCCGCCGTGCCGGGCGGTATATAATTCAATCGCACCCCGCAATATACGCAGGTTATCCTTTGCCACAGCCTCTCTGGCCTGGGTTGCGTGCTGCTGAAATTGAGGCACGACAATAGCTGCCAGAATCCCCAGGACAGCTACCACTATCATAAGCTCAACAAGCGAAAATCCTCTTTCCATTTTGCGTCTCTATAGCTTTTTTTGGTGAGGAGCGCACTACCCCCCGCAGTGCGATAGTCTTTCTTCTTATCGACCTGCGCAGTTGACCGCTTCACTTGGCAGTTGTGTTATAGGACTAATATTTGGCCTAAAGAGCAACAATAAGGTGAATAGAAATGGTACTAAAAGAATTGCCAATTCGTTGGTTTGGGTCCGGCCTCAGGTCAAACAGCTCACCTAACCGCTGCTTGAGATAAACCTCCAGAGCGGCTTTGTGCAACAGCAGGTGATCCAACGCCCGGTACAGCCTATCATCATTGACCTTCTGGGGAGCAATGCCAAGCAAGTCATACAAAGCGGTCCGCTTGTAGAAATGCTCGGCAATATATAACTCACTGGATGGGTCGCAGAAGCGACCGGTCACCAGCACAAGGGCCATCAATGACCAGGGAATCTCTTCCCGTCCGTTCGGTAACAACTGAACCAGTCGGGCGTCCAGACCGAGCCTATTCAGAAGCCACAGGGCCAACCAGGGCCCTCCAAAATCCAGACAGCGTTCGACCCGAATGCGTTTGGTATCCACCTGTACCCAATCGGGTTCAATGTCATCAAAGAGCTGCCGTTGATAACAGCGTCCAGCGCCTGTGGCTGCTTGCTTGAGACCCAGTCGGCCTTGCTTGTCTGCTTGCCCGAGGTAAACGACTGTGCGTTGACGTGGGCCTCGTTTGGTGCGATAGGACTCAACCAGAGCCCAATACGCATGGCGTTTGCCGTTTTTTATGACATGGACCGGCCGAATAAACATGCCTGAATTCTATGTCAGGATGTGTCGGCTGCAAGACTGTAGGTTTTCACTACATCGGCTTTCGCTGTTTCACAGCAACCTGTCTGCTGGAGAACCCTTGTTTTGAGTGTTGAAATCCCTCTCGCAGGTGACAAAAAAGCTCAAAAAATTTTTGTTTTCCCATAACTGCGGAAGTTAGGCTAATTTTCATCGGAAGGATGCATTATGGGACGCCTTTGGATTAAACAAAAGCGGCCAGCTTGCTTTATTCTTCCTTGTCGATTATTTCAGCAGTCTTATCACCAATGTATGTAACGTCACCTTTTAATCCCTGGGCGGTTTGACAGCCAAATAATGAAAATATTGCGATGATTAGCATTATCATCAAGAGCATCTTTTTAACCATTTTCGGGCACTCCAATAACCTTTTGAGAAGGTTAATATTCCGGAACAACGGTAGTTGATTTTAGAAACAGGTAATACAGCCGGCCTTCCTGGTAGGTTTGCCCTGCCAGTTTGCCGGCAGTGTCACCAATACCCATATAGACGTCACAACGGCCTGGGGCACGTATCGCCCCGCCTGTATCCTGGTCGAGGGCAAAGCCGCTGTAAGGTTGTTTGACAACTGTGCCGCCTACCTCGCGTGGCAGTGTCGTGGAAACGAAAGCCAGACACGCCCGCGGGAAGATAGATTTGTCTGTTGCAAGGGTTCGCATCGGCGTTACAGGCTCGTTGATACTGCCGCGAGGTGCCCCCTCTTCCTTCTGAAAGAACACAAATCGTGGATTACGCCTGATATAGGTATCGACCTGGTCTCTAAATTTTTTGAAATAGTCAATCATTGCAGATAAACTCAACTGGTCGGCCGGTATTTTGCCATCCTTGACCAGCTCTTCAGCGACACTATGGTAGTCCTGGCCGTTGTTGGCGGCGTAGCCTACGGTTGTTAGTTCGCCTCCGGGCAGTTTTATTTTGGCTGAGCCTTGCACCTGTGCTATATAAGCCTCGAAGGGGTCGCTCAGCCACACCAGCTCTTTACCTTTGAGCATACCGGAAGACTCAATCACAGCCCGAGGCGGATAGGAAGTAATTTGACCATCCGTGCCGCGTCTTCCGAGTATTTCGCCATCCGGCCCTTTTGCAAGGTCGTCCGGCTGTTCATATAATGGGTATAGGAATTGGCCGCTGCGGGTCAATGAGCCGTCGAAAATCGGCGTGTAATAACCTGTAAATAACACCGTTCCACGGTCATCGCATCCTACAGAAATATAGACATCAAATTTCTCACGAATGGCTTCATTTAACGCTTTGCCCATCAAACCCGAATCCAGCATCTCTGCAAACGCGTTAACGCTCTCAACTGCCCGGCTGTGAGTAATCTCGCCGCAGGGAAAGAACCGCCGACTCGAAGGTTTGCTCAGGTAATTGCGGCTATTGTTCACCGCGGCCCGCAGATTGGCCAGGTCAACGCAGGCCATTGTAAAATCTGGTATTTCGTAAGGATTTGTTATCTTCCGCAAGGCGAATTGACCGGGAGGCAAAGGCCTATCATAAGGGATTTTGGTTTCTTTAACGTGCTGTCTGCAGCCGAAGACAATTACTACAATCAAAAGTGCCGCAAAGAGAAGAATTCTGTTTTTCATTTTGAACTCCGTTTCTTATTTATCTATCTGGTCCAATTTTTCTAAAAAGCTTCGGGTTATTAGCCGACGCACAGCTAATTTTATAAATCATATTATCGGAAAGGCTGCTTGTGAATGATAAATTTTATGAAAGTGCGCGGATTTGAAAAATTTAGGTCTGCCGGTGTTCTTTCGTTCGTCAAATGACGAGGTTGTTTTAATTAAGGCCTAAAGCCGCCATCCCGGTTTTATGCTGTTTTTAATCCATTGCCGGCAAATAATTCCACAAGACTGTAAATGGCAAATCCAAATACTGCCGTCAAAACAGCATAAGATTGCCATTGGTTGCGGATAGTTTCTATAGTCTGTGGAATTTTTCCAAACCACATACCGGCCCGCTCCATAGCGCTGCCGGTGATAGTGCGAAATACCTCCGTAGTAGCGGCTGGGAAGAATACCGCTGCAAGAACCGCACAGGCGCCTAACACGATGCTGGCTGCAAGAGCAAGTCTTTGCTGAAAAACTATGCCGGCTAAAATCCTTCGCTGCTCGGTCTGTTGAATCGCTGACAACATTCTCTCAGTAAAATCTGCAGGAACCGGCTCAGAGTGTTTCTGCAAGGCCCCGGCTAAAAACCGGTCGAATCTATCTTCATCTAATCTACCTGTCGGCATCATCCACTCCAAAAGTTGCAGCTAACATTTCTTTTAATCTTGCCCGTGCCCTAAATAAATACGTCTTAATCGTATTCTCGTTCTGGCCCATTATCTTTGCAATATCAAAAATACATTTTTGTTCACGGTAATAAAGTATAATTGCCATAGACCATAGCCGTGGCAGCCGTTCAACTGCCTGCCAGACAATTTTCTCTGTTTCTTCGGCTTGCATTTCTGCTGCCGGTCCGTCGCTTCGGCTATAAGAAATCTGTTCATCAAGTTCGTTCTCAAGCAGCCAATTCTTACGATTCTTTCGCAGGTAACTTACCGCCTTACGGTAAGCTATTGCCCACAACCAAGTGCCCAAGTCGGATTGGCAAGTATATCGGCCTATTCCCTTGTATGCTGCTATAAATGTTTCGCTGGCCACATCCTCGATTTCATCTTCTCGCAGCCCCAGCCGACGGCAGCACAAAAAGACCGTCTCTTTGTATTTATCAATGAGCCAGGCAAATGCCTGCTGGTCGCCGCTGCGAAGCAGCCGTAACCAATTGTCCTTTTTTTGATTTTCTGCCACTTTATCCATTTATTAGTCGCAGCTTGTGTTCGATAAGTTTCAGGATTTAAGAAATAATTTTATAAAAGAAGAAGCACATCTTAAAAGAGAATAATTAGCTTGAACGCAAAGAAAAAATCATAAATTTTGAAACCTACCGTATCGAAGCAGCGACTAACTGGCAGAAAACCAGAAAGGATAAGGAATAAAAGAATGAATAATCAAGAGAATCAGACAATGAAACCAAATTGCTATCTCAGACCGGCCTGGACGCATAACGGCTCCATACGAACAGACCTTCCTTTAACGGTAATTCCAAAAGCAAATAAACGCAAACTTATAGAAATGGTAATACCGGGGCAGCTATGTTGCGTCGGCGAAGTCTATATAAAAACCCACAAAAGTTTGGTAAGAATAAGGTAATTAACAAAACTTGAAAGGAGAAAAAAATGGACGAAATTGTAACAGGCATGATGGTGCTGCTGATAATGATAGGAGTCTCAAGCCCCATAGTGGTTATTGGAGTGATTCATTATCTAAAGAAGCGGCTTGAGCACAAGCAGATTATGGCAGCCATCGAAAAAGGGACACCGCTGTCGGAATTGGTGCGTCCTAAACCGCAGTTGCCAGGCCCAGGATGGATAAGATATGTGTCCATTGGCATTATGCTGCTTATTATCTCACTTGGCTTTCTGCTGGGTGGCAGACATGAGACGATTATCGCGTTTGCACTTCTCGGTGTGGGGGCTGGATGGCTGGTTCGTGGATTGCTGCACCGAAAATACCACTTGATAGGCCAATCTGCGAACCAAAACAATGTGCCGCCGAATAAAGCATCAGCCTAACCACCAACATAGATGATTCGTCTGGCGGGGAGAAATAAGTTTGACAGTAGCTTGGGAATTGCTGTAGAATGTCAGAATAAAGAAATGTTCTGCGGGCGTAATTCAGCGGCAGAATGCCAGCTTCCCAAGCTGGACGTCGGCGGTTCGAATCCGCTCGCCCGCTTTTTTTTGTAACAAAGATTTACAGGAAATCTACCTGCCATCCTATCAGTTGTTTTGCGCCTTCCTTATAAGATAATTTTTTTAACCACGAATTTGGTCTAATTTACTTGTGTCAATTGGTGCGAGATTGCGCCATATTTTCTGACTGGAAAACACCCTGTGCGTATGCTATCATTGAGACGCGTCTGCGACTTGTGGAAAATATAAGGTTGCCGACTATTTAGAGCGGATGGACAAATGAAACGACGTGATTTGCTAAAAGCTTTTGGGATTGTGGCTGCAAATGTAGCCTTGACAGACTGCAAAGGCATTTTTCCGCTACCTGCTTCTTCTGTTCGCGGCAAGAAACCCAATATCGTATTTATATTAGCAGATGACCTGGGTTATGGCGACCTGAGCTGCTACGGCCAAAAGAAAATCAGAACACCCAATATCGACAAGCTGGCATTCGGCGGTATCAGACTCATTCAGCATTACTCCGGTAGTCCGGTATGTGCGCCGTCGCGTTGCGCCCTTATGACGGGCAGGCACACAGGCCATGCACAAATCCGCGACAACAAGCAGGTCGGCGGCGACGAAGGATGGAAGCTGGGTTCAACAACCGGTGGGCAGTGGCCGCTCATAGCCGATACTATAACGTTACCTAAAATCCTCAAGACCGCAGGCTACACCACGGGGGCATTTGGAAAGTGGGGTCTGGGACGTGCCGGCAGCAGCGGCGACCCCAATAAGCAGGGTTTTGACCGCTTCTTCGGTTATATCTGCCAACGCCAGGCCCACACGTATTATCCAAACCATTTGTGGCGCGACGGCAAAATAGAATGGTTGGAGGGCAACAAGGATGGCAAACAGCAGACTTATTCGCACGACATTATTGTAGCCGAAGCCCTCAATTTCATTAGAGCAAACGAAGAGCGACCGTTCTTTCTGTATCTTCCTTTCACGATACCGCATGTCGCGCTTCAGGTGCCGGAAGATTCCCTGACAGAATACAGAGGTAAATGGCCTGACCCGGAATATAAGGCAGACAAGGGCTATTTTCCTCATCCGGCTCCCAGAGCTTGCTACGCTGCAATGGTAACACGGATGGATAGAGATGTCGGGCGAATTATGTCGCTGCTGAAGGAGCTGGCCCTCGAAGAGGATACTCTGGTCATATTTTCAAGCGACAATGGGCCGGCGTCCAACGGAGGAGCAGACCCGACCTTTTTTGAGAGTGCCGGGCCTTTGCGAGGCCTCAAGGGTTCGGTTTATGAGGGCGGAATTCGTGTGCCATTTATTGCACGATGGCCCGGCAAAATCAAGGACGGCTGCATAAGCGACCATATATCTGCATTCTGGGATATTCTGCCGACTTGCTGCGAGCTTGTCGGCGAAGCTGGGCCGAATGATAGTGATGGTGTTTCGATGCTGCCGACTTTATTGGGGCAGCCTGAAAAGCAGAAGAAGCACGAATATCTTTACTGGGAATTGAACGGCCAACAGGCGATACGAATGGGTTACTGGAAGGCCATCCGCACAAAACCAAACAAAAAGATTGAACTCTATAACCTGGACAAAGATATCAGTGAACAGCATGATGTAGCCAACCTGAATCCTGATGTCAGCTCAAAAATGGCTGGGCTTTTTGAAGCCGCCAGAACAGAATCCGATGTGTTTCCGCTGGCCGGAGCTGTATGACCATCTGCGCAACAAAACCATATTGTTCAACTCGACAATTTCTAAAGGCACAAGACACTTTGTTCCGCTGCAGATTATTTTTCTTTTGGTTCAGTGTTTTCCGGTTTGTGTTGAAATGCCAGGGCTCTGTTAAGATAATCATCCAACGGCTCAATTTCGAATTCCTTAAGCATTTGGTCAACAGTAACCATCTCGTGCTCGCTGGAAACCAGAACCGCACCCAGGCAGCCCGGGTCGGTGATTTTGACTTTCGGCCCATACTTACCTTTTAGATTCCGCAGACGCTCCCAGTTGTAATCCAGATGCACAAGGGCACTATCGAGATTAACGGTGGCAACAGCAAAATCAAAATAATTGGTCGTAGATGCGATGACCTGGCCCAAGGGGTCACGAATTTCAGAAGGCGTTGCCTTGCCGGCGATAGCGCCAACAAAATGGCACCGGCAGGAATACGCCCAATATGCCTGCATCAGGCCTCCGTGATACATCGATGTAAAGATAATCAAATCCGGCCTGGCCTTTGCATATTTTAATCTCAGCTCGTCGAAATTCAGGTCAAAGCATATAGCCATTGCCACACGCCCGAAATCACATTCGATAACCCCAGCTTCGCTGCCGCAAAGAACGCCCTTTTCAATCTCGCCGATTGTCGGGTGATTTTTGCTATAGATGCCGGCAACATTGCCCTGTCGGTCAATCAATACGCTCGAATTGCGCAATGTTCCATCGGCCATTTCTCTGTATGCCGAATATACAATGTAGCAGTTGTTCTCTCTGGCGACTTGAGCAAAAAATTTTTGTATCTGGTCCTTGCGGACTTTGTAATATTGCCTCAATTTTTCGTCAGGCCAGTCACCCGGTCGGTCGCAGGCCTCCGGAACGATAATCAAATCGGGCTTATCCGGCAAGACCTGTGCAAATCTTCCCCGCCAGTGCGAAATCATCCTGTCCACTACCTTTTGCGGCTCGGTATTAGCATCCGCTTCTGCCGGCGAAGAGCCAATGGTAGCTATTTTGACGTAGCCCTTCTTCTTTTGCTCTTGCGACTTGTCACCACCGGCCCAAAGGTAGCTGTCAAACCCCAAGACAATACAGGACAAAATAACTATTAAAAATATCCGTGCAGAAGACATAAGGTCTGAAGTCGAACGTCTCATTTTTCTCTCCAAATAGCTATCCAGTATATTTCTTGTATCTTGTAAAAAATAAATTTTGCCCACCGCTCTGCAAGGCGAGTTTATCAATCATCCGTCTGGCGAATAAATGTGTAGTTGCTTATCTCTTTTTGAATCTTGCTTTGTAGTTTTGAATTTTACACTTTGATTTTTGATTTCTCGGTGTGATCTCTTTGACTCCTTTGGCTTTCTTTTATTTTTATTAAATCAGTGTCAATCTGTGTTAATCCGTGTTCGACTTCTCTGTGGCTTTGACAAATTCGGGTTAATATCCTAATTTCCCCCAACAGCCCTTCTGCATTCTGTGCAGGTCCTCCTTGCCTTCATTGGTGGAAGGAGCCCAACCGGTACCTGGATTAGTAGGGCTTGCAGCCCGGCCATTTTTTATCGTTTCAGCAGCTTTCCATTTCCAGTAATCAGCGTGGCCATCGGCAAAGGTCACGCCGGTCCCGTCGCTATGGCGCACGCAGGGTGCATCGAACCACGTTTCTTGTGTGAAGTAAACCGCATAAGCATCAGGCGTTATCCAGCCCTCGTCAATAAAAACCAATCTGAGAGGCGGCGCGGGACTGCGAATCTCAGACCTCTTTTTTATATATGCCCCGGGCACCCCCTGCACCTCCGTGTGACAAACCGCATTCATTGAAAACATAATCGCGTAAGTAAGCATCTCTCCTCGCAAACCGGTCGGGCACCTGTAGATTCTTTCGTTCTTGGTATAGGGCCAGAGAGCCCCTTTTTTAATCTCGTCTATCTGCTGGTCCACCGGTAATTGTGCACCGCTCCCCCAGTTGTCGTGCCAGCACTTTCCCACCCATGCCAGCTCATTTGTGTGGTCTCCCCAGGACATTTTTACGTTGCTGAAACCCGCTGCACCATTTACAATCTTCTCATCGTTTTCATCCGCATACAGATACCACGCAAGCCCCATTTGTTTGAGATTGCCCAGGCAGACCGCACGTTTGCCCTGCTCTCTTGCTCTATTGAGGGCGGGCATCAGGATTGCCATTAATATCGCGATGATGGCAATGACCACAAGAAGCTCTATCAATGTGAACGCTTTTTGTTTATTCATAATAGCGCCTCAACTTTAAGAGACCGAATGGTTCGACTCTGCTCACCATCCTGCCCCGCTTCGCCAAAGCTACGCGGCGGCGAGAGCGAAGTCGAAGGATTGAAAGTCCTAAAGTAAGTATATACTTTTTATCGCCCCAAATCAAGCAAAAATTGTGCCGAAAATGATTGGTTTTGCAGATTTTTACCCTTTTATCACCTATACAACCTGTAGCAGCTCGTTCCAGCTTGTAGTAAAGCGGCCGGAACGCCTGTTGAATTTGACCTGCCAGGGCCGGCTTATCCCTTCGGCTGCCCAGCGAACCGGAGTATTCAGCCGGATATTTATGGCATCTACCGCCCCCATCAGCCGTCTTGATTTTTCTCTGTCAATATCATCAAACAGGTTTGCCTGGACCTGCTTTTGGGGTACAAATCTATTTAAGATAATTCCGCACTTCTTAAAGGCACAATCTCTGCGATACAGACGGTCGATGCACCGGCAGGCGCCACGAATCAGCTCCACCGTATCATTTGTGGCGACAGGAAATTCCGCCGTCCGAAAATTAAAATACATATTCTTTATAAATCGGCTGGTAGTAACAAATACGGTCATCGAACCGGCAGCCAATCCCTGACGGCGCAGCTTCTCGCCCGCCCTCGATGCGTAGCTGGATATCGCCTCTTTTAATTCCTCAATCGACTCAACATCTCTTCCGAACATACGGGACACAGTGATTGATTGTTTTGTCGGCGGATTGCTTTCCAGCGGATAGCAGCAGATTCCTCTTAATTCATACACTGTTCTTGCCCCGACTACGCCGAAATTGTTTTTAATCCAGCTTATATCGGCGTCTCTCAAATCCAGAGCAGTTTCAATACCCGCTCTTTTGAGCTTTATTGTCGTCTTTATCCCCACGCCCCAGACCTTCTCGACCGCCACCTTTGCCAGAGCTTCGTCCAGATATGGTGAATCGGTCAAATCCAATACGCCCTCTGCCTTAGCGGATTGTTTGGCAATCTTGTTGGCAATTTTCGCCAGCGTCTTTGTGCCGGCTATGCCTACCGTGACGGGGATGCCCGTCCACTTTTTAACGGTCTGCTGGATTTGGCGGCCATAATCAGTTAAGGAGCGGTTAAAACCGGCGAGGTTCAAAAACGCCTCATCAATCGAATAAATTTCTATGTCAGGCGTGAACAGAGATAGCGTCTGCATTACGCGGCTGGACATATCGGCATAAAGGGCATAGTTCGATGAAAATACTTCAACATTCTTTTTCTCCAGAACATCCCGCACCTCGAATGCAGGAACGCCCATTTTTAGACCCACTGCCTTCGCCTCATTGGAGCGGGCAACAATGCAGCCATCGTTGTTGGATAATACGACTACCGGCCTGCCTTCCAATGTGGGATTGAAAACCCTTTCACAGGAGGCATAAAAATTGTTACAGTCAACAAGTGCAAAGATTTCGCTGCTCATAGCCGGTGTATTACATTCGTAACAACACCCCAGACCTGAAATTCGGTATCTTTGGTTATTTCCTGCGGCGCGTAGTTTTCACTTTCCGGCTCTAACGTAATTTTCTTGCCGCGGATTCTTATTCTCTTGACGGTCAGTTCGCCGTTTATCACCGCTATCACCACATCTTTATCTCTTGGCTCCAGACTGCGGTCAACTACCAGCAGGTCTGCGGAATGAATGCCGGCCCCTGTCATAGAGTCCCCCGTAACCCTGACAAAGAAGGTGGCGGCAGGATTTTTAATCAGGTATTTATTGAGGTCGAGCTTATCTTCTTCGTAATCAGCAGCCGGCGAAGGAAACCCTGCCGGCACTCCGGCCTCAAACAAAGATTGCTTGTATTCCGTTGACGTATCCGGCGTATAGACTATTTCAACTCTGGTTTTCATATCCCGATTATACCTCTTTTAGAAGCAAGATTGAATTTTTTTACCCCGTTAGAACAAACCTCTTTTCTAACGGGGCTTTTCGTCGATTCTCAATACTCCTTGTGACCAGACCGTCCGCCCGATTTCATCCACACATTCGATACGGACAAACGGCGACTTGGACCAGTCCCATTTCAGAACTGCTTTCTTGAGGGTTTCTCCCTGAGGGGCCGCAACCTGTGCCACCCTGCCTACGGTTGACAGTGCCCGGATAAACTTTACCGGAGAACACTGCACGTGCAAGCTGCCCTCCCTATCCGAATACACGTTCTCAAGAATTGGCCCGCTGCTGAAATAGAACTGCCCCTTGCGAAGAGCCGTGATAATGTTTTCTGCCGTAAGGGCCTTGGCTTTGACCATCACCCAGCCGCCGCCCGAATCCTGGCCGGGCCGATGCGAATCATCCGTCGCCACACCCAATACGGCCCGTTTCTTCATTAGCAGCCTGTCCCAGTACATTTGAGAATTTCCACGAATGCCTTCCTCTGTCGAGGTGGCGTAGTTGAACACCTCCACCGCTGGCAAAAAGCTTATCGCCTCCAGCGTATCCGTCCCATCCAGACTCCAGTGCGGATGAGCCATAAAGGCAAATGCCCCATTATCCCACCACTTTTTCATCGCCTCCGACAAATCCTGCCCTTCTTCTAACCGCAAATCATATCCCGGCCCCACCACTACAAAATGCAGGACTTCCCCGTTGCGGTTCGTATCATATTCAATGGCCGGCAGGACCAGAAAATCAGATGTGTTCATCTGCTCCAGAGGATAGACCAGCGGCTTGTATTTTTTCTTCTCCTTGTCCCAGAACCCGCCGATATGGTCCGTCAACGCTGTAAAGTTATACCCCGAGCGGCGATAGACTTCCACGGTGGCCAGCGGAGCCAGATTTCCATCTGAAATGGTCGAATGTAAATGGAGATTACCCTTATACCAGTTTCCCGGCTCCCGGAATCCTCCGAAATTATACCGTGTATCAACGGCATCATTTCCATCCGCAGCCGGCCTTTTGTCCTCTGCCGCCTTGCTGACGGATGCAAAGCTTCCCAGAAACATCAACCCCAACAATACCCAACTAAAAATCGCTTTCATAATTGGACCCTCATATTGTGCTGGTCGTTCCAAATAAACTATCTTGCCTACCCCGCCCCGTATGGTGCGGGGTCATTTCTGCAAAGCGTGACAGATATTCATTAACGAAAAGAGTTTACTATTTCGTCCATTCTGGTACGCACCTCAGCCGGCAAAGGCGGCGCTTTGAGCCGGTTTCTATACTCATTGGTTTTTTCGCGCGCCAACTGATATGTGTCCTTTGACCCTTGCTGCTCCCACAACACCCTTGACCCGCTGACAGATAAACCTGTTCTTATAAACTCACCGCTTCGTAACCATTTTAGAGTGTGCTCAGTTGTCAAATAGGTTTCTCCCTGTGGTCCGATTTCTTTCATAGGGCCGGCCGCAATCGTTTCGTCAGTTACGTTAACACCGGCGGCAAGGCGTTTGGCCAGAGCAGAAATTTCGGCATCCATCAGCAACTGCTCGTGGCTGCACGTCAAGCCCGTAGCAAACATCCCGCAGTTCACTATCAGGTCGTGCCCTGCTGCAATCGCACAGAATTGGCTGAAGGTTTTTTCCCAGGCATTCTGCTCATCGTGAGCGTGGTTGTCGGAATTTGGCGCCGTAGTGTGAGACGGCACATTATAAAACTTTGCCAGTTGAGCGGCGGCAATACGGCACACCGTAGTTTCAATAGAACCCACCAAGGCTGCTCCGTTTGTCATATTAGTTACCGTCCACGAATTGGCGTACATTACTTTGTGGCCCGGTTTGAGCAACTGAATCATCGCCAGACCGCTGAGGCATTCGGCATTATTCATTGTCAGTAAGGCCGCCAGAGTGTATGGCGCCGAGACCCCTGCGTTCGGCTCGGGCAGCACAGCGATGGGGACGCCGGTATTAACTGTATCCATCACTGCTTCACACACGCCGCGCTCCCAGTAAAGCGGGCTGGTAGAGGAAAATTGTGTAATGCCATAAACCTGCTCTTGAGGATTTCCCACAAAGGCTGCATTAAGCATATCGATACAAGCCCTGTTGATTTGGAGGTTGTCAGTTGAAAAGTAGATAGGCTTGGTGCTGTTTTCGATACAGGCCCTGACGCCATAGAGCAGACTTGCTCTCGGCTCCGGCACGTCCTGCGGCATCACTGGAATGCCTATCATATCAATAACATCGAGCTCGTGACAAACCAGCGCAAAAAGCTCAACGTCAGCCACAGTGCTTGGCCTGGTTTGGCCTGTATCGGAATCCACCCAAAAGACCGCGTTATGACCGGCCGCAATCTTCGGCTGCCTGTCCCCCAACACAAAAGCAAGGTTCCCATTGCGGTCAAAGACTTCAAACTGCTGGGGAATTTTGCTCAACGTGTCTTCAATACAGCTTTTGGGAAAACGCACTCTTTGAGACTGCTCATCTACATTCAGGCCCTTACGCTTCAAGAAGTCGAGCATCTCACGACAGAGAATTTTAACGCCGCAATCGGATAGAATATCAATCGTTGCAGCATGAATATGTTTTATCTCCGACTCGGACAGGACCTCTAAATGTCTTAGTTTCATTCGCTCATCCCTCACGGAACTTGTTTGCCACTAAGGCACCAAGACACGAAGTTTTAATTTTTAATTATTTCCTAATCTTCTTTGTGCCTTAGTGTCTTGGTGGCTCTTTCTATACAAATTTCACCAGAACCAAGCATATATTCCCACAAAAACGACCAAAAGAATTACCCACCATAGCAGGAGATTTTTGTACCACTGCGACGCCAGGCCTTTTTGTGAACTCTCCAGCCAGAGCATCGAAGGCTTCCACATCCATTTTTCAATCTTCTGCCGGTCAGGTGCATCAGTTAAATACGCCATAAGAATATGGAAGCCGGTAACAGGAATCAGAAGAAGCCCTGCCATATTGTAAGAATTTACCTCTATCTTCAACTGATGCATTAGAAATGGCAGCGCCGTTAGAGGTATGCAGAGCAGCAAGGTGACTGTGGCCGAAAAATTGTTTGCCCTTGGCCAAAGCAATGCTGAGACAAAGACCACAACTATCGGCACAGCCATAAAAAACCAGCATTCCTGGAAGTAGGTAAAAATCGACTCCCATTGTCCCACAATCGGCGACCATAAGACTCCTATCAATAAGACCAGGCCTGAGGATATCTGCCCGAAACGAATCAGCCTTTTCTCGGGTGCCTGCTTTTTCCAGAACCGCTGGTAAAAGTCCATCGTCAGCACTGTTGCGCAGGAATTTATCAGCGAATCTATAGTTGACATTATTGCTCCGACCAATCCCGCAAAGACCAGCCCTCGAAGTCCAAACCCAAGCGAGCCGGTTACTTCGCTTACAAGCCGCGGGTATGCCTCATCGGGATTTTCAAGGTTCGGAAAAAGCCGATATGCTATCAAACCGGGCATACAGACCGCAAAAGTAAGAAATATGCCGAGAAAGGCTGCGAATAAGACGCCTGCCCGCGCGTGCCATTCGTTTTTTGCCCCCAGCACACGCTGGTTGATATATTGGTTGGTTGCGTAATACCATACGTTCGTGGATAAAAAAAGCACGGCCATCCCCGTCCAGGGTAGTTTCGGATGGTTCGCCGGTAAAATCAGATGGGCGCGGTCTCCCGTCCCTCGGATTGCATCCCAGCCGCCTGCTTTGTCAAGCCCGAGGGAAAAAACCAGCAACCCGCTGACCAGCAATAGTATCGCCTGCAGCACATCTGTCCACACTACCGACGCCAGTCCTCCTGCAATTGTATATGCACCTGTAAAAACAGCAAGAATTACAACCGCCACCCAGAGATTGATGCCGAAGATTGAATGCATTGCCAGCCCGCCGGAGTAAAAAACCCCGGGTAAGTTTATAAAAGCGTATGAAAGGACCGTGATGAGGGCAAAGACCGCTCTGCACGATGACCCGAAACGACGTTCGAGATATTCAGGCATAGTGCTTATTCTTCGCCTGATATAGAAAGGGACAAAAAAGGCGAGCATAATCGTCAGTGCCGGGAAAATACCCCACTCCCAGTTAGCGACTGCAAGGCCGTAACGATATGCATACCCAACCTCGCCAACAAACTGCTCGGTTGAGATACTTGTGGCTACGAGCGAGAAGCCTATCGCAAACCACGGCAGCTTGTCACCTGCCCGAAAGTAATCTGCGATGGTTGGCTTTTCTCGTTTTGCAATCCACAGGCCTAAAGCCGTAACACCAACCAGGTAACCTGCAAAAACCGCGTAATCTGCAATACTAAGAGTCACTGGAGATTAAGCTCTCAGATATTCCAAAGTTTTCTTAAGAGACATCTGGTCTTCAATTGAGGGGACATATTCAAGGCCGAAAATACCGCGATAACCGAGCTTTTCTATTTGGGCCAGGACGAATGGATAGTTCGTTTCACCCAGATAAAGCTCGCCTCTGCCTGGCACACCGGCTGAATGGAAGTGACCAATTACGTCCATATTTCTCTCGATGTGCTTAATCAGGTTGCCCTCCATTATTTGCATGTGGTAACAATCAAAAAGCATTTTCAACCGCTCCGAGCCAATCTTCCTGCATATCTGAGCGGCCTGGTCGCTGCTTGTGCAAAAATAGTCAGGATGGTCATAAATGTCATTAAGCGGTTCGAGCAGCAATGTCACGCCAGCCTCTTCTGCAATCTCAACGGTTTGTTTCAATCCTTCAAGCACCGAGCGCATCGTATGCTGCCGGCTCATTCCTTTTATCACGTTCCCTGTGCAGACAATAGTAGCCGGTATGTTCGCGCTCTTATTAAATTCAATCGTCATTTTTGCCCTGTCGAGCCACTGCTGCCGGTTGGCAGGGTTTGTCAGCCCGCCTCCAAGCGAGCCGTCAGGAGAGCCGATTACGGTGTTCGTAATCCTGACATTGTTCTTTTCAGCTATCTTAGCCAATTCCTCGGCAGTGCCGTTATAGCTAAAATCTCTCACAAACCACATTTCAACGTTTTTGAATCCCAACTGCGCTGCTCCGGCAATCCTTTGCTCGAAAGGCAGCTTCGAAAACGCCATCTCTATACACAAACCTAATTCCATTTTGATGCCCCCTTCAAATTTTTACTTCTCTGCCACGAAGGCACCAGGACACTAATTGTGATATATTCATTTTATTTTGTGCCTTTGTGTCTTTGTGGCTAATCCTAATCAGCTACCTCAAACTTGTAGTGAGCTTGTCGAATCTATATGCCCGAAGGACCTTGTTTATTCCCTCGGCGATTGCTGCACAATCGCTTTTTGAATAATTGTAATTTATATCAACCATAATTGAGCGGGACAATAAATCAAGCGCACGCGGACACATATCCGGAGTATATTTAGGCTGCTCTCTCTCCGGCACGGCACTCCAGGGCAATCCGTCAGCGGCTACAGCTTTTTTATCAAGAATGTGCTCCCAGTATCTGTAAATATGCCAATCCCTTATTGTGGAATCATATATTCCACCCGCAGGCACTCCTTCCGCCTGCATCGCCTTGAGCGATTTTTTTGTGGTTTCGACATCCGGCATAAACATAACCAGGCAGATTGCCGTGTCACCATCCGGGTCTGTAATGCGGCGAAAATGAAGACCCTTAAACTCTTCAATAGAATCCTTGATAAGTTTCTTGGCATAACGGTAACCGGCGAGCATTTTATCCGTCTTTCGTATCTGGGCTAATGCGACCGCGCCTTCCAGCTCGCTCATTCGATAATTCTCGCCGCAGAAAAGCTCTCCCTCTTTCCTTTCTCTGGCAAACCTGTCAGGCCGCCAGCAAGCGGCGCAATCGTGCCAGCTTTGGGCCCGCGTGTATAGCCATTCATTATCGGTGGTTACAAAACCGCCTTCACCGCTAACTATTACTTTATAGTAATCAAAGCTAAAACACCCGATAGCACCTATACTTCCCAGGCGTTTGTCTCGAAATGACCCGCCGCCTGCCTGAGCGACATCTTCAACAACAGGAATTCCTTTCTTGTTCGCGACATCCATAATAGCGTCCATTTGAGCCGGCGCACCCCGCATATGCACAGGGACAATGGCTTTAGTCCGGCTGGTTATCGCCTTTTCAATTCTTTGAGGGTCAATACTGAGTGAGTCGTCAACATCAACAATAATAGGAACAGCGTTGGAGGATGCAACAGTAGCAGCAGTGGCAAAAAACGTGTAGGCCGGAACAATCACCTCATCACCTGCTCCGATACCCAACGCCCGGTACGCTGCAACCAATGCCGATGTGCAGGAGTTGACAGCAAGACAGAACTTTGTCCCTATTAACTCTTTCATCGCTGCTTCGGCCGCTGCAACCTTGCTGGGCTTCGGGTTATAATACCTGAACAGATGCGGCCCTTTTACAGATGGGTCGCCATTAACAATCCTCGCCAGTTTCTCTCCATTGTCGCCGCTGAGCTCCCACATAGAAATGATTTCTAACAATTCCTCTCGCCCAATCTTGGCAGCGAACGGACCGAGCTGCATAACGGCCTTCGGTCCACCTTCAATAGCCAGCTTGTTTGACCTCATCTTTTACCCTTTCGGCAAGAACCACTCTACTTTGAAGGGCAGAACAGAAGTAAACTCGTGTGTTATATACCCCATCACGTTTGAGGTGTCAATCCCGTTAAAAAAGAAAATCCCATTTTCACACCATATTTTCTAACGGGATAACACTCGGGGGATAACTTTAGGATTTTCAACAGAGCAATAAAGACTTACAATGTGAGCGGTTAACGATTCGACCGTCCTGACCTCACCGTCGAAGGATTGGTGAGTGGTGAGTGGTTAAGTGGCAGTTATAATTCAAAAATCAAAATGCAAAATTGAGGAAGTCATCCAGCAAAAACAGATTCCACAATTTTTATTTTTTATTTTTAACTTTTGATTTTTCGTGTTAGGGGACAATGAATGAGACGCATAAGCTTGTCATATCTGACAATTTCTTTCTCTGTAATTTGTTGTTTGTTTTTGACTCGCAATGCTTTATGCAAAAGTCAGCCGGCAAATAATAATGTGGCGCCTTACATTTTGCTTCCCGAACCACAGAACATCGCCTATCTGCAAGGCTCTTGCAAGCTAAAATCTGAACGATTTATTTTTCTCGATTTAAGCTCTTCAGATAAGCTGCTTGGCATAGGACGAATAGTCCAGGAATCTTTAGCACAAGTCGGGCCGAGATGGGAGCTGACAGCGGCACAAGGACATCATCCGCAGCAAATTGGCGCCACAATTACGGTTGACCCTGCCAGGATACAGCGACCGCAAGGATACCGGTTAATCATTGATGCAAATCAAATCAGCATAATAGCTCATAATGCTGCAGGGGCTTTCTATGCTGCACAAACCCTAAAGCAGATTTGCAGACAAAAACCGGGAGCACAGGAGCTGGCCTGTATTGATATAAACGATTGGCCTGACTTTACCAATCGGGGGGTGCTATTGGATATCAGCAGGGACAAGGTCCCAACAATGAAATCACTTTATGAGCTGGTCGATTTACTATCAGAATGGAAGATAAATCAGTTCCAGCTTTACACAGAACACACTTTTGCCTATCGCAATCACAGGGTCGTTTGGGACAAGGCCAGTCCAATGACCGGCGAAGAAATTCTGGCTCTGGATACGTATTGCCGAGAGAGGTTTATTGAGCTGGTGCCAAACCAGAGCTCATTTGCCCATCTGGAGAGATGGCTGACACACAAAGAGTATGTTCATCTGGCGGAACGAGAAGACAGCCCTTTCAGTATCAGTCCGGCGGTGCCGGGGTCAATAGAATTATTAGCCGAGCTTTATGGTGAATTGCTTCCCCATTTTTCAAGCTCGAATTTCAATGTAAATTGTGATGAAACCTTTGACCTGGGGACTGGGAAAAGCAAAGAAATCTGCGAACGGCTGGGGAAAGGGAGGGTTTATCTGGATTTTCTTCTAAAGATTCATGAACTGGTTCAGAAACATAATCGAAAGATGCAGTTTTGGGGCGATATTATACTGCATCACCCGGAACTAATAAGTGAGCTTCCAAAGGACATAACTGCAATGGTATGGGGCTATGAAGCAAATCATCCTTTTTCCGAGCTATGTCCGAAGTTTGCAGCATCAGGAGTTCCATTTTACGTATGCCCCGGCACTTCGAGCTGGAACAGCATTGCCGGCAGGACAGAAAATGCAATCCAGAATCTGCGAAATGCTGCTGAAAATGGTCTGGCTTATGGTGCCATAGGGTATCTGAATACTGACTGGGGTGACAATGGACACTGGCAGCCACTGCCGGTATCCTACTTGGGATACGCTTATGGTGCAGCAGTAAGCTGGGCCAGACAACCAAACCAGAATTGTGATTTGCCGCAGGCACTTGACTTACATACCTTCAGGGACAAGGCCGGCGTGATGGGACAATTAGTGTATGAACTGGGAAATGCTTACAAAGAGCCTGGTGTGCTATTGGGCAACCAATCTATTCTCTTCTATATACTTCAAAATCCCGAGGATTCTGTTTCTGCGGGGCCTTATACCGGTTTGACAATTGATAGCCTGAAAAAAACACAAGACTATATTGATAGGATTATGTTACCGTTATCTAAGGCACGTATGGAGCGCCCGGATGCTCAACAGATTGCTGATGAAATTTCAAATGCAGCGGCGATGCTGCGTCATTCGTGCTGCCTGGCAATAGCCCGTATGCAGACAACAGACGGGAAAATCAGCAGCATACCGGAGAATACCCGTAAAGAGATGGCTGCTGACTTAAAGAATATAATAACTGAGCATAGGCGTTTGTGGCTACTGCGTTCTCGTGAAGGGGGGCTGGTTGATAGTGCCGCCCGAATGGAAAGATTATTAGAGACGTATCAAACAAATGGTTCGACAGGCTCACCATCCTGAGCGGAGTCGAAGGACTAATTATGAGCTCAAAGATTACAACCAACATCAGATGGACGTTTATGACTCTTTGTCTATTGTTTGCGCAAGGATTTTGGGCAAATTCACGCTCTAACGAACGATTTGCTCTCTTTGATGTAAATGATGTTGGTGAGCCGAACAATAGGTCTGAAAGAATCAAGCCCTGGAAGGTTGTTTATCTTGACCTGGAGTATGGAGGGCAATGGGTAGCAGCCGGTGATATAAATGGTGACGGACAGGTTGAAATTGTAAGCGCTGAAAATTTTAACAAGGATGATATTCACTATACCAGCACGGCCGTTGCTCAAAAACTCGATGGGACAGTTCTGTGGCGGTGGGGCAATCCGGATATCGGCCGCAAGATGTGGCATCACGATGTCGCCTGTCAGATTTACGACTGGGACGGCGACGGCAAACAGGAAGTCATCCTGTGCACAAAAGATTATTTAGTAGAGCTGGATGGCAGCACCGGGCAGGAACGCCGTCGGATAAAAATAAATGAAGAGGCGACAGATTGTCTTGTTTTTTGCAATTTGAGCGGTGGTAAGCATCCGAGGGACGTTCTGGTTAAGACAAGATATGGTCAGATTTGGGCGTATAATTACGAAGGGAAACTTTTGTGGATGGTTACCGAGCCTGCGGGCTACCGAACCGCACATCAGCCCATACCGATTGATATTGATGGTGACGGGCGTGATGAAATTATGGCCGGGTATGCGATGCTAAATCCTGATGGAACGCTACGATGGGTCTTTCAATCGGAAAAAGTTAAACAGAAAAGTGGACATCTGGATTGCTGCCGGGTCGTCCGCGAAGGCAAAAAGCCGGAAGACTTTCGGCTGGTGCTGACTTGCTGCGGCGCTAATAGTATTGCTATGGTGGATGGCACAGGCAAAAACCTGTGGGAAGTCAGCGGCCATCATTTTGAATCTGTTGACGTTGGAAAGGTCATACCTGATTATCCGGGAAAGCAATTGGTCGTCGATATTGACCATCAACCTTTCGGCAGTGGGCCGCTTTGGGTGCTCGATGAGCAGGGACAACTTTTGGGTCGGATTGTTACAAATTACAGCAGGCACCATTGTCTATTGGACTGGACCGGCGATGGAATCGATGAAATCCTTGTCGCAGATAACGGGGCTATTTATAACTATCAAGGCAAACGTATAGCGGTCCTTGCAGCCCCGAAGGCAGGTGAGGATGAGACAGCGGGCGAAAAGGCTACAGAGAGAAGCATTCTGGCAGGCGATATGGACGGCGATAAAATTTGCGATGCGCTGTTAGTAACTACCAAGGCGGTTTACATCTTCAGAAATGAAAAAGGGCAACGCTCTAAAGAATCCATCCAGTTCGGAACCGAACGCAATTTGACGCTTTATTAAAAATTGGCAACAATTCCCAGGGACAATGAAGAAAAGGCAAGGGTAGCAGTATGAGGATGCGATTAGTAGTTGTCTTTACTATAGCTCTGGTCAATGCACCGGCCCACGGTGGGTCGTCCCAGCGAATTTATCGCGACCATTCTTTCGAACAGGACTACAGTGTGAAAATCCCGCTTTCAGCGGCACTAAGCGGTGCGGAGCTTCTAAAAGTTCGCTCAGACCGCAACGCCCGGATTATTGTGCTGTCCAACCGAGGTCTGCTACGAGCCCCGTTAGAAATCTTCCCCTCTAAGAGTTTAACCAATTTTACGGAATTTCTAACGGGGCAAGCAACCGATAAAAGTTTAACATCTGATAACTTCTATCAACCTCTGCGTGATATGCAAATTGTTGACCTGGCGACCCATCGTGGGCAATTTGTCTATTTGACCGATGATGCTGTCCTTAGCAATGGCTGGGCAGGTCGCTTCTTTGTCCAGCACCGGACGGCCAAAGCAAACACATTGCAAATGGGAAGTGACTTCGATTTTCTGATTTTAACTGATGAGCAAGCCGTTCTTTTTTCAAATGGCCCCGCACCAATTGTTCGGTGGCACGGGCTTCCAGCCCGTGAAAACACGGCCAAGATGGCCGTGCCACGAAAAGAAGATGTAGTTTACGATTGCCTGCACCATCGATACTTAATTCTCTGTGGGGATAGTGTCGTCTGTCTCAAGCCAGGCAACCAGCCGGTTACAGTTTTTGAGGACAGCAATTTGAATTGTCTGGCGATTGTGAATGGAAACAAAACTTTACTGGTGGGAACAACGGATGGTTACATCCAGTTAGATGCAAATTCCTTCAAACCCCGCTCGGATAAAAAAAGGCGTTTGCCCTGCTCAGATATTAGATGTATTGAGGAAATCGATGATAGAATCTGGTTTGGGACGGCTATGGGGGCTTTTTGTCTTCGCCATGACGGTCAGATAGATTATTACGCATCAAAGCGATGGCTTGTGGACGATGAGGTTGTCGATATTTCCAAAGGCCCTGATGGTTCGGTGCTTATCCTGTCACGCACAGGGCTGAGCATAATCTGCTTCAAAAAAATGACACTTGAAGCGAAGGCATCGCATTTTACCGACATTACGCGGAAACGCCACATAAGATACGGCTTAAATAGCGGACTTGTGATGTCCAAAGCCGGGGATTTAACGACCGGTATGCTTGTCGATGAAGATAACGACGGCCTCTGGACGGCGATGTATTTGGCCGGCGAGTTGTTTCGATATGCAGTCACAAAATCGGATGAGGCGCTGCAAAACTGCTATGAGTCCTTCGAGGCGATGGAACGGCTGACCCAAATCAATCCTATCGGAGGATTCCCATCTCGCTCCTTCGAACGCTCCGGACATCAAATGGCAGACAAACAACATTGGCACCAGACCGAAGATGCCAAATGGGTCTGGAAAGGCACAACAAGCAGCGATGAAATCGTAGGCCACTTCTTTGCATATACATTGTTCGCAGAATTAGCTCCCGACGAAAAGTGGCGCAGCCGAGCTGTTGCCTTAATTGACAGTATTATGGACCACATTGTGCGAAATGACTGGTATCTAATTGATTACGACGGCAAGCCGACTCAATGGGGCAAATGGCATCCGGACTACGTCAATCAGTTTCCACGGCAGGTAGGCGACCGGCGGCTGAACTCCGTTGAAATAATTTCTTTCTTACAGGCGGCATACCACTTCACACGTAAAGAGGTCTATAAACAAAAGGCGTTTGAGCTGCTTGACAAATACGGCTATCTCGACAATATCACTACGCCGGTCGCCACGTTTAGTCGGGTCCCTGGAATAATTCTCACGACAGAATGGAACCACTCAGACGACGAGCTTGCCTTTTTGAGCTACTGGAACCTGTACCGCTATGCTTTCTCTGAAAAACTTCGCAGGCAATACCGCGAGGCGATTAAAGACCACTGGCAGATTGAACGGCCTGAGAAAAACCCTCTTTGGAACTTTATCTATGCCGGCACCGGAGCGAAGGATTTTGATTTGGAGGAAGCCGTCTGGACACTGCGTGAATTCCCGTTGGATACAATTAGCTGGACTGTCAGAAATAATCATCGCAAGGACCTGACGTTTCTTGAGCCGAATTATCGACAGCAAAGCACGACAAACGTGCTGCCGCCAGATGAGCGCCCGATGGGCAAGCACAACGCCAATTCGTTTAGTTTAGACGGAGGTGACAACGGACAGTATGAATTCAGCGGGGACATATATCTTTTACCATACTGGATGGGACGATACCTTAAAATAATAAAGTCGGACTAAAGAAAAAGGCAACAGGTGTCTGGGCAGCGCATTAAAATTTGTGTGAGAATAATGGTAATTCCAAAATAGATGTGCTATCTTACCAAGATTAAAAAAACCATCGCTGTTCCTTACTTGGAATGCTTTGGTTTTATAGTTTCTATTATCTGGTCGATGAAAAAATAAGCCGATAATTCAGGGGAGTTTAAGAAATGGCAGAGCTTGCAATCAACGGCGGAAAAAAGGTCCGAACCAGAGAGTTTTTCCCCTGGCCTTATTATGACCATCGAGACCTCAAGTTCGTTGAAGAATTGATTAAGAGCCGGGCATGGTTTGCAGGTATGAGGGGAGCAGACCCCGGCACAAAAACGGCAGAATTTGAAAAAAAATTCGCCCATTACCACGGCGCCAAATACGGCGTAGCGTGTGCCAACGGCAGCGTCGCCATAGAGATTGTGCTGCGTGCAGCGGGTATTGGGGTTTCAGATGAAATAATCGTGCCGGCACTAACCTTCATCGCAACAGTAGGTGCTGTCCTTGCGGTCAATGCAATTCCTATCCTTGTTGACACAATCTATGACACGCAGTGTATCGACCCGCAGAAAATAGAAAAGGCAATCACGAAAAAAACAAAGGCGATTATACCAGTGCATTACGGCGGATTCGTCTGCAATATGGACAGGATTCTCAAAATCGCCAAAAAGCATAATCTGGCCGTTATCGCAGATGCCGCTCACGCACACGGAGCGATTTATAAAGGTAAGAAACTTGGCTCTATCTGCCCTGCGACTTTTAGTTTTCAGGCAAGCAAGACAATGACCGCCGGTGAAGGCGGCATCATTATCACAAACAACAGTGAGCTCGCTGAAAAATGTATTCAGTATCGCAGTTGCGGACGGCACGAGGGCGAATCCTGGTATATCCATTACGTCCGGCCCGCAAATTACCGGATTACAGAACTCCAATCAGCCGTCCTTTTAGCACAGCTTGAAAGACTTGATGAGCAACTGAAAAGAAAAAATAAGAATGCTCGGTATCTATCCAAAAAATTCAAAGATATTGACGGCATTCGCCCGTTGCCCGGCGATGGTAATACTGATGTAAATGGGTATTATTTATACCTATTACATTATGATAAGGAAAAGTTCGCCGGAGTTTCGAGAGATAAATTTGTCGAGGCGTTAAATGCCGAAGGCATCCCCTGTCATATCGGTTACCCGTGGCCTCTCTCAAAGAATCCGGTATTTGAGCGAGTCGAAAAGGGACCCAAAGGATGTCCCTTCACCTGCCCGTATTACGGTAAGAAAATATCCATAAAAGACCAGAAATTCCCCATAACAGAAAAGATTTGCGTCGAAACAGTTGTCATTCCACATCAGGTTCTGCTATCCGACAGGCGGGATATGGATGATATCATAACTGCAATTTTAAAAATTAAGGAAAATATCAGCGAGCTACTGTAACAATTTCTTTACGAATTAACCTGTGTCCAAATGACAAAGGAAACAGACTAATGAGAAAAATACTCGTAATGTTGATTGCAGGGATAACCATCGCAACGGCACCCTCTTATTGTGCTGAAGAAAACGAAAAAGATAAGTCCTTCTCGCATAAGCTGCTTTTAACAACAGGATGGGAAATACAATCATCTGATAAGGTCAAAGAGAATGGTGACATCGTATCGACCGGCAGCTTCAAGCCGGATGGGTGGTATGCTGCGTCTGTGCCATCGACAGTTTTAGCGGTATTGTGCAAAAATGGCGTCTTTCCTGACCCGTATTTCGGCGAGAACCTGCGAAAGATACCCGGCTATCAGGATGGAATATGGTATTCGATGCCCGACGATAGCCCATTCAGGATTCCATACTGGTATCGGACGGAATTTCGTTTACCACAAGAATATATTGGAAAAAAGATATGGTTACATCTTGACGGCATCAATTATAAGGCGAATATCTGGCTAAATGGAAAAAAGGTCGCCGACAGTAACTCAGTTGTGGGGATGTTCATACGTTATGTCTTCGATATCACGAATAAGGTGATTATTGGTAATAATTTCCTTGCAGTGCAGATAACTGCGCCGGGGCAATCTCACGGAAAGAACGACAAAGAAAAGGATATGGAATGCACAAGCTCCTGGGACGACCACTGCCCTTATCCTCCCGATGGCAATATGGGAATATGGCGGAGCGTTTATATTAGAGCAACAGGCCCGGTAGCAATCAAACACCCAAACGTTGTCAGCAAGCTCGATTTGCCCTCTGCGGATGTGGCACACCTGAGGGTTTCCGGAGAGGTGAACAACACGGCTAACAAGAAAGTTACCGGCTCCTTACGGGCTATCATATCAGATATAGACAATGTTTCGCAGGGCGGAACCTCAAAAGGCCAGGATAAAACCATAGTAGTTTGCCAGACTGTAACCCTCAAGCCACAAGAAACAAAAGAGGTGGAATTTTTGCCGAATAGATTTACTGAGCTTAACATTCATAATCCTCGATTGTGGTGGCCAAATCCTTTGGGGCCGCAGAACCTTTACAACCTGAGGCTTGAATTTGAAATAGACGGCGATATTTCAGATAGCACGGCTATCAATTTTGGCGTCCGCCAAATAACAACGGACATCAACAAAAAAGGATGGCGGGTCATTCAGCTCAACGGCAAAAATATCCTGGGAAGAGGCGGAACCTGGATGACAAGCGACCTTTTGCTGCGGTTTTCCAGCAAGCGGTATGAATCGATGCTGCGATACGCAAAGGAAATGAACTGGAACCTGATGCGTGTAGAAGGATACTCAATAAAAGAGCTGCCGGAATTCTACGATATGTGCGACAAATACGGGATTATGATTGCGCCAGAGATATTTGCGAGAAACACGACCGACCACAAGCTGCAACTGGAATGTTTTAAGGACCATTTGCTTGAAATAAGGCACCACCCATCCGTTATTCATTTTATCGGTCACGATGAAACAGTTCCATCACGCGATATCGACAGGGGGTATCGCAAACTGATTAACAAGTATGCTCCATATATAACCTATCAAGCGGGGTCAGGCGGAACTGCAGAGGAACGCTCAAGTATGGGTGGGACACGAACGGGCGGACCCTGGCATTTTTCGGCACCCTCTTATTACTACGGACAGGATTCAAATACCGAGTGGACAATCTTTAGAAGGAATTATGCATCCGGGGCCACCTATTCAGGAGGAATAGGCGGGGAAGCTGCTCTCGCAGAGAATTTCCACAAGTTTTTGCCCGAAAGCGATGTGTGGCCGACAAGCAGGCCGGCGTGGCGATTCCATACCATCTGCTCCGGAACCTGGCTTGATGGAGACCAGGAAGGCAGATTAGTTCCTTCCTTCACAAAGCTGTTGAATCAACGTTACGGCCAGGCAAAAAATATCAATGAATTCTCGTATAAAGCGCAGATAATGACTATGGAAGCTATGCGTGCCCTGCACGAGGTCGTCGGTAGAAATAAGTATGACTGCACTTTCCTTCTTACCTGGAAATTCAATGCCCCCTGGCCGACAACGCTGTCCTGGAACGTTGTTGACTGGTACCTGGCTCCAACAGGGGCATACTATGGGACAAAAAAAGCGTGCGAGCCGTTGCACATCCAGTATTCTTATGACGATGATACGATTTACGTTATCAATAGTCATTACCAGAATTTTGAAAAGCTAAAGGTTACTGCGAACCTGTCCGATTTGAATATGACCAAAAGGTATTCGAAAAACTCGACGGTCAATATTGGGCCGGATAGCAGCAACAAGATATTTACCATTGAGCGGCCAAAAGACTTGAGTAAAACTTTTTTTCTAAAACTTGACTTGAAAGATAACACAGATAATTTGATTTCTTCTAATTTCTACTGGTTATCCACACAGCCTGACGAAAAAGCTGAATTCAGCGACCTAAATAATCTTGCCGAAGTGGATTTGGATATTTCCTGCAGCGCAGACAAAAAAGGCGATAGGTGCTCTGTCTATGTTGATATGCAGAATCCATCCTCAACTTTAGCATTTGCAGTAAATCCCAGGATAAAGAAAAGCGTTTCAAACGACCTCATCCTGCCTGTTTATTGGGAAGATAATTACTTCTCACTCCTGCCCGGAGAAAAGCGCCGCGTGAAGGTTGATTTCGATATCGAAGATTTAGGAACAGAAGAAGCCGTTCTGGTTACAGATGGGTGGAATATCAAGGGCGAGGAAACGAAAATTGTATTTAATCCTTAACCAAAATTAGTTCCTGTTACTCTGAGGCAACCATTTATGCTTGCATGGCCCGACATTGTAATAATAGTAGGCTACTTCGTTATCGTCTTCGGATTAGGCGCAATTTTTACCGGCAACATAAAATCGCAAAAGGATTTCTTCTTGGCCGGGAAAAAGATGCCCTGGTGGATAGCCGCCTGTTCTTTGCAGGCAACAGATATAGGGACAGAGACCTACATAGGCGTAACAGGAATAGTTGCGGCTACCGGATTGGCCTGGCTAAATTACGATTGGCTGCCTGCCTGTGCCATTCCTTGCATTATCTCGGCGTGGTTTTTTATCAGACACTTTCTAAAAAGCGGAGTTTATACCATACCTGAGTTCATCGAAAAAAGATACAATTCTTCAATGAGAGCACTGTGGGGGATTTTGTTCATCATAGCCAGAACGCTCACTTTGGGAGTAGTAATCTATACGATGGCGCTTCCGCTATCATTGATTGTGGGATGGCCATCGTGGTTATCACTACTTATCGCGGCCGGCGTAACAGGCGCCTACTGTTTCCTGGGAGGATTAACCAGTGTAATGATAACCGATGTTTTCCAATTCATAATTATGACTGTCTGCGCTGCAGGATTAATCACATTTTCCTTGAAAGCGGTCGGCGGATGGAGCGGTTTGCATTCTGCATTACCGCGTCAAATGTTTCACGTAGTATTAAGCAGGGCCGAGGGCACTACAGACACCTGGTGGGGTGCTATGTTCATAGGCACGCTCTCTCTGGGTCTGCCATACTGGTGCACCGACCAGAATACTCTGCAGAGGGCATTCGCCTGCAAGAGCGATGCGGATGCCAGAACGGCGCTGGTGGTCGGAAGCATTATGAAATATCCGATGACATTTATATGGGGGCTTGTGGGTCTGTGTGCAGCCGTATTATTCCCGCAGATAATTAAAGAAAACTCGGACAACGCTATGCCGAAAATTATCACGACATTGCTTCCGGTTGGCACCATCGGCGCCGCGGTTACGGCACTCTATGCGGCAGGAATGTCATCCTGTGACTCGTTATTAACCTCTATGTCAGCAATCTTGACCAGGGACATATACCAAAGATTCCTCGTAAAGAAGAAATCAGATGTGCACTATCTTTGGGCAGGGAGAGTATTTGTTCTTTTGCTTTTGATTGGTGGCACACTCTTTGCAACCAAAGTTTACCCGCTTTTTGGTTCGGCGTATAAGGCGTGGCAGTCCGTTCTTTCGTATATACAATTTCCGCTTTTCGTAAGCCTGGCGATTGGAATATTTTACAAAAGAGCAACTTCCCTGCCGGCCTTCATCGGGCTGCTCGCAGGTTCGGTGTCGGCCTTTGTCCTGGACAGGTTCGTTGGCCCGGTTCTTACTCCATACTGGTGGTCCTTCGTATGGGCCAGTTGGGCAGGAGGGATTATAACCGCATTAATAACGGTTTGCGGCAGTCAATTTACTAAACCATATCCGGCTGAAAAGTTGAAAGGTCTCTGCTGGGGGACATTGGAAGAAGGCGAAAAAGAAAAACCTTCCCTGCTAATGGACTGGCGATTATGGAGCGTCGTATCATTGGCCGTGGGAATAGCTTTAACATTGATTTTCTGGTTAGTCTTATAGGCGGGAATATGGAAATAAATCAAAGAAAAGCATTAGGAACAAGCATAAAAGTATTTGCCGCACTTATGCTCATAGTCTGCGTAATATATGAAATAATCACTCCATCGGTAAAATTCACAGATATGTGGTTTTCCTACCTTGTTGGCGCAATCCTTTATGCCATTGGTTTTTTAATGGCTTTTCGCTAAACTATCATCCCGCACCAATGGTTCGACAGGCTCACCATCCCGAGCGGAGTCGAGGGATTGTTCGGTTGATGGCAGGATGGCTGCACCCTTATCTCATTTTGCGAATACGAACCTCTATCTTTTTTGAATCTTTTAGAAAAGTGGCCAATGTGTTTGGATCCGTCTGCCCGTAGTGATATGGGTATAGTATCCGGGGTTCAAACGCTTTTGCTGCATCAGCTACCATTTCGGGGGTCATCGTAAAGGGGAGGTTCATCGGCAGAAATGCGATGTCAATTTTCTTCAGCGTTTTCACTTCAGGTATGTTCTCTGTGTCCCCCGCCACATACACTCTGGTTTCGCCAAAAGTCACCACGTAGCCATTGCCCAGTCCTTTGGGATGGAAGGGTTCGCCGTTGGGTCGTTTGTGAATAATATTGTAAGCTGGCACGGCCTCTATCTTAAGCCCGTGGATAGTCAGCACATCGCCGTTTTTCATAATGGCGCCGCCGGTAACTTTCTCATCGCACACTTTTGTTAGCACAAGTTTGGTTTGCTGTTGTCGCAGAATCTTTATGGCATTAGGGTCAAAGTGGTCGCCGTGCTCGTGGGTAACCAAAACAAGGTCGGCTTTGGGCATCCTGGAGTAGTCAGCCATCCTGCTGACAGGGTCAACGTGAACAACCTTATCCTTATAGCTGAACATCAATGTCCCGTGCCCGATGAAGGTGATTTTCAGGTCGCCGGTTTTGGTTTTAATGATGTCCTCTTCAAATTTCTTCTCCGGCGCAGAACCTCCTGCTGCACCGACAGTAGTAACCACCATCAGTGCTGCCCATAATACTCTGCTAACTTTTTTCATTGTTGATACCTTTCCAATGCTTTAGCTCCCTACCATACAAAAGTGCACTTAGAAAAACAGGAACATAGCTATAAAGGAAAAATCACTTTCTGCTTCCATTGCTAATTTGATAAATATGCGTGTCCCATGGCTTAAAATGGTCTTTGAAAATACCATTTTTCAAATTGAGCGTCCGATTTTCACCAAGCACCTCCACTGTCCTTTCACCCTCAAAATGCGGGACATCGAATGTTGCGATTGCGTGGCCATCTCGCATTCCCACTGTGAAAAGATAAGTCCGCCCTTCATGCGTCTTTACCATAAGCGCTATAGGAACATCATTATTGTCCGATGATACCCTTGCCCCTTTCTCGATGGTCGGGCTGTTCAGCACCGGCGCAAGGTCGGTAATCTGGCGGTTTATCTGTGTTACAGCCGAAAGCATATTTGGGTCGCTGAGAAGTGCAGACTCATTGAACTTCGGCTGCCACTCGTGGACAAAGTAAATCAGTCCCATCGAGCCATGTATGATTGACATCCACACCTCGCATTTGACTTGCTGAGGTGTGGGCTTAATTTTCGGGTTTTGTATCCGCGTGCACTCAATACAGTTCCATACAACCTTCCTGCCTTCAGTCCAGCTCACAAGTCGCTCCACTCCTCTGGCAACGAACCACAGGTTGCCCGCGACCTGTGGATTTGGATGAACAGCCGGATAGATGTCAAAGGAGGGAATGTCGCAGCCCTTTATATATTGCAGGTAATCCTCCGGGTGATTTGTGCGAACACCTCGGCCATGCCAGCCATCCCATGCGACACCCTGGCCCAGGTTCAAAAGCACCGGCCGCGTAGAATCGGCATTACGAATCTTCTGATAGTCCTCGACAATCCTTTCTGGCGGAATCGGCGGACCGTAACCTTTGCCATCACCCAGCGATTGGGCATTGTCCGGCTCATCCCCGTGCATCCAGCCGATAATCGTCGGGTCATCAATGTGTTTCAGCCCCACTTGGTTTTGATGGCAGACAACTTTCATCCCGGCGTTTTTCAGGTCTGTAAGCTGTTGTTCGGTAGGCCCTCTCCACAAACCTACATACGTATTAAAACCGGCAGTTTTATAACTCCCTGCTTTACTGGGGTTTTGCAGCCACACACATATCGGGAAAAAGTTGACATCATGCGGAGGGCCGTTCTTCCAGGTTGAATAGGGATTAGCGGCGACCATCTGCTGACAAAAAACCGTAACGGCTATTGCAACAATAGTAAAGCAACTCGGTACAAAACCATTTGTCCTCATATAAGAACTCCTCTTATCAAAACAGACTCTCCGGGGGTGCTATGCCAACGCTTTCTTAATGCGCTCGGGGCTGACCGGCAGTTGAAATACCCTGGCGCCGACGGCATCATAGACGGCATTGGCAATTACCGCGCCCATAGTAATAATGGCCGGCTCGCCGCCTCCCTGGGCCGGCTGGTCTTTCAGGTCGAGTATAACCGTCTCGATTTTCGGCACCCAGGAGAAACGAGGCAACTGATATGTATCGAAGTTCACATCGAGAATTTTTCCACCCTTAAAGTGAATGTCCTCCATCAGGGCATAGCCAAGTCCCATTGTGATGCAGCCTTCAATTTGTATTCTGGCTCCTTCGGGATTAATTACCAGGCCCATATCCTGAGCACAGACCACTCGCTTGACCTGAACATTTCCTGTCTGCTTATCCACGCTGACCTCAGCAATCGTGGCCACATAAGTCCCCGAATCCGTTCCGCACGCGACGCCTACTCCCCTACCGCTGGGGGCAGCCGAACCGATCCCGCCGAATTTCTCGGCTGCTGCTTTAAGAACTCGTATCGCTCGCTCATCCTGCAGATTCTTCAAACGAAATTCCACAGCGTCCATTTTGGCTTTAGCAGCCATTATGTCTATCTGGGACTCTCGTGCGAACGTATTGGTGTTATTGGCCGGCGCACGCCAGGCGCCGGTGGCGAAGGGATGGACACTGCCGGAACCTCCAATGCTTGCGGTGCGATGATGCGGTATGTTATAGAATTGCTGGGAGCCGCGCTCACCGGCAAAATAGACGCCGTAGTCCCAGAGAACGATTGAACCATCCTTTGTGATTCCCGACTTTATCTTGACAACTGCTGCAGGCCGAAATGTGTCGTAGAAAAATTCCTCTTCACGGCTCCAGGCAACCTGGACAGGTTTACCGGTTATTTTCGCCAGTTTTGCCGCTTCAATTGCCTGCCTGCCGGGGCTTTTGCCGCCGAATCCTCCTCCAACAAAGGGCGTGATGACCCGCACATCATCAGCAGCAAAACCCAGGGCCTCAGCTATCTGGTTCTTGATAGGAAAAGGAGTCTGGGTTGATACCCATACCGTTGCCTTGTTGCCTTCGACTTTGGCTAAAGCTGTATGTGTCTCCATAGCAGCGTGTGCCTTGTATCCGTCAAAGTATGTTTGTTCTATCACAATGTCAGCCAGCTTCACCCCTGCCTCAAGCTCGCCGCCCTGGGCAACAACGTTTCCTTTTCCCGCTTTAGCCAGCAAATGCTCAAATATAGTCTCGTCATCGACGTTCGCCGGAGGCACTTCAAACTCAGCCTTGACCCTTGACAGGGCATCTTCTGCCTCGTCAGGATTCTTATGCAGGACCGCAACTATGTCGCCGTCGCGAACCACCGAAGCACCTGCAACCTTTTCAGCAGCCGAAGTGTCAACACTTTTGAGCGTGGCACCATGAGCAGGGAGTCTGAGGATTTTTGCATACAGCATATCGGGCAATCTGAAATCTCCCGCATATTTGGCCTTACCGGTAACTTTTTCAAGAGCGTCCCGGCGCAAAAACTCTTTGCCCATAACCTTAAATTCGGATGGGGTCTTCAGAGCAGGTTTTTCTCTGGTATGTCTTGTGATTGTCTTGCCTTTGGCCAGGTCAGCATACGTTACACGCTTTTCTTTCTGGTTCTTATCAAAGACCACGCCATTTTCGGCAACCAATCTGTCTGCGGGAATTTGCAAATGCTCAGCCGCCAGCTCTATCAAGATTGCTCTGGCTTCTGCACCGGCGGCTCTCAAAGGAGGACCGAAAAAACGAGTGCTCATAGAGCCAAACGTCCCCATATCCCAGGGACACAGTGAGGTATCTCCCATCACCATATCGACCGAGTCGAGCCCGACATCAAGCTCGTCAGCCAGCATCTGCGCAAGTGACGTGATGATACCCTGCCCCAGCTCTACTTTACCCGTAAAACAGGTAACTCTGCCGTCGGCCCCGATTCTCAGATATGCGTTAAAATCCTCAGGGTAGCTCCGGCCGCGGCGCTGTGCTTCAAGGATAGAGTCATCACCTACCCAGAAAAAGACTATAATTCCGCCGCCTATAAGCTTGATAAACTCACGGCGGGACAAGTCTTTGTCAACCCCGTCAGAAAGACGGTTTTCCTTCTCCGTAGTAGGGACTACGAAGGATGAATCTTTTCTAACGGGGTCAACTGTTACATCACGAAAGTCGATGTCCATATACTGGTCGTCTTTCATCTTCAGTTACCTCCCTTCATTTCTTTTGCGGCGGTTTGAATAGCATCAATAATACGGGTATATGCTCCGCAGCGACACAAATTGTCTTCCATACCCTGGATAATTTCTGCACGGGTAGGCCTGGGATTTTGATGCAGTAAGCTGTAAGCATTGAGAATCATACCAGGTGTGCAGAACCCGCATTGAAGGGCATCGTGTTTGATGAAGGCCTTTTGAAGCGGATGAAGGTCGCCGTTTTTGGATAGTCCCTCAATTGTCAGAACCTCTTTTCCGCTGACGTTTCTGACCGGATATATACAGGAGCGAACGACCGCCTTATCCACCAGAACGGTGCAGGCGCCACATATAGCTTTTCCACAGCCGAATTTAGTTCCCGTCAGGCCTAAATCGGTCCGCAAGACCCACAGTAGCGGACGCCGGCCGTCCGTGGTCACACTTACCGATTCACCATTGAGTTTGAAAGAAATTGTCTCTGCCATAACAAGTCCCCTATTGAACAGGATACCACCGAGTATCAAATCAGTTAAATTCAAAGATTAAAATGCAAAATGTAAAATTGTGGAAGATGTATTCCTTAATTTTGATTTTTGAGTTTTGATTTTTAATTTTCATTTATTGCCACGCGGTTTCGATATACAATCTGCTAAGAATAATGCAGAAAGAAGTTCGGCTTCAAAGGATAGTATAATATACCCAGCAGGTATTGTCATACAAAAAACTTTAGGACATTATTACACGATTTAGCTAACCTCTGATTGGCCGTATGGATGATATTGAGATATTTTGCAAAGCCGCGTCGGCTCTGGAAAAGGGGCAAAACATCGCCCTGGCAACGGTAATATTTACCAACGGCTCAACCCCCGGAAAACCTGGTTACAAAATGCTGGTCTTCAACGAAGGCCGGGAAACCATCGGCACCGTAGGAGGAGGCCTGATAGAGGCCAAAATGATTGAAGAAGCCAAGAAAATACTCACCTCGCCGAATAGCCGGGTTTTCAGTTTTGATTTGGCCGCCACCCCTGACGATGAAAAGGGAATCTGCGGAGGAACAGCGGAGCTTCTTGTCGAGACTTTCGATAAGAGGACCCTGCCGTTGTTCAAAGAACTCTCGCTTGTGATTGACAATGACCAAACAGGTATGCTTCTTTCGGTTATTTCACCTGATAAACCGCCTCATAAAATATTCTTGAGGGATGTTGAACAGCTTGATGCCGCCGATACTAACTTACCGTGGCACGGGCTTCCAGCCCGTGAAAACACGGCCAAGATGGCCGTGCCACTTATCGCAGCTATAAAAGAAGCGGCGCAGAAAGAGCAGTGTGCGACAAAAGTATCTGCAGGTGGTATGGAAGTGTTTGTAGAAAGCATCTCTAAGTTACCAGCCCTTGTCATTTTCGGCGCGGGGCATCTATCCTACTATATTGCCGGATATGCAAAATCTGTTAATTTTAGAGTGACTGTTTGCGACGACAGGAGTGAATACGCCAACAGCCGGAGATTTCCTGATGCAGACGATATCATTGTGGATGATTTTGGTCGTATTCTTGATAAGATACGGATTGACGGCGATTCGTTCATCGTGATTGTTACACGCGGTCACAAGTTTGACGAGCTTGTCCTTGAGCAGGTTATCAAAACCAATGCACGATACATCGGGATGATAGGAAGCAAACGCAAGACACTAATGATTTTAGAACGGCTTAAACAAAAAGGCTTCCCGGAGAAACTGCTCAACAGGATTTATTCTCCCATTGGCATTTCTATCGGTGCGATTACGCCACAGGAGATTGCTTTGAGTATCATTTGTGAGCTTGTAAAGATAAGAAGGTTGGGCCACGCGCCTCAAATCGGCCATTTGGCCATATCCGGTTCAAGAAAATTAGCTGGTGAAAATTTATGATAAATGCCATCATACTGGCTGCCGGCGAATCAAAAAGGATGGGAAAGCCCAAGCCCCTTCTACGCTTTGAAGACAAGACTTTCTTAGAGCAGATTATCTCGTTTCTACGGCGCTCTTTGATAGACAAGATTACAGTTGTTCTTGGGGCTGGTGAGGAAACGATACAAAGGTCAATCGACTTGTCAGGAATAGACGTGGTCATAAACAAGAACTATCGGAAAGGACAATTATCTTCCCTGATTGCAGCGTTAGAAAAAGTTCCACCCGAAACCGAAGCGATACTTGTTTGTCTGGTGGATAATCCATTCATTACTACGACGATTGTCAACCGGATTGTCGGCACTTTCAGACAGACAAAAGGAGCGATTGTGGTGCCTGTCTTTAACAATAAAAGAGGGCATCCGGCACTGTTTGCCAAATCATTATTCAAAGAGCTTGTCGATGCCCCTGAAGAACAGGGGGCACGGTCCGTCGTGTATTCCAACGAAGACAAAGTAGTTGAGGTTGAGACGTCCGAGAGAGCGGTCTTGGTCCATATTGATACGCCGGAGGATTACAGGTCATATTTTGGAACCGGCCCATAGAGACTGCCCATCCGTAACGGCTGCGAAGAGCTATGATAGAGTTGAAAGAGGCTTTGCAAATTGTTCTGTGTTCCGCTCGGTTACTCGCGAGCGAGCATACTGATATTTGTCAGGCATTGAACCGGATACTGGCTGAGGATATAACATCGGATATCGATATGCCGCCGTTTGATAAAGCAGTCGTGGATGGCTACGCCTGCCGTCGCTCAGACCTTGCCAATACTCTTACGATTATCGAGACCATCCAGGCCGGTGTACCGCCCACAAGAGCAATCGGGCCAAACCAATGCGCCAAGATTATGACCGGCGCCGCTATCCCGCAAGGAGCCGACTGTGTCATTATGATTGAGCACACCGAAAATGTCAGCCAGAACACTATTCGATACAGAGGTAAGCAGACCCTCGACAACATTTGCCGAAAGGGAGAGGACATTAAGATAGGAGAGGTGGTTCTGAAAAAAGGAAGCCGCATCGGGCCGCAGCATATCGCAGTTGCTGCTTCGGTAGGTTATACACGGCCGCTCGTTGCAAAAAGACCGAGGGTGGCGATTATTGCAACCGGAGATGAGCTGGTCGAGCCAGCGCTCAAGCCGGGACCTTCTCAGATAAGAAACAGCAATAGTTTTCAGCTTGTCGCCCAGGTTGAGTCTGCAGGTGCTGCGGTTCGAGATTATGGCGTGGTCAAAGACGTAACAACTGAAATCGACCGCGTAGTAAGAACCGCCTTCTCAGATAATGACGTTGTTATCGTCTCAGGGGGCGTATCAGTCGGCGATTTGGACCTCGTGCCGGGGATACTCAAGCAAAATAATGTAAAATTGTTATTTGAAAAAATCGCCGTTGAACCTGGAAAGCCAACTGTATTTGGCATCTCAGACAAGACATATTTTTTTGGTCTGCCCGGCAATCCGGTATCAACATTCGTGGTATTTGAGCTTCTTGTCAAACCTTTTCTTTACAAGCTGATGGGCTATAATTACTCGCCCATTAGTGTCAGGATGCCTCTGGATAAAACTGTTGTCAGGAAGAACACAGAAAGGCAAAGCTGGATACCGGTGAATATAACGAATACAGGGACGGCGAAACCAGCGGTTTATCACAGTTCGGCTCACATTCTGGCACTGTGTAACGCAGATGGGTTAATCAGCATAGAAATTGGCACGGCCAATATCGAAAAGGGAGCGATGGTTCCTGTCAGGCTGATTTGAACGGAGCTGGATTTGGGATTTTGTGAACAATGAGCCTCGTTAGAAATTTCGGATTTCGGATTCCGGATTTCGGATTTTCATCCCTGCCGCAGCACGACAGGGTGAACCCCGTTAGAAAAACGGCTTTCCTTTCTAACGGGGTGAACGTGGATTACCTCAGAGTTTCGGTTACCGACAGATGCAATCTGCGATGTATCTATTGTAATCCCTTCGGCAACAACCGGCTTATCGAAGAGCAGGAAACCCTGAGCTTTGAAGAAATACATCGAGTAGTCAGACTGTGCGCCGAATGCGGCATCAAAAGAGTGCGACTGACAGGCGGTGAGCCGCTGACCCGAAAGAACATCGTTCGCCTGGTGCAGAAATTAGCCTACATCCAGGGCATTGAAGATTTGTCAATGACCACCAACGGAGTCCTCCTTGAACAGGTCGCTGCCCAGCTTAAAGAAGCAGGCTTGAAGCGGGTCAACATAAGCTTAAACTCACTGGAACGCCCCTGCTACAGACAGATGACCGGTTCTAATGTGCTGTCGCGAGTAATTGACGGAATGTATAAAGCCATAGAGGTTGGTCTGACCCCCGTCAGGATTAATTGCGTTGTGATAAAAGACATCAATCTTTCTCAGGTTCCAGCGCTCGCAAAGATGAGTATAAACCTTCCGGTGTCGGTCAGATTCATCGAGTATTGTCCGACCGACAAATATACAGGGCCGGCAAGCGACGGCGTGCCTAATAGTGAGGTTCGTTCGACAATTGAGTCGCGATTAGGACCGCTGTCAGGCGTTGTGCTGCCAAACTCCAGCGGGCCCGCCGTGTATTTCAAGCTCGAAGGCTCATCTGGGACAATTGGTTTCATAAGCGGCAGGTCTTCAGTATTCTGTCATCGATGCAACCGGCTGCGGCTGACAAGCGACGGCAAAATTATGCCCTGCCTCTATTCGGCCCGTTACTATGACCTCAAGAAACTTCTCAGAAACCGCTCCAGCGACCAAGCGATTGTAACCCTGATACGTAAGAGCATCCGCCGGAAAAACCGCTGGACAAGGTTGACCGCAGCCGCCGGGAATTTTTCTATGCAGAACATTGGAGGTTGACCCCGTTAGAAATTTCTAAGGGCATTTTTTATGTCAGTATTGCTTTAAAAACCATACATAGCGTTAATTTCTAACGGGGTTGAAATCTTATGGATAAGCCAAAAGGAATGGTTGACATCACTGCCAAAGAAATCACGTTAAGGACGGCAAAGGCAGCCGGCTCGGTTATTCTTGGCAACGAAGCATTCAAGGCGCTCAAGCAAGGCACCTCTCCTAAAGGCGACGTCCTCGCAACAGCAAAGGTCGCAGCGATACAAGCGGTGAAGGCAACTGCCGCTATGATTCCTATGTGCCATCCTATTCTTGTGGAAGGCATCGAGGTCGATTTTTTAATGGACGAGGCTCGTAAATCCGTCGGCGTAACTGTCGCTGTCCGGTCATCGGGCAAGACCGGAGTTGAGATGGAGGCCCTCTGCGGAGTCGCTGTAGCCTGTCTTACAATCTACGATATGCTTAAATATACAGGCAAAGAGATGATTATCGACCAGATAAGGCTTGTTGAAAAAACAGGTGGAAGAAGTGGGGACTACAAAAGGCCGGATTAAAGCCATATCGGTGTCAAAGGAAAAAGGGACGTCAAAAACAAGCGTGCCCCAAGCCGAGCTGAAAACAGACTTTGGCATTGTCGGCGATGCTCATGCGGGCAACGGTCCCAGACAGGTAAGTCTGCTCCCTGTTGAATCGATAGATAGATTGCTTACCAGAGACGTGAAAATCTCACCGGGCGATTTCGCCGAGAATATTATGACGGAAGGTTTAGACCTGCGGGTTTTGAAAGTCGGAAGCAAGCTCAAGCTTGGCCGCGTCGAGCTACAAGTAACACAATTGGGGAAGCTGTGTCATCGACAGTGCCAAATTTTCGACCGGATAGGTAATTGTATTATGCCACGGGAAGGCATCTTCGCACGAGTGACTGGCCCGGGCCGAATTAAGGTGGGGGATGTCATAGAGATTATCGATGATTAAAGTGGCGATACTGACAGTGAGTGATAGTTGCGCTAAGCTGCAGCGCAAGGACCTTAGCGGGCCAACTGTAAAGGAAGTGCTGCCCAGAGACGGATTTGAAGTCCGCCAGGAGGAAATTGTGCCTGACGAGCGCGATATTATTGTCAAGGCGCTCGTCCGGTTCACGGAGGAAGGTTATGACGTGGTATTCACCACAGGTGGAACGGGACTAGGTCCTCGAGACGTTACACCGGAAGCCACCATTTCGGTATGTGAGAAGGTTGTCCCCGGCTTCGGTGAGCTGATGAGGGCGGAGGGGCATAAGAGGACGCAGAATGCTGTCCTTTCGCGCGGCATCGCGGGCATCCGTGGTAAAACACTGATAATCAACCTCCCCGGCAGTCCCAAAGCCGTCCGTGAGTGTTTGGAGCTGCTCGTGGGCATTCTGCCGCACACCGTCGAAATGATGCGAGGCGGTGGACATTGACCAAAGTTGTCGCAGGATAACCCTGCCAATTATCTTTTACTATAAGGGCAAAATTATGCGCATTATGTTGTTTTTAGTTGTATTGTTCACACCTGTCGCAGGCATTGAGAATCGAGCATCAACTCATCCTTTCTCCGTTCATGATATGCTTGCGATGAAGCGGCTATCCGACCCGCAGGCCTCGCCGGATGGCAAATATGTCGTCTTTATTCTGCGGGAAACCGACCTCGAAGCAAACAAAGGCCGAACAGACCTATGGCTTATATACACAATTGGAACCAACCTGCGTCAACTGACCTCTCACCCCGAAGCGGATTCCAACCCTCGCTGGACACCCGATAGCAGCTCAATCTATTTTCTCTCCAGCCGCTCCGGCTCCTCGCAGGTCTGGCGCATTTCAATCGATGGCGGCGAAGCGCAGCAGGTAACTAATTTGCCTCTCGAAGTCGGCAATCTGGTCATCTCACCCGATGAAAAATACATCGCCTACACAGCGGATGTCTTTCCTGATTGCAACAGCCCCATCCAGACAAAAGAAAAACTTGAGCAAATCAAGCAAAAAAAATCGAGTGGCCGAATCTATGAGCGGCTATTCGTCCGCCACTGGGACACCTGGAAGGACGGCAGACGCTCACATTTGTTCGTTATGCCTTCAGCGGGTGGACAGCCGGTCGATGTAATGGCAGGGATGGATGCCGATACTCCATCCAGACCCTTCGGTGGTCCGGATGAAATCACATTCACTCCGGATTCAAAAGCAATCATTTTTTCCGCCCGCAATGTCGGCAGGGAAGAAGCCTGGTCAACTGACTTCGACCTCTATATGGCGCCTGTCGATGGCTCCAAACCGCCAACGTGCCTGACCGAAGAAAACAAGGCATGGGATACGCAACCCGTCTTTTCGCCAGATGGAAAAATCCTTGCCTACTTAGCTATGGCCCAACCCGGCTACGAAGCCGACCGCTCTCGTATCGTCCTTTATTCCTGGCCCGCAGGCAAAAAGCGTATCCTCACCGAGAACTGGGACCGCAGTCCATCATCAATCTGTTGGTCGGCAGATTGCAAAACCATTTACGCAACCGCAGACAACATCGGCCAGAAATCTCTCTTCGCTATCGATGTCAAAACCGGCAGCGTCCGAACCATCATAAAAGATGGTTCCGTCAGCTCGATTGGTATTGCCGGCGACAAACTTATATTCGGTCTCGACAACTTCTGCTCACCCGCGGAACTCTATTCAGCCAAACCCGATGGCAGCAACATCATTAAAATCACCAGCATTAACTCAGATAAAATCGCCGCCGCTCGTATGGGCGAATATGAGCAGTTCTCCTTCAAGGGCTGGAACAATGAAATAGTTTACGGCTATGTCTTCAAGCTCATCGACTTTGACCCTGGCAAGAAATACCCCGTCGCCTTTTTGATTCACGGCGGCCCACAAGGCTCTTTTTCCAACACCTTCCACTACCGTTGGAACCCGCAATGTTTTGTCGGAGCAGGTTACGCAGTGGTTATGGTTGATTTCCACGGCTCAACCGGTTATGGCCAGACCTTCACCGATTCCATTCGCGGCGACTGGGGCGGCAAACCCCTCGAAGACCTCAAGAAAGGCCTCGCCGCCGCCCTGCAGCGTTACTCTTGGATGGATGGTGACAGAGTCGCTGCCCTCGGCGCTTCCTTCGGCGGTTATATGATTAACTGGATTGCTGGCGCCTGGCCCGATGGCTTCAGATGTCTTGTGAATCACGATGGCAATCTTGATGAACGATTTGCTTATTTTGAAACAGATGAGCTATGGTTTCCAGAGTGGGACCACCTCGGCACGCCCTGGGATAACCCCGCCGGTTATGAAAAGCAAAATCCTGCAAACTTTGTCAAGAATTGGAAAACACCGATGCTTGTTATCCACGGAGCAAATGATTTTCGCATTCCCGAAACACAGGGCATCGCCACCTTCAACACCCTCCAGCGGCTCGGAATCCCCAGCAAATTATTATATTTCCCGGATGAGAATCACTGGGTCTTAAAGCCTCAAAACTCCATCCTCTGGCACGAAACCGTCCTCTCCTGGCTCGACCAATGGCTAAAAGAGTAAGGAATAAGACAGTGAAAAATGCGTTGGTCTAAGTTATTTGACCTGCCGACTGTCTGCGGTATAATAGCCCTTAGTTTTTCAGATAAGAAAAGGAGTGCTAATGGCAAGAAAATTTGTTCGGGCGGTTTTCCCTGGCTCGTTTGACCCGATTACAAACGGGCATTTAGACGTTATCAATCGCGGAATGAAACTCTTCGATGAGCTTATCATCGCGGTCGGCAGAAGCCCCATCAAAAATCAGCTCTTCACGCCCGAAGAGCGGGTCGAAATGATAGAAGAAATAATCCGCCGGCGAAAGCTGCGAGGCATCTCGGTAGAAAGCTTTGAAGGCCTGACAGTAGAATACGCCGCCAAGAAAAAGGCCGATGTCATCCTTCGCGGCCTGCGAAGTCTTACCGATGTCCAGTACGAGTTTGAGCTTGCGATGACCAACCGCGCCGTAGCCGGCATCGAAACAGTCTTTATTATGACCGGTGAGCAGTACGGCTTTCTCAGTTCAACCCTGATTCGTGAGGTTGCTTCGCTCGGCGGCGACCTGACAAACCTGATTCCGCCGAACGTCCAGAAACGCCTCAAGGACCGATTTAATAAAAAAATAAAGAAATAGAATAATTGTCCGATGCCGACGACTCGCAGAAACACTAAACGAGCATCGAGCATCGAGACTTGTCCGCCGTCCGTGTGGCGGAATCGAGCATCGAGATATGTTCACTATAAGTGTCGAAACACATTTTAAGGCTTCGCATAAATTAAATTTGCCGGATGGCTCGAAAGAACCTGCGCACCATCACGATTGGGTCGTTACCGCTGAAGTCAGCAGCAAAAAACTTAACAATATGGCCATCGTGATGAACTTCCAGAAACTAAAACAGATGCTCGATAGCATCGTTTGTAATTTCCGTAACGCAGCCCTAAACAAGTTCCGCTATTTTGGGCAGAACAATCCATCGGCCGAGAACGTAGCCAGATACATATTTGAAAAGCTCGACCGTAAGCTGCCAAAAGGCACCAAACTCGAAAATGTCAAGGTTATTGAAGAGCCTGGCTGCTGGGCTAAATTCAGTAAACTCCGTTAGAAAGAAGCTTTCTAACGGAACTGACACGCGGCTCCGCCTTCGGCGGACAAGTTTAGACCCCGTGTCAGGAGTAGTTATTTTACCCTGTATTGAAACACGGGTCCCGTTACAAAGCTTCTTTGTAACGGGACGGGGCTTTCTAACGGAGTAAATAAAATCTCTTACAGCAATTTCATAAATTTGACGATATTTTAAGCAGGATTTCTGGTATAATATCTATTGGTGTAATATGCAGTGTCAGATTTGTAACAAAAATGAGGCGACTATTCACCTGACGGAAATCTCCGATGGCATCCGCTCGGAGATGCACCTGTGCGAGCTCTGCGCCCACGAGCAGGGTATCGCCATCAAGACCAACATCCCGATAAATGAGTTGTTAAGCGGCTTGCTCGCCGCCCAGCCGAGTGATGACCAGCTTTTCCTAAACGCAGATAAACAGCTTGCTTGCCCACACTGCGGCTTCACGCTCGAACAATTCCGCAAGGAGCCGCTTCTGGGCTGTCCCTATGATTACGAGGTCTTTGAAAAATCGCTTCTGCCCATTATCGAAAGAGCTCACAACGGAAAAACAACCCACTGCGGCAAAGTCCCTTCAAAGATACCTCGAGATGCAAAAAAACAATTAGAGCTTCTAAACCTCCGCCAGCAGCTGGATACCGCGGTGCAGAGCGAAGACTACGAGCAGGCCGCTAAATTGCGAGACCAGATAAATCAAATAGACAAATAAAGACTATACAAAATACCGGATACGAACGACCAAATATGAAACTGACCGATTTAAGTAGTGACATAAACGAATGGTTTGGCGGCTCAGGCCCGCTGGCCGACATCGTTGTATCCTCACGCGTCCGACTGGCAAGAAACTTAGCCGGCCACAAATTCCTCTCCAACTGCTCCAACACCGAAAAGGCCGAAATCCTCAAAAAGCTCAGGGACGTCCTGATGTCTCTTAACTTGGGCGACAAAGTCTTCTACTTAAGCATCGATAAGGCCCCCGCCCTCGACAAACACTTGCTTGTCGAACGGCACCTCATCAGTAGAAATCACGCCTTCGGAAAAGGCCCCAGAGGCGCCATCATCGCTAATCGCGAATCCTTCACCGCTATGATTAACGAAGAGGACCACCTGCGATTACAGGTCCTCAAAGCCGGCTGCCAGCTTTCCGAATGCGCCAGGCAAATAAACCACATCGATGATATGATAGAGCAAAAGCTCGATTACTCCTTCAGCCCTCGCTACGGTTACCTGACCGCCTGCCCGACAAACCTGGGCACCGGTATCCGCGTCTCCGTGATGCTGCACCTGCCGGCACTTAAAATTACAGGCCAGATAGAAAAATTCTTAAACGCCACCAGAGATATGAACCTCGCCGTCCGTGGGCTGTTTGGCGAAGGCACCGAGGCCGCCAGTGACTTATATCAGTTATCGAATCAGGTAACACTCGGCGTCTCAGAGGACTCTATTGTCTCAGAGTTCGAGAACGCCATTATTCCTGAGGTGGTCGAATATGAAAATACCGCCAGAAACCAGTTGCTTGCCAACCAGCCCGACATACTCGATGACAAAATCTCCCGCGCGATGGCGCTTTTGCAAAATGCCAAGCTGATAAGCTCGCAGGAGGCATTATTTTTATTAAGTCACCTTCGGCTGGGCCTCAATATGCACAAATATATGGGTGCCTCAACCCCGGCGATAAGCAGACTCTGCTCTCTTGGAAGCAGCGACTCAGAGGCAGACCCAGGCCTTTCCGTCAGAACCATAAATCGCCTCTTTATGTTGACCCTGCCCGCCCATCTGCAGCTAAATTACGGGAAGCCCCTCGACGCCACCCACAGAGATGTGCTTCGCGCCAAAATCATCCGCTCCGCACTTGGCCAGACCTCGTAACCCGTTGCTCGTCCGCTGAAGGCAGATTCGTATTTCGTATTGCCTCGTGTGTCGAAGTCCTCGAATATCGTAAATTGAAAATTCTACCCCCTATACGCTAAACGCTGTCCGCTATACTCTGTCCCTTGTCTGCCAAAATGGCACAAAAACGTCCATAAAAACATCCGGAAAACTCTCACAAATAACCCTTAAGTTCCTTGATTAGAAATAGTTACGCTGCCTTTACAATACCCACTACTTAGCTGGCACAGCTTTTGCATATCCACAACACAAAAGGTTTGTGCGCATTCACGACTGTAAAATCGAAAGGAAGTTTAATATGGCTACTAACAAAATAATCGGAATTGACCTCGGAACGACATTTTCGGTAGTTTCCGTGATGGAAGGCTCCTCGCCGAAGGTGCTGATTAACTCTTCCGGCTCGCGCCTCACCCCCTCTGTGGTTGGCTTTACGGACAAAGGCGAAAGACTCGTCGGCCAAATCGCAAAGCACCAGCAGGTAACCAATCCTGAAAACACCGTATTCTCAATCAAACGCTTTATGGGCCGGCGTCATAAAGAAGTCGCCGAAGAGGAAAAAATTGTCCCTTACAAAATCACCGGCGGAGCGGATGAGCTGGTAAAGGTCGGCGTCCGTAACAAGGAATACACACCTCCGGAAATATCAGCAATGGTCCTCCAGGACCTCAAAAAAACCGCTGAGGACTATCTGGGCGATAAAGTCACCGATGCCGTCATCACCGTCCCGGCTTATTTCAATGACTCCCAGCGACAGGCAACAAAAGATGCCGGCACAATAGCAGGACTCAACGTCCGCAGAATCATAAATGAGCCGACCGCAGCAGCCCTCGCTTATGGTGTCGAAAAGAAAAAAGACCAGAAGGTTGCAGTATTCGACTTCGGCGGCGGAACATTCGATATCTCCGTCCTCGACATCGGCGGATTCGGCGAGGAAGGTGGCGTCCTCGAAGTCCTCAGCACCAACGGCGACACCCATCTGGGCGGCGATGACCTCGATGCAGTTTTGATAAATTACCTCGCCGATGAGTTCAAAAAGAAAGAGGGAATTGACCTTCGCAAGGACCCGATGGCACACCAGCGGCTCAAGGAAGCCTCTGAAAAGGCAAAATGCGAATTGAGCACTCAGCTTGAAGCTACAATCAATCTTCCCTTTATCACAGCCGACGCCTCAGGCCCAAAACATCTTCAGATGACCATCACCCGCAGCAAATTTGAGTCCCTCGTTGACCACGTTTTCGACCGCCTCAAAGCACCCTGTTACAATGCAATGGAGGACGCAAAATTAACACCAAAAGACATCCACGAGGTCCTTCTTGTCGGCGGCTCCACAAGAATTCCGAAAGTCCAGCAAATCGCCAGAGAAATCTTCAACAAAGAACCAAACAAGAGCCTCAATCCCGATGAGGTTGTTGCCATCGGTGCCGCCATACAAGGCGCAGTCCTCGCCGGCGACACCGGCGTCAAAGACATCCTGCTCTTGGACGTAACGCCCCTTTCGCTCGGCGTCGAAACCCTGGGCAACGTTATGACAAGGCTCATCGAACGCAACACCACTATTCCAACATCCAAAAAAGAAATATTCTCCACTGCTGCCGACAATCAGACCTCGGTCCAAATCCACGTCCTGCAGGGCGAGCGAGATTTCGCCAACGATAACCGCACGCTCGGCAGGTTCGAGCTTACAGGCATCCCGCCTGCTCCACGTGGCATCTCGCAAATTGAGGTCGCATTCGACATCGATGCCAACGGCATCTTGAACGTCTCGGCCAAAGACCTCGCAACCAGCAAGCAGCAGTCCATCGTGATTAAATCCAGCTCCGGTCTTAGCGAGCAGGAAGTTGACAAGATGAAAAAGGATGCCGAGGCCCACTCCGAGGAAGATAAAAAGAGAAGGCAGGTCGTTGACCTCAAGAACCAGGCCGACCAGTTGATTTACTCGACAGAAAAAACGCTCAAAGAGCACGGCGACAAGGTTTCCTCTGCTACTCGCGGCAAAATCGAAAACGCAGTCAACAACCTCAAAGAAGCCGTAAAAGGCGAAGATGCCAGCGCAATAAGAAAGGCCATCGACAACCTCGGCGACGCAGGCCAGGAGCTCGGCAAAACACTTTACGAAGAGGCAGCCAAAAAGCAGGCAGCTTCCGCCTCTGGTCCTGCCGAACAGCCTCCTCCACCTCCTGAAGGCGAGGTCAGAAGAAAAAAAGGCGGCGACGATGTAATCGACGCAGAATTCGAAGCCAAAGACAAGTAACCGAAAAAGACTGATGCTCGATGCTGGATACTCGAAGCACGATACGAACCTTGGCCGCCGGCAGGCGAGCATCGAGGTTTATCTGCCGGAGGCAGAATCGAGTTACGAGAATCGAGATTCATTTTCCTATACAGAATCGGCTGAATATCCTCTCTAAAATCTGGTCATCAATCCGACCTTCAACAGGCTGACCAATATCACAAATCGCTTGATACGCAGCTCGAATCTCCACTGCTGCAACTTCATCATTGCCCGCTTCAACTTCATTGATTGCCTCATCGATATTTCCAATCGCCTCGATGACAGCCTGTCTATGCCGGATTGTTAATCCAATAGCTTCCTGTCCGCCCTCCGAAAACCGCCGGCCCCTACCTTTTGCTCCGCTGCCAAATGCCAGCTCGATTATATTTCTATCGATTACCTGCCGCAACTGTTCAATCCCGCTGTCGTTTTTCACAGATATTGCTAAAAAATCTGTGCCAAACAATTTATTTAGTTTAGCAAGCCGGCCGGCCAGGATTTTTACCGGCAGCAAATCCGACTTTGTCGCCACAGGTATCAAAACCTTTGGCTTTATAAGCTGGCATATCGAAACATCCTCCGACCAATCCTCTTTTGCTATATCAACGCAAAATATAACAATGGAACTGCTTCGCAGCGCTCCGATAGCAGCACCTTGTGCTAATTCATCAAGAATCGAGAGTCGCTCGTCCGGAGTAGCACAATCGAAGTCGGAAGTATCCGGTATCGAGCATCGAGTTAGTCCTGCACAATCAAACAGCACGCATCTGCAATGTCGTAGTGTCAGCAGCCCCGTCAGGACATCTCTTGTAGTTTTGCGCTCATCCGAGACGATGCTTCTTTCCTGGCCAAGCAGTTTGTTCAATAGACTGCTCTTACCGGCGTTTGGTGCACCGGCAATCCCCACAGCTGGCAAATCAACCACTGATTCGTAACTTATGCTTCCGGAAAGCAACTGCTCGAGCTGCTCTTTTATCACTTCGAGTCTCTCGACCGCTCTCTGTCGAGTTACTAATTCGATATCCTCGCCGCTAAAGTCCAGTCCTGCCTCGATTAAGCTAAGGCAATCCATCATCGCCGATAGCACCTTCGCTGTCGTTTCGGACAATCTGCCGCTAAGCAGTTTTTGTGCCGCTGCCAACTGAAACGCATTGGAGCTGACAACCACTTCGTTCACCGCTTCCGCCTGCGCCAAATCTATTTTGCCGTTTAGATATGCCCGCGCAGTGAACTCTCCTGGCCCGGCCGGTCGAAGCCCTCTGCTTAATAAGTTTTTGAATAACTCCTCGGTTACGGTCCGGTTTGCAAAAAGATGTATTTCAGCAACATCATCGCCGGTATAGGACCGCGGAGCCAAAAATAAATATAATATCGCATCAACTTTTAGCCCATCATCAACTATTATGCTGCCGGTTATCAAACCGCTCTTCGCCTCCGTAATCATTGGAGTGAAAATCTTTTTGCAGATTCCAACTGTCTCTGGTCCACTGATGCGAACAATCACTCGCGGCCCACAACTTGTCGAGCTGACAGCTACAATGGTGTCACTTAGTTCATACATTTTAGGGTTTAGAAGATAAAGAACGGTATTTAGCCCGCCGTTTTAAGGCGGATTGGAACTAATAACTAAAGTCCAACGACTATCGACGAAAAGTCGCTAAAATCTGAAAAACGGCTTTGGCTTTTTCTTTTTAACCTTACCGCCGGTCTTGCTTGTTACGGCAACAAGGCCTTGTGCCTCCGCCTGCTCTTTTTTCTTGATGTGCTTGCGAATCACATACTGCTCAATAACGCCGGCAAATGTGCTGGCCATAATATATAGATTCAATCCGGACGGCGCCCTGTATAACATCAATGGAAACAGCACCGTCATCATTACCGACATTATCTTTTGCTGCTGGGCCGCCTCCGGACTTGCCGCAGGCGCCTGAGAAGGCGACAGCTTCTGCTGCAAATAAAATGCAACTCCCATCAAAATCGGCAGCAGATTCAGCGAGTTAATCTTCCCGAATAGCGGAATAGTCACCGTCGAAAACCTGACCACCGCATCCGGCGCCGAAAGGTTGGTAATCCAGAACGGTAAAAATGCCGCCCCTCGCAATTCAATACTTGCGTATATCGCGCTATACAGCGCAATCCATATCGGCATCTGCACCATCATCGGCAGAAAACCCATAATCGGCGTCGCACCGTGCTTCTTGTAAAGCGCCATCATTTGTTTATTCATCTCGGCTTTGTTGTCGGCATATTTTTTCTTTATCTCCTCCGCCTTCGGCGCAAGCTTACTGAACTTACTCATCGAAACCTGGCTTATTCTGGTAACAGGATGCAGTACCAGCCGAATCAGAAATACCAATATTATGATGACCACGCCGTAGTTGTAGGGGGGAAAGCGATGCATCCATTTCATTATCCACAGTATCCCGAAGGCCAGCGGGTTGATGATACTTGAAGGGCAGCAGCAGGCCATAAAATCTATCGTCTGCACAAAACCTAACTTGCGATAGAGTTCGTTCTTATCGAACAGACTCTTATCCTTCGGCCCAAGATAAAGCTTAAAATCGTATGTCTTTAAGCTCTTGGCCTGTCCAACAGGTGCAAGGTTAGCAAAGTCAATGTCAAAACCCACACCGATGTGCTCGTCGCCGCTCGCACTTCGTCCGTCGGGATTATAAAACCGAGCAAATTTCCCGGTTTTTTTTGCCTCTTCTACGTACGATTTACCTGTAAAAAATCGCAGAAAGGAGTAACGTAATCCTTTCCTTTCCTTAAAAATTTTTCCTCTTTCCCCCCCTTGATTTTGTTTGCCGCTTATCCAATCACAGAACTTCTTGCCGTTTTCAGGAAGTGGAACAACTATCGCCGCAAAGTACTTATTGACCACAGCGGCCCACACAAATTCCTGATTTTTTTGCTCTTCACTACCTATGATTTCCTCAGCGAATGTTTTATGTGAATCAAAACCGGTTGCATTGATTCTTATGGGACCAATCTGACCCTGTGAATCTCTGAAACCGCCTACCACTTTTTTGTCGTCTCTACTGACGTCTTCTTGACCAATTCCTACCGGTCCTGTTAAACTAAATCGCACTTTTTGCTCTGTGGATGTGAGATTCTCGATTGTAAGCTGGCATTCCAAAAGGTAGCTGTCTGGAGTAACCTTATAGGTCTTATTAAGCTTTATCGCCGGCGAGCCCGTATTCTCATCTTTTATAATTGCCTCAAAGCGAGCGGTCTGCGAACCATCCGCTCCCTTCTCAACATCAAAGCCCTTCCAGTCAAGTCTGTCTAAAGCTAAAGGCAGTTCCAACTGTGGTCCAACAACAAATATAAAACTCCCATTAGCCATTGACAGAACTTCGCTGCCGTCTTTATCCTTCGCAGGCGCAAGAATTGTTAGTGGCTTTGGATTTTTGTAATCACCGTCATCGAACTCACTAAGAGTGGCTTTCCTGATTGCTGCGCCTTTTGAGCTTAATTCCAGATGGAACTTATAGCCGCTTTTCGGGTCCACCGAGCCGAGAATAACACTGCTTGCCGGCGCATGGTTAGCACCGAATCGTATCGTCTCATCCGCCTTTACCACAGGGGATTCCGGTGCGGCAGTTTCCTCCACCTCGCTTATCACATCGCCTACGGCAAATAAAGAATAGTAAATAATAAATAGTAAATAGTAAATTCTTCTCATCTTCCGTCCCGCAGCCGTTCAGCATGAAATTTATCTAATTGGTCGATCGCATAAATCTTTTTCATAGTGGTCTCAAAATCGTATGGCACCCGCACAAAATGCACCTTATTTTCATTGACATACGCATAGCTCGCTCGGTTATCCTTGTCCCTGGGCTGTCCGACAGAGCCGATATTGATAATCGCCTTTTCGGCCTCGACAATCGGATAGACATTGCCAAGTTCTGACGGCGGATAAAAGTCCGGCTCATCTAAAAATACGCCGGGCATATGTGTATGCCCCACAAAGCAGATTTGTTTTACGCGCTCGAACAGCAGCCGCACCTTCACGGGATTGCTGTAAACATCCTCAGGGAAGATGTATTCATTCACCGGCCTTCTCGGCGAAGCGTGAACAAAGTCCATCATCGCCGAGCTTGCCTGCCGAACGTCCGGCGGGTTTGACCCCAGCTCTGCTTTGAGCGTCCGCCGCATCGGCAGCTGGCCCAGAAAGCTCCATCGCCTGTCGCCTCGCTGTTTGTCCCCTTCGGTTTCTAAGACCTCCCGCGTCCAGAAACTCGCCTGCTCCGCTGCATAATTGAAATTCGTCGGCTCATAAAAAACCGCATAGTCGTGGTTGCCCAGAACGCACCAATCGGTTTTCTCAATAATTAAATCCAGGCATTCTTTTGGGTCTGGCCCATACCCGACCACGTCGCCCAGGCAGTAAATGGTCTTTATGCCCCGGCTTTCAATATCGCCTAAAACAGCCGTCAAAGCCTCTAAATTCGAATGTATATCGCTTATAACTGCAAACATACCTGTTACCTAAAAACAGCTCTTTTACCTGTAAGACGTTATTAAATAGCAAAAATATCGCAAAAATGCCAGAACATTTATTCAGAAAACTTTTCACAAAATGCACTTTTTATTCTATTTGTCTGTTCCCAATAAAATCCTTGCAAGGTTGTTTTGCTGTCAGTAAGCTTTAGTGGACAATAGGTAGATTGAATCGGCTGGTAGAAATATGCAGTGGGTAACGAGCACACAAATTTTGGATGACCTCAAAACATCTAATGACACAGTGATTTGGAATCAATTCTGCAATCATTTCCAGCCGGCGGTGCTTAATTTTGCCAGACACCTTGGTTTGACCCAGACTGATGCAGAAGATGCTGCTCAGCAGGCAATGCTGGAATTTTTGAAGGCATTCAGAAATGGAAAATATGACCGCCAAAAGGGAACGCTTAGTAACTGGCTTTTTGGAATTGCCAAACGGGTTATACTCAACCTCAGAGGCCGACAGTCACTTGAGCATTTGGTTGCCGACAAAACAACAGGCACTTCGTTCTGGGACTTGATACAAGATGACCGCGGCATTAAACACACCTGGGACACCGAGTGGCGGCAGATGGTGCTAACGCGATGTCTTAAGCAGGCCCAGCAGGATTTCGAGCCAAAGGTGTTTGAGGCCTTTCAGCTTTATGCTTTGTCGGAGCTGCCGGTTGAGAAGGTTGCCGAACAGCTCAAGATGTCCAATAACGCCGTCTATATCGCCAAAAGCCGGGTGTTATCCAGATTGCGAGAGCTTGAACATCAGTTTGAATGATGTGCCAAAGGAATGAGCTTATGAATTGTCCTGAGTATGAGATAATAGAAAATTATATCTTGGGCAAACTTGAAATAGATAAGCAACCTGAATTCAAAACGCACCTGGAAGTCTGTCCCGCCTGCAAGGTTAAGGTTGAGGAAGCTCGTGCGAACGAAAACATACTAAGCCAGCTGCGCACTTTCACGGAACCGGCTTTGCAGACCGGCGAACAAGATGACAGTAATGTTGCAACAATAGACAATGCTCAAACAATTTTGGGCGAACGGTATCGAGTAATAAGAAAGGTTGGCGAGGGTTCTGCTGGGCAGGTTTTTCAGGTTATTGATACCGTTCTGGAACGGCTGGTTGCAGTTAAGTTCCTTCGGCGTAAATGGTCATCCGACAAAACAACTTCGGAGGCCTGGCGCGAAGCCCGACTTATGAGCCAGCTTAATCATCCCAACATCGCGCAGGTTTATGAAATCGGCAAGCTCGACGACCGCAGATTCATAGTGATGGAATGGGTGGATGGGCCGCCGCTTACAGAGGCCTGGAAGGGGCTGCAACTGCAGCAAAGATTGCACATATTCTTAGGAGTGTTAGAGGCTGCGGCCATAGCACATGAACGAGGGATTGTTCACCGTGACATAAAGCCTCAAAATATCCTTGTTACATCAACACTCAAACCTAAAGTGCTGGACTTTGGGATTGCCATCGAAAGCCGGTCGTTAGAAAATACTGAGCAGGGATTGTATCGAGGCACTCCTGCATATAGTGCGCCTGAGCAAATAACGCCGCCCGTCAAAATTTATCCTGCGACAGACGTTTTTGCCCTCGGTGTTTTACTCTATGAGCTTTTAACCGATACCTTGCCTTTTCCTCAAACGGACCCAAAAAAACTTTTCGAGGCGATAAAGACAGAATACCCAGAGCTTCCACGCGCTATACAGGAGAAAGTGCCGATACCGTTGCAAAACATTTGTCTCAAATCTCTGGAAAAGGACCCTCATAATCGATATGCGAATGCACAAGGTTTATTAGATGACATCAACCGGTACCTCAGAGGCGAAAAAGTTTGGTCAAGACCATCCTTCTTATCGGATAAAATTCAGCAGGAAGTGTTTTATCACCGCCAGAAGCTTAAAGTCTGGCAGGATAACGAGCTGCTTACGCAAAAAGAGTTCGACAAATTAGAAAATATCTATGAGCGAATGATTGCTCCGGCCGACCCTTCAATAATTGAGGCCAGAGAATTATCCCTTTCTCAAGTTTGCTTATACCTTGGCGGCTGGATTGTTGTGCTCGGCAGCTTTGTCCTCTTTTACAAATCCTGGAACCAAATTTCTATATATTGGCGTCCAACGCCTGCGATTATTGCGACCGCCTTGATGATTGCAATCGGCCTCTCAATGTGGCGCAGGAGCGAAAGCAGGCTGGCGGTAGGCTTCTTGGCGACAGCTAACTTACTAATCCCCATCACAATCCTGCTGACATTGGCACAATGGGGAATACTGTCCTCTGCTAAATACCCCTTCTGGGACCGCCAGGACGAATCGATATCTCAGATTCTTCAGAAGCTAAACTCCTGGATTATTGTTGGTAATGTGCAGCTTTACATTTCGTTCTGGTGCTGGTTTGCATTTTCACTGCTCTTTCTGCGCATCACTCGCTCATCGATTTTTGTGCTTTTCGGCATAGTGGCATTTATTCTCTGGCTTACTACCTGTTATATAATCGCTGGCATGATTGGACCGATGGAACCCTTCAATCCCTGGAAACCCGACATAATAGCAGGCAGATACCTCTTACCGGGTATCGGGATGTTTATCCTCGGGGTAATACTCGACCGTCGCAGGTCCGCCCATTACGCCTTGCCCTTGTGTATGACGGGGCTGATATTGATCGTGGTTTCTCTTAGTGTGATTGCCCTCTCAGAAAATACGTTATTTGGATGGATATGGCGTAAGCCGAAGTTCCTCGATAAGTATGAGCACCATCTGCTCAGTTTCGCATGCAACGGCTTGATTTATCTTGGGCTTGCGGGTGTTTGCAGATTGCTGGGGACGCGGCTTCAGCGCAACCTCGCAAGCATTTTCAATTGGCTTGGCCCTATACACATTTTAGGCACCCTAAGAATACTTGACCTGGAAGACATGGCCATTTCCGATAGCCATCGCATCGTTTATCGCACAATCCTACCCATCGCATCGGTCGCTTTTGTCTTCGGCAGCGTAGCACGCCAGATGAAGTCCTTCTTTTTCTCCGGCCTGGCAGGTATCGCCGCGGCAGTCCACAAATTTACTGTTGAACACTTCGATAAGTTTTTCGCCTGGCCGGTTTCACTAATTATCTCAGGTATAATCTGGATGCTCGTATCCTGGCTGGTGCCCCGCTGGAAAGCCAATCTGACCCTTAAACTCCGCAAGTAACCCTCAAACCAGTCATTGGAACATCCCTTTGTAGAATTCTAATACCCACCTGCCAAAGCTCTGCCAATTCGATGTTGAGCATAGAAGCCCAAAATTTTCTGATTTTTTCAGAAAGATTTACCACGCTGCCCGCCAATTATTATTAGAAGCTTTGAATCAGGCACAAGATGGTCGTTAGACACGGTTGTTATTACGTTGCTAAATATTGAAAATATAAAAGCCCGGTTGGAAAGGAGAACTACTATGAAACCTAAAACAATATGTTTTTATTTATTGGCTGTCGTGTTAGGCGGTTGTCTGCCTCTATCAATCCATCCGCTCTATACCGATGACACGCTGGTTTTTGAAGAAAAGCTGCTTGGAAAATGGGCAGATGGCGATGAAATATGGCAGTTCACTCAGGATAGCAACAATTCCTACATACTCAGGATTGTTGACGAGGATGGCAAAGAAGGATACTTCAATGCGCACCTCGTTAAGCTCGAAGATATGTTGTTTATGGATATTTTTCCAGATGGTGAAACCTTACGTGATACCCAGACCTTTTACGCAATTCATCTGCTCCCGATGCACACCTTTATCAAGGTCGAGCAGACCGACCCAAACCTCGTGCTTCGAATGATGGACCTCGATAAGGTCAGCAAGATACTAAAAAGCGACCCCAACTTACTTAAGCACGAATTGAGGGAAGGCGAGGGAGACGACAACGCTGTTATCTTGACAGCCCAAACGCAAGACCTCCAGAATTTCGTTGTCGAATATGAGGATACCAATAGCGTGTTTGGTGATGCAAAGGAGTTTTCTCGCCGTGAGCCGTTATACACTAATGAAGATGTGTTTTTCGATGAACATCTCATAGGCGAATGGCAGAGCGAAACCGGCGAAATCTTTAATTCCATCAAAACACAAGAAAAATCCTATGACATAATATTTCTTGATGAAAGCTGTCATGATACCAGTGACAACAAGGTTTGCTTTACTGCGAATCTTGTGAATCTCAATGGCTTTACGTTACTGGCAGTATTTTTTGGCAAACACAACCTGGAAGTGATAGACCCCTGCTGCCTTGACCCCGACCGTTTTGTATTGGTTGAGCAAATTGAGCCGAAACTACTGCTTCAAGAGATTGATTACAGCGAGGTTGCGCAAGTCCTCAAGAGCGCCGAATGCACTCGCTCACAGTCAGAAGGTGCTCACTATTTATTTGAGGGACTTCGCACGACACCATAACTATCAGATACCGCCTAATTTAACCTTTCAACGCATTCCTGGCAGGAACACTGCCTTCCCTGCTGTCCACAAAAGGTAGTGGCTGCAATATTCATACTGCAAAGTGCACAAGACCGCTTTTTTATTAAAAACTTCATTTAGGGCTTGTCTTAGATTACTTTATAATGTATAATTCTACCTGCGTTAAAAGTAAACTCCGTTAGAAAGAAGCTTTCTAACGGAGTAAACAATAGACAGGTCAGGTCGTTTTATTGAGGTTAGATGAAATGGCAGATTTGAAGGCATTAGCAGACGCAATTATCAAAGGCAGCCAAACCGCGGCAGTTGAACTTACAAAGGCTGCCCTCAAAGAAGGCGCCCCGGCCAGGGACATCCTCTACAACGGATTGATTGCAGGGATGGATGTCGTTGGTGCTCGCTTCAAAAAAAATGAGGTCTATATCCCTGAGGTGCTCATCTCCGCTCGCGCAATGAAAATGGCAATGGAGCTGCTTGCGCCAGAGCTTGTAAAGGCCGGCGTCAAGCCCATCGGAAAATTCCTCATAGGAACAATCCAGGGCGACCTCCACGACATCGGCAAAAACCTGGTCGCAATGATGCTCAAGGGGGCAGGCTTTGAAGTTATCGACCTCGGCATCGATGTTAAGCCCGAGATATTTATCGAGCGGGCCAAAGCCGCAGGCGCACAGCTAATTGGTTTGAGCGCACTTTTGACTACAACGATGCCTGCTATGGATAAAACCATAAAAGCCCTCAAGGCCGCTGGCATCCCGGCAAAAATTATGGTCGGCGGCGCTCCTTTAACGCAGGGCTTCGCCGACAAAATCGGCGCCGATGGCTACGCCCCTGATGCCGCCTCCGCAGTTGATGTAGCAAAAAAACTCGTCGCCTGATATTCACCGCGCATCTTGCCGCCGCAAACTGACCCGCATATTTCATGCGTCCGCCAAAGGCGGATTTATTTTGGGGGTCTCTTTCTCGTTTAGCCGTCGCCGGCCTGTCCTGCCTGCACTGAGCCTGTCGAAGTGAGCAAGCGCAGCGCGTCGAAGGAAACGGCGACGCAAAAAATGTTTAGCCCCGAAATTTATTTCGGGGTTTTTGTTTAGCCCGCCGTTTCACTGCGGGTTACTCCGCACACCAATTCCCTACCGCACTTCCGGCAGCCCATATTCTTCAAAAACCTGCCGCGTCAGGTTCTCAGATCTGTTATGGTCGCCGCACTTATCCATAAACGCAGTGTAAAGTTTGTCCCTCAACTCCTTCAAGTATGATTCGTATTCCTTTACTGCCTTTTTAATTGCTGTATTGCTTTCTGGAATCTTTATAACAAGCTCATCCTTCTTTTTCCCATAAACTATAAACTTGCCTTCTTCTTGACTGCCGACCTCCATCAAGTGTTTCCCTTCTTCATCGCAGACCTCCTGCCTCTCAAAAAATGCTCCTCCGAGTTTCAACAGCCCCGCCGTTACACCCACCTCTTTACATTCTATCCGACCCCATCCCTTAACAAACCCATCCGGAAACTTCACAGGCCCATTCGCAAGAATCTCGTTTGCTACCTCCTCTCGCAACTTCTCGGTATCATGCTCCACCCGCCTCTTTTTCTTTGAACTCCTTAGTTTCGGCAGCAAATGTCGCTCTTCTACAAGTTCAACAACCCCTTCCAAAATATCGCCAGCAGATTCCTCTGATAATCCCATCACCGAAATCACCATTTTTTCAAATTCTATTCGGTCTTTTCTTTTCGCCTCTCTTCCAATGCCTTTTATGGACCGCCGGTTCACCTCTTCAAACGCTTTCCCCGCACGTTTTTTCACGCTGACCAAAAGTTCTTTCCGGGGAACAAGAATTCTCTCCCAGTCTATTCCTTCGACTTTTAACGCTCCGTCCCCAAGATTCACTCGTCCTATCAACTCTCTTTCGAGAAATACTATCGCGCTGTTCAGATATATTCCCAAACCATCTATAACGACCTGATCATCGGATATAACCTCAAACAAATTATGATCAACCTGTGCTTTACACGAATTCAAAATGCACCGCAAGCTATCCCCCGTAACCATCGGCACAAGCAGCAAACCAGGCGACCTTCTCGGCAACTCATACCAATTTCCTCGACCTTTTACACTCTCTACCTCTGGCCACGGTTTTCCTTCCTTAGTTTTCTGTGTTTCTCCCCACTTTATATATTTAAGTGCATTCGTCCCTTTTAATTCCGATTTGTCCTTATGGCAAAGGAACGCAAACCACTTCAAATCTTTTCTTTTTAACCTTATTCCCGCGCACTCTTTCGGTGACTTGATAACCGGCTTCAAAAATTCCTTCTCTATCCCCCAGTGCTTTATCTTATCCTCCGTCAGATAGAAAAACTCGTTTATCCCTGTCTTAATCCCAAACCGCACATCCGCTACTTTGCCCAACGGCACAAATTTGTCCGCGCACTTCTCTAATATCTCAAAGTAAATGTCCGGGCCACGCAGATACTGCCCCCACTTCACCGTTTGCCCCGCACGCTCCACCTCATCCCTCAAATCTCCCTGCCGAATCATTTTCACGCGAGCATCCTCATCCTCGTATGAGACAATCTCCGGCTGACTAACATACTCCGCCCGTATCGGTTCAAACTTCTTAAAGCCATTCTTTATTCCCACCTTCCACCTGTCAGACAATTCCTCCATCCGCCCTACAAAGGAATCCAGCGCATTCCATCGCGCCTGCGCATCCGTCAAGGCATTCTGCGGGAATAATTCCCTCAATGGTTTCTTTATCTTCACAAACCGGACAAAATGATTCTTCTTTTCTTCTTCGTCATCGCACCGCTCTAATACCGTAAAAACTGTATTCACCGCCGACTGCTCAAACCACGGTTCGCACCTGCTTTCACAAATCGCAATAACCTTGAACCTTGAAAGGAAAAACCTCTGTAATTCATATCCGTATGCAACATCAAGCCAGGAATTGCTCGTTATAAATCCCATCCGCCCCCCAAGCTTCAAGTGTGCTGCTGCATGAAAGAACAAATACGCGTAAATATCCGCCTGCCCCGATAATCGCAGCTTATGTTCCGTCTTTACCCTGCTGTTACCAGCATTATTGTTGAAAAGCACTGAATAGTCTTTGCCCCAGCTCTCAAACAAGGCTATCTCCAGCTTCTTCTTGTACTTGTTGTCCACCTTCTGAATCAGTTCCTGCCGGATAAACGGGAAATTACCCACCAGCGCGTCGAATTTTGGTATCTCTACTTTTTCCCGCTCACCTGTTTTGACGGTTTTCTTTGGCGGCGGAAATTCAAAACTCTCCCCCGGTATCACATCAAAGAAATCCTTTGACAAAACCCTCGGAAAGTTCAAATAGTCGCTAAAGTCCTGCCGGTAAAGATTTATCGTCGCAAGCTCAGCAGGAAACCCCGCAATATCAATTCCCCATATCTGCTCAAGCAGTTTATGATGTGTCTTGTGTTCAAGGTTGCGCAGCCTGTTATAACTTCGAATCAAAAAAGTTCCCGTCCCGCATGTCGGGTCCATCACAAAATCACTGCTGTTGTGAACGCAGAAAGCGACTATCAAATCCACTAAATTGTCCGGTGTAAAATACTGGCCCAAACTATGCCGCGCGTCCCCGGGTATGAGCCTTTCAAAAACATTGCCTATTACGTCGAGGGGCATTAACTCAAAACTCCAGTGTGTAAGTTTCTCCGTAAGCTCTACTATTATTTTTGTTGTATCTGCCGACAACTCTATTTCATCCGTGATGTCTGGCTCAAATATCGCTTGGTAATCAACTTCCAGCGCCTGTTGGAATAACCCCCGCATCTTGTTTATCGCCGCTTTGTAACTCTTTGGGGGCAGTTCCATCCTCGGCAGACCTAAGGGGTGCCGACATAGTGTCATATAAAACAAAATCTTGCCGATTATTTTATATGTGATTTGTTGAGCTAATGTGTGATAGTATTCTTGGTCGTATTTGCTAATCCCTTGTTTCTTTGCCCATACATTTAATCTTTTATCAAAGTCTTTATTTCTTATCGCACGTTTTACATCTTCGAACAACCTGTCCGCCATTTGGTTTGAGTAATTTCCCACCAAACCAACAAAAACCGTTGTGTCAACAAGTGGCAGATTTACATTTTCATCTTGATACAATCTATCGAGGTCGCGCAATAATTGCGTGCATAAATCCTCAAGCAACAGTGCTCCGACAGGTTCCCTTATATCATTTACGCTTGTTATCCGGTGAACTGGTCCAAACTCTCGAACCTTGTCATTTTCGTTGGCTATCACCCTCGTCCCCGGTGGCGTGCGCCATATTATGGCCGTCTGCATATTCCACGTAACGAAATACTTTGCCCCCAAAGTCTGTGCCTTTTCTACGGCGTCTTTCAAAAGTGTCTTGTCGCGAACATCGGTGACCGGCGTTTTTAGTTCCCACCCGCAAAACGGCTGTTGACACTCAAAATCCAGCGTCACCAGAACATCCGGAAATCTAACTGTTGATAGGCCGTAAAGACTTGAATCGTTAATGGCGTTCTTAAACGATAGTCCTCCCTGCTCTATCTGTTTTTTTATCCAAGCAAGCACCTGCCCCTGAAATTCTCGCTCGTTTGCTTTTGTTTTCGCCATTCTGTTCTTTGCCTATTTCTAATTCCGCAAATCCAGCGCCGCCCGTCTGACCACGCAAACCAAAAACCACAATCGCTACTTACAAATCCATTTTACCCCAAAAATCCGACAAACAAAACCAAAAAACTTTTGCCTAAAAAATTAGATTTCTATTGAATAAAAGGCGAGATTTGGTATAATATGAACCGTGTGCTCTATGTAGCACACGGTAGGCCCGCCAGGAGCGGCAAGCTCGCCCAGAACCGCACGCTAACGAACAGCCTGTCCTGCTTGCCCTGCGTAGCCCTTTGGGCGAAGTAGGGAGCAGCCTGTGGTGAGCAAACCTGTCTTGAGCATAGTCGAAAGAGTCGAACCAAGTCGAAGGGCAGTTCCACGAATCAGACAGTTTTGACCACAAAAAAATTCAGAATGACAGAATTATTGATTATTTCTCCATATTCTTGTCCGTTCTATACCTTATACGCAATACGAAACACGCTATACGCCACACGCTATACGCCACACGCTATACGAGAATCGAGTATCCAGAATCGAGCAACGATTTATGCAAAACAAACCCAATTTCCTATAGCAACAAAATGAACACAACCTTCTTATTAAAAAAGGATTACGAACAAATAACTATGAACAATGAACCAATAAAAACAAACCCAATCAAACCCAATTTCAATACAAAAAATCTGGTATCTAATTGCTGTTTTCATAAAATCTGCTAACAAATATAGTTATGCCGGACAAAACCAGAAAATACCGCGTTTTTCTCAGCGCCGCCGAGCCGAGCGCCGATGCCCACTGTGCCGGTTTGATAACTGCTTTGCGCAAAACAGGTTACGACAATATCGAATTTGTCGGTGTTGGCGGCCCCAAAATGGCCCAGGCTGGCTGCAAATTGCTGGAAGACACGGTGGACAAAGCAGTTATGATATATAAGGCCCTCCGCCACCTCGGCCATTATTACAAGCTGATAAAACGCGTAACTTGTTACCTGAAAACTAATAACATCGATTTAGTTATTGTCTGTGATTCCCCAAGCTATAACTTTCACATCGCAAAAGCCGCAAAAAAAGTGGGTATAAGAACTCTTTTTTATATTGCCCCGCAGCTCTGGGCCTGGGGCAGTTGGCGGATTGGAAAACTGCGAAAATACTGCGATAAACTGTGCTGCATACTGCCCTTCGAGCCAAATTGGTTTGCGCAGAGAGGTATCGATGCAGTTTTTGTGGGCAATCCACTTTTCGATGAGTTGAGAATCGATTTCGGCCAGAGAAAAACACACGAAAATTTTGAGCCTGAAAATTTGAAGTTAGCTATTATGCCCGGCTCACGAGCCGCGGAGATTGAGTCGCTGTGGCGACCAATGCAACAGATTGCACTTTGCCTGAAGGAAAAATATCCTGAGGCGAGCTTTGTTACTGTGGCTGTGGATGCTGAACGAGAGAGGATTTTGCGAGCGGGACAAATACCGGGCTTCGAATGTCAATACACTATCGGCACGGTCAGTGACACCGCAAGAGAATGTGATTTTGCGCTGGTGGCAAGCGGCAGCGCCACATTAGAGGTGGCGGCGGCAGGATGCCCGATGGTAATAATGTATCAATCCAGCAGGATTTTGTGGCACTTAATAGGGCGATTCATAGTCAAAACGAGAAAACTATCGCTGGTAAATATTTTAGCTGGCCGAGAGTTGGTGCCGGAATTTATGCCGTATTTTACTTCGGTTCAGCCGATTGTGGATACAATTGAGCGACTTTTGCAAGATAAGGATAAATTAGCCCAAACGAGCACGGAATTGATTAAATTAGTTGAGCCGTTGGCAGAAAAAAACGCCAGCGAAGAAACCGCAAAAATAGTTCTTGAGATGCTGCGCTAAATCGAAATATGAATCTCAAAAATAACCACAAATTTCACAAATTAAGGGGTTTTTGACGAAAATTTTGAAAATCGGGCGGTTAGAGATAGCTTAATGTGTGCTTTTATAGGACATATTGGTTTTTAGCGTAAAAATGAGGGTAAAAATGAGCACTTTTTTGCACTTTTTTGACAGAAATTAACAACTTTTTGCAACTTTTTGCACAAATGAGTCACTTTTTGAGCTGTTTTGAGCAGATTTTTGACTACCACTTTGGGGGTAGGCACGAAGAGCGAAGGACGAATGAAAACTGAGGACGGTTTACGGTTGAACGGTGAAAAGGAGAGGAGATAGAGATGGCGGTAATTGGCAGAGTCAAAAATTTCTCAAAAATACGTAGTTTCCACTTGCTTTCTTGGCAGAAAGTACTGTAATTAAAGGAATATAATTTGTGCTTATTTGAGGAGGATAAGTTAATGAAAGACATAGCTTTACTCAAGTCTGTCGCTTTTGGAGGAGCTATTGTTGCGCTTTTAGGGTCGTTTATTAGCAAGTCAGGAGCTACAAAAGTTTGTTTTGATAGATTAATCATAATTTAACAGCAAATTTAAGGAGGATTAGACATGAAATGCCATTCTTACCATTCGCAAATTATCTCACTGTTAATATCTTTATCTTTGGTCGCCTTTGCACTCGGCCAGTTAGTAGAGGGGGCTACCAATCAGACCCTTTACGACCCAGACAACTACGGCCTATATGATGTAACGACGGGAAGCGGTTCTACTAACATCTCAGGTGGTAGAAACGACGCTTATGATGGTGCATATATTCTGAGGATTAACGGTGTCAATTACGACGCAAAAGACCTTTTGCTGGTGGGACGAAACATTGTTGCTTCTGGTGAAACTTTAAGCAATCTGCGCGTTACTCGTAAAATCTACGTGCCTGCTTCAAAAGACGGGGAACTTGGAAACTTTGGCCGTTGGTATGATGCACTTTACAACCCTACTGGAATGCCAATAACTGTAAGCATCGAGTACTACAGCAATTTAGGGTCGGATTCTTCGACGGTTATTACCAGGACCGGTGATGGCGATACAATAGTTGAAATCAAGGACTCGTGGGTTGCCACTGACGATTATGATGGAGGAGGCGATCCTCCACTTGCACACGTTATATATATCTCTGGAGGAGAAGAAGAACCTGATTTTTGTTCCGGGTATAATGGTTCCGATGTTATTTCGTGGAGATACGACAATGTTCGCATCGAGCCGGGTCAAACCATTGCTTTCCTGACCTTTGCTATTCAGGAACAAACTCGCGCAAAGTCTTGGCAAGAAGCAGAGGGCATCGTAGCTTCATTGAATAGCAAGGACCTTAATAGTGTGGCTTTACGGGGATTGTCCCAAACCGAATATAAGCAACTGGTTAATACTCCTCCACCTCCAGGCCTTCAAGTAAGCGCGATTGAACCGCCGGAGGACTTCAACTCTGTCGGTGACGAGGGAAATGGACCCGAAAAGTTCAATCCGCCGTGTAAGGAATATATACTTACCAACACCAGTCCTGATTCTCTTGACTGGGTCATAGAGCCAAACGTACCATGGCTCAGCGTGGACCCAAATAGTGGAACCCTGTCAGGAGGCGATAATATCGGAGTGACAATCTGCCTTAATGAAAGCGTTGCTGACCTGGATCCTAACACCTACTCTGGTAAAATATTTTTCCGGGATTTAACTTCCGGATTTAGCCAAGAACGTAACGCAGCACTTACAGTAAAGAAGGTGCCGGGGGAGATAGATGTTGAGCCGAATGAAGTGGACTTTGGAGATGTCATCTTTGGTTTGAGTAAGAGCGAGAAGCGACAGGTAACGATTAGCAATATCGACCTCAATCACAGGCATGAGTTAATTGTCGAAGATATATCTCTTGGCAATTATTTAGAGGATTTTAATGATGGTCAAGCCCAGGACTGGCAAGCACATACAAACGGCACATGGGATGTCGTTTTTGAGGATGTTGGGCACCCAAATAATGGTGAGTATAAACCCAAAGCTGCGAGCAATGGCAAGTGGATGCAATCGACATTTATAGGTAAGAAATGGAAGGACTTTTCTACAAAGGTAAAAATCCGCAAAAATTATAATGATTATTCTGAGGCAGGGATTTTTGTGCGAGCCAGTGACGACTTTAGTTATATAGACGGTAAGGGTTCTGCATACATTATAGATATCAGCGATTGGCTAGACGGTTGGTATTATCGTATCAGCAAATATGTTTCAGGGTCACATAGCTACCTGCAGGATTGGACTTTGTCTTCGTATCTTAACTCTGGAGAAGCTGGCAATGTTATCGAGATTGTTATAGAAGGTTCAACAATTAAGGTTTATTTCAACGGGAATCTGGAATGGTCAGGAAATGATACGGATATTGCCGGTCCGGGGAGAATTGGTCTTTTAGCCTATCAGGAATACACCAACTACGGTTATTATTTTGACGATGTCCGAGTGAAAGAACAAGGTTTAACAGATGGGTTTGAGTTGGGAGTTTTACCACGAGGTGGACCTCCATGGGAGCTTAAGACACCATACGATTCTAATGAACCCAACAGCATCGTTGTGGATGTGAATTTTGCGCCGGGTGATGTTAGAGAATATCAATCGGTGTTGGTAATCAAAAGCGATGATGAGGATGAGCTGGTAGTTGAGGTGAAATTAAAGGGCAAAGGGATTCGCGATTACTTAGTTATCGAGCCGAATGAGAGTTCGGTCTATAAATTTTCTGGACATCCCGGCGGGCCATTTTTCCCGTGGAATACTTCCTATGAACTATACAATGATGGGCCGAATGATATTGAGTGGTCTGCAGAGCCGAATGTTGACTGGCTTGATGTTAATCCCACCGGCGGCACTCTCGAACCAAACGAGTCAATACTGGTAACGGTGATGCCGAATGCCCAGGCTGAAAGCTTGCCGGAGGGCTACCACTGTGGTGATGTGAACTTTACCGACATCACGACGACCGTAATTCAGAAAAGGGGAGTTTGTCTGGATATCTATTCTGAGTCTAAAATATGGACAAGTCCTCAGTACTTTGATGTAACCCTTGCCTACGGTGAGACTGAGACTAAAATCCTGACCATCGGAAACACTGGTAGTGCGCCACTTAGCTTCGCTCTCTCAGGCCGCCAGACAAGCTTCACACCACTACTGGCCCAGAAACCTGCCAGTGCTGTTGCTCAGTTCGAGATGGGCGAAGAGAAGATGGTTCTGGAATACGAGTTTGGCAGGCCTATCGTTTCAAGACGCGACGATTACGATTGGGTAAAGATAGAAGGTCTGGAGCAATACCTGCGGGTAGGGGCGCCAATTGTTCCCGTTTGTCCCGTTAAGGTACTGGTACCCTTTAGTAAGGAAGTGGCGGCTATACGTGTGGTTGTTGTCGATGAGCAGCAGCTTGATGGGAGATATTACCTACCGCCAGCGCAGAGTCCTTATCCCATCATCTATGAAGGTGTGGTGGAGGCAACGAAGCCGGACCCGGCAGTCTATGGTCAACCAGTACCGTGGCCTGGGGTGTATCACGCGGATGTGACCGCTCAGTCCAAGCGGGGATACCAATTGTTTATTCTAAATCTGTTCCCACTGCAATATATACCCACGACTGGTGAGATTTCTTATGCTACGAAACTGCGTCTGGAAATTGATCTGGTGGATGCACCAAACTCAGATGTATTAAGGCCTTCAGATAAGGTAAAAGCGGAACTGGCGGCAAGCGTGGACAATCCGAGCGTTTTGAAAGAATATCCCGAAACTGGAACCTTACTTGAGAAGCTCGATGGGCCATCGACTTTGCCTTCTGGTGGTCCATACCAATACGTAATCATTACAAATGAGACTTTAAAGAGTGCGTCGGGTCAGTGGAACTTCCAGGCGCTGCGCGATGCTAAAATTGCCAAAGGTGTCACTGCGACCATTGTTACAACCGAGTGGATATACGCCAAGTATGGCGGGACGCGACCGGATGGTGACAGCGACAACCAGACACGGATACGCAACTTCCTGATGGATGCTTACCAGAACTGGGGGACAGAATATGTCCTGCTGGGCGGAACCAACGATATAGTTCCAGCTCGGATGTTTTGGGTGGAGTCGAAGACCACCCCGAATGAGATTGATACGATGCCGGTTGATATGTATTACGGTTGCGTTGAGCCGGCGACGTGCACTTTTGATTACGATGCTGACAGCCTTTATGGTGAGCCGACCGATGGTGTTGGAGGTGGTGATATCGACCTATGCGCTGAGATATATGTAGGACGGGCTACGGTGGCAAATGCTGCAGAACTGGCAAACTTCATCAGGAAAACTTTAACTTATGACTCAACAGAATTAAAAGACACCTATCTGCCAAGAGTAACAATGCTCGGTGAATGTTTGAATGAATATATCCCCGTGTATGCTAAACCTTATATGGAGCAGATTCGTTTGGGTGGTGATTATGATGGCTACTTCACCTGTGGATTCGAGAATCATTTACAGACACACTTCATTGACTTTAATACTGTGGGCTGTCTGCCTGGAAGCCCGAGTTGTTGTTGGCCTCTATACGATAAGGACTCAACTTGGGAAATTAGCAAACTTCTTGACCTGATGAATGGTGGGATACATATATTCAATCATTTAGGGCATGCAAATTATACATCTGATATGAAATTAGACACATCGGACCTGTCAATTCTGACAAATACTGATTACTTCTTTGTTTATTCCCAAGGTTGTATGCCGGGTGGCTTTGACACATCTAACTGTTTCACTGAAGTTATCACGTCGATGGAGCACGGTGCCTTCGCAGCGGTTATGAATGCTCGTTTCGGCTGGTATAGGAACGACGGTACCGATGGTCCCAGCCAGCGATTCAACCGGCAGTTCTGGGATGCTATACTGTGCGAAGATATGCTGGAGATGGGCCGGGCCAATCAGGACAGCAAAGAGGACAACCTATGGGATATCAACGGTGAATGCATTCGATGGTGCTACTATGAACTGAACCTATTTGGAGATCCGGAGCAACAATTCCGCTTTACTGACTTGAACAGACGACCGTATGACCCGAACGCTTCGTGGCTTGAGTTCGAGCCCGATGCCGGCACCGTTTCGCCCGGTGGTGTAAACGATGTTAACGTAATATTCGACGCTAACCTGCCTCCCGGAACTTATGATGGCTACATCACCATTTCTTCAGAGGATGTCTGCGACATAGAGATACCCGTTAGAATGACAGTAGAACCGTCCGATTACTTTACCGAACTTTTTGAAGCTGATTATTTTGAGCCGAACAATCCCAATTGCAATGACATGAAGAATCGGACATTAATTTTCGTTCCCGATGGGTCGAGTAATTATTACAGCGCCTGCAGCAGCGAAGCAGCATGTTTTCCAGTTGATCCAAACGGGGGAACAATTATCTCGCTTGGGGACGATGATTATGAGCCAGTAACTCTTCAGGACCCTGACGTTAATTTCTATGGCACCAACTATGATACTTTCTTTATCTCCAGCAATGGCTATATTACTTTCGCGTCTCCGGATATCAGATGTACAGAAAGTCTAGTCGATCACTTTACCCTACCTCGAATATCAGCTTTGTTTGACGATCTTAACCCATCTGCTGGCGGTACAATCTCCTGGAAACAACTTAGTGATAGAATTGCAGTAACCTTTGAAAATGTGCCGGAATACAGCTTATCCAACAGTAACAGTTTCCAGGTTGAATTATTTTTCAACGGTATGATAAGAATTACATGGCTTAACATTGATTCCTTAGATGGACTTGTTGGACTTTCGGAAGGTATGGAGCTGCCTGCCGACTTCGTAGAAAGTGACCTATCAGAGTACAGACTATCGGGTGATATTGATGGCGATTGTGCTGTTGATTTCGCCGATTTCGCCACGCTTGCGTCATACTGGCTGTCTAACGGCTGCACGGCTGAAAATGATTGGTGCGGTGGAACAGACATTAATAGAAATGGTAAAGTTGATTTAGAAGATCTAAGTGAATGCACTATGCATTGGCTGGAATGTATAAGGATGTAGGATAAAGTATAATATTTGTATATTGTTGTTGGACGTGCAAGAGAAGTCATTGCTCACAACTGTCCCAAGAATTGTAGGGTTTTTAGTCCTCCCGACTACGTTCAGGACAGGCCCTACACGAGAATTACAATTCTTCAACAGATTCCTCGACCATGCATGGAATGACCGCGTCATATTGCGTTGTCGTGACGGCGGTGGGGAAACAAAGGAAAACCGCACGTGAAACGTGGGGCTAAATAACCCTCAGGACAAGCCTGGGGGCTAACCAGCCCTGCAACAAGTTGCGGGGCTACGGTTTTTTGAAGGGGCGGTAGAGGGGGTCGCCGATTAGAATCAGCCGCCAGGAATTGAATGGATTTGTGCGGTAATAAGCCTCAACAAGACATTTGCCATCAAATAACTCCCCGAAAAATGCCATCGGTTCAGGAAACGCGTGCAGATACGGTTCAGCCACCGCCCCCAGCGTGGCGGTTATTCCATCCCGAAGCATAGCCGGACACCACCGGCTGCTATTGGGGTCGCGAAGGCCCTCGGCCTCAAAACTGGAGATGTGATAGCCTATCGCACCATCGACAAAATCAAAGGCATCAACATATTTTCTTAAGCTATACCAGCCGCAATAGATAGCCGTCTGCGGGCAGGAATTTGGCTCGAACAGTTTTTCTGTTTGCTCCTCTTTGACGGGCATTCCTACACGCAATCTTATAAACATCGCTAAATTCAGCAAAGATTGGTCGAAGAAGCCGAACAAATCCCTTTGATGTGCAATGCCGCGCGAATCAATATAGGCGATGCCTTTCAAGCCAGTTTTTTCCGCGGCAATTGCCTTATCAATAAGGCCTTTGACAGTAGAATAGTCCGGCCCATCAAGACGGCTGACCATAAGCGTCCTGAAATCCAGACCTACCAGGTCGCCTTTAAGCATATTTGGCTGCCATTGATATAACTCATATATTCCGAACAATAACATTGACAATTCGCTGTCAACCGACGCATCTGTTTGGCTGCCGCTGATTCGGTCGATGTCCATTTGCATCTGACCAAGTCGGTGACTTATTTGTTGATATTCAGGCGAACCAGTCAAACCGCTTTGCTCTAACTGCGAGAGTCTATCTTTCTGTTGCCTGGCTAATTCTTTTAATTCTTTCAATCTGCCTTCCAAGCCTATTATCATCCCACGAGGTCCTACCTTAATGGGAACACCATAAGTTGTCAGCAGGCATCGAATTTTGCCAGGCGGTTGAGCAGCAAGCAATTTCTTGCGAATAGGCTCTGCGAGGTGTCTTTCGTAGTCATCTCTACTGATTGTATCGTTAAGGGCCGTCCCTAAAGACAAAGACAGGATATTCCTGGTCGGCACGCTGCGCATTTGACAATAGTATCGAGCGATCCGTCCGGATGCTGCAACATCTTTGTTCGCTATGACCAGAATCTCATCCGGCTCTAATGCAAATGCTGTGCTGCAGAACACCGATAGAAAAATAACTATGCCGATTCTATAGACCATTTTAAATTCACGTTTCAATTGATATTAACTCAAAGGAAAAAGGAAATTGGTGGGCTAAAGCCCACCCTACAATATCTTTGTTTGCTATGACCATAATCTCGTCAGGCTCTAATGCAAATCCTACGCCACAGCACACCAACATCAGCAAAGAAATTACGCCTGTTCTAACCATCATCTTGTTTATTGTTTTTTTTGTTTTTTGTTTTTTGTTTTTTTTCTCCTCGTGTGTATTCGGATTGTGAATATCTTTTCTCGTAGATGCCCTTTCGCCGAAATACCTGAGCTAAAGTTAGCAGGGTTATCTTGCAATCCAGCCAGAAGGAGGCTGACTCAACGTATTTGACATCAAGCTCAAGCTTGTCTTCTCTGGTAGCCTCACCTCTACCTTTTATTTGTGCTAATCCTGTCAAGCCCGGCTTAACTAACAGGCGTTTTTTTTGCCACTCGTCCCACTCAGCTATCTGTGAAAGATAAAGCGGACGGGGTCCCACGATACTCATATCCCCTTTTAGCACGTTAAAGAATTGCGGCAATTCATCAAGGGAATATTCCCGCAGGAATTTTCCTAATTTAGTCAGCCGGAGGTCTTCAGAAGATTTCGGACTCGGGCCGAAAGCGTCAACACCAGCTTTCATTGTGCGGAATTTATAAAAGACAAACGGCTTACCATCTTTGCCCGCTCTTTCCTGCTTAAATATCACAGGCCCTTGATTACCGAGCTTAATGGCTATCGCTATGACCGCAAAAGCCGGAAAGAGGACAGCCATCGCCACCAGCGAAACAAAAGCGTCAAACGTGCGTTTGCAAACCTTGTAAAGACTCATACACTCTTGCCAAATCACTAAAGAATGCTATTTTATAAGCCGACTTTAAGAAACGAAAGGTAAGTTTATCTGGATGCGCTCCGGGCATCAACATAGAAGCGCAAGTCTGGACAAGGCCGAATAAGTCCGGTAAACTATCTGATACTCGGCAAAACAAACACAACGATTATCCAGGGAATTATTCAGACAGAAGGCTAAAATTATGCTGGATAACCTCATAGGCGACAAAAGACCTATAAGCTGGGTCATCCAATTTTGGCCTGTGCTGGTATTTTCATTTGTTTCAGCCCTGGTTGCCACGTCGCTGTGCAAGAAGATTGCACTAAAGTTTGGAATTGTTGACAAACCTGACAACCTGGTAAAGACCCACAAGGGCTCCATTGCCTATCTTGGCGGTATCGGGATGCTGGTTGGATTAACAGTCGGCATATTTACGGGCATCTATCACATTCGCAATCTGGAGAACTTCGCCTTAACCTTCACCTGGCTGATGGGTGTGCTGGCAGGAGGAGCAATAGCATGCCTTGTCGGTCTTATGGATGATATATTCAACTTAAAACCCTGGCAAAAGATGCTCGGGCAGGGCATTGCTGCCAGCGCATTAGTCATAGTCTCTATCAGGCCGGCCCTGCGTTACTTTACCGTGCCGTTTGGCTGGGAAATGCCGCAAAATGTGGAAATCATTTTTGGGGTTCCGGTTGTAGTTTTCTTCGTGGTCGGTGCAACAAATTCGCTGAATCTGCTTGACGGTCTCGATGGTTTATGCGCAGGCGTTACGGCCATTATCTCAATAGCTATTTTGTTACTGACCGTTCATTTGAGCACGTGGGAATACAGTGAAGTCGGCGACCCGGTGCGTTTGATAATCTGTCTGGGACTTCTGGGGGGGGTATGCGGCTTTTTGCCTTTCAATCGGCATCCGGCAAAGATATTTATGGGAGATGCCGGAAGTATGCTCCTCGGATTCGTGATGGCTGCCCTTATGATTCTATTCGCGGAAAGAATCCCGCGATGGTGGATGGCCTCCATCGTAGTCTTTGGTCTGCCTATTCTCGATACAGCCGTCGCTCTCGTGCGGCGATTCATTAATAAACGACCGCTATTCGTATCCGACCGCGGCCACATATATGACCAGATGATTGATAGAGGAATACCACTTAAAAAAACCGTCGCTATATGCTACGGCTTAGCTGCCATATACGCTGCCATTGGAATCCTTATGAGTCAAATAAGAACCAGATATGCCTTGGTCGTTTATATATTCGTTTTTGTGGTTTCAGCTATCGTGGTTTGGGCAAAAGGCTACCTGAAGATGAAAGGTCTCCGCGGAGCAATCCGAAAGGAATAACGACTTCTCGTACCTCCTGTTTTCGCTGAACCGGATTGGTCTGACTAACATAAAGCGCCGTTAACCGCACTCTGATTTACAGTTTGTCTGACAGGCACTTTTGGCTTTTACACGCTCTTCTTATGTACTCTTGCCTTAAAACTCCGCTGACCTTATCTAACGTGCTGTTTATCCACCTGCTGCTCAAACCCCAGATGACACCTCTGAAAACGTAGGCTGCTTTTACACCCATCGCAAACCCTGGGCGGTACACTACGTTAAGAAGGGCATATTCTTTAGTAAAACCAAATACGTTTATTAGATGTTCTTGGAAATGCGTTCTGTGATGAACGCTTCGGCTCCCATCCAACACATAATCCAATTTCCTCCGATTCAAACAATACTCCAGAATCCCATCCATCAACCCGTAACTCGAATACTTTTCCAAAAACGCCGGATCATGCCTTATATTAGCCAGCCAGACCGCATTGTCCTGAATATAATTCTCAGAAAAACTGACTAACTCGTTCCCGCAAAAACACCCAATATATTCTAATACACCCAGGATCTTCTTCGCAACTGCTACCCGCTCTTCCAAAATCTCACAAGTCTCCGCCTCTGACCACCCCTTATATCTCGCAGTTGCCAATTGAGCAACCGTCGGGCACTTGCTCACCACTTCGTCAAACGTCAAAATGCGAACAGAAAAGTTTTTCCGTCCCTGCCTTATCATCCATCGCTTTTTTTTGTCTTTGATTTCTTCTACGGCCCACGGGCCTCTTTTAAGAACATACCACCACTCACTACTCCTTACCTTTCCAAACCCGCTGTCCCATCGGACAAAAGGACGCCCTGATTTCTGAAGAACCTCCAAGGCTAATTCACGGGTTATCGAAGGGCAGCAGTGCGGAAGGTACGCGGGTATCATAAAGCCGCCATAATCGTACCAATCAACTCCTTCTACAGTAATCAAATAGTTGCCTTGTTCTTTCAAAAGCTGCGAGTATTTGTTATTAGAAACCATAGGGTGTTCCTAACATCCATTATAGGAAATCGTAAATCGAGAATAATTACTTGACCGCTCGCTGTCTCTTATTACGTATCACCTTATTTTGGAGGATGTCCATATACTTAACTGCGTGAACATTTCTATCAAAATGCTCTGAAACAAAGTTGCGGCCTTTCTGTCCGCACTGCTCGCACAAAATCGGGTCATTCTTAAACCTTAACACCGCCTCGGCAAACTCATTTGGGTTCTCCGGCTCAACATATATTCCCGCCCCGGAGTCTTCTACCAGTTTTCTTGTGACACCATCAATAGCGACAATTACAGGCCTTGCAGCAGACATATAATCAAAAATTTTGTTAGGGTACACCGTCTTGAACGTGTCTGTTTTCTTTAACACGGCGGTACACACGTCACTGGCGGCCAAATAATCACCAATAACATTCTTTGGCACAGAGTCAACAAACACAACATTATTCAATTGCCATTGAGACGCCTTTTCCTTCAGCATCGTTTTTTCCATACCGTCACCGACGAGCATAAAGACGATGTCTTTATCGTCTTTCAATAACTTAGCGGGTTCGAGGATTTGAATAAGATGATTGGCAAGTCCATGTGCGCCAACATAGGTAATAACGAACTTATTACCCAGGCCGAGTTTTTCTCTGACCCAGTTATCCCGAGGCCCCGGCTTGATTATGTCGAAATCTGCACCATTTGGTATCATACTAATCCGCTCCGGATTAACATTCTTTCTGGCGACTAAAATCTCTTCAAATGCAGGTGTCAAAACATTAATCCAGCTTGCCGTTTTATAACTTTTTCTTTCAAGCCAGTAGCCTGCTTTTATCAACCACTTATTCGTCAGCACGCCTGTTTCGATAGCAGATTCAGGCCAGAGGTCTCGCACCTCAAAGACCATAGGAATTTTTTTTAGTTTACTTAAAATCCATCCTGTCAAGCCGACGGTTAGAGGCGGCGACGTGCAAATAATGACATCACATTTGCCTGCATGCAAAAGCCCTGCCCATATAGAGCTGACTGCAAAAGATAAATAAGCCCAGAATCTTCCGACAAAGGTTTTATTATAACTTTCACTTACATAACAGCGCAGAACCTCAATATTTTCCGACAGCTTTTCCCGGACGATGAACCTGCCTTTATATTCCTGGAGTTTTTCCCCGGTTGAATAGTGCACCGTGCCTGCGAGAACGGTTATGCGATGGCCCATCTGAGACCAGAGTCTGGCAAACTGATTCCAGCGCGAACCACCTGCATCGTTTTTACCAAGAAAATACTGGTGTACTACCAAAATGTGCATACACTAACCCTCGACCGAAAACTTCCTAATGTTCACTCTATCGATAGATTACCCGCTCTTCTCTGTACCGGGGCCGCCCACCACCCTAACGCCCACTATATCACGGATGAGAAAGAATGTAATCATAAAACGCCAGCAGCTTTCCACAATCCTTCTCTGCATAAAGTTGTTTGTCAATCACTTGCTCTCGACAGGCCTTCGCCATCTTTTCCCCAAGCTCTGGGTTTGTGATAATTTCATAAACCGCATCTGCCATAGCCTGTGGGTTTTCTGGCTCAACCAGGTAACCCTGAATACCCGATGTCATATATTTTCGTTCCGGAGCCAAGTCCACAGAAACAACAGGGACTCCTTTGGCCATATACTCGAACAATTTTGTAGAACTTTGCTTTCGATATTTCGGTATGTCGTGAAGAGCTATCAAGCCCACTTTGCATTGGTCTAATAATCCGGAAACTTTTTTGTAGGGTAAATGACCGGTTATTTTTAGGCAGTCATCAAGCTTATGTTCTCTAATATATCTATAGAATTTTTCTTCTACATATTGAGGCTCGCCAATCATCAATGCCCGGAATTTCTCGCAACGTTCCTTTAGTATCCTGACAGCCTCCAACATCTCGAAAGCTCCCTTACCTCGCGAAAGGTTGCCGGCATAAACTACATCATACTTTCTCTGAGCAAATGGTACCGGACTGGGCGGGAACATCGACAAAAGTGGAAAATGATGAAAACACACTTTTCGAGAGTCCAAGTGGAGGAAATCCTTCTCAAGTAAATCATCCCCAAAGACAAAACCATCAAAAATTCGGCTTGCTAAATTTAACAACAACCTGAATAACAATGCGTAGATGTGCCTTATCGGTCCTAAATGTTGTGAACTGCGTGCATATTCGATGTAATCCTCATGAGCATCAAAAAGCACATGCCGTCTGAAAAACAACTTCAATATTATTCCCGCAGGCAGCAACTCGGGGTCAAGGAAGTGATAAACTTGGCAGTTCTCTGCCACGAGTTTTGGGAAAAGCTTTAATGGCTCCAGCAATCGTCTCAACAGGCTCAAGTTGCGCACATTGGGCAGAGGGTATATTTTTACCCCATTAATAGTTTGCTCAGAATCTGTTACTGCAAAATAAACAACATCATATCCAGCGCGTACCAGAGCTGCACACTGTTTGTGAACAAAGCGCTGGTCGTCTGCGGTGTGCATCAGACCAGCGTAACACACGCGAATTGAGTTTGATTTAGACGCCATTTGGAGCAGTCAACACCCGAATATCAGTGGATGCCGAAGAAATGAGATATTTCATTTTGTGCGTTTCACCGGCGGCAAATCCACCTAAACACCAAAATATAAAAGGTGTTAATTTTGACCTTTCGTACATACTGTGCCTTGTCTAATCTGGACTATCAAATACCTCTTTTACATCTGTCGCTGATAATTACTAATCTCATAATGCCTCCTTACCTCCTCACTAAAGAACGTAAAAGTGATATTTCTCATCCAACAAGCGGTCGATAATACTAATCTTGTATTTCGCATCTCGAACGATGCTTCGCACATCATGAGTGACGAAGCACGCCCGACAAATCAACCACGTAAATTCGCCTTTCGCCTTCATGAACTGAGTCAAAGCATACTTTGCTGCCGTTTCGGTTCCATCTCGGGTGCAGGTCGCACCGCCATGGCCCATTAAATTTGAACGGCGATTTGTAACTTCCGATATTAATACGCTTTGAATTCAAGGTATCAAAAAGTATCAGGGTCGCCAAACGCCCTCTGTCGGGGTAGGTGTCAGTTATTATCCAGCGACTGTCAGGAGAATAGGATGGATGCCCATCAACAGTCAGGATGCCATTACCAGTGACGTTAACACTTTCAGTTTTGTCTTCAAAAACATAGTAACGATTGCCGTATGAGGGGTGTGCAGCCCAAACTAATAGATGTCTATCGTCTTTCCAGGCATAGTGGGAAACCCTACCATAGTCTGCGATGCAGTATATGTCCGTGCCGTCAGGATTTGCGGTGTACATCCTGGTGTATTCTTTGCCTCGTATACCGCCTGCCTTCTTTAAAAACCACCTGTGCAGGAAAACAAACCGTGTTCCACTCGGATTGAATGTGAGATGATTGAAATAATGAAACGAGTGCTTAAAATCCTCTCTTGGCGAATGATGTGTTATCTGGTCAAGGGATATGATTAGCTTGTTCCTTCCGGTTTCTAAGTCCATGTGCCAGATACCATCGTCGGCAGGATGTAATTTGTCAAGGTCCGGGTATGGTCTGGCAACGTACCCATATCCCGGATGTCCGTAATGCAACCTTCCGAAGTTTAAGCTGACGGCCTGCTTACCATCTTTGGTTATTGCGTAAACAGGCAACGGAAGAATTTTTCTTACATTCCCGTTAAGGTCACGAACCAGACTGACGTACTGGCCATTTTGAAAATCATTGTGAATTACACGTAAATCAGGATTACCTTCCAGCCACTGTAACATACAACCTTGCTGCCAGCACCAAGCTGTCGTTTGCCCCAATATGTGCGGCTGATTATTGCTATCTAAGTCTATAAACCCTATTGTGGCTGCTTCTCCTGGCTCTGGCATTCTATCTGCAAAAGAAGCTTGGTGATACAACAAATAATGTCCCGTTCTACCCCAGGGACATCTATCGTAATAGCCGAAAAAACAGTGACTATTCTGGCCTGTTACGGCCTCTGCGGGTAAAAGATTACCTCCTGATATTCTGAAGAATGTCTTCGGCCCGGCAACACAATATGCAACTCTCGAATACACCACCCTCAGAAGACTTTTAAGCCGCGGATGTGAACGTAAAATTTCAGACAGAAAGTTCTTTATAGTTTTTGACATGGTGACACCAACTAAGCGTGAGCAGTTATTTCTCCTCCACACTCCAGATAAAGTTCGTCCGAATACTCGGGTTCCTGCCCAAATGCTATCTGCCGATTGATGCGGACGAGGCATTCGGTAAGTACTATAAAGATAAATAGCATGTAGAATTGAATTGTGGCAGGGTTAGAACTGGTTCCTTCAACATATTCCCATGCGAAGAGCGATGTTAAAGTTGCAGCGAGAAACCACGCCACGTCCTTGATATAATCAGTTTGTGCCGAAAACAATGCGAGCTTCCAAATGCGAACAAAGGTATATACTACAACAATCATAACAATAATAAAGCCGGGCAACCCAAACTCCACAAGCCAGTTGAGGTAGACATTATGAAGCGAAACATAGCCACCACAGACATTAGCGTATGGGTCGGACAAAGAACCCAGTCCCCATCCCAAAATTGGGCGTTCACTGAAAAGCTGGAACCCACGTTCACGAAGCATAGGTCTTTGCGGTGCTTCAAGAGTGGTCATATGCGCAATATATTGAGGGGTGGCGGTGGCAAGAATCTTCGGAACAATATAAATAGCACCTATAACCAGCACCGGGATGATAAAAAGGGCTATTTTTTTCCGATAGCGAAGGCCAAGGACCGCCAATACGATAGTGAATCCTCCCAGTGATGCGCGGGAACCCGTGAGGAAAATCAAAAAGATACACAGGAAAACCGCCACATAGTTCGCAATTTGCCGGAGGAAATGAGTTTTTTCCATTAAGCCATTCCACACCAACATCGTTGCTGCAAAAACGAGAGCTCTCGCAAAAATCCCTGAGCTGGCAAAGAGCAGCGACAGTCTTCCGGAAGACATACGATATCCGCCGGGATCAGAAATGTAGATAGCAAATGACAGAAGGACAAATGTCCAGGCTAAAAAAGTAAGCATTTTAAGCCAGCGATGCATCCTCTCCTCATTGTCGATTTCCCCTAATATCAGAATAAAGAAGACGAAGAAGCATAGTAAATAAACTATTCCGAATATAAGACCACGAAAGACCGAGGGGGCCTGAAAAGCTGATATCAGTGCTATCACTGTCCATAAAAAGAAAAGGACATGAAGCAGGGAAAATTTGATGATCCCCCCTCTTATGATTCTGGCGGTAATCATTATCAGGATAAGCCAGCGTAAAATGTAACAGGTCGTGCTCATAGCAGGGTATTGACTGCTGGTCAAAATAACAGCAAGAAGAAAAATATAGATGCTCAGACGAAGGTCCTTAGCCCATAAGGTAGAAAATAGAACTAAAATAAGGCAAAGACCGCCGAGTATAACCGTCCATACATTAACATACTGCTCAATAAGTCTCCTGATTAGCTCTAATTGCATGGTATCCTCTCTTTCTTAAAAAAAATTAAACAGATTTTTTTTCAATACGATTCCTACGGTATCACACAAGTGTGGTCTTATCAGACATAGAAGACGATTTAATGCCAACAAAGGCCATAGAAATACCGGATATATGGACCAGTATGCCCGACTCAAATCAATATAGCAGACCTTAACAACTTCAAGCCCATATCGTGCTGCAAGCACACCCAAAACATCGGCTGTGAACCAGCATGTATGTTCCTTGTTGGGCGATACTCTACCAAGCAACATCCAACGCATAAACCCCAAAAAAGTGATTGGATTCGGCGTTGACACCAAAACCAAACCGTCCGGCGCGAGGTGCTCACACACTCTTTCCATAAATTGACCGCAGTTTGAGAGGTGCTCGATTATATCTCCTGCGACAATAACTTCAAAAGTTTCGCCAAGTTGCATTGTTTCAACATTTTCGCACACCATGTTATATCCCTGGCCTACTAAAGCGGAAACTTCGTCTTTCAGATAATCCACACCCAAAACACTTTTTGCATGTTTCTTTATTATACCGTGCAACCAATCAGACTTTTTTGCACGGTCCAGACTGTGCTGAACACAACCGAGGTCAAGAACTTTTTTCCCGATAACATACGGAATAATCCAATCTTTCTTACTTTTGTATCGCATGAGTATCTATCACTGACCCAAACTTCAATCAACCCCGTCCCTTCCTTGATATTAAGTTGAATAAGCTGTTCTTTATGAGCGCTATGTCACTTAACCTGACAACGCACACATCTACCAGCCCTAAGTTGGTACTACGCTTAAACATATATACCATTGCGACAAATTCAACTATGCTGGACAATAAAACGCCTACCGCTGCACCCATAATACCCATCAGAGCAATAAGAACTACGTCAGTTGCTATCATCATGCCCAAACTTGTTAAGAATACGACCGATACCCTTCCCGGCTGGCCTATTCCCTGAAAATAACTTTGCAATACCCTCGGGACACTGCGAAGTACAGTCGCTGGAAACATAATCCACATCAGGGGCACTGCCGGCACGAATTCGGGCTTAAACAAAAATGAAATCAAAGGCTTAGCAAAACTCATTATTGTCAAACCTACAATAAAGGTAATAAAAAGGGACAACCGGCTTAACGTCGCCGTCGTATTAACGCCCCCTTTAGGGTCTTGCGATACTTTCTCCAGCAGGACAAAACCAAGAACGATTGGCAATGTCAAAACTCTATCCAGGATAGCTATCCCCTGGGCATAAAGCCCCAAAGAGCTTTCAGTGACATGCAGCATAGGAATAATCAGCATCTCCGACCGAAGCATTATCGGATTGGCAAGTTTGCTAAAAATTTGCTTAACGCCATAATTCATACTTTCCCTGAAACTTTTCCAGTTAAAGGTGAATTTTAAAGAGTGGTTCAACCTCTTAATAAACCATACTGCAACAGCCAAGGCCATAAATACCGCCACCAGATGTGCGACAAAAACGACTTCTATCTGCCTGATGGACAGCACCCAGCAAAGACACACCATAGCCAAAAGCCAGCCAAAATTCGTTATAAAGAAACGGACATAAGATAAATCCGAGCGTCCCATACCTCTCAACAAACTATAAACATACATACCCGCCCACGTCACTGGAACGCTGGACACTGCCAATAGAATCACCCGGTTGCTTGAAAATGCTACAAATGAAGGACGAAAATAAATTACAAGAAATGTCACGACGGACAGGACGCCCACACTTATCAGGAATCCCAGCAAACTGCTGCCGGCGGCTTCGGAGACCTTCTGTTTGCCGGATGCTATGAAGTAGGTGTTTGCCAACTCGTGACCTGTACCTATTAGCATTGTTAACAGACCTGAAAACGCAAAAGCGTTAGCAAAAACACCTCGCCCATCAGGACCAAACATGCGCGCAATGACAACCTGCACCAAAAAAATGCTGATCATGGCGCCCATGTGAACCATAATGACCAGAATTGATTGTTGTGCAAAACCTTTTGACGGCAATTTTTACTCCTGCAAAATAAACCATCTACAAGTACATCTGTGCCTCTCCATTGAGCATAGAAAACTAAGGAGTAAATTTGAACACAGCCACTCCCAATGGTTTAAGAGTAACAGATAGCAATTCCGACTGATAGCTATACTCACTTTCGCCATCGAGCAAAGCTACCTTGGAATCCATATTGAAACCTCGGAACTCAACTTTAACTGTCAAAGCTTTTCCATCCTCCTGCAAATAAGGCTTATTCAGAATTTCGCAGCAATTTACCATGACCAAATATACGAACCCGCGATGGTTATATGCACGCCAGTGTATGCTGGGGTTGCCTGGCATGTCCCGTTTCATACCCCTGTGAAAACCCTCCATAAAAATCGTTGGGCCGGCAACAATCTGAGCCTGAATATTCGGATTATCTTCTCCTTTGAGAAATACCTCCCCTAAATATTCGGGGCCATTAAGTAATCGAGATACTCCGAAGACGGCATTCAATAGCTGCCGGTTGTTGCGTATTTGGGCATAGCAGTACCACATAATTCCCTTGACACCGTGGATGAGGGACAAATATGCATCGAACTTTATATCATTGGGGCCCGGCCAGCCTGACGGGGTATTGTATGCTTCCAGCGCTGCTATCACCGGAACCCCATAACGGTGAGCTGAATCAATATGATAAGCAATCCGTACCCGTGGAAAGCCTTGGCTCTTTGACGCACTAGGATAGGCGCCAAAAACCAGGCAGTCTAAGAACCGGCTCATTTCTGCCGCGACTGGTCCGGTGCTATTATGGTAAGATATGACCGGACGTTGTAAACCATCAATCTCATGCAACAAATCCGCTACCGTCTTGAGGTGACGTACATCCTCAGGTTCGGGTTCGCCGTGCAAATACCAAAATGCTATCTGACTTTGATTTATCAGGTCCCGTTCAAGTATGTATTTCCTCCACCACTCTTTGTCCTCTTGAAAATAACGAGTAGGCAGGCAAAATGCCATAGAAACACCCGCTTTAGCAGCATCAAGGATTTCCCGTTTGGATTCCTCGATAGTCGATTGGCGGGCCGTGTACTTCTGGATAACTGTTAAGCCGTTTTTAACCAATAGCCTCATCTCATCCGTATTATGAATATAAACTGAATAGAACCCCAAAGGCATCAATAATCGGTCACCTGCCTTAAACCGTTTCTCTATCGCTTGTTGAAACTTTTGCGGGCGTTCGCCCTCTACCGCTATTCTTATTGGGGCAACCTGCTTTTTTGCAGTAGTTTGCTCTGTTGAGAAATATAGCTGAGCGAACGACACACAAAACAACAGACCCAAGATACAAATACACAATAGATATTTGCTTATTTTCATATAATTACATCAAAAATGTATGATTCTATGTTAATATGATGCCGCAGGGTCAGGAACAAAATATAACCTTATCTTATATTGTTTGCCAGAAAAAAAACACCGAAGCAGCGGCATAATTTTTGGGACATCAATGTTTGTGAGCTTACAGCGCCACCAGCATAGTATTACTCAACCTTTTTGGCGGTTCTGTAGAACCCTCTAATTCGATATTCATTTTTTGCTACAACTTGCGATTACAGCTTTGTTCAAAGTTTATATCGGCAAGTCGTTCAGCCCACTTCATACACCAGCAATAATTCTCACAATCCTCTGGGCGGCCTTACCGTCCCATAATTTTGGTTTGCACCGGCCTCCATAGGTATTTTCGCCCGTTTTTTTTATCTGGCGATAACCTTCCACAATCCCCTCGGTGGTGATTTCAACCAGCCGATTTGTGCCCTCAGTAATCGTAACCGGTCGTTCTGTATTCTTTCTGACAGTCATACAGGGTATATTCAGTATTGTGGTCTCTTCCTGTATCCCTCCCGAATCTGTCAGCACAAATGCCGCGTTGCTGAGCAAGCACAAGAAATCCAGATATCCCAACGGCTTAAGCAACAGCAGATTCTTCATCGCCTCCAGTCGTCCCTCAAGCTCGCTGCCCCTGATATTATCTCTTGTCCGCGGGTGAACAGGGAAAACCAGTTTTGTCTCTTTCTGGATTTCATCGAGTGCGGAGACAATCTGCTCAAACTTATCCGTATCATCAACATTGCTGGGCCGGTGAAGCGTAATCACGCCATACTCTTTTGGTGAAAGACCTAACCTTGCAAGCACATCCGACCTTTGTGCCATCCGGCGGTTGGCTAACAGCGTATCTATCATTACGTTTCCGACAAAGTGTATTTTCTTCGGGTCAATTCCTTCTCTTTTGAGGTTATCGACTCCCGATTGTTCCGTCACGAAAAGCAGGTCGCTTATAGCATCGGTCAGGACACGGTTGATTTCCTCCGGCATCGTTCTGTCAAAACTCCTAAGTCCGGCTTCAACATGAATCAGCTTCACTCCCAATTTCACCGCCACCAAACCGCAGGCAATTGTGCTGTTGACGTCACCGACAACCAGCACGTAATCCGGCTTAAAATCTACAACCACCGGCTCAAAACGCTTCATAATCTCTGCTGTCTGAGCTGCGTTTGTCCCTGAACCTACCTCCAGGTTGACATCGGGTCTGGGAATACACAAGTCATCAAAAAACAGCTTGCTCATATTTTCATCATAGTGCTGACCTGTGTGAACCAGAAGCGTATGGAAGCCGCCGTGCGCCTTAAACGCATGCATAAGCGGCGCTATCTTCACGAAGTTAGGCCTTGCACCACACACACATATACTCTTTATCATTATCAGGAGTTTCTCAATCAAACCGGATTACGACTCTTATTTGAAAAATGCCAGAATAGTCTGGGCCACATAATCCTTCATCAGGTCGGTCAATTCCGGATAAACCGGAACAGCCAGCACCTCTTTTGCTGCCTTTTCCGCCTGCGGCAAATCCCTTTCTTTGTAGCCCAGATGTTTGAAGCATTCCTGCAAGTGCAACGGCACAGGATAGTATATTTCACAACCGATATTATTCTTGTGCAGGTGCTCCGCAAGCCGATCTCGCTTAGGAACGCGAATCACATACTGGTTGAAGATGCTCACACAGTCAGGGCTGATATAAGGAGTTTGAACAACTGTGCCCTCGAACTTCTTATTGTAATATGCAGCGTTGCGGCGCCGTGCCTGCGACCACTCGTCAAGATAAGGCAGCTTAACCAAAAGCGCTGCTGCCTGTATGGGGTCGAGACGGAAATTGCCGCCGATGTAGCTATGGTAATATTTTAGCTTGCTGCCGTGATTTCGCATAGCAGAAAGCCGTTCGTAAAGCTGCCGGTCATTGGTAACAATCATCCCGCCGTCGCCGATACCGCCGAGGTTCTTGCTCGGAAAGAAACTAAAACATCCTGCCGTCCCGATACTGCCTGCTTTTCTACCCTTATATGTGCTCATAATTGACTGCGCAGCATCCTCAATAACCGCCAGATTATACATCTTTGCTATCGCCATAATCGGGTCCATATCAGCCATCTGGCCGAATAAGTGCACAGGCATAATCGCTTTAGTTTTTTTTGTAACGTGAGCCTCAATAAACGCAGGATTGATATTGAACGTGCTGGGGTCAATATCGACAAACACCGGCTTTGCGCCCGTGCGGGCAATACAACCCGCCGTAGCAAAAAATGTGAACGGAGTGGTAATGACCTCATCGCCCGGCCCGATATCCAAACTCATCAGACTGTTCAGAATTGCATCTGTTCCGCTCGAGACACCAACTGCGAATGGACAATCACTTATCGCTGCAATTCTTTCCTCCAACTGGACTACTTTCGGTCCACCGATGCATATCTGAGACTGGAGCACTTCGGAAACCGCAGCCAGAATCTCGTCCTTTATCTTCGCATATTGCGCTTTCAAATCTAAAAGAGGCACCTGCATTTTGTTTTTCCTTAATTAGATTTATGCAACTACATTATTTGGAGACTGTCTAAGTCCGGATGCTCTCGGTTACTTCAATACGATACTCCAATTCTTTTGTCCATTGCCTTTTGCCATTTTCGTGCCACGCAGAAAAGATTGGCCGACTCAAAAGATTTTGCATCGAGCGTATCAATTTTTTTCGCAAGATATTGCAACGGCTTAAACCACACAAATAAGAAACTGACGTTTTTGATTAGCCGGCTAAATAGGCCCGTTCCGTCAAACTCAATTACATTGAAGCCGCAGCTATTAAGCAGATTCTCAAGTTTCGCACGTGAAAAGTGTTCGTGCCGGCGTTTTTGGGCACAGATGTCACCAGTAAGACCATCCGGATTGGATACATACCGATATTCGTATTCGGCTTTGGAGTGTTTCCTGCAGTAATACCAGCGATGCAGTCTCGGAAAGCGGAACTTCAAGTTACCCATATCCAGAAATGAGAAAAGGTGCTGACCCGGAACCGTTACAACCAGCGTTCCATCATCTTTCAGGACGCGATTCAGCTCCCTCAATAAAATTTGCTGCTCATCTATATGTTCAATCACATCCAAAATGGTAATTGATGAAAATTCGCCGTCATTAAAAGGGAGCGGAACTGTTCTGGAAATATGCACTATTTGCAAATCAGGAAATTGCTCATAGGCCTTGCGTACTGCTTCTCGGGAGATATCAACTCCCACCAGCCGGGCAATTCCTTTGTTTTTAAGTGTCGCAAGAAACGTCCCGTTGCCACAGCCAAAGTCAAGATGTGCCGCCCCTCGCTGGGGCACATTCTGCCAGGCAAAGCCGTAGCGATTGTATTCATGCGGGTTGTCAGGCGTCAGTCTGGTGCGCATATTCTCTCATTTGCCAATTTATGGACCCAGCTTTTGGCGATCAACCACTCGCCACAGGATACCTGCCGGAACCAAATCATAATTATCGAGCACAAACGCCGGACAATACCCCTGCCTTCGAGAGACAACATACACCGTTCCATCCTTCAGCAATCTTCCGATGGTCTGCTCATTAAAGTCCGGTGCGTTTTTACTCTTTACGACACCGTGAACAATCTTCACATCCTGCCGTCTTCCCTTCACTTCCTGAACATATAACAGTGGACCAATAGTGGTCGAATCAGCATAAATAACAGCATCCTGCTCCTCCACTTCCAATACCTTCTCCGCAAATTCCTCCGCTCCCCTGTCGGCCGTTCTCCAGGGCTGTAGAAAATACTTATAATCATCGCGGTAAGGAATGTCAGCTCTTGTGCCGATACTAAGGTGTGTTTTCTCTGCTATTGTCGGCGCAACGGCATACACGCCAATTGGCAACAAACCAAATGCTAAAACCGCAGGCACAAGCACTTTACTTTTCATACGTTCCTGCAAAAGATATGTCCCTAAACCCATAAAGACCGCAACCACACAGTAAAATGGTATAAAAAAAGCGTATCTATCGGGCACCGTATATCGAAAGGCAAAAACAAAAAACAAAACAGTCAATACTAACAAAACACTTTTGAAAGCTCGGCTTAGCGAAAGCTTGAACAGTCCAAAGCAGCCTGCAAAAAATAGCACAATGTTCGGTGTAGGAAAATTAAGCAAAATAAACAGGAAACTCTCTTTTATAATTTTTGTTGATAGAGCCGTATTAAGCACAGCTCCCTGCCAGCGTCTGCCAAAAGCCGCGGAAGCCAAAGTAGCAGCAATGTCTTTGGTCTGTATTATGTTTTTAATTATCAGATATTCATAGGGCAACGCACCAACAACCCAGCACAGAACAACGATGCCTAATTGTCTGAATTTCATCTCCCTCCTGACCAACAGAACGGTGAAAAATATACCGTAGCACAAAAGCGGAATCGAAGCCAGCATATGGTCCGCAATTGCAAGCCCGTTAAATAATGCCAACCAGTATAAATATCCCACGCGCCTGGTTCTGGTGTATTGCAACAGCATTATCATCTCAGCGAAAAACAAAGCCGCCCACAGGGTATATGTCTCAATGATACTTGCGTGAGCCCAGAATGTGTGCGAGATGGCTAAACTGACAGCGGCAATTATTGCCGGGATATTCCTGCCGAGCCACAGCCGGACAAGCAAAAACAAATTAGCAACAGCAACAGCCGCCGCAACCGCCGAAACAAGATTGACCCTGTATCCATATTCGCCAAATGGCAGATGCTTTGCTGCAATGCCCAGTATGTAAAAAAGTGGATGTGAAATAGCAAGGCCGAGGAACCCCTCGATATCGTTGTGCCATATACGGTACTGTATCAGGCCGCTATCCTGCCACAAAGCCCCCGGTGCACAACTGACGGCATAAAGCACAAGGCCGCTAAAAAGAACCGCAAAATACCACAAACTTAATTTCGACTTTACTTCTGCCACGGATAAATCGCTAAAGATTCTTCAACCTGATAATTACTTGCGGTTTGCTTTATACCACTCTATTGTCGCTTTAAGCCCTTCATCAAAAGGAGTTTTTGCCTCAAAGGCAAAATACTTTTTTGCTTTCGAGACATCCAGCCGCCGCCTCGGCTGACCATCGGGCTTGGAGCTGTCCCAGCGAATCTTGCCGGTAAAACCTGTGAGTGTGGCAATCTTTTCAGCCAGCCCCTTTATCGTTATCTCGAATCCTGCGCCGATATTGACCGGCTCGGAGCCATTATAATGCTCCGTCGCCAAAAGTATTCCTTCAGAGGCATCGGCTGCGTAAATAAACTCGCGCGAAACCTTTCCTGTCCCCCAGCATACAATATGGTCTGCGCCACTTTCAACTGCATCGACGCACTTCTTTATAAGGGCTGGTATGACGTGACTGGTGCCCGGGTCAAAATTGTCACCAGGACCATAAAGATTTACCGGCAGCAAAAATATCGAATTAAAACCATATTGGCAACGGTATGCCTGCGATTGAACAAGCAGCATTTTCTTGGCCAGCCCATAAGGTGCGTTGGTCTCCTCCGGGTATCCATTCCACAGGTCTTCTTCTTTGAACGGCACCGGCGCAAATTTCGGATACGCACAAACAGTGCCAATCGCCACAAACTTTTCGATTTTCCGCAACCTTGCCTGTTCGATGAGCTGGATGCCCATCATCAAATTCTTATAGAAAAATTCGCCCGGATGCTCACGGTTGGCGCCTATGCCGCCCACAACCGCTGCCAGATGAATGACAATGTCCGGCTTCATATCCTCATACATCCGGATTATATCTTCCAGCTGAACAAGGTCGTAGTTTTCAATTTTCGGCACGAGAATATGCCTGCAGCCGCGTTTTCGCAGACCCTCGGTGACATAAGCCCCAAGGAAACCCGCACCGCCGGTAATAACAACTCGCCTGTTCTCGAAAAACCTGCTCATTCTGTTTCTAAACGCCCGTGGTCTTTAAGAATTCTCTCACGCTCTGCTAACTTCATATCGGCATCGGTCATCAGCCTCGCAAGCTCCTTAAATTTTACCTTTGGCTCCCAGCCAAGAATCTTTTTTGCCTTGCTCGCATCACCCTGCAGATGGTCAACCTCGGTGGGCCTGAAATATCGTGGGTCAATTTCGACATATTTCTGCCAATCCAGACCCAGATAATCAAAAACCTCCTCGACAAATTCCCTCACCGGATGACTCTCGCCCGTGGCTATAACATAGTCATCGGGCCTATCCTGCTGTAACATAAGCCACATCGCTCTGACATAGTCGCCCGCAAATCCCCAGTCTCGCTTTGCCTCCAGATTGCCCAGATATAATTTATCCTGCAGCCCTAATTTGATTCTTGTTGCCGCCCGCGTAATTTTCCTCGTGACAAATGTTTCTCCACGTCTGGGCGACTCATGATTAAACAAAATGCCGTTGCATGCAAATAAATTATAAGCTTCCCGATAGTTCACCGTCTGCCAGAAGCTATAAACTTTTGCACACCCGTATGGACTTCTCGGATAAAATGGTGTCTTCTCCGTCTGCGGTATCTGGACAGCCTTGCCGAACATCTCGCTGCTGGAGGCCTGATAGAACTTGGGCCGTTTCCTGCTGGCACGAATCGCCTCAAGCAGCCGAAGTGTCCCAAGCGCATCTGTGTTGACCGTGTAGATAGGCGTATCAAAACTGACCCGCACGTGACTTTGCGCTCCGAGATTATAGACCTCATCCGGCTGGACCTCGTTTATGATTGCAGACAGATTACCGCCGTCGGTCAAATCACCATAAACCAATCTCAGCCGCGGATGCTCGTGGGGGTCTTTATACAAATGCTCAATCCTGCCTGTATGAAACGATGAGCTTCGCCGCATCAGGCCACAGACCTCATAACCCTTCTCCAACAACAGTTCCGCAAGATATGAGCCATCCTGCCCCGTAATGCCCGTAACCAATGCCTTCTTCATAAATTCCGCCTTTTTAATCTTGCAGTCTTACCTTTTTTAAGCTTCTCACTTTCAATAATTATCCGCAGCATCTCAGTCAGACTGGTTTTTGGTTTCCAGCCAATCGCCTTTTTGATTCGCACCAGACTCGGCACCCGCCGCATCATATCCTCCATAGGCCTGCCGTAAGCAACCTCGTATGGCACGAACTTCTTTTTGCTTTTACTACCTGTCATCTCGATAATTTTGTCAGCAAGCTGGTCGATAGCAATTTCTTCCGTTGAGCCGATATTATACACATCCCCTGCCGCACGCCGGCAATTCATCAGGCCAACAGTTGCTTCGACAAGGTCTGCTACGTAACAAAAGCATCGCTTCTGTTTTCCCGTCCCATATACCAGAAGCGGCTCGCCCTTTAGCGCCCACTGAACAAAACGCGGCACCACCATCCCATAGCGGCCAGTTTGCCTTGGCCCAATTGTATTAAAGAACCTCGCGATTACCACACCCAAACCATACTGCTGATAGAAAGCCAGGCCCAAAAACTCGTCTATCGCCTTGCTGCAGGCATACGACCACCGCGGCAGGCTCGTGCTGCCGAGCACAATATCATCGTCTTCGCGGAAGGGGGCTGCCTCACTCTTGCCATAAACTTCACTGCTGGAGGCGATGAGGATTTTGGTGCCGAATTTATTGGCCGCTTCGAGCACCCTTTCGGTGCCATCAACATTGGTCTCTATTGTGTGAACAGGGTTGTCGGCTATCAGCTTGACTCCAACTGCAGCAGCCAGATGAAAGATTACCTCACATCGCCTGGCGAGGGATTCCATCAGTTTGGCATCGCGGATGTCCCCTTCGACGAAATCAAAGCCAGGCTCACCTTTCAGGCTTTCAATATTTTTTAAGCTGCCGGTGCTGAGATTATCAACAACAATCACCTGGTTACTATCTTTGACAAGCCGCTCCGCCAGATATGAGCCGATAAAACCCGCCCCACCTGTTATAAGTGCCTTCATACGATGCTTTCAGGAAAATATTGAAAAATAATTGCTGACCGTCTGAACTGAGATCCATCATCAGCCGGATTATGTTAAATAATCAATTATCAATAATCAATACGACTTCGCTAAAGCTTCCGACTTCGCTTGCGCTACGTCGGACAAGTTAGAACAAACTCCGTCCCCGTCGGCTGCGCAAAAAAACAAGCACAGTCTAAGTGCTCATCCAAACTTCTCCTTGTTCAGTTTATCTTTGGCAAGTCAAAACCACCGCCAAAATCCAACCTTCGCAGCGGTCTGGGGCCTCTATATCCCTACCCTTATTCTTAACATAAGTATCGGCAAATAAAGAACATAGCTTTAATAAAGTTGTTTTCGCTACATCCGTTCAAATGCTTATTGTCAGTCAATAACCATACGCCCTACGAAGTCCAGGGGTTCGCTGCTCATTGGTCGTCTATCAGACTCAACAAGACCCTTTTTATAGGACGACTGCACTCTGTTAAACCTCGCGCCTATCTGAGGTTTTTTCACCTGCCTCACTGCCTGCACCTACCTGCACAAGGAAACGGAATTCACTTGCTTTTATCACTGTTATTGGTTACAATATGTCTTTGAGGAGATATCTAAAGGTGAATAATAGGCGTAACATAGCAAAAATCTTCTTTCTCGCCCTACTGGTAGGGGTAACCCTACACCTCCAAGCAAAGGCCGAAAAAACAATGTTGGCTGTTGACGTCAACGATAAGATGAGAGGAATGTGGCTCGGCCAGCTCATTGGCAACGCCGCAGGCAGGACAACCGAAGGCAGGTATTCCAACTCTACACCCAATCCTGACCCTTGTGTTCCGTGGGTAATCAAACAGACCTGGGACGCCGACGACGATACCGATATAGAATATATTGCTATCCACATACTTGAAACCAACGGCTTCGATTGTAATGGTCAGCAAATAGCAGACCAGTGGCACACGCATATAACCTCCTCAGGGGTATATATTGCCAATAGACAAGCCTGGTATCTGATGAACGATGGCTATCTGCCACCAGAAACCGGATGCCGAACATATAACGAACACTGGTACTCAATCGACTCACAAATAACGACCGAAACGCTCGGCGCTGTGTCGCCCGGCCTGCCCCAGGCGGCTATTGACCTTGCCGGGAGGTTTGCTCACATCAGCAACGAAGGATTCCCGGTTCACGCCGCACAGTTTTATGCCGCAATGTATTCAGGTGCCTTCTTTGAGCCGAACGTGCTGATTCTTGTAACTGAAGCTCTCGATGCAATACCGACTACCAGCCGAACACATCGGATTATAACCGATGTAATCAACTGGTATTTGGAGGATGCCAATGATGGTATATTAGATTGGCGAGCCACCCGCCAAAAATTGTATGATTATTACCAGGGTAACTGCAGCTACGGCCGCTATTACAACTGGCTTGAATCGACAATCAATACAGGAGCAACCGTCCTGGCTATGCTCTATGGCCAAGGCGATTTCAAAAACACCATCCAAATCGGGGTCCTGGCAGGCTGGGACTGTGACTGTAACCCTGCAACAGCAGGCGGCCTTATCGGAATTATCAGCGGCTTCAGCAATCTGGCGCCGGACCTAACTGACCCCAATATCTGTGGGGATGTTTATAAGAACGTTTATAGACCTTATCTGCCTGACCCCAACAAATACCTTCCACAGAACGACACTATAACCAACATCGCCTCTCGCCTGACCAATCTTGCAGAGCAGAACATCCTGAACAATGGCGGATACATAACCGGCAGCGGCTCCACGAAGACTTACCACATCCCTGATGCCAATACGCTTATACCTGAACCTGAAAAGCCCGACCCCAATGGCCCGGCAGGTCTCGTAGATGAGGCCATCGCGGCGGGAATTACTGTTACCCCCACAGCGGCCGTGCAACGGCTTAACACAAACAATGACCGCGAAAACCTTTATTCAATTATTGACGGCATCACCGACAATTCTTACAACGGCCACAGGCCATATTACAGTTACGTTTCCGAACCGAAAGCCAGACCGCAGCAGGATTGGTATCAACTAAACTTCTCTCGGGCGGTTAAATTCGATACACTTACGTTTTATGAAGGTGATATAGTCTGGCAGGGAATCAATAATTACTATAAAAACGACAACACCAGAGGCGGTTTTTTTAACGACCTTACTGTTGAAATCCTGCGGGATGGAAGTTTTATCACACCGGCCGATTTGCAGATGTCTGCCGAACTCGACCGCTATAAAATGTATCAATCTATTTCCTTCACTTTCGCACCAACCGTTGGTCAAGCCATACGCATCATTGGCCCCCCCGGCGGCACGGAAGGTTACACAACAATAATGGAACTCGAAGCTCACGGTGACATCAATCCCGGCCTCTATGCGGCCTCGGTGAAAATCGCCGATGGCCAGGTGCAGCGCTCAAACGTTGACAAAATTGAAATCAAATTTAGCCGCGATGTCACGATAACCAAAAACGATATCAACCTTGTTGAAACAACATACGGCACGGTAATAGATATGAACACTATCGGTTTCGATTACAATAGTGCCACATTTTGGCTGACTTTGTCTTTCTCTTCGTCATTACCGGATAACACTTATAAATTGCTGCTCGATTCCAGCACCATCACCGATTCTAACGGCCTTCGCCTGCTTGACGATGACGAAAACCCACACGATGGATATTACACGGTAAAATTCCACCGCCTGTTCGGTGACAGCGATGGTTCGGCAAAAGTGGATTCGGTCGATATGTCACTGTTAGCTTCACATTGGTTTGACAGGCCGGCTGATACAGGACTGGACTCAAACGATGATGAAATGATTAATTTTGTTGACCTTGCAGCTTTTACCCACAACTGGCTTTTCGACTACCCATAATATGAGCAGTAGGTCTTATCGGTTTCCCAGACGGTAACGCAGTGTAGAGCCGCCTCGCCGAATTTGTCCGCAAGCTTATTCCACGAAAAGGCCGCGATATTTTCAACGGTCGGATTGGTTGTACCGAACACAGCAACATCGGCATTTAGATTTTTATGGTCAACTATTTTAATAAGCTCATTATCGACTATCTTCTCAAAATCGCCGACACAAAATCCGTTCCCTTTTGTCGGCATCTTAATCGTTACCTCGACAATATAATTGTGCCCGTGGCCGGTAGGATTTGCGCATTTACCAAAAACTTCTAAATTGCGCTGCTCGGAAAAGCTGTCGTTCCACAGCTTATGTGTCGCCGCAAACTCAAATTTCTCGCTAAAGTAAACCATTTCCAAATCCTTTGAATCTATAGCTATTTTCCTGAATGGATTCAGCTTCAAACATAAATTGCTCAATCGCACTTTGCCGAATCTGCTGCTTAATTGTCCCCACGAAGATTTCAGAAGCTCAGCTAAACAAGAAAAACCGATGTGTTTATTCCGGCGAAAGTCTGTTCTTATGCGCTGTGCAAATATCGGCACCACAGATTCCCGAACAGCCTTATCAATATCGGTGACATTGACGACAAAGCCGGTTGTCGGCTCAACTTCGCCGGCAACCTCCGCGCACAATTCAAAGAATATAGATAATCCTTCACCAGCCGGTTTCGATGCGAACGAGTTAAAACCGTCCGTATCTTCCGGCAAAAATGGATTGATTGAAAACCTAACTGCCCTGCCAAGCTTATACATCAATAAAAACCTTTTTATGCGGACTGCCGCCATTATCCCAAAGATTCCCGACCAATGCAACGGACTTGACTGGCTTATATAATAGACTAAACTTGTGCTGTCTATGTCGAGAAACAGCACATTTGCAAGAATTCTGCTATACATCATAGCGGGCTGGGGTATTTTTGCTACCGCCGTTGTTGTGTTCCTGGTTTACCACGGCGAGACCGACCCCGATAAAAGGGCAATTCTCGGCATGGGTGTCAGTCTCATCCTTATCTGGTGCGTAGCCGGCGGGATTGCAATGCGTCTGGGGCGGGACCGCCTGGCCGGACTGGCACGGAAACTCAAAATCGACTGGCGGGTCCGCTTTGTCCTGTTATGTATTGCAATGGCTATGCTGGAAGAGGCGGTAACAACCTCGCTGACCAACGCCGCACCGCTGTTCGGGGCTGTAACCGATGCGGCGAGAATCACCGCATCAAAAAACTACCTTGAGGTCATCCTGTGTCACAGCGTTATTGCCTTTGTTCCAATGTTCATTTGCTGGGCATGGCTGTTGCATCGCTACGACTTCACGCCGGTGGAAGTCATGCTCCTGTTCGGCCTTAACGGCACGCTCGCCGAGACCTTGTCGTTTGGCCTGCAGAACCTGCTGCAGGTTGGGATGTGGGTGTATGTTTATGGCCTGATGGTGTATCTGCCCGCTCATAGCGTTCCGATGGAGCGCAGCGCAAGACCCGTGCGTCTGAGGCATTGGATATTGGCCACATTTCTTCCTTTGGTGTTTGTCATTCCGCTGGCAGTATTCGTTCTGGTAAAGATACTGCTGTTCGTCTGGCGTGCTCTTACAAAGGCGTTCCGGCCGGTCCATTCAGATGCCCCGACTTCGACGAGCTCAGCCGGGCCGACCAATACGCCCGAACATCCGGACTCCAATTCATAGCTATCGGAGACGGTCGGTAGAAATGGCCGCCGTTTTCTGCGGACTGTCCCCGGCCATTAGTCGCTGGCTGTCCCTATTATTGTTCCACTAAATCACAAAAAATGAACTTATGATATCCTTTGATGACACGGGTGGCAGAGCAATTCGCAATTTTTGATAGTATATCCGGTAGAGGAATCCTTCCGATGTATTTCCACGCCCTTTAGACTATTGAACTTCTCTCCACACTTCTGGCACGATCTCATCCCTGAATCCCATAGTTCTTGTTTGACAGGTCTTTTTTCCCTGATTTCATCCTGCATTAATCTTGCATAAACCCAACGATTTATTCTGAACTTTAAATCAGCATTATCCTTAGCAAATTCATTTATCATAAAACGCACATGATTCAGAAGCTCATCTCCTATATGTTTGACTATATCAACTTTTTGCGGCTCTGTTTTTCCCAGTCTCATCTTTGATTTCCTCCTGGATATCAGATCCTTTGAAGCTTTAGCGAGGTTATCCTTTACCTCCTCTGAAAACAAGCTTTCAAACCTCCCCTGTCTTATCTGATACCTATACCATGACCAGTGTGTCTTTTGCCACCTGCTCTTGGGAAAGCGTATTTTAACTTCCCTGGTTACTGTATCATAGTCAACCATGCCCCTGGTCTGGTGGATTATATCAAAAACCAGTTCTTTGATAGTTTTGTAAGCTCGCTCACTGCCCATAAAACCCTTCCCTGTCTATCTCATCCTCATAGAGGTTAATTAGGGACACTCGCCGTTTTCTGCGGACTGTTCCCAGCTATTAGTCTCTGGCTGTCCATATTATTCTGGAGTGTCGGCGTTTTGTGCATTATCCAACTATTTGCGTTCGCCCATCAGTTTGGCGACTTTTGGCTCGATAGCCTCAGCCCAAATCTTGTAACCGGCCTTGTTAGGATGTAGATAGTCCGGCATAATATCTTTGGTTAACAGGCCATCCTCTGTCAGAAACCTGCTATTGATGTCAAGGTAATGGATCATTTTGCCATCAGCAACCTTTGAAGCCAACTGGCTGGCCTTGACATTCTTTTGGCGCTGAGGCGAGCAGCCGGCGTTACGTGGGAAAATCGCCAGCAGGAGAATTTTTGTTTTAGGAAGCTTTGTGCGCAGCCGCTGACATAGGGTGATAATTCCGTCGGCGATTTCTTCGGCTGTGTTGTCGTTCCCGTTGGAATTGTTCGTGCCAATCATTATAATCGCGAGCCTGGGAGACAGACCTGCGAGATTCGAATTATCCAGCCGCCACAAGACGTGCTGCGTGCGGTCACCGCTGAAACCCATATTGACCGCGTTGCGCGGTGCATAACAGGTATCCCATATTTCCTTGCCGGCTGATTCCCAACTATGCGTGATAGAATCACCGATAAAGAGCAAATCAACGTTTCCCTGTTTGAGCCGCTCATTGACCGCATCGTGGCGTGTGCGCCACCATTGGTCAGTCCGTGGCACAGGTGTGACGGCGGAGTGATTCTTGCCTTCGACTGATTTGAAAGCAAGCTCCTGGTAACTCGCACACCCGACGAGTATGGCACTTGTCAGCAACAAAACAACAATAGCTGTTATTTTTCGTCTCATTTGTTATCTCCTTTCTTGCACTGCACGGGGGCACAAATGGAACTGTGGCAAATGGATATTCACCATTTTCGACGGACTGTCACCAGCCATCAGTGATTGTGGTGTGCGGAGCACACCCTACAATCCCTTATACAACTGTTAGCTGCGCATTAAGCCCAGGACCTCATTCCGGCTTTTCGGGTCTCGTCTGAATATGCCGCGAAGAGCCGATGTTACCATTACCGAGCCCGGCTTTTTTATGCCGCGAATAGTCATACAGCTATGCGACGCTTCTATTACCACCGCCACACCTTGCGGCTTTAAGCTATTCATAATAAAATCAGCTATCTGATAGGTGAGCCTCTCTTGAGATTGTAACCTTCGAGCAAAGCAATCCACAATACGAGCCAGCTTGCTCACGCCGATGACACCTCCGGATGGCAAATACGCAACGTGAGCCGAGCCGATAAACGGCAGCAGATGGTGTTCGCAAATACTGTAGAAAGGTATGTCACGCAGCAAAACAATTTCGTCATAATTCTCTGTAAAGACACTGCGAATATGCTCCTTGGGGTCTTCGTGCATTCCCGCCAGAAGCTCGGCATACATCTTTGCCACCCGCTGTGGCGTATTCCTTAATCCTTCACGGTTAATATCTTCGCCGGCCGCCAGAAGTATTTCTCTGACTGCTTTTCTGATTCTTTCGGTATCTATAGGTTTGGTTTTCTTGGCCATCGAAATAACCTAACTTGTCCTTCCAATCATACTAATTCTGAATCAGTGTTTCTGGTCAGCAAGATTCATAAGATAGGTAGTAAGCAGTCGCACGCCGAATCCGCTGGCTCCTTCTGTGGCAAACTCCGTTGCCTTATCAATCATATCCACTCCTGCAATATCCAGATGCGCCCACTTTGCACTTCCTACGAACTGTCTCAAAAATGCTGCCGCCGTGCAGGCGCCGCCAAACTTGCTGCCGGTATTTTTCAAATCTGCTATTTTGCTTTTCATTTCCTGGGCATACTCATCGCCGCTCGGCATAGGCCAGACCCTTTCGCCGCTATCTTCCGCCGCCCTTTGCAACTGTTTTATCAAGATCTGGTCGTTGCCCATCAGCCCCGCCATATACTTGCCGAGAGCCACCCTGCAGGCACCTGTCAATGTCGCTATGTCGATGATGATATCGCACTTTTCTTTGACGGCATACTCCATCGCATCACAAAGTATCATTCTTCCCTCGGCATCGGTATTTATTACCTCAACGGTTTTGCCGCTGAAAGTCGTAACGATGTCACCCGGCCGATAGCTTGTCCCGCTCGGCAAATTTTCCGCTGATGGAATTAATCCAACAACATTTACAGGCAGTCCCATATCCGCCACTGTCTTTAGAGTTACCATCACTGCAATTCCGCCGGATTTATCCAATTTCATCTCCTCCATATCCATTGCCGGCTTAATACTTATCCCGCCTGAATCGAAGGTAATCGCCTTGCCGACCAGTGCAACCTTGGGCTGATTTTTTGCCGCTTTGCTTGCAGCATTATATTTTAGAACTATAAATCGCGGCTTATTCTGTGAGCCTGACCCCACCGCAAGAATCCCGCCCATACCTTCTTTGGCCAACTGCTTTTCATCGAAAATTTCGCAGTTCAAATTCTTTGAGCCGCCGACAAGCTCTTTTGCAAGCTCAGCTAATTTTGCCGGACTAATCACATTGCCCGGACGATTCGCTACCGTTCGCGCGTAGCTTTGGGCCTTACCAATAATAATCCCCTTTGCAACTCCATCGTGCAATTTTTTTAATTTTGCCGTATCGGAATCAATCACCTCTATTTCAAGCCGCCCAGGCCGTCCATTTTCGCTCTCGGTAACGAACTCATCGTAACGATAGCTCCCGAAGTATGCCCCTTCAGCCATAGCCCTGCCCATTGCAGATAAATCGGACTGCCCTGCGAATGCCTTGTGCAGCGCAAGGGCAAGATTTTCTATTTTTAGCTCGACCGACTTCTTTGCTGCATTTGCCGCCGCCTTGCGGACCGTATCAAGCGTTGCTTTTTTCTTTCCGCCCAAGCCGACCAGCAAAATCCTTTTAGCCCCTATCCGGCCATTGCTATAAATAACTTCGCTTGTCCCTTCTTTGGCTTTGAAGTCACCCAGCTTAATCAATCGCTCAATTGCACCATCGAGCCTGCCATCGAGCTGTGTATTCAACTTGTCTAACTCTTTGGCATCTGAAAAAATCCCCACCGCAAGCAAGTCCGTCTCGATTTTGTCGGGTTCGACCTTACGCGTTTTCAATTCAACATTGATAATCTCTTTCATTTTTCTCGGCCTTTATTTTTGATTGTCTTGCTTTTTACTTACCGCAGTTTTCGCTCTGTAACGCAGATAATTCTCTATAAAACCATCGAGCTTTCCATTTAGCACCGCCTCAACATCGCCTGTTTGAAGGTCGGTTCGGTGGTCCTTTACCAACTGGTAAGGCTGCAGAACGTAACTGCGTATCTGGTTTCCCCACGCGATTTCGCCCTTCTCGCTATATAGCTTGGCAAGCTCGGCATCGCGTTTTTGCTGCTCAAGCATATACAACTTTGCCTTGAGCATTTTCATCGCTTCAGCCCTATTTTTGTGCTGGCTTCTTTCGTTCTGGCACTGCACCGCAATACCGGTAGGCAAATGCACAATCCGCACCGCAGAGCTGGTCTTATTTACATGCTGTCCGCCGGCACCTCCGGCGCGGTAAAAATCAATCTTGAGGTCATCCTCTTTTATTTCGATATCGACATCCTCATCAAATTCCGGGATACAATCTACCGCCGCAAAACTTGTATGCCGCCTTTTGTTTGCATCGAACGGACTTATCCTGACCAGCCGATGCACACCAATCTCACACGATAGTTTCCCGAAGGCATAAGGCCCGATGACCCGCAGCGTAATTGAGCGAATCCCCGCCTCTTCGCCGGGCGTAATATCAAGCTCATGATATTTGTATTTATGCGCATCAAAATAACGCATATACATCCTAAGCAGCATGCTTGCCCAGTCGCAGCTTTCTGTTCCTCCGGCGCCGGCGTGAATGCTGAAAAAGCAATTTTTCATATCTTCGGGCCTGGATAGAAGCCCCGCCAATTCTATCTGCTCACATTTCTTTAGAAGCGAGTTTAGGTCTTCTTCCAACTGCTCTATCTCGTCTGACTCTGCTGCTAATTCGAGCAATTCCCCAAGGTCTTTAAGCTCGCGCTGCAGATCTTCCACCGGTTCAACGATTGCCTTAAGAGCGCTTAACTGGGAGACCGACGACCTGGCGGAGTCAGGATTGTCCCAGAAACCGGGCCTGGATATTTTTTTCTCAAGCGACTGTAGCTGGGATTTTTTGTCCGACAGGTCAAAGCCAGTCCCGGATTTCTTTAACCCGGGCCGATAGCTTCGATATCGCTGCTTTTAATTCCGTCACTTCCATATCTATTCACAGGTAAGACTTTATAACGATTTCTTAACTGACGGCTTTTATACCACATCCAAGTCTTGAATGCAACGAGTCATATTTTCTATAAATTATTAATTCAAAACTGTCCGGCATAGCAAATTTCTATAGTTGCCACCCGCTGTTAAAAAAGGATTTTCCCTTGACGGCTGCCCCGCGAGTATATTATTATACCTTACGTAAAAGTTTTTAGATAAAAGAAATTGCAATGTCGGTTTATTTATAAAATTCGGGTTTACGTTTTTAAGGAGGAGAAAGATAATGTTGCTTCGCGTTATGAGACTGCTGGTTCTGGCGCCGGTGATTGCATTAGCCGCGGCCCCGGCAAGGTCGGCATCTATTCACATTGAGAATGCCTCCTTCGAGGCGCCCGTGATAGACCCCTGCGGCTTTCAAGTCCTGCCATACGTGGACCAATGGAGAGAGCTTGACCTCGATACCCAAGGCAGTACCAACACCGGCATATTCATCAATACTCTGCCGGGCAGCCCCGATAGAGTGCTAAATGCCGATTGTAATCAACTGGCATTTCTGGGCTCGGCCCAAGGCAATGGATTCGAGCAGGACTTAGTTAGTGTGTATAAAGTGGGCTGTGCTTATCGACTGACCGTTGGCGTAGGAGCCTCGATGAGATTCCCGCCATCGAGTTCCGAGCCTACCGATACGATTGAGCTTGTTCTGTATTATCTGGAGGATTCCAACACTGTGGACATAGTCGGTTCCACGGTGGCGGCGACGGGGTGGTCTCCGCTTTTGCAGGATTTTTGGACGGACCTGCCGACCGTTCGGGCCGGTGATGGCTGGGTCGGCAAGAACATCGGCGTGGCGATTCGTGCGACCGGGCTGGCTGGCGGATTCTGGGTTTTAGACAACGTTCGGCTGACAGAGCTGCCATCCGTGCCGGACTTTACGGGGGACTATTTTGTGAATCTGGAAGACCTCGCGGTGATGGCTCAGGAGTGGCAGTCCTGCACGGGGACGACGGACCTTACGGGCGATGGGTGCGTGAACGTTGAAGACTTAATGATATTGGCGGAGTCCTGGCTGGCGACTGTGCAGTATTAATATATGCGGAATATGCCAGACGATATCAGACCTTCTGTACATAGTGTGGTGACGTGACTATACCTAAAGGCAGGATACAACCTGTGAGGGGATGTCTGAAGACCTGTGGTAACCGCCGATGTGGCGCCTTCACCCTGGTCGAGCTCCTGGTGGTGGTGGCGGTTCTGGCGCTGCTGATGGGGCTGCTGATGCCGGCGCTGGCCCGGGCCAGGCACTATGCGCGTCGGGTGGCCTGTAATAGCAATCTGCACCAGGTGAGTTTGGCAATTCATCTCTATGCCGAAGATTTCCAGGACACGATTCCGTTCGGGCCGGAGGGCCGACCGGTTACCGGCTCGAACTTCTATACCGTGACCGGCAACGTAACGAGCCTGTTGTCGCTGGAAGATGGCGAGCCGGTAGGGCTGGGTCTGCTGCTGAAAAACTATCTTTCCGAACGGCCGAAGGTTTTGTTTTGCCCCGGCACGGACCAGCCCTCGGAGGCGGATGCTCAACTGGCCCGAGTCGGTCGGGCTCAGGCCCAGAGCGACTTTTACTATCGTCATGGGTCGGTGGCCTTGCTGTCCGGGACGCCAGATACGTTTCACATCCGACTGAGCAGCCTGGGCCGAAACAGGAATGGGCAGCCCATTAAAGCACTGGTGACGGATGTGCAATTCCTGGCGCACCCGTCTCTGGCACCGTTCCAGGTGGTGACGCGAACAAGTCACCAGCGGGCGGCCAGTAACATTATGTTTGCCGATGGTCACGTCAAGACCGTATCCAACAAAGACGACCAATTCACGGTCAACATCGGGACGTCGCCGTATGATGCGCTCGAACGAATATTGCAAATGTTCGAATTGGCCGACGGCCAGCGTTAAGCCAGGCTTCGTAACAATGCGACAATACTCTTTCAGGGTACTATCCAGATGACAAAAATAGCAGTCGATGCCGTATTATTACCATCAAAAGCAATGATGGATAAAGCCATCGAAGCAAATAGAGAGCTGCCGGAAGAATCCGCCAACAAAATAGTTTTAAATAAAGAAAATTGTCTGCCCCATATCTCTTTGGCTATGGGTTGTATCGATGAAAAAGACATTTGTGAGATTGAGAAGATTTTGCAGACAATCGCAAAGCAATGTCACTTGCCGCAGCTAAAGGTGGTCGCTATGCACGTCGGGACAAATTCGGTCGGGGAGAAAGTGTCGGTCTTCCAGATAGAAAATACCGAAACTCTGCAATCACTTCACGAAGAGGTTATGCAGAAGCTGACGCCCTATTTTAAGTATGATGTTACAGTGGATATGGTGCTTTCGCCCCCCAAAGCTGAACCATCGACTTTACTGTGGATTAGAAACTACCGCACCAAAGCCAGTTTTGAAAACTTTTTCCCGCATATAACAATCGGATATGGCCAGATAGCCAGTCTTTTCTCTCCAATAAAGTTTTCCGCCTCAAAACTTGCCTTATGTCACCTCGGAAACAATTGCACGTGCAGAAAAGTCCTCATATCAGCCGAACTGAAAGAATAAAACATCGCTGCGAAAAATTCGACCAAAATGCTTGCATTATGAAGCGAACATGGGTATCATGTTTATGGTAAGGTAGAATCCAGAAGTCAGAATACAGAACTCAGAATTCAGAATACAAGATATTAGGAGCTGTCAAAAATGAAACGGCGAGAATTCCTGACTATGTCGCTGGCGGGGGTGGGCGGGGTATTGCTCGGGTCAAGATTCACATTGGCCCAGGAACAAAAGCCCAAGACGTTCGACCCATACGAGCTTGTGCCGCTCGGAAAGACAAAAATTAAGGTCTCCCGCGTTGGGTTCGGCACGGGAATGCGAGGCGGAAACCGCCAGTCCAACCAGACCCGCCTGGGAAAAGAAAAATTTGAGTCGTTATTGCAAGCCGCGTATGAGCAAGGGGTAAGGCTGTTTGATATGGCGGACCTTTACGGGACGCACCCGTACGTAGCCAGCGCGCTTGCCAAGATGCGCCGTAAAGATTACGTAATTTCCACAAAAATCTGGTGGCGCAGAGGCGGGATACCCGATAAGGAACGGCCTGACAGCGACGTGGTTGTGCAGCGATTCCTCAAGGAGCTGAACACCGACTATATTGACATAATACTATTGCACTGCGTGGACTTTGCAAAGTGGCCTGAAGAATTAAGTAAGCAGATGGAGATTCTGGACGGTCTCAAAAAGAAAGGCATCATCCGCGCACACGGCGTCTCGTGCCATTCGTTTGAGGCTCTGGAGGCGGCTGCCAACGAACCGTGGGTCGATTCAATACATGTTCGTATCAATGCATACGGCGAAAAAATGGATGCGCCTGTTGAAAAGGTTGCCCCTGTGCTTAAGAATATGCACGATGCAGGCAAGGGTGTGATAGGAATGAAGCTGATAGGCGAGGGTAGTTTCCGAAATAGCGATGAAAAACGAGACGGCTCCATCCGATACGTGCTCGGATTAGGCTGCGTCAATGCAATGGTCGTGGGCTTCGAAAAACTCGAAGAAATTGACGACTTTGCAGCTCGCGTCCGCAAAGTGCCTGTTGAAGTCAAAACATAATTTAGTTATACACCAAAATTATCAAACCGAAACATAGAGAGCTTAAGAAATTTTCTATTTTATTGCTCATTTTCGGCCGCCCTTTAGCAAGTCCGAAAACACAGATAAACTGTCCCCTGACAATTGATGGACGTTTTGTCTGAATCTATAACTAAGTAAGCTCCGCTTGCCCCAAAACCAAAAACTATCTGGTTATAGGGCTACACAATAAACGGCCCGCGAACCCCCTTTACCCCTAAAGCATCACTGCAATTTCGCCGAACCTAAATGAATGAGAGAACTGTTGCCGACCTCGGTGGAGTATAAAACAAATGCTTATAGAAGATAAAAATCGACGCACAAGACTGCGTCTTCTCATAAAAAAACTGAACAAAGAACGCAAACAACAAGCAAAGAAAATAGACATACTTTGCAACGACTTTATTACTGCGCAGAAAAATTTTATCAAAAAACTCAATAACATTACATTCGCAACCAATTTCTACGAATCCATCCTCGGAACAACCGATTTAGCTGCCCTTTTACAGGCTGCTGTAAGGCTCATCCGCGATGAGATTGCCGATGTGAACGTTACCTTCTTCCTGCGGCAAGAAGAAAACTTCCAGCTGCATATATTTGAAAGCGAACAATCTACCACCCTTGAAAATCAGCATCTTGAAAACTATTTTACGGCCGAGCTAATTGATAATATCTGCAACTCCAACAAAATCTGCACCCTCGATGATATGTTTGCAATGGGTTTTGAGGGCAACCTCACCGGACTAAACAAAATCTCAGCAGTAACAATCCCATTGGGCCTGGCCGGCTCCTCACTCGGCTTTATGCTGATTTACCGCTCATCAGAAAACAAACTAACTGCAGAAGAGCTAAATAACATAACCGCCGTAACGTGCGGGCTTTCACAGGCAATACAATCCTGCCAGGCACTTCTAAACTCCACAGATTAAAAATTCGCCGCAAAACCGATATCCTCCTGAATCCTGAAGCCAAAACAAATCTCTGTTTTGCAGAAATAACTTGCACTTGTGTAAAGAAAACTCTTTAATATGACTGACTTGCAGCGAATATATTGGCTCTCTCGACTTTTTTAGAACAGGCCGAGGTCAGGTGAAAACCTGAATCGAAAATGGCTTCGTTATTGGAAAACCTTAAAATGAAGTTAAAGGACTTGTGGAAGGCCGCAAATAGCTGGCTACAGGCCCACAAATTACTCAAGGCGCCGGATCCTCAGCTCCAGATAGACAACCAGGGCCTCATCAGCCAGGAAGCGGATGTAACAGGGTCGGCTGCTGCCCAAGAGCTTAGCGAGACTGACAAGGTTTTGGTAAAACCGGTCAAGCCGGCCGATAAGCAGGAGTCGCTCGATAAGTTCCAGGAGGGCTTCGACAAACTTATCGAGCAACTGCAAGGTATCAATGAGCATTTGAATCAGCAAATTACCCAGCACCAGAAATTGATGGGCCGAATCGAACAACTACCGCAACTGCTCGAAAGCTTCCCCGCTGTTGTAGAAAGCCAGAAGCAAATAGTAGAAGAGCTGCTCGAACAATTAAGGTCAACCGCTACAAAACAGCAGCAGTTCGTGGACACCGTTGAGAAGATTCCTGACCAGATTTCCAGGCAATCCGATACTTTGGTTGATATTGACCATCAGCTCGCAGCGGCAGCCGAAGCCGATGTGCAAATGGCTGATAGCTTTAATAAGTTCACTGAAACACTGGACAAGCTAAACGAAAGTACTGTCAGCCAGACTGACGGCATCGCGCAGATGAGTAAGACCTTTGCCACCAGCGATAGATACTTAAAATACATCATCTCCAAACAGAACAGGCGATTTGTCTGGGTTTTTATTGCCGCTGTGGGCGTGTGCGTGGCCGTCATTTTGATTTTCGCCGGCATCATCATTTACCTGACGCGTTAACGCACGCCCGATATGCCGTTTTGGTGGTTTGTCATTTCGACCGAAGCGTCCCTAATGGACGCGAAGTGGAGAAATCTATTCAATAAACAGATTTCTCGACTTACCTCTGGCTCACTCGAAATGACAAAAAGAAACGTTTTCAACAAAGTAAGGCTCTATCAGATTTCACCTATTAAGGTTGTCGAGGTGGTGAAGTAGGCCTATATACGCAAGCCGGCTCGGCGGGGTCTATGTTGCAATCAATTAGCCAGTTCGCCGCCATTAGTGCAAAGTCGTAAAAGTCAAATTTGCAATCGTTGTTCACATCACCCAAAAGCACATAATGGCAAACCTCGGAAGATAGTTTTATCAGATATACATCGCTCCCACCTGCGCCAAAGGATTCTGTAGAACCTGCGATTATGAATCCCTCGTCAGATGTTTGCTGAATCGACATGCCACAGTCATAATGGTTTCCGCCTAAGGTTTTTTGCCATAGAAGGTTTCCGTTTGGGTCTGTCTTTATAACATAAACTTCGGCTTCTCCTGCGCCAAAGGACCTAGTGCGGCCTGCGATTATGTAACCGCCGTCAGATGTCTGCTGAACCGAATCGCCTCCGTCCCCATCGCTTTCGCCGAATGTCTTTTGCCAGTGCGAGTTTCCATTTGGGTCGGTCTTTATAAGATATACATCTCCATTGAGGTCCCCAAAGGAATATGTCGTGCCTGCGATTATGAATCCGCCGTCAGATGTCTGCTGAACCGAATTGCCAAAGTCCAAATCGCTTCCTCCGAAGGTTTTTTGCCACTCTTGATTTCCGTTTGGGTCTGTCTTTATAAGATACGCATCAATCTTCCCTGCGCCAAAGGAAGAGGTATAGCCAGCGATTATATATCCGCCGTCAGAGGTCTGCTGGACCGAATAGCCCACGTCCCCACCGAAGGTCTTTTGCCATTCTTGATTTCCATTCGGGTCAGTCTTTATAAGATATACATCGCCCCCTGCGCCAAAAGAATCGGTATATCCTGCGATTATATATCCGCCATCAGTGGTCTGCTGAATCGAACAGCCCACGTCTAATTTGCTTCCGCCAAATGTCTTTTGCCAGACGCTATTTCCGTATGGATCAGTCTTTATCAGATATACATCCCATCCTCCTGCGCCAAAAGAATTAGTCTGACCTGCGATTATGTATCCGCCATCTGTTGTCTGCCTAACAGAATAGCCATCATCATCACCACTTCCGCCGAAGGTTTTTTGCCAGATGATGTTCCCTGAGGAGTCGGTTTTGATAAGATAGACATCCCCATCTACTGCACCGAAGGACACGGTCCCGCCTGCGATTATGAATCCGCCGTCAGATGTCTGCTGAACCGACTGACCCCAGTCATTATAGCTTCCGCCGAAGGTCTTTTCCCACTGGATGGCCGGCTCATAAGCCGATGCAATCCCCGGAGCGTCAAATATAGCCAGTGAAACCATTATCAATAAATGCTTAAACGTTTTCATTATTTTTTCTCCTCAATCAAACTGGCCATTTAGTAAGATTGCCACCCCCGCCGTTTTGCTTCGCAAAAGCGAGGCAGCGGGCTTCGCAATGACGAATCCTCAAACTGTTCAATATTATACCATTTCCCCGGCCAAAATGAAATCAGCAAAGCAGGATTCATTGGGACAAACAAGATGAGGTGTTTTTATAAAAACCATAAAAACTTCTACAGCGCAACTAACTGAGTTCTATATGAGTGTAACTTATTTCTTTGTAAGGACTTAAACTCTAAATCCTAATATCTAAACTCTAAACAAATTCAAATATCTAAACTCAAAATTAAAAACAGCGACCTACAGCAACTGGCATTGACCGTTTTAGTCATTTGGATTTATGGCGTCAGCCATCCCTACGGGAGAAATTTGGATTTATTTAGAATTTAGTGTTTTTTCATTTGACAACTGCTGCAAGGGTTGGTAACATATTTAAAGATTGCTCTTTGAAAAGGAAATAGTCCGACCACAGGTCCTGAAGCTTTATGCTTCAGGATAGTCAAACGGGAACGCGGTTAAAATCCGCGACGGTCGCGCCGCTGTGAGCGCCTGCTCCAACCCCCCATGCTTTCTTACGAAAGCAAGAATGGGGGATGGAAGTCCGAGGGACATTTGTCCACTATCTGCCAAGTGTGGATGGGAAGGAGTCTCAAGGTAAGACGCAAGTCAGAAAACCTGCCTGTAGTTGGCTGCACACATACGTAGGCTGCCATTTTGTGATGAGTCGCAAAAGGGGGCCTTAGTGTTCTCGCGAGCTGGAACGCAAGTGTGGCTCAGCAAAATAACGCTGAGTTATTATAGTTAGATTAAGCTAAATGTAACCAAACCGCTGTTCCTCTCGCAGAAACAGCGGTTTTTTTATTTATTAGCCTCGCGGCAATAGCAGATTGAGCGAAAGGAGGCAGACAAAAACCAACGCAACCAAACTTAAACGTTAAAAAGTAACGTGAACGAATTTTGAAAAACAAAAACTATTTCTGGAGGAGAAAGAATTATGGCTTCGAGAAGAGTGATTAAAGTTAAAAACTTAGTATGTTTAACTATTGTCCTTGCAGCGGCAAGTATTGCGAATGCTTACATAGCGACCTTTGAGGATTTGAGTCTGGCGCCTGAGTCTTTCTGGAATGGTTCCGACCAGTCCGACGGTTTTACGAGCGGCAGCGCATACTTTAAAAACAATTATAATCCACAGTGGGACTCCTGGGATGGATTTGCTTACTCGAACATCACTGATACCACAGCAACCGGCTGGCTAGCGCAATACAACGCTATCACCGGAACAGGCCAGGATAACTCTGCCAACTATGCCATCGCTTATATTGGCTGGGCCCAGCCGCCTACCATTACACTCAACACTCCCGGTGTTGTTGATGGTCTGTATGTAACAAATAACAATTACGCTTATTACTCGATGCTCAATGGCGACCCATTTGCCAAGAAATTTGGCGGTGAGAGCGGCAGCGACGAAGATTGGTTCCTGCTGACTATCACAGGCAAAAATATCAATGGCGATGTTACCGGCTCAATTGATTTCTACTTAGCTAATTACCGGTTCGCCGATAACGGCCAGGATTATATCGTCAACACCTGGGAATATGTCGATTTGACTCCGCTGGGTAATGTAAAATTTTTGGAATTCTCTTTGCTCTCAAGTGACACTGGTCCGTGGGGTATGAATACTCCCGCTTATTTTGCGCTTGATACTATCGTGCCAGAGCCGGCTACAATAACCTTGCTGGGTCTTGGCGTCCTGCTTTTGACACGAAGAAAAAAGTAGTAACCGGAATTTATCGTGGTAAAACAATTTGCCATAGCTCTGATTGCGTTGCTCGCCTGGACAGGTGTGGTCAGCGGCGGTCCTTACACAGAAGCCGGGATAAATGGCTACGTAAATCCTAAAAACAGTTGGCGGCACGCCAATCCGTTAAAAAACCCCAATGCGATAATAAACCCGATATTTCGAGCCTGGGCAACATCTGTAGATAGCTATAGACCGGCCCCCGGCATGGATGCCCAGTGGGCCGACCCGAATAAGGCTTTAGGGCCAGCTACAGGAAGAAACTACGACATTGTCAGCCTCGGAGATTTAGACCGTTACCAGCTTGATAGCAACCAGCCGCCCGGTCAGATAACTCTGTCATTCAGCCAGACGATTCGCGATGCTGATGGTTACGATTTTGCTGTCTTTGAAAACGGCGTTATCTCCTGCCATACCACGCCGGGCGGCTCAATCAGCGGGCAGATGTTTGCCGAGTTAGGTTATGTAGAAGTATCCTCCAACGGCAGGGACTTTGTCAGATTCCCTTCCGTATCGCTGACAGCAGACTCCGTAGGCCCATACGGGACAATCGAGATTAGTAATGTCTATAATCTTGCCGGAAAGCACCCCAATGCCGAGGGCCTGTGCATCGGCACGCCGTTTGATTTGCAGGATATCGCCAATGACTCAAACGTCAGCTCAGGTCTTGTGGACGTCAACAATATAAAGTATGTGCGGATAGTAGATATCCCCGGCAGCGGAGATTTTAACGATGAGGCAATGGCGCTCATTGACCCCAATACCTGGCCTGTTTGGAACTATTACTTAAACAACCATCCGATTTATGACGCTTGGGTAACGTGGGGTTCCGGCGGACTGGATTTGGAGGCAGTCGGTGTTCTTTATAAGCAAAAATACTCGGCTGATATTAACTTAGATGGCGCCGTTGATATGTTTGATTTTGCATTGTTTGCCTCGGCGTGGCAAAGCCACTTCGGCCAGGCAAACTGGGTAGATAGATGCGACCTTGCAGAACCCAAAGACTTAACCATTAACGTCTTCGATTTCGCTGTTTTTGCCATTCAATGGCTCGAGGTTGAGCAATGGCGGATGGAAAGTAGAAAATAAAAATTGGGTTAGTTTTCTAATTCGCTTATGCACGTTCAAAGAATAAAAGCATTTACCCTGATTGAGCTGCTGGTGGTAGTCTCAATTGTTTCATTGCTAATGGCTATACTGATGCCAGCATTGGCTTCGGTGAGATTGCAGGCGAGGGGCCTGGTCTGTAAATCTAATCTTCGCCAGCTTTTGATAGCCAATACCGGCTACGCCACGGAAAACGATGGGTTTTATGTCCCCGCTGCGAGCGATATGTGGGATAGCGCGGGACTAAATCGCTGGCACGGCGTAAGAGATAATCTCAATCAGCCCTTCGACCCGCTAAGAGGACCATTGGAGAAGTATTTAGCAGATGGGCAAGTCAAAGAATGTCCCAGCAAGGTGCAGTTTATAAAAGGACAAGATTGGGATACGAACTTCGAGCAGGGCTGCGGCGGCTACGGATACAATATGACTTATATTGGCAGCCGCATCTGGCAGAACGGCATTAACAGTATCGAAGCGTGGAAAGATGCCTACAGTCAAACTACTCGGACGACGGAGATTGCCAGGCCGGGCGAGACGCTGATGTTTGCAGATACGGCGATGTCCAATGACGGGCAGTCCTTCATTGAATACTCTTTTGCCGAACCGCCTTTTACCGTTTGCAATGGCAAGCCCGTAACGAGTTTCTATATGTCACCATCCATCCACTTTCGCCACAAGAATTTTGCAAACGTTGGATGGGCTGACGGCCACATCAACCAGCGCGAAATAGCAAAGTTCGACAGCAAAAATGCCTACGGCGTCGATTCAGCCGATATGAAATTAGGCTGGTTCGAGCCGGTTGATAATACGCCATTTGATTTGGAATGAAACAACGGTTGGACGGTTTGACGGAGGTGGAGGGCACTGTATAATTGCAGGGGTGGATACGAAAAATCTTAAACGAACTGCTGCCTTTGTGCTGCAGGGATTGAACCAGCTTTTCTGGCCCGCCGTCTGCATCAACTGCCACCAAAACATTTGCGAATCCGACAATAGTCTCTGCAAAAATTGCTGGGACGAGCTTCTAACCTGCACGGCAGGTGACTACTGCCCGCGCTGCGGGAAAGATGCCAGCAGATACGCTATATTGGAGGGTGCGTGTCCGGATTGCCTGGGCAAAGAATTTTATTTTGACCAGATAGCTCGAGCAGGCATTTATGCCCAGAGCTTACAAAATATGATACTGGCTTTCAAAAAGGGGCGAACGGAATTGGATTTAGTGCTCGGTTTTCTGGCAAACTCCGCTTTGCAGGCAAGCACGTTCTATAAAAATATAGACCTTTTTGTCCCAGTGCCGCTGCACTGGACGAGGAGACTTATTCGCGGCTACAATCAATCTATCATTATAGCAAAAAAATTAAAACATTCGACAGCAAAAATCTCTACCGACCTTGTCCGGATTCGCAGGACAAAATCGCAGCCGGCAATGGCAAGTCCTGCTGCGCGTGCCAGAAATGTCGCCGGGGCATTTGCAGTTCGATGGGGACACAATTTTACCGGCAGGAAAATCTGCCTGATAGATGACATCAAGACAACTGGCGCAACGTTAAACGAGTGTGCAAAGATATTGAAAGGAGCCGGCGCTTCAAAGGTCTTCGCCTTAGTTTTAGCCGTCGCTGGGCAAAAGACCAGCTAATTGTCAGAGGGGGATTCATATTCAGTCCGTGATGAAATTGATTTATCAGTTATGGATTTCCACACTGAGAAGCCAAAGTACCACCGAAGAAAGTAGTTGTAAGGGAGTGTTTCAGTGTGGATAGGAGAACTGTATTATAGCCCTTCTGGTGTGGACTGGTTTTGGAATTGGCTTGGATTCGGGGTCAGCGAACCAAAAACTTGCTCTACAATCAGTTGGGCTATCGGCATTCCTGGACTAAGTAAGAATGTTGTTGGCCCAAGGTTAATCATTTCAAGTGTTAGAGGTCCGCTCCATCCGGCGTGAACAGTCGGAGCAGTAAAGTGTACAAGCACACCACAGCGAGACCTGCTGCTTTTGCCTTCGATTCTCGCTGCTAAATAGGGCGGCCCTTTTTCGGTTGGCAGCTCAATTTTTTCGAGTGTTCTTGCTAAAATAAATTTTCCGGTCTCTAACCTATAGGGTTGGTCCCTTGTAAGAGTTATTTTTTTGGAATGCTGTCTGATACGCTCCGAAATTGTACCTGGCTCCATTAGGTCATAAGCAAAAGTACCGCCTTCAGGGACTGAGATTTCATTGTGCAACCTTAAGTCAACCGCAGTCGTGTCGTACGGGCAATATTTCCCGTGCTCTGGTTTCCGTGGTAAAGGTTCCGGATCAATTACAAGCCTTCCTTTGTCCAGTGCCTTTTGAATTTCAAGGTTTGACAGGATCATTAGCTACGTTTGACCTGGTCCGTTTTCACTGTTATCGTCTGTCCATTTTCGAAGGTCGGTCGTGGGAGAGTGACCAAGAGCAGATCACCTTTCTTGGGCCCAATCTTGATGCGAATCCATCCTTCCACAGGATTTTCTGACGAGGGTTCCTTCCCAAACTGCAAAACATCTCTTTCTGCGAACAAAGAGAATCCTGTATCGTCAAACAGCTTACCTCGGACAGCATATTCTCCGGTAAACTGTCCTGGAGATATTGTGCAAGAGAGCCAATTTCCCATAATCATTTATCTCCTCATTTTGTCCTTATATATTTCTTTTCTATATCTCCGAGATAGCACTCGATCGAATTATATTACAAAAATCCTGCCGACCTAACAAAATAAAAAATATTTTGAAATTTCTATTTTGTCAAGCCCCGTCAGAGACAACCCAGAAAATATAACCAAAAACTTAGTATAATACACTTCGGCAATTTTATGAGTGTTCCTGCAATGAAAGGTTCTGTGTTTTTTAATAGTTAAAGTCTCTCGTATTTTGTTATGGCGCGGTAGAGGGCATTAAAACAAGCCGGCGCATCAAAGGTCTTCGCATTAGTTTTAGCCGTCGCCGGGCAAAATGTAAGTTAGTCTCTCTTACAAAAATATAGATAGAAAGTTTATTCTTCGCCTTCCAGCCACTGGCTAACGAACATAGCGAGGTCGGTAAAATCGACAAAACAGTCGCCACTTAAGTCGGCACTCGGGCACAGCCGCCCAAATGGGAACGCCGCTCCGGCTGCAGGTCCTGCCCACTCACTCTTGCGGGGCGCTCCAACCATAATATTGAACCCGTCAATCGAAACGGAATTGCCGAAAAAGTTACCGGCCCCACCCTCTGATTGGAGCAATTTTGGCTGCTCAACCCAGTTTGAGGCGTCACGCTTGAATATGTATGCTGTGCCAGAGTCCTTTATTCTACTATTACCATATCTGGCTCCGATGCAGATATAGTCGCCACTCACCGAAACAGATGCCCCAAAAGAGTCATCGCGTTCACCATCCGAGGCGAGCAATTTAGTCTGATACTCCCAGATAAGACCGTCTCGCTTAAATACGTACACAGAACCAGAGTCGATGCCCTTCTCATCGTCGCCGGGTGCAGCGATGACAGCGTAGGTGCCATCAGTTGAAACTGAGGAGCCGAACCAATCCTGCGCCGCTCTATCAGGGGCTTCCAGCTTGGTCTGCTCTGCCCAAAACCAAACTATTGTATCCGGCGGTATAATCCTGAAAGTCCGTCTGAACACATAAGCTGAGCCGGCTTCCGTATCAGCGCCATAAGCCCCGACAAGGGCATAATTGCCACAAACTGAGACCGAACAGCCAAAATAATTATCCGGCTTAGCATCCGAGGCCGTGAGCTTTGCCTTTTGAAACCACGTTATATCGTTTGATTCATATATATAAGCCGCCCCGGCATTTTCCCCTTCTTCATCGTCGTTAAGGGCTCCGACAATAGCATAATCACCACTAATAGACACAGAATATCCAAAACTACCGGGTGTTCCAGTGAACGCGATTTGTGGGACCCAGTAATCAGCAGCGATTCGCCTGAAGATATAAGCAGAATCCGACACCGGTGCACCAACAATGGTATAATTTCCACTTATTGAGACTGAGTAGCCAAAGTAATGAGATGGACTTACAGATGTTAACTTCTCAAGCGCCGCCCAGTTCGTGCCATAAAACTTGAATATATAAGCCGAGCCGGAATCCATTGCATCACCATCATCAAAAGGAGCGCCTACAATGGCGTAATTTCCGTCAATGGCCACAGAAAACCCGAACTGGTCTGCCCCTTCGCCATCCGGAGCGACCATCTTCGCAAGTGCCTGCCAGGCAGCATCGGCTCGCCCTGCGCCAAAAACAGTCAAACAGCAAACAATAACTACCAGTCCCCCAAACCACGATTTGTTACATTTTACGTTCAACATTATTCATCCTCCTTTATCCCCCAACGTTCTTAATAACTTTATAGAGTTTACCATAGATACGGTTGAAATTCAACTACAAAGCATGAAATTTTTCGCATCGGCTGAACGCCGGGAAGGCATTTTTGCGATGCAACAGCAGGTCGGGATAACGATTACAGTCTTTCGTATTTTATTATAGCGAGGTAGAGGCCGTTGATGCGGCTGCCGTCTATGATTGTGGGGGGATATTTTTCGTTTCTCGGCTGCAGGCGGACTTTATTGTTTGGTTCAAAAAATACCCGCTTAAATGTCGTCTCGTGCGGCATTGAAAAGCGGATGAAACAGTCATCGCCGTTACGGACTTCCGAGGCCGGCGAGAAAACCACGATGTCACCCTCCCGGAACTTCGGTTCCATCGAATCGCCGACAACCCGGACGGCAAAGGCGTTCGGGTCGTGCACATCCGGGCAGCGGACATAATCATCTGCTATACCCACCGGGTATTGTAGGTCGTCAAAATCGGTCGGATAACCGGCTGCCACTTTGTTTATCACCGGCACGAGCCTGCCCGCCGACAGGGCGGAAGTGGCCTGCTCAACGTCCAGCTTGCTTTCAGCAAGCAGCGAATCGAGCTTTGTAACATCGGCCTTTTTGTGAATCAAATCCCTGATAAACTGCCGCAGCTTTTGGTTCTCCGCCTCGGCAGATTCATACTCGCAACGAAGGTCTGAAGAAAGCCCTTCTATATGCGCAATTCGCAGCAGCTCACCAGACTCGAACTCGAGGACTTTTTCGAGCCTTGTCAGAAGCTCATCACTCGGCGGGTTTTTCACCTTGCCCGTCTCAATGGTGGATAGATACGGCTTAGAAAAACCAACGGCGATGCTGACTTCATCGAGTGTCAGCTTTAATTGCTCACGTCTTCCTCTTATTATTTGCCCCAGAGCCATATCAAATCCTCAAGTCTATAAAAACCGCTAACCGATTTCAACCAAATCATACTTTGCGCTGCCCAGCCCAATCCGTTCGCCGTGCTCAATCTGATAATGCGGGTCGAGCTTATCATTCTCCAGCAGTTGTGCTATCTTCTTGCCGGCCTCTTTTTCGACCAAATCCAGCGATGCCTTATCAACAGCCACAGGGTCGGTCGAGGCAGCTATGCCAATATCATCAACTATCTTACGCATATTAGGCGTGCCAAAACAATCACAATCTTTTGTAACCGACATAATAAAATTAAAAAATGCCGCCCTGTTTTCTTTCCCTTTCAGTGCCCCCAGTGCGTGTTCTGCAACACTTCTTTGCAGGACTTCATTTTCCTGCTCCCAATCGTATTCTACAGCATCAAACCTGCACACCGCCACACATTCAGCACAGCCAATGCACTTTTCATGGTCGATGCGTGCCTTCGCAGCACTGATGCTGATAGCACCAGCCGGACAGTGCTTGAAGCATTCGCCGCAACCCCTGCAATCGTCGCTGACACTTGGCTGAAGCGCCGAATGTTGCCTCATCTTGCCCTTTCTGCTCGCACAACCCATCCCCAGGGTCTTAATCGTAGCACCAACGCAGGTAGCAACGTGGCCGGTAAAATGAGCCACCGAAAGAATCGACTGGCACCTGACAATATCATAAGCGATAAAAACTTCTTTATTGAGTTCGGCGTTAATTTCCACCGCCGTTTCAGATGTCCCAAATAATCCGTCTGCAGCAATAAATGGTATCCCCAGGCTTGCTACATCAAAACCGTGCTTGGCAGCCAGGGCCGTGTGGTCAATTGCATTGTGTCTTTGCCCTACATATAAAGTGCTGGTGTCCGTCACAAACGGTTTTGTCTTCAATGCCTGCAGCTCCTCTATCAAGCCTTTAATGCAGGAAGCTTTTATATAGGTATTGTTGCCATCTTCGCCAACGTGCACCTTAACAGCGGTAAAATCATTTTCTTTGAAACACCTTGCAAAACGGCCGGCCCTAAAGAGCCTGCTTGCCTTCTCGGATATCACCTTCTCGCCCTCATCAGTAGAGGCCTTAATAAGATATACTCTCGAAGCCATAAAAATTTACCAATCTAACTACAAAGACTCAATTTAACACCCTGCTTCTTTTTGCCACCAAGACACAAAGGCACAAAGATAAAAAATAAATATATCATAAATATTAGTGTCTTGGTGCCTTCGTGGCTAAAAAACCGATATACCCATTATATTGTTCCCCGCACCAATTGAAAGTTTTTAAGGTTTTTTAAAAATTATGAGAACAAACGCAATCTTACGGACAATTGGTGCGGGGCTGCTGCTTCTTAATGAAAGTTAGGATTTTCACAATCGTCAAGATGGCTTACGTCACAAATGCTCAAACAGTATCTTCAAACCAATCCCGATAAGAACAGTTCCGCCGATAGCTTCTACCCTGCTTTCAAAAAAATGCCCGAATTTCTTGCCGATAAACACGCCAAGATATGACATCGTAAATGTTACCAGGCCTATTATTATCACCGCTCTGGCGACCGAAGTTGTGATAAGCGAAATTGTAACGCCAACCGCCAGCGCATCGATACTGGTAGCCACGGATAGAACCAACAATATAAAAATATTCGAAAAATTAAGATTTTTAGTCGCTGATTCTACCTTAAATGATTCATAAATCATTTTGCCGCCGACCGCAGCCAGCAGCCCGAATGCCACCCAGTGGTCATAGCCCGCGATATATTGTTTCAGGCCAAGCCCTGCTAATGAACCCACCAAAGGCATAAAAAGCTGAAAACCGCCGAAGAAAATGGCCATCAGCAAGGCCTGTCTGACCTTCAGTTGCTTGTTGGTGCTGCCGCTTACAATAGAGACCGCAAAGGTATCCATTGCCAGGCCAATAGCTATTATTATGATTGTGATTAAATTCATAATCCACAGGATGGCTTACGCCATTGATAAAGATTCTATCCTTCGATTACACTCAGTCCTCGGGACTCCTAACGGAGGATGGTGAGCGGAGTCGAACCATTGTTACGGCGTGCACACTTTGCAGGGTCTCTTGCCGGCCTTTATCGCATCGTCTCTATTGCTGTAACCTACTATATTTTCCGGTGAAATCCTCTTTGCCGACCGACAATTCTGCCTATGAAATACCTGGCTATTTTTTGACGCCACATATTTGTATTCCGCTACAGACTTTGCACGAGGTGCTTCTGATAGCTTTTTTGGCGCGGTGTCATTAGCACCGTTGGGCGTCCCCAGTGGGACATCGGGTGTTCGACCTTCTGCTGTGTTGGCTATTGTGTAGGCTTGAATAAAAGTCTCAACCTGCGATACGACTACTTCGGTCACCTTGCCTGATATATTTTGAAGCGGCGCTATCCCCAGCACCGGCTCTGCTGTCCAGACATCAGCTTTGAAAGCCAGGTTTCTTTGTTCAATCAGACAAACACCACGTGACAATGAGGTCTGAACACGAAGCACACATTGTTGTGAATCGCCGAGGTCAAGGATTTCTATGGAAACCTTGAGGTCTGAACTTATGTCCATATCATAGTTGACGCCTTCCCTGGGCACGAATATTTTGATTCCGGCCTTTTCAAGCACGCGTTCAACTTTGGCCTTTAAGCTTTTGCTGTCCAAACCGCTTTTGCGCCGTTGGGCGTCCCCAGTGGGACTTGGCTCTGTTGGGCGTATTGCAACAACAACATTCAATACCTTAATGCCTGCCAGAGCCGGATTGGCGGGGGCAATTAACATTGTTTCATCTGGCTCAGGCACTTCTGCTTGACTTGAGGCAGTAACACATAAAATGACAGTGATAACGCCAAAGATGAGATAATATCTTTCCAGTTTCATAGATTCCCTCACTTTCCACCCCGCTGTTTGCTTGTGCAAACAAGCTGCGGGGCGTTTTAGCTTATATCTAACGCCTTATTCACAGCGGCCTTCATTTTCGCTAATCCTGTCTTTGCCACCGTCAGCGGGTCCTGATTCCAGTAAGCCGGATTAAACAATTCAAGTGACAGCACTGTCTGGCTGCCTGCTGCCTCGCCTTGCGTCGAGAAACGCAGAGGCAAGCCATTATTGACCAGGTCGCTCAGGATTTGCGTCAGTGGTGCGATGCCATCGCCGGGAAAGATGCGGTCGCGGTCGGATATCCTGTCTCGCGGCGGGTCAGCAGGGTAATCGTTCAGATGAAAAACCTGGATGGCCTGATGACTTATCTGCTTTAGACCGTTAAAGTCTGAGCCTCCTTTGTAGATGTGAAAAACATCAGCCAGCAAGCACGCCTTCGGGTGGCCGCTTTCAATCACCACAAACATCGCCTCGCCCAATCGGTGCAGATTCTTTGAAGAGCCCCAAATCTCAATTTGCGGCACAACACCTATCTTGTCACCTATCTCCAGCAGCAACCGATACCGCTCCGCCGCCTTGATAAGGTCAAGCCCTTCCTTGTCGGTAGCCCCTGCCGGCGGCGCAGCTATGCGTTTGCCGCCAATCTGTTCAAGCTTATCCATCTCACGCTTGACCTGCTCTAAACCTTTAGCACGCTCAGCATCGTCATCCACAATCCAGCGGAAAAAGCTAATTGCACTCTCAACGGTCAATCCGAGGTCGGCGATATGCTTACGCAGTTCGTTAAGATTGCCGCCGCCATCAACATACTGATTGATTTTCTCAACCCACGGCTCAATACAGTCGTAACCAGCCTCAGCAGCAATTTCAATCTCTTTGTCAAGGGGGAGTTTTTGCCCGCGAATCGTGCTGGTATTAAAGCAGTAGCGAAATCCGGCCTTCGTAGCCACTACGGCGGAGAGGGCTGGTGATGTTCGCTTCGACTGTATCTGGCTCTCGACTGCAAAGGTGGTGTTGTCTGTTGCGATGACAACGCCAATAGCAGCACCGGCAGCAGAGAATAGCCGGCGTCGTGAAAGGTGGTTGCCATTCATAATTGTCTCCTGATTACCCCCGAATGTTTCTGTCGGGGGTTGGTCTGGATGGCGTTACACGATAAGAGCAAAAGCGTCAGTAACGTTCATACCTTCCTTGATACCCAGCGTCTTCGCTTTTGCGTTTGCTTTTGTAACATTTCGAGCTGGGAACCGTTCCAGCGTGCCTATTGGATTGGCAGGTGTGCTCTCTACCAAAGCCGCCGCAACACCATATCGCTCACAGGCCTCCGCATCAATCGCAGGACAGGCTAAAAACCCCTTAGAACCGGCCGCCAACAGAATATTAAATCCCGCCCACTTGACCTGCACGCCTTCAACTAAACCTTGTGGCGTTTGATATGTCTTTGTATGCACTTCCATTGTCGTTTCCCTGAAAATTGTATTTACGCAAAATAATGATGTAGGATATTGATAAGCACCATTAGACCGGCTTGCCGAGCATTCCCTCAATTTCCCGCAGCTTCTCATCGAGCAACTCTTTGGTCTTGGCCTCCACATTTAATCGCAATAGCGGCTCGGTGTTGCTCGGCCTGCAATTAAACCACCAGTCTTTGTAACCAATGGTAATGCCGTCCAGATAGTCGATTTGGCCTTCATTGTATCTTCTGGCAAGCTCGTCCATCTTTGCCTGCTTATCTTCCACCTGAAAATTTGTCTCGCCGCTGCTATGGTATCTTCGCAAGGGTTCAATTAGTCCGCTTATCGGCACATCGGCTTCACGCACAATGTTAATTACGTGCACCAGTGTAATAAAACCCGAATCGGTGCAGAAATTGTCGCGATAATAAAAATGCCCGGAAAGCTCGCCGCCAAATATCGCGTGTGAATCACGCATCGCCTTTTTCATAAAGACGTGCCCAACGCGCTCTCTGCGAGGCGTGCCGCCATTTTTTATAATCTCTTCAACTACAACGCGACTGCTGCGCAAATCATAAACAACTGTGGATTTCGGCTCTCGCTTTAGAAAACAGGGCACCATCAGAGCCGTCAGCAAATCGCAGCCGATAGTCTCGCCCTTCTCATCGACCATAATCAGTCTGTCGGCATCACCATCAAAGCAAACACCAAAGGCACAACGGCTTTTCTTTACCGCGGCTTTTACGTCGGCAAGATTTTTCTCAACAAGCGGATTCGGCTCATGTTTGAATTTGCCGGTATGCTCGAAATTAACGGCAGCTATTTCTATCCCCACATCACCGAAAATCGCCGGCACCATCTTGCCCGCTGCACCGTTGGAAGCATCAATGGCAATTTTCAGTTTTCTTTTTCTCGGCATCAAAAACTTCAGCACGTGATTTTTGTATTCGCCCGTCAGGTCGCGTTTCTCTACTGAGCCGGTCACTCTGCCTTTGGTATGAAGCAATGCCATAGCGATGTGCTTTATATCTTTAAGACCTGTATCGGCGCCGACAGGCTTAGCACCTATGCCGGATATCTTAAAGCCGTTATATTTTGCGGGATTGTGCGAAGCTGTTACCTGCACCCCTCCGGCAGTGACAAGGTAATTGATTGCAAAATACATCTGCGGCGTATCAATAAGCCCTAAATCAATGACATTTACACCGGCAGAATTTATCCCCTCTATAAGAGCCTGTGCCAGCGATTCGCTATGCGTCCTCATATCACGGCCAATACATATTGTCTGACTGTTCGCCTGCCCTCGCTCATAGCCCCGAACAAGAGACGGCAAAAAACGAGCAGTCGCACAGCCAATCTTCCACGCATCCTCCTCGTTTAATTGGTCGGGATAAACGCCTCTTATATCGTATGCTTTGAAAATATCCGGGTCCATCCGGCGCACTCCATTGTCTGTATGGCGATAAACTTTTACGTCGATTGTTTCATTTAGCATATAGTAAACCTCTGTATGGACGATACTATATACTCCCCCATCCGGATTGTCAACAACCAAAGGTCTGTCATTCCCGCGCAGGCGGGAATCCATTTTGGTAGGGTGTGCTCCGCACACCATTTTCCTTATCGTTTAGCCCCGAAGCTTGCCCTCGAAAGTCGTAGTCGGGGGCCTGCTTCGGGGTCCCTCAAACAAAAAGGGCCGTAAGCGATACACTCACAGCCCTTATCCTCCGAATCAAGCAACGAAACAAACCGTTCTTTCAGTTCTTAATCTGCCTTTATTTCACCGTCTTAAACGTAAAGCTCCCAACCTTGAAGTTCTTTTCAGGCCGCCAGATTTCAACAACGTAAGTAGCAGGAGTAGTCAAAGTCTTGAAGTTTGTAACGTATTTTTCTCCTGCGATGTCAATTCGATAATCGGTAGCTCCCGGCCCGAACAAAGACCGCTGCAAAATAACGGATGGATTTGTAGATTTATATATTCTGATTTCCAAATCCTCGTTATAAACAAACGGCATCGCCGGGTCCACAGATTGAGCAATCCTTATCGAGAACTTGACAGGCATTGTGCGTCCTGCCTTACTGCTCGGTGTGGCCGGAAGTAACTTGATAATCGCCCAGTTGCGAATACTAAATGGCACAACCTCGCTCCATCCCTCATTACCATAGACGTCCACAGCTTTTGCTAACACTACATAGTAACCGTCCTGAAGTTGTGTCGTATCAAAAGCGCACTCCCATTTACCTGTAGCCGGATTAAATGTCGCTGCAAGGTCTTCCTGTCCAATCGGCACACCATTCCCATCATCCGGCTCGCGGACATAGAAGTAAACGGCATCAACGCCGTCTATGTCTGTAGCTTCCGCCGTCAAGGTTATGCCATCCTGAACCGCATCCCCTGCTTCGGAGACGATAACCTCGACTACAGAAGGCGTATCAAATTCATCGCTCGTAAGGACGCTGTCGGAAACAACAGTCTTCTCAAAATCGCCGTCTCCGTCCCTATCGATAAACACTGTTACGCCGGGCTCCCCTTCGGACAAGGCATCCCAGTCGATTACATACTGGTGGACCGCGCCCTCAACTGTAGGAATATCAATCGCTTCGAACACCTTTTCATTACCATTTTCAACTGAATTTATCACCAAACGATAAGTCCCCGTCTGTGTTCCGACCACCTCATAAATATAATCTGCCAGCGTATCATATAGGATTATTTCTTCAGGCAAACTATGGATAATGTTACCATCAGAATCAGATACACTGTAATGGCTAAAGTAAAACGAGTCTGGAATACCACGTTCTGCTTGACCAGAATCACTCATACCAACGTGTCTTCCAATTGAATCATATACATGCAAATTACCCGCCGAATGTAAGGCCGCATCCTTCTTGTCATACTTCTTCACCTCGGTGACCTGTCTTGGTATTACCTTCCCATCTTTAACGTCAATAATTCTATACACAGAAGGATCACTTTGTCCCAAACTTGATGTTTGGACATGCCAGGTTCCCGCACTGCTATCTATGTGATCCTCGTGGGTATGACCTGCAAGAACTAAATCTACGTTGTTGGAATCTATATACCTAAAGAATTCCTCCCAATGAAGACCAAAGCTTTGTGCTGGTGGGTAAGGGTCCAGGGCTGGATGGTGCAGGAATATTACCTTATGCTTTGTCTTGTCCAGGTCTACTTGTAGAAGTTTTCTCAACCACTCAACCTGGTCACCTGACAGTCCCCAACTAGTCGTATGTCCCCAGCCCGTATCCAACCCGATGAACTCAACACCATCGTGATTATCTAGATGGAATGAGTAGTCATGCTCTGCCCTAATGTCGTTTTCATAAAGTGAAAGTCCGAAATACCCATAGATTTGGTCGCACCTATCATGATTTCCCGGAACCTCCGTGATCTTCGATTTCAAATCTGGATAATATTCTAAAATTGCCTTATAACGTTCAAAATAACCCGAATCTTCACATAAAACCCCCATCCAACAGATTGCTGCGTAATGTACTATGTCCCCGGTAACAAGTATCAATTCATGGTTTTCTTCTTCTATCTGACGAAGCGCATCCATAAATCTTTCCTGCGCTCTTGCTGATCCAATATGCAAATCCGTCATTTGCACAAACGACCACGGCGGCTCAGCGAACTGTAAATAAACTGTTCCTGCCCCACCACTACCGGATCCACCTCCTCCGTTTGCTGTAATATCACCAGTAAACGAATTACTACCATAATAAATTGCTATTCTTCCGCCACCGCCACCTCCCCCTCTCCAGTGCTTCCGGAGATTCCAATGAGGCCAATTAGTACTCCAGTCATAACTACCTCCACTACCTCCATCAGCCCTGATTGCCCCACAACCATCTAAACATCCAACGGTTAACCAAATGCTCCCACCTGCTCCTCCACCATAGCCTGAGTCATACATGCTGGCTCCACATGATTCTATGTTTCCATCTAAAAGAAGTGTACCGCCAACGTTTAAACGAATTATTCCGCCACCAGCACCTCCATACCCCCCGCTGCTTCCAAAGTCCATTGGCTGAATTATTGAACCGTAGGTACCGCCTCCGTCACAAGAATAAAATGTGCCACTCCAAAAATTATCTGAGTAATAACCACTTCCCCCCTGACCACCGTAACCACCACCCCCACCGATATCATAATTTCCTGCATCTCCTGCACCTGGCCCTTGGTATCCACCATATCCCATTCCATCTGCTGTGATTTGGCTACCATCAGAAATTGTTAAATCTTGCAGAATCGTTAAATGGATTTTGTGATCTTCTTCTCCGGACGTAGCAGGTGAATGGTTTACTATGCCATTGTTGATAATCTGTAGACTGTTGAACTGGTGCTCACCATCGATGGTGAGCACGCAGCCATTTATAACAATGTCTTGGCCGTCATAACTGTAATCTCCCGTAGCAATATATGTACTGCTCGTGAAGATTATAGGGCCAGAGTCGGTAAAATCAAGAATCCTAAAAACGTGTACAGAATCATAATATTCGCTCGTTCCAGGATGTGTATTCACATAAAATTCGCTCAGGCGCATATCCGCATCTATGAGTATTTGCACATTTGGATTTTGTTGCCCAAGTGATAATTCAATGTCGTGCATATTGATCTGCCGGTCGGATGTCCAATAAACCTTTTGTTCTGATAAGACAAATTTATTGGTACCCAAATACCCTGCTACATTTGTTTCGATTGGGATATTTCTATAGGCTTTGATTGATTCGCTTATCGCCAGACTTATCTGCTGATTGTAAGTAATAGTCCACACGCAAACAGGAGCGAGCGGAGGAAAGAAATACGTACCTCCGCATGCTATAACAACAGGGGCTATTTTATACAAAAGACTTTCCCCTGCGTATGTGAGAAAATCTAAAGCCATCTGCTCGGATGCAATTTGCCAATCTATAACCACGTAATCTGTCAGAAATCCATAATCACCAATTCCAGTGACAGTACTATATTTCTTTTCCTTCGCCCCTGTAACACTGTACCCAGGAGTCAATATTAGTGCCAACCGACAATCATTAAAAACATACGGATATGGAGCTTCAATTGTTATAGAAAATGTTCCATTAGCATTTTTAACAATAGAAGGTTCAAAATACGGTGTTGGATAAACTAATCCACTTGGAACTATGGTATGACCATTTATAACACCCTGGTCAAAATCATAGTGAGGTATAGAAACAGATGGATCTTCTGCAAATACTGTATTGTAACTTTCTGCATTAATAATAACAATTAAAACGAAAAGCGAACAGATTGTCTTTTTCATTTTTCTACCCTTTCCTGAAAAGTTTCCTTTTCCTCGCAGTGTTTCTGGGCACGTATTCTCCGCTGTACCCACAAAGGCACAGCTTGAAAGATTGTGGTTCCTGATAACCACCACTCGGCTCCTGTAAAAAGGATTGTTAATATCTACTTTTTATTTTTGACCTTAACTTCTTTGCTCCATAGAACTGCCTCCTGTATAAAAACAAGTACAACTTCCCGACACGATGCCATTTTTAGACCATCATTATATGCGCAACCTACTGCACTGTCTATTGTGGTAAATACGTATTTTTGAAAATTTTTTTGCCCCAGCCAACAACCCTATGACCTACCCCCTATCTCCTCAAACCTCATCCGCTATCATTGAGCATCAAGTATCGCCTGTCCGCCGTAGATTTATCGAAGGCGGAAGTATCGAGAATCGAGCATCCACTCACTACTCACTACCTACCATTCTCCTCTGCTTGAACTATGACTTCGCCGCTGGCTGGTAACATCCAGCCGAGAGGACAGAGCCATCAAGCTGACCGCAGATGTTCACATCGAGGACAGATTCGGCTCTGACCCGTAAGGCGTTTTTTTCAACGCCTGCGGCGAAGTCTCTCTGTGTTCTCTGCCTGCCCTGCGTAGTTGAACAACGAAGCGGGGTGCCCTCTTTGACCAAAACTCTTTCCGTGTTAATTCGTGTAATCCGTGGTTACCTTTGTGTCTTTGTGCCTTTTGTGGCTAAAATCCGTGTTAATCCTATGTTACTTGTCCGCTGCACTCTTGGCGAAGGCGGAAGCATCCACTCACCAATTCACCAATTAACCAATTAACTATTTTTCTTTGTGTCTTCGTGTCCTCGTGGCAAAACCAAAAAACTTTTGCCTAAAAAATTAGATTTTTATTGAATAAATAGGCATAATTTGGTATAATATTGTTAATTGGGGAAGACCCCCAACGTGTCCGCGGAGAACCGCACGCTAAGGAACAGCAGTTCCACGAATCAGACAGTTTTGGCCATAAAAAAATTCATAATGACAAATTAATAGAAAAAACGCAGTGCTAACCCGCATATTTAATGAGTTTTGCGAAAATGCGACTTAACTTTTTTAATAACAAATACTTATATCTCTGTGTTCTCTGTGAACTCTGTGGCTTTGAAAATTCGTGGTATAGCGACTAACGTAATGAAAAAAAACACGGTTTTTACTTTTAACTTTTGCCTTTTTACTTTGTACTCTTTGTGCCTCAGTGCCTTTGTGGCTATGAGTCAATTATGCAAAACAAACCCAATTTGCTGAATGTTCAAATGAACGTAACTATTGTTTTAACAAGGCATTATGAAAATAAACGACTTTGTGAAAGTGAGAAAAAACAAACCCAAACAAAGCCAATTTGCGCAGCAACAAAATGAACACAACCATCTTATTAACAAAGTATTATGAACAAATAACTATGAACAATGAACCAATAAAAACAAACCCAATCAAACCCAATTCCAAACCAACCGCCCCGTTTTCAAAATTTCCCCCAAAAACCCCCTATTTCTCAACTTTTTTCTCTTTTTTTGTTCTCTTTTTTCTTAAATTATGTTCTGTAGATAAGGTAAATCCCGCCCAGCAAAACCAGTACCCCGCAGATTTTTTTGATGATTATTGTGCCTTTGGATTTTTCGTTCCAGTTCATATATCGCTGGACAAGCTCAGTGCTCGTTCCTGCCAGGACGATAACTGAGCAGTGGCCAAGTCCATAGACTATAAGCAGAAATGCCCCATAGAAGGGGTTTGTTGAGGCAAGTTTGAAGGTTACGCCGAGCATCGGCGCCATATATGCGAAGGTGCACGGGCCGACAGCTATTCCAAATACCAGGCCGAGGATAAAAGCTGCCAGCATTCCTCTTCGTTTCATACCCACCTGGCCTGGGCCGGACCAGGGCATCGGTATTACGCCCAACAGGTGCAGGCCGACCACAAAGAAAATGACTGCCACAAAGTAGTTACCGAATTTACCGACGTCTCCGAGCAATCTGCCGGCAGCGGCGGTGATGACGCCGATAGTTGCTATGGTGATGAGGATTCCCACGGCAAAGAGGGTGGAGATTATAAAGGCGCGTTTAGTTGAAATGCGGCCCTGACCATCGATGAAGCCGACTATCAACGGAATACTGGCAAGGTGGCAGGGACTCAAAAGAATGCTCAAAATGCCCCATACAAAGGCAGCACATAAGGCGATTACGGATGAGCCTTCAACCGCACGGGTTAATGTTGTGAAAATCTGCTCCATGGTTTAGTTGAGCCCAAATTCAGCCAGTTTCTTCTCGATTTCGTCCTGAGGAAAGAAACCAATATGTCGGAAAACTTCTTTACCATTTTTATCGAAGAACACCTGTGCGGGAATAGCCTGGATGCCGTACCGGGTTGCGAGAATCTGCTCCTGGCCGACGTGGATAAACAGCACGTTCAACTTGCCGGCGTATTTTTCCTTCAGCACTTCAAGGATAGGGGCAAGCATGTCACAGGGCCGGCAGCCCGTAGAGCCGAAATCCACCAGAGAGGGCTTGCCGCTGGCGCGGGCCTTGTCCACGGGATTGTCCCTGGCCAGGATGGACTGTTCCTTCGTCCAGGCGGCAGAGACCTCCAGCGACATCCTTTGGCCCAGTGTGCGAACGTGCTCATTGACGGCTTGCTGCTGCTTTTCCTGCAGGACATATTTCTTTAGTTGGTCTTTCACCTGTGCCAGAGTTGCACCGCCACAGGCATCCTTGTTGTTTTGGTAGAACTCAGTTACCTCAGCGTCACTGACTTCCACCTTGGCCACCACTTCCTTGAGGTATTTCTGAATCAGCTCACGCTCGGCAGGCACCGGGGCGTTCTTCTTTTGCTCTGGTGCTTTTGCTTTGGCAAGCACGACCAGCAGCTTACGTGTCGTCATATCCTCCAGCACGAAAAAGGCGTTCTTCTTGAGCTGTGCCTGCATCCCTTGTGGTGCCTTGGCGATCTCCTCGGCGACGTCCTTGTCCTTAATGGTGAGAACATCCGTCCTGAGTATCACCCCGGACGGCAGATTGGACAACTGCGCATAGGTCAGACTGCTCGAGGCCAAACCAGGGTAGGCATCACGCACCAAAATGGGTTTCTTCGGAACATCGGGTTTTGATGGCGGCGGTTCAGCCGCCCAAATATGAAGGATGGATACTCCGAACAGGACAATGGCGATTGCTGGAAGGACACTTCTTATAGTCATGGTCATACTCTCCACAAAGAAATCTATGGCCTGTCACTTCGGTGAACACTCACCGATCTTACAGGCCTTTTGGATTTGTTCGGGTGACAGTTTCATCTTGTCGGCGAGCGCCTGGCTGATACTGATGAGCCGGCCTGTCTCATAGGGGTTTTGCTCGACCCACTTCTTCAAATTGTCCGAGTTGGTAAAAAAGCCCTGGTGAAAGCAGCCGGCAGATAACCAGGTGCCATCCGGTTTTTTCCGCTGACCGAACCAGGCAACAGCAGTCGCCGGTTCCAGCGAGGCCACCTTGCCGTCCAGCGTTTTGACGACAATTTCCTGACCGGTGAGCCGGTCCTTCTCGTGTACCTCAATGTCCTTGCCGGTTCTTGCAGCCACGCCCAAAGCACAATGGGAGCAGCAGCCCCAGGTGTTTACCCCGCCGACACGCACAACCGCCCCATCTTGCGGATATACCGCTCGGTCGCAGAAACCGCAGCGTGCGGCCAGTTCCTTGTTCTGGAGAACCGCCCATTCAATGACGCTACCGCCCGAGGCCTTTTGTTCTCCCTCGGCAGCTTGTTTGTCAGCGAAGGCCTTGATAATAGGCCGGCCTGTTTCATCAAGACCGTATAGATATGCCGCTGAAGTGGCAGATATCGGGTTTCCCGCCGCCCAATCCGTAACCGAGACTTTTTTCTCGAAGTCGGTTTTGTCTTCGGTCAGACACGAATACATAATGAAATAGCAGTGCAGGCTGCACAGCCGAACCGGCCCTTTATCTGTCTGGATGGTCACGAGCGTCTTGGTGTCAATATCACCATCGCACATATAGCAGATGCTATCCTTCGGACGGTTGTCTGTCTGGGCAGGTACCAGTCTTTCGAACGTTGGCAGTTTTGAACTGGGACCAGCAATGTCCACGCCCAGTTCTTTCCACTTGGCTAAAATGTCCTCTTTTGACATAAACCCTTCGTGACGGAACAACTCCCTGCCCGAGGCGTCGAAAAAAATCTGCGTGGGCATAAAACTGATACGATATGTCTGAGCCGCGTCAGGGAACTTATTTAAGTCAACAAACTGCACCACTAATCTGTCAGCCAGCTCTTTTTTAAGTTCTTCGAGGATGGGAGCCATCAACTTGCAGGGAATACAGGTGCCGGCCCCGATATCGACAAGTTTCGGCAGAGGTGAGGTCGGCGACGAAATTTGGTTTGACGGCTGGTTAGCGTCCGCAGAAGGTTTTGTGTATTTGATGGCAATGACAACAACCACTGCGGCAATCAAAACGACAACAATTAGTATTTTCCCAATTTTGTTCATAAGCGAAACATCTTCCTTTCTAAATACTGACCTTATCCATATCGCCAACAGCCAGATGCCTGCGACAATGGCAAGCAGAACCAGCGGATTGATTCCGGGGCCGCCACTGCATGGGCATTGACTTAAAAGTATCATCAGTACGCTCACTTATGTTCATCCATCTCACAGATTACTTTAGCAAGGCAGCTCCCTGCTCAGCGACTTTGGCAACATTCTGTTCGGTCACAGTTGTCTTTCCCTTTTGCATTCCGAGGTTAGTGATGCGCAGATGCTCGAAGCCCGTGAATCCCGCTTGTTTGAGTAATTCCTTCGCGCAGTCCAGCTCACAGCCATCAATTGCGAGAATCCTTGAGGCCGATTCGGTTGTTTTCATAATGCCGCTGATTCTACCGCCGACGCCGGCCAGGCAGAACATCTTTCCGGCGCCATTCTTTGTCATTTTTCGGGCGGCCTGGTCGGCGATTTGGCCAACATCGGCTGCTCCCGAACAGGCAAATATCAATGTTGGACCGCCACCACAACATTCTTGTGGCCTGTTATTTCCCATAATCGTTGTCTCCATAAAAACCAAGAACAATCTTCATACAAACAACGGACAATATCTAAATAAGCATTGGTTTGATTTCGTCAGGCGACAGGACTTTGCCGACCACTTTGACCTGGCCGTCCACGACAAGTGCGGGCGTAAGCATTACGCCGAACTTCATAATATCATTTATGTCGGTAACTTTCTGAATTTCGTATTCAATGCCCAACATTTTGGCGGCTGCTTCGGCGTTTTCGGTCAGTTTCTTGCACTTTGGACAACCTGTTCCAAGAATTTGGATTTTTTTCATTACTCACCTCTCAATCGGGCAACAGCAAACCAGTTTTGAGTTTTCAGGCAGATTCTAACCAGCATAAGCATAACAGGTACTTCTATCAGCACGCCAACAACTGTTGCTAAAGCAGCACCGGAGGACAAGCCGAATAACATTGTGGCGGTGGCTATTGCTACCTCAAAATGATTCGACGCCCCTATCATTGCCGACGGGGCTGCATCTGCGTAACTTAGCTTTAGCGGCTTGGATAATAAATAGCCAATCCAGAATATCAGGTTGGTCTGAATAAACAACGGAATAGCAATCCACAAAATGGTAAGCGGATTAGACAGTATGACCTCGCCCTTGAAAGAAAATAGCAGAACCAGTGTAATGAGCAGTGCAATTATTGTAACAGGTGTCAGCATATGCAGGAATTTCTCCTCAAACCACCGCGGTCCCTTATGTGCTATAATGAGTTTTCGCGAGAAATATCCGGCCACCAAGGGTAAGGCCACATAGATAGCAATGGAAAGCACCAGCGCCTGCCAGGGGACTGGTAGCCGGCCAACACCAAGCAGAAAACCGCCCAGCGGGCCGTACAAAAATAGCATCGACAGTGAGTTAATCGCAACCATTATTAGTGTGTGGCCATCGTTGCCTTTCGCAAGATAACCCCATACGAGCACCATTGCTGTGCAGGGTGCAATTCCAAGTAGGATACAGCCGGCCAGATAGCTGCGCCACAGAGGGACCTCAAGCACTCGCACGCCGTCAAATTCGACAACTTTGCCAACGCCGTAGGTTGCGCCGACCGGAAGGTCGAGTCCAAATGGCATCTTGACCCTGTCAACCGCATCCGGACCGATAAGACCGTAAAAGACCGTGCCTAAGAAAAAAAGCGATATCGCATACATCGTAAATGGCTTAATTGCCCAGTTGACAAACAACGTCAAACCAACCGGTTTGATGCTTTTGCCCGCCTTTAGCACCTCCGCAAAGTCTATCTTGACCATAATCGGATACATCATAAAGAAAAGGCAAACAGCGATGGGAATGGAAACCACCGGCGCACCGCCGACATATATTGCCAACCCGTCGAGATATTTGGCAAAGCCCGGCGCAAGTTTGCCCAAAACGATTCCACCGACGATACACAATACCACCCAGACAGTCAGGTATCTTTCAAAGATATTCAGGCCTTTGCCCGGCCTTTGTAGTGAATTTTCATTTATCATATTTTTAACCGATTATTTCTTAAATGCGGTTATATCAACGCTTACAATGTAGTCGCCAAGTTTAGTTCCCTGTGGAAGAAATTCCTGTATTTGTCTGTAAAGCGGGTCGTTGCAATCCGCCATTACGTCGATGTTGTATGCTTTTTCAGCGACTATAACATTTTTCAGGCCCGCCCGTTTTGCCATATTTATCATCTGGTCAATCGGAACCGCACCTGCGACGCAGCCAACAATCGCTGCTGCGGATTTCAGAACCTTTTCGGGCAGAGGTTTTTTCATTGCCAGGTCAGAGATACACGCTTTGCCGCCTCGCTTGAGGACACGGGCAATCTCCCGCCAGACCTGCTGCTTATCCGGCGAAAGATTAATTACGCAGTTGGAGATAACCACATCAACACTTGCGTCCGCTGCCGGTAGATGCTCGATTTCTCCAAGACGAAATTCAACGTTGGAAAGGCCTGTCTTCTCTGTAAATCTCGGAATGGCCGCCCTTGCCTTGCTGACCATTTCAGGCGTCATATCGACTCCGATGACCTTTCCTTTTGGTCCCACTTTTTTAGCGGCGATAAAGACATCAAAGCCGCCTCCACTGCCTAAATCCAGAACAACCTGCCCGACTTTGAGATTGGCAATGGCAGTCGGATTGCCGCAGGATAGACCCATATTCGCCCCTTCAGGCAGAATCTCAAGGTCGTCGTTCGAATATCCTATCCCCGAAGCAATTTTTCCCGGCGACCCACAACAGCCACAGGACTTTCCCTTTGCTATCTCTGTATATCCCTTGCGAACCGTTTCTCTGATTTTTTCATTTGATTCGTTCATTTGTTTTATCCCCAGAATGCACCGAAGAACAATCCCACAATCGTTGACATCACAATCACCAGCAGGATAAAAACTGTCGTCTTGACATTTCCCATAAACTGACGAATGACCAGTATGCTCGGAAGGGACAATGCAGGCCCCGCTAAAAGCAGCGCCATCACCGGCCCGTTGTGCATACCAAGCTTCATAAGCGCCTGTGTAATTGGAATCTCGGTCAGCGTAGCAAAATACCAGAAGGCGCCGATGATGCTGGCGACAAGATTAGAACGCAGGGAATTATCACCGACCCACTGAGCAACCTGCTTTTCCGGCAGTAAAACGCTCACAAAGCCGACGATGAAAACCCCGCCATATAGAAGCGGAACAAGAAGTTTTGTGAAGTCCCAGGTGTTGTGCAACCACTGACGAATCTCATCACTCTCATACCATCGCCACAGCATTATAAGCGCCGCCAGGCCGCACAGACTGGCCAGGTACCACCTTATGTGGTGAATGGCTATAACCCAGGTTTTTTGCTCCTGCATATCGGCTATTTCAGTCTTATTTAATGTAATTTTGTCGCCGAGTTTGTTTTCATTGAGGTCTTCTTCGAGCTGAAAACGGACGGCGTCTTTGGTCTCGTGTATAACGACGGCTTTGAACTCTTGGCCGTCGGTCGTCTTCACAACCACGTTGCCGGGGTTGAACCAGTCGCTGAACACCAGAAACAAAATCATACAGGCAAGAAACAAGGCCGTCTTTGCGATGTGCCGTTTGGGCCTTTCGGGTTCGGGCATTTGTAAGGCGGCTTCTGCCTTTGCTCGCTCACCTCTGCGAAATATCACTGCCATAAGCAGCCCAATAACCACGGAAAAAACAACGGCTCCAATAAATCTGCCCATCCCTATGGGAAAACCCAAAACACGAGCGGTAAGAAATATCGCAAGGACGTTTATCGCCGGACCGGAATATAGAAACGTTGTCGCAGGACCAAGCCCTGCGCCGAGCTGGTAGATACCTGCGAACATAGGCAGCACGCTACAGGAGCAGACCGCAAGAACGCAGCCTGCCACCGATGCCACACCATAAGCCAGAATTGGATTTGCTTTCGGCCCAAGATACCGCATTACTGAGCTTTGTGATAAAAATGTGATTATGGCGCCGGCGATAAACAATGCCGGCACAACGCAGGGGAGAGTATGATTGCGAGCATACCACTGAAGCAGCCGGAAGGACTCTTGAATCGCTGCCTGCACCTTCACATTGCTCAAAGGCAAAAGATATGCCACCAGAAAGATGCCTACCAGTGCCGCAAGGATTTTCAACTCTCGTTTCATATTTTATTTTCTGCCACAAAGGCACCAAGACACTAAAATCAATTGTAATTACCTGTTTTTTTAACTTTGTGAATTTGTGTCTTCGTGGCTAATCATTTAAATCCTCTTAAATAATCTTCAACAAACTTTGATTTTCTTTTGCCTGCTGTCTCAATACGCGGCTTATGCAGGAAAAGAAATCGAGAATGCAGGTGCACTTCAGCCAATAGATGACTTTCAGTCCCTGCTTGCGGTGCTCAAGCACCCCCGCGGCGACCATCACGGACAAGTGCCGTGAGACGTTGGAACGCTCGGCACCTACGTGCTCGGCGATGTCGCAGACACACTGCTCGCCATCTTTGAGGAAATCGACTATTGCGAGTCGCAGAGGGTGGCTGATTGCCTGCGCGACCTGTGCCTGTCTTTCAAACAACAACTGTTTCTGTCTGTTTATCATAATGTTGCTCCTATTAAGTTACTATGTGATTATATACTCACATAGTAATATATAGTTCAAGTAAAAATCAAGGATTTTTGTTGGGGGCAATAAAAGCAGCAAGAATATCAGTATTTTTTTCTAAATCTTGCGGAGGGGATGTTCAAGAGTTTGCGGTATTTGGCGACGGTGCGTCTGGCCAGATTTTTGATGCCGGTCTCTGCCAACTTTTCCCGTATCCGGTCGTCGCTTAAAGGTTTGGTTTTATCCTCAGCAGCAATAATCTGCTGTAGTTTAGCCCTTATGGCTTCCCAGCTAAGACTCTCACCGCTGGCATCTTCGGTGCCGCCGCTAAAGAACTTACGCAGAGGCAGTATCCCCCACGGAGACTGGATGTATTTGCCTGAAACGGCCCGCGAGACGGTAGCAAGATGCACGCCGACATCATCTGCAACCTTCGACATCGGGAGCGGTCGAAGGTGCAGCTGGCCTTTGTTGAAGAAGTCTTTCTGATACTTGACAATAGATTTGGCGACTTTGAGCAGCGTATTTTTCCGCTGCTGGATTGCGTCTATAATCCATTGGGCAGAGCGGAGGTTTTTCTGGAGGAAGTCTTTTGTTTTTTCGCCGATTTTCGGGTCTTTTGTGAGTTTTGCGTAGTAGTTGTTTATTCTCAAGCTGGGCAGGTTAGAATCGGCCAGGCGGACGGAGTATTCATCGGAGCTATCGGTGGATTCCACTATTACATCAGGGGTTACAGGGAGGTTTCTATCCTGGCCTATCTGCAGGCCGGGAGCGGTGTCGAGCTTACTTATGTGCGCGATTGCCTGGTTGATTGCCTCAACACTGCAATTCATCTTTCTGGCAATTTCAGGCAGCCGATTCCCAAGCAGCTCGTCCATATACTCGGAAACCAAACGCTGTTCAAAGCTCATATCTTCCCCCCGAATGTTTTTGTCGGGGGTCTGAGCCATCTGGATGAGCAGGCACTCCTTTAAGTCCCTCGCACCCACACCTGCCGGCTCTAATCTTTGAACAATCTCCAGTGCCTTTTTCAAATCATCAATGCTGAAATCAGCCCTATCTTTATTGTGCAACTGCTCCAATCGAACGGTCAAATATCCCCTTTCGTCGATGTAATCTATAATCGCACTGCCGGCTTTTTTCACCCGTTCATCGGCGTCCACTAATCCCCACTGCTCCGTCATATAATCGTGCAGAGATTGAGGCGGTGCGGCAGTATTTTTTAGCGCCTCAAGTTTCCTATCAGGTTCATCACTTTGAATCCGTGGACGAAACGATTCAGCCTGGTCGGTATATGACTTGAAATCCTCACCCAGACTTTCGAGGCGATTAAAATCTCCAACCTTGCTGGCATCCGTGCTGATAACTAAATCCTTCTCATTATTATCTTCGGTCTCCTCCTCAACGGGACCGGCAGGTTCAGGATTTGAGGTCTCCTCCGCTTCCAGGACGGGGTTGCTGTTAAGCTCCTGCTCTATTCTTTCCTGCAGCGCAAGTATTGGAAGCTGGAGTATCTCCATCGATTGAATCATATGCGGAGCCAGCTTCATCCGCTGCTCCATCCGCATATCACCTCTCATCTCCAGCTTCATAAAACTACCTTAAAAATCCTACCTATCCCGGCGCCGCCGGGGTTACAAAAAAAGTGGTTATATTCGCACTGAAAAAACTATTAGAAATCTTCGGCTAAATTTCATTATATCATAACCTGTCAAAAATTTCGTCAAGTTTTGCATAACAAAAAGAAAACCTGATTTCCGACATTCGGCTTTTATAAAAAGTAAATAGCTGCAAAAGCAGCTACAACGTCCATCCCTGCCGATACTGACGCTTGATGTATTTATTAGCCTCCGGCACATTGGTAATCTTCATATTCGGCCCATCCCAGAGCAGTTTCTTACCTGTGCGAATAGCAATATTGCCCAATAAAAGCACCTCGGTTATCGGCCCGGAGAAGTCAAAATTGGCAGTAGGGGGTTTGCCTCCCTTGCAGGCATCAATCCATTCCTGGTGGTGGCCGGGCGACCTCGGAATCGTTTTCGGCGGCAGCTTGTATTCTTTCATTTTCGACTCAGGTATCAGCCTCGGACTGGCAGCACACCAGCCAGGTGCAAGTATTTTACCTTTCTGGCCGATAAACAAGCTGCCGCCGTCATTATCACCCAGCCGGCGGTCCGGCTCCAGTTCTTCAGGACGCGGCGGCGTATGCCCGCCATCATACCAGGTCAGTGCAACTTGCGGCATATCTCCACGAGCAGGAAACTCATACCGCACAATCGATTTCACCGGCCCGGTCTCTTCGTTGTTTCCTTCCTGGGAAACAAGCTCAACGCTTGTCGGGCAGCCAAGTTTTAATGCCCAGAAAATCGGAGAGCAGTTATGGATACCCATATCGCCGAGCGGCCCCGTTCCAAAATCCCACCAGCCTCGCCATTTGAATGGCACATAAGCCGGATTATACGGCCGATGTGGTGCCGGGCCCAGCCAGAGGTCCCAATCCAGCGATGGCGGCGGTGTCGGAGTATCTTTGGGTCGAGCAATACCCTGCTGCCACCAATTGCCGGGCCTATCCGTCCAGGTGTGAACCTCACGAACGGCCCCAATAGCACCATCCCAAATCCATTCGCACAGCAGTCGAATCCCCTCATCCGAATGGCCCTGGATACCCATCTGGGTGGCAACCTTGTTCTCGCGGGCAGCCTGTGCAACCATCCGTGCCTCATATATCGAGTGTGTCAGCGGTTTTTCGCAATAAACGTGCTTACCCATTTTTATCGCCATCATAGTTGCCACGGCGTGGATGTGGTCCGGCGTAGCGACTATCACCGCATCAATGTCTTTCTGCTTTTCAAGCATTTCACGAAAATCACGGTATTGTTTAGCGTTTGGGTATCGCTTGAACGTAGCTGCTGCCCGCTGCTGGTCCACATCGCACAGGGCTACAATATTTTCACTGCTGACCGCATCGAGGTTGTCAGCCCCTCTGCCGCCTACGCCAATCCCGGCTATGTTTAGCTTATCGCTTGGCGGAACCTGCCGTGAACCTCCCAGCACATACCTGGGCACAATTATAAGTGCTGCTGTCAGAGCAGCCGTATCATCTAAAAACCGGCGTCTTGAGAGCCTGCCGGTTTTGCGTTCTGGACTCGTCCTTTGAGGTTTCATATCACAAATCTCCAATGAATGTGACAAATAGAAGCCGTTTGATTTTTTCTTTTCTATTGTTCTCCGTTATGTTACAGTTGCCAGCCCTGTCTGTATTGGCGGTGGAGGAAATCATTGGCCTCGGAGATGTTTGTAATCTTCATATTCGGGCCGTCCCAATACAACTTTTTGCGCACCCGAATTGCAACATTGCCCAGCAGCAGTGTCCGCGTTACCATTCCTGAGAATTCGAAATTGGCGCCTGCCGGCTGGCCGCCCTTGCAGGCACTGAGCCATTCTTCGTGATGGCCGATAGACCTGGGGATGGTTCCGGGCGGTTGTTTGTAGGCCTGCATTTTCGAGTCGGGTATCAATCTCGGATTTTCGCCGGCAAAGCCGCTTAATATCTTGCCGTTGTCGCCTACAAATAACAGGCCCTCGTTGGGTATTTTTTGCCCTTGCAGCTCCTCCGGCTCGGCAGGCAGCAGACCACCATCGTACCAGAATAGCTTAACAGGCGGCATATCACCCCGAGCGGGGAATTCGTAGCGAATTATCGAGGCCCTCGGGTAAGTCTCTTTATTCAGCTCTAATGGAGCCCACATCTTGGGTGAAAATTCCGAACAACTGGCCTCTATGCTTGTGGGATGCTCAAGCTTTAGAACCCTGAAAATTGTATCGAAACTATAGCAGCCCATATCGCCCAATGCGCCGGTTCCAAAATCCCGCCAGCCGCGCCAGACTAACGGCAGGTAGGCAGGATGATAAGGCCTGGACGGCGCAGGACCAAGCCACAGGTCCCAATCCAGTGTAGGCGGCACCGGCGGCGTATCATTGGGACGGTCAATATCCTGAGGCCAAATCGGCCTGTTCGACCAGTTGTGGACCTCACGGACAGGACCGATTGCGCCGTCCCATATCCATTCGCGCAGCAAACGTGACCCTTCCGAGGCCTGATTTGCAGTTCCCAGTTGAGTGGCGACTTTATATTCTCGCGCTACCTCTGCGAGCTTCTGGGCCTCAAAGACGGTGTGACACAGTGGCTTTTGGCAGTAAACGTGTTTGCCTGCCTTCATTGCCATTATGGAGATTACAGCATGTGTGTGGTCCGGCGTAACCACCAGCACCGCGTCGAAGTCCTTGTGTTTGGCCAGCATAAAGTGGAAGTCGGTGTAAGCGGCACAATCGGTGTTCTGGTATTTTTCATCGACGATACGCTTGGCTCTATCACGATTATCGACGTCAACATCACAGACGGCTACGATTCGAGTATCCGGTTTGTCCAGGAAGGTTTTCAGGTCCCGCGTGCCCTGGTCGCCTACACCGATGCAAGCAATATTGATTTTTTCGTTTGGCGAGATATTACGTGTGCCGCCAAGGACATACCGCGGCACAATGGTAAATCCCATTGTGGCCGCCACCCCACTCATAAACTCACGCCGAGAAATACTGCCGCTTGCTTCTCGTCGGGACGAAGCCCGCCGCAGTCCGATTTTTGTTTTGCTGTAATTTTTCATATTATTTTCTCCTTTTGGAGTCTTTGGGGAATGGATACCCCCACGTCTCCTTGCACTCGCATACATCCTCTGTAACATCCCAGAACCCGCCTGCTACATATATCTTGTTGTCAATCACACCGGCTACGGCACAACAGCGACCGCTCGGCATAGGTTCAGCTTCGCCGAATGTTTCGGTTTCCATATCAAAAAATTCTGCCCGATTGCTTCTTTTGTTCGTTACCTTGCTCATTCCCCCCAGCACAAACAGCTTCGACTCAATCGCCGCGTGTGTCGAATGCTGACTGAGATACCACTTTCGCTGCTCAATCCGCGGGACATTCAACTTTGTCCATTTGTCAGCCGCCACATCATACTTCAGCGCTCCATTAGCGTAGGTCTCAAAGTCGGTCTCGCCGTGGACAGCATAAATGTATCCGTTGTAGCTTCCATGCACAATAAACCGCGCTCCCTCCGGTAAGTCAGCCATTCTTTTATGCGTGTTGGTTCGCGGGTCATACCGAAATGTGCTTCTGTCAGCCAGGCCATCAGACCTCAGCGTTCTGGCGCCAAAGATGTATATATAATCACCAACGGTTACGGCGTAACAATACGACCGAGGGTGCGGAAGGGAGGCTGTCTCTGAGTATTTGTCGGCTGCCGGGTCATATACCCAGGCTGTGTCTGTCATACTTACGTCTATTGCCTTGTTGTCGCCGCCGAAAAGGTAAATCATCCCCTCATAAACAGCGATGGCCGGCCAGCCTTTGGCATCCGGCATCGGCGATCCTTCACTCCACGAGTTGGTGGCAGGGTCGTAGATATGATGCAGCTTCACAGCTCTGGCCTCAAGTGCACCAGCCAGCGTATGCGGATTCATATTCACCCCGCCAAATAAGTGCAGCTTGCCGTTGACCACAGCCCCCGCACCACCAAACCTCGGAACAGGCACATCAGCCAGCACCTTCCACCCCCCGGGCTGTAACTTCTGACCGGGTTTAGCCTCATCACAAGTCTTACAGCCATTCGACAAAGTAACCAAACAAGCGACACAGACAGTCAGCGTCATCGCACCGCACCTGATTCTATTCATAATCTTTGCGCCTCCCCAAAAATAATGATAAGCGAACATTTTTGGTCTTTTCAAAAAACTATCCCAACTGCCGTTTCGCACACTCCACGATGCGATTGATTTCTTTCGCCAAGTCCTCGTCAATTGGTTCAGGCTCATGCGTTCCGAGAATCTGATTAACCTGCTCACGAGCACGGTCAGCCATCGAACTTTGTCCCTGGCTCTCCCAGATATTGTAAGTCTGCCTCGTCCAGACCAAACTCGGCAGCCAAAGCTCCCGCCGGAAGTGTTCAACCGTATGCTGCTCTGCAAGAAAGTTGCCTCCAGGCCCAACTGTATTTACCACGTCAATGGCAAGGTTTTCGCTATTGACATCGAACCCTCGCACGATTCGCTTGACATAGTTTGCCAGCTCGTTGTCGATGGCCAGCCAGAGGAGGCTGCCGGCATGGTCGGTTCCGCAGATGCCGCAATGTCCGAAGGTATCCGCGCCGGCTAATGCTCCTAAAAGCATCGTGGCTGCCTTTTCAATGCCGGCTTGAGCATCGGGCAGCTTTGCATCGGTAAGACCCACGTTAATATACACCGGAAAACCATAAAAGCGTGCCATCTGAACCATTGCCACAGCCATCAGTCCCTGCTCGGGCGAGCCAAATGAGCAAATGCTCGTGCGTGGATCCATAATGTGCGGAATCCCGCCATACGCTACTGCTGTCCCCGGTGCAAATAATTGGGTGATGACAACTCCGGCAAGAATTTCAGCATTTTCCTGCGCCAGTGTGCCGGCCAGAGTTGCAGGGGCGGTTCCGGAGGTCATCGCCATCGGGCCGATGCTGACAGGCTGGCCCGCCTGCGCAAACTCCTTAACAATATCCAGACCGTCTTTCGGCAACTGCAATGGACTTATCGGTTCCAGAAACGCCTCGACCATCGGATTAGCACGCAATTGGGCGTCGCCGCCGGCAACAGCACGATATATATCGAGAATGTAACGAGCAGTCTGGCCGTTGCGAACCCAGCAGCGGCTCGGCTTTGTTGTGCGTTTGACCAGCTCACCTGTCAAGACCACATCACGATAATTCTGCGATAATTCCTGTGGCTGGGCCATCGACCCGACTATGTTGATATTCTCCAGCGCATCACCCAGACATACGGCATCATATAAGTCCTGCATAGAAGCCGGACGAAGGTAACCGGTCTGCAAATCTATCCAGCCGAATTGCCCGGGGCTGGACATCAGCACAAAATCACCATAGCCAAAACGAGCGCTATATTTTTTATCACGACCATACAGAACATATCGTTTGCCGGCACGGGCAACACAGTCCATAACGAGCTTTTCGGGCAGGCGTGCAATCGGACTATTGCGGTCCACCCTGGCGCCGGCTTGCTCCAGCAGCTTGAGCACATTATCGTGATGAACCATAATGCCGGTATCGCGAAGGATAATTATAGTAGCATTATGGATGGCTTGTATTTCGCGGTCAGAAAGAATCTGGACTTTTATAGTCGCCATATCTGAATCTCTCTTTGTCTGCCAGCGTAGGCGTTAGCGTTTCGGCGAACGCCACAGGTCAATAGGCACTTTAACACCTTTGGGTCGGAACGGCAGCTCGATTTTACAGCCGGTCCCTGCCGATTGGTAGCCCGCATACAATACTTCCTGCACAACCCGCCCGTCTTCGCCGGTTGCCTGCGGATTTTCTTTGCCGCGGACACACCGAGCAAAATGCCTCATCTCCTGCGGAAACCCATAATTCCACAGCTCCTCAAACACAGGCCAGCTCCAGCCCTTCGTCGAAGGTGCCTTCTCAACTGCATAGCCATACCCATATTCACTGAAGGTAGGTAAGGCGTTTCCCATATGCAGGTCAGCGTATGTTACACCGCCTTCACCATAGACCTCAATTCGGTCTTCCATCCCGCCCCGGCGTGCCCAGCTATCCTCGACAACGCCGACAGAGTCGTTGGCAAATTCTATAATGCAGATAGAGTTATCTTCACCTTTTGTCTTGTTGCTATGAGCGTATGTCCCCATCTGGCAATAAACATTTTTGATTTTAGGCCGGTTCAAAAACCAATAGCAAAATGCGATGCCGTGACAGCCCATATCCATAAATACGCCGCCGCCACTCTTCTCAACATCCCAGAACCACGGTGCGTGCGGACCAAAGTGTTTTTCGCTCTGCTTGACCATATATGCCTTACCAAAGGCGCCCTGCTCTGCCATTTCTTTGGCCTTAACATACTTGGGCGTAAAGAAAAGCTCCTCCGCATATAGTAGCAGCACGCCCTTACGCTTGCAGGTTTCAATCATCAAGTCCGCCTCTTCCAGCGTCATACACAATGGCTTCTCGCACAATACGTGCTTACCGGCGTTGGCAATATTGATGGTCATTTGCGCGTGCAGATAATTTGGCGCAGCAATCGTTACCATTTCGATGTCATCTTCCTTCAGCATCTTTTTATAATCCGTAAAGATGCGGGGAATATTGTATTTTTTTGCTAACTTTTCCGCGTTGCCCGGCGTCGGCGAGGCCACCGCGACAACCTGCGCCTCATCAGAAACCTGCGCAAATGAATAAGCGTGAATATCCGCCTCAAACTGCGAGCCAATTATTCCGACCTTGACCGGTCCTTTGTTAGCCATACATCCGCTCCTTCTTTTATTACTACAATTCCTGTCTGCCGGTTATTGCATCGGTAAGGATTTTACTGCTTGCGTATTCGATGGTGCTGCCGGTTGGAATTCCCCTCGCCAGGCGCGTAATCCTGACGCCTGTGGGTTTAAGCAGCGAGCTTACATAAAGTGCCGTGCCGTCGCCTGCTATATTAGGATTAGTTGCCATTATCACTTCTTTTATGCCGCCGTGATGGACACGCTCAACGAGCTTGTCAATAGTCAAATCGCCCGGCTCGATTCCTTCAAGCGGTGCGATATGCCCGCCGAGCACGTGATAGACCCACTTGCACGCTCCTGTCTTCTCCAGACTTATGACGTCTTTAGGCTGCTCAACAACACAAATCAAACTTTTATCGCGACGTTCATCTGAGCAAATCTGGCAAATCGGCTGTTCTGAAAGATTGTAGCAGACCTCGCAGCGTTTGATTTTTGTTTTGACATCCCGAATCGCATCAGCCAGCGCCATTGCTTCTGCCGGCTCAGCTTTCAAGATATGAAAAGCAAGTCTCTCAGCCGTTTTGGGCCCTACCCCCGGCAGCTTGCCGAGTTCTTCTATCAGCCGGTTCAGACTCTCTGTGTATGCGTTGCTCATAATTTATATATACCATTCGCACCGGAGATGTCAACTCCGTTAGAAAGAAGCTTTCTAACGGAGTCAACGAACAGAACGCCAGAGAAATTGGAAATGCTCTGTGATGTGTAGCGAAAAAGTGTTTTGCGTGATTTCTTTTGCTTTTCTATAAGTAGTAGCAGGGTAAGCCAATAATTCTGATGCTTAGCAGAAATAGTCTAATCTATGGAACGTATCGTTATGTTTTTGCGTGCATTTTAGAATTGCCTGCCAGATTTCTGGTTACTTGCACCACAAACGAGCCAACATGGTAGAACAGGTAAATCGCTCCAAAGAGGCAAATTGCCTTGAATACCATATCTGTTAGAATCTCATTCATTTACTTGACCTTTCAATCAAACACCCATTGGTAAATATGCCTTGCTACAATGCGCACGTGCGCGCGAGTCTTTCTATTAACAATCTACTCCAGAAATGCTAAAAACCGGTTAGGTTTGTGTTAGAATTGCGCTAATTTTAGGAAAACCACTTTATCAGGATTCCGAGAATTGATAAATTAGCTGATGATATTGGGAGTTTCAACCTGAAGGATTTCTGAGAATCAGGCAAATATCTTTATCGAGTGTCCAGATGGATAAGCCAACGATACTTGTAGTAGATGATGAAGAAGATATTGTGGAGCTGGTAGAGCTGAATATTGCGCGGGAGGGTTACAAGGTCCTGGCCTGTGGGACGGGCGAGAAAGCACTTGAGATAGCACACTCGAAGCTGCCGGACATGGTGATTCTCGATTTGATGCTGCCGGGGATAGATGGTCTTGAGGTATGCAGACGGTTGAAGAGCCACCCGAAGACCGAGCAAATCCCCATAGTAATCCTCAGCGCCAAGGGGGAAGAGGCGGACATCGTGACCGGGCTTGAGCTCGGAGCAGACGACTATATCACCAAACCATTTAGTGGTAAGGTATTGGTAGCGCGGGTCCGAAGGGTCCTGCGGAGGGTGACTGCACCCGCTGGAGATAAAGCCGCAATACGAATCCACGATATAACTATCGACCCTGCGCGTCGGGAAGTGCTGGTCAAAAATAAACCGGTTGAGCTTACTTTTACGGAGTTCAACATCCTTTATGCATTGGCAAAGCGTCCCGGTTTGGTTCACACGCGATATCAGATTGTGGATTTGTTGCATGGCAGTGATTACGTCGTCACAGATAGAACGGTAGATGTTCAGATAGTGTCACTGCGAAGGAAGCTCGGTAGCTACGGCGAATATATAGAAACCGTGCGAGGTGTAGGGTACCGCTTTAAGGATTAATCAATGGCCCGCAAGAAACTAATCTGGCAGCTTTACCCAACATACCTGGTGGTCACGCTGGCAGTATTGGTAGCAGTAACCTTGTATTGCTCACACTTTTTTCGACATTTCGATATAGACCAAACGCGAAAAAATCTTACGACTCTTGCGAATGCTGTAGCTGAGCAGATGTCAACTTCCTTGCGAGCAAAAGATTTCGGTGAGATTGACAGAGTATGCAAACAACTCGGCCAAGCTGGTAGAAAGGAAACGCGGTTTACGGTCATTCTGCCGTCGGGCAAAGTGATAGGGGATTCAGACGAGGACCCAATGCAAATGGCCAACCATTCTGACCGGTCCGAAATCAAAAAGGCACTTAACGAAGGCTTTGGATGGTCTCTGCGACTAAGCCCCACGCTCGGCAAAAATATGATGTACGTTGCTGTTCCAATAAAGCAGGATGGAGAAATTAAGGCAGTAGTGCGCACAGCGATACCTGCTACCGCCATCGATGATGCTCTTAAGAATATTTATATTAAGATTTTCTGGGGCGGCGTTGCGACGGCATTATGTGCGGCCGGACTCAGTCTATTGATATCGCGGAGAATCAGCGAGCCGATTGTTGATATGAAAAAAATCGCTGAAAAGTTCGCCTCTGGCGACCTCGACCATCGCCTCCTTGTCTTGGGTACCGGGGAGCTGGATTCGCTCGCCAACGCGCTTAACAAAATGGCCACTCAATTGCAGGAAAGATTCGCAACAATAACGGACCAGCGAAATGAGCTGGAAGCGGTTCTTTCAAGTATGATTGAGGGTGTTGTCGCAGTGGATGGACAGGGTCGTATTGTGAGTGTGAACAACGCAGCCGCAACTTTATTGAACATAGATGCAAAGCATGCGCAAAACCGTATGGTAGAAGAAATCATCCGCAATGTGGTTCTGCAGGAGTTCATCAACAGGACGCTAAATAGCAAAGTGCCCACAGAGGCGGACATTTCCCTGCCAACGGAGGGCGACCGTCTCTTTCAACTGCATGGAGCACCTCTGCCAACCGGTGCAGGTGTCAGAATCGGAGCGGTCATTGTCCTCAATGATATGACGCGGATGCGCCGGCTGGAGAATGTTCGGCGTGAATTTGTAGCAAATGTGTCTCACGAGCTCAAAACTCCCGTTACCTCTATTCAGGGTTATGTTGAAGCGCTGCTGGAGGGTGCCATAAAAGACCCGCAGCAAGCAGAGCGGTTCCTGAGAATCATTGCCAGGCACTCTGACAGACTCAACGCTATTATTGAAGACCTACTGACACTCTCGCGTCTGGAAGAGGGAAAGGAAAGGCGAGAAACCTTATTCGAAAAAACGATGCTGAAGCCGGTGCTGGCTGCTGCCATAGAACTATCGAGTGTCAAGGCTGAAGACAAGCAGATGAAAATCCAGCTTGTCTGCGACGAGCATATCGAGGTCAGGATGAATGCCGCGCTATTAGAGCAAGCAGTGTTGAACCTTGTTGATAATGCCATTAAATATAGCCCAATGGGGGGCGATGTCAGAATAAGTGCCGTGCAAAAGGATAAAGAAGTAGCTATCACCGTCCAGGACAACGGCTGTGGAATAGCCCCGGAACATCTTCCTCGCATTTTTGAGCGTTTCTATGTTATTGACAAAGGCCGAAGCCGAAAACTGGGCGGCACAGGTCTTGGCCTGGCAATCGTCAAGCACATTGCTCAGGTGCATGGTGGATACGTAACGGTCGAAAGCTCACTCGGAAAAGGAAGCACCTTCACGATTCATTTAACTGCGTAGCAATTTTAACACAATTTTAGCATACTACTGATAAAACTTTAACAATTCAACGGTATAAGTGTAGATAAGCACACTCGGGAATACCTTTTACAGCCGGATTGGCGGCAGGATTTGTGAAGCCTGGGTTCGGGTCGTCGAAATTCAAAAAGCGTTTGATATTTTACAGAATGGGAAGGAAAAATGTCGTATGAAGGTAAGAAATAGGATATGTTTTGTTGTAGCGGTAATAATCATCCTGTCGTTCGGTAAGGTTTGTTTGGCCTTCGAGGATGAAGGATTTCAATACTGGAGCTCGGCGGGCGCCTCTTTTGATATTAACAAAGATTGGCAATGCGCATTTGAGGAGGAATTTCGGCTCGCCAATGATGGCGGACATCTCTATTATCACCATTCGGATTTGGGCTTTATCTACAAAAGTCTTGCAGATTGGATAGACCTGGGATTTAACTACAGGCAGGTATTCGAAAAAGATAGTAACAGCCAGTGGAGGCAGGAAAATCGACCCCACGTTAATGTTACCTTAAAAGGCCGACTGTTTGGCCTTGATATTAGTGACAGGTCAAGATTTGAATATCGCGATTTTGAGAATAAAAAGGATGTGTGGCGATACAGAAACAAGGTTACAGTTAAGTTGCCAGTAGAGTTGACGGAGCTTAAGTTAACACCTTATTTGGCGGATGAAGTGTTTATTACCCTCGACGATGATAATGTTGACAGAAACAGATTTTATTCCGGAGCTTCTTTCAATCTGTCAAAAAAAATCAAAGCCGATATTTTTTATCTCTGGCAATCGAGCAGGTCTTCTAAAGAGTGGAAGGACATCAATGTGCTTGGCACCAGTCTGAGATTCTATTTTTAATTCTTGGGTAACTTTGTTGAGTAAGAACAATTCAGCAAAACACCTTGCAAAGGAGACTGATAGCTGTTAAAATTTTTCTATGGGTGTGAGACTGAAAGCTACACTTATTATAGCTACAATGAGCTTTTTTATCATCGGGTGCCGTGAAGACGTTGAGCCGAATGAGCCGGTGGGCTTTCTTCAAATCAAAGGCTCAGATACCATCGTCAATGCCGCGCAGAAAATCGCTGAAGAATTTATGAAAGATTACCCCCATATCTTCGTGGCGGTAACCGGCGGCGGCAGCGGCGTCGGAATCGCCTCGTTAATAAACAAAACCTGCGATGTAGCTACTGCCTCACGCGAAATGAAGCCCAAGGAAAAGGAAATAGCTGAAAAACGAGGCGTGTTCCCTAAGGAATTTGTAGTTGCTTATGATGGTGTTGCAGTAATAGTTAATAAAAACAACCCTGTCGAAAGAATTGCGATTGAGGATTTGCATAAGATATTTACCGGCAAAGCAACCAACTGGAAGGAATTTGGCGGAAAGGACCTCGGCATTGTGACTCTCTCGCGAGAGGTCAGCTCAGGCACGCACATCTACTTTAAGGAAGAAGTCGTGCAGCTTGGAAAAAAGGATAACCGCGAGGAATTCTCTCCTCAAACGCTGCTTCTAACTTCTTCGCAGACGATTGTTGAAGAGGTTGTGGCCAATGATGCGGCGATTGGTTATTTGGGTATGGGTTATGTCTCCGACAGGACCAAACCTTTACTGGTAGCAAAGGGTGGTGACTTTTATCCTCCGGATGTGAACAACGTGATTAAAAAGACGTATCCGCTTTCCAGGCCGTTATATTTCTATACCAATGGCCAGCCTCAGGGAGTTATAAAGCTATTTATCGATTTTACCTTGAGCCCTAAGGGCCAGCAGCAATTCATAGAGACCGGCTTTGTGCCGATAGGAGCAACCGTTGCCCAAAAAGATTAGCGAATACGTTATTGAATTGTTAATCAGACTGAGCGGCCTTTTGGTCATCATTTTTGTATTTCTGATATTTCTATTTCTGCTCAGAGACTCTTTGTCTTTATTCAGGGTATATCGAGTGGGCGGATTTCTTTTTGGCACCCATTGGCTGCCCATCTCTGAGCCGCCGAAGTTCGGCATTGTGCCGCTGCTGCTCGGCTCTGTTTATGTTACGATTGGAGCAATTGTAATTTGTGTGCCTGTTGGAGTTGGGACGGCTATGTTTATTGCCGAGGTCGCACCTCCATCTCTAAAGCACGTCTTAAAGTCGCTTGTTGAGATTTTAGCCTCGATTCCGAGCGTTGTTCTGGGATTTATCGGGATTGTGTGGCTTAGCCCATTTCTCAAGAAAACATTTGAGCTGCCTACGGGGATGTGCGGCCTGACAGGAAGTCTGCTATTGGCGTTTATGGCGCTGCCGACTATCATCAGTATTTCTGAAGATGCCATAGTAGGTGTCCCCAGAACTTACAAGGAGGCCGCCTTCGGCCTCGGTGCAACAAAATGGCAAACCCTCTGGCGAATTATCCTGCCTGCGGCTTCATCCGGCATCATCGCCGGCGTAATGTTAGGTATAGGCAGGGTCATTGGTGAGACAATGGTTGTGATGATGGTTACCGGCAACTCACCCGTCGTGCCAAAGTTTATCCTGGAACCCTTGAGAACTCTTACCGCAACAATCGCCGGCGAAATGGGTGAAACTGTGAGCGGCTCAGAACACTATTTTGCCCTCTTTGCCGTCGGGCTGGTCTTGTTCATAATAACTTTCATAATAAATTTCACTGCTGACTCTTTTCTGCGGAGGGCAAGAAAATGAACGCTCCAAAGGTCAGACAAAAAATTGCTTTCTCCATCCTCGGCCTTATCACACTGTTTGTTGTTGTGCCGATTTTGTTGACAATCGTTTATATAGTTAAAAACGGCAGCAGTGCGATAAACTGGGAATTTATTATGCAGTCGCCTCGCAATGGAATGAAAGAGGGCGGCATCTTTCCTGCGATTGTCGGCACAATCCTGCTGATAATAGGCACAATGCTGTGCTCGCTGCCGATAGGCGTATTGGCTGCTATTTATCTTGTCGAATATGCGAAGGACAATTTCTTTACCAGGTTAATTAAGCTTTCTGTCGTGAATCTTTCAGGAATTCCATCCATTGTATATGGCCTTTTTGGATTTACACTGTTTGTCCTGTTTCTGAGGTTAGGCACTTCAATCCTCTCCGGGTCGCTGACTTTGGCGATAATGAGCTTGCCTGTAATTATCACCGCCACCAAGGAGGCGCTCGAGTCGGTGCCCTGGAGCTTTCGTGAGATTAGTTTTTCTTTGGGCGCGACCAGGTGGCAAACCGTGCGAAATTGCGTATTGCCTTACGCTTTACCCGGCATCCTTACTGGAACTGTCTTGAGTCTAAGCAGGGCGGCGGGTGAAACAGCCCCTATTCTATTTACCGTTGCTGCATTTTATCTGCCTCGTCTGCCGCGAACCGTCTTTGACCAGGTTATGGCGCTGCCCTACCATCTTTATGTTATCTCAACGCAGGTGCCGAATATGCCGGCCAGGCTAAGTTTTGCAACGGCTTTCGTCCTTATAGCATTAGTGTTTTTGATGAACCTGGTGAGCATAATTTTGCGTGCACACTTTAGAAAAAAGAAACTATGGTAAAACAAACCATAATAAGAGCTGTGGAATTAAATTGCTACTTCGACGAGCTTGCGGTTCTAAAAAACCTCAGTCTCGAAATCTACCGAAACGAGATTCTCGGAATTATTGGGCCGGCTAACAGCGGCAAAACCACCTTTTTGCGAGCGTTAAACAGACTAAATTTCTTTAATCCCTCATACTGGCAAACCGGCGACATTCTATTCTCGAGCCAGAACATCAAGAACATCAGCGACAGCATCTTGCGCAAAAAAATCGGTATTATCTTTGCCCTGCCGCAGGTGCTGCCTGTAAGTATTTTTAACAATGTTGCATACGGCCCCAAGGTCCACGGCATTACCCACAAAGACGCTCTCAACAAAATTGTCGAAGAGGCCTTGAAAAAGGCCTATCTGTGGGATGAGGTCAAAGACCGTCTTAATGAGCCGGCCATACGTCTCTCAGGCGGTCAGCAGCAGCGGCTCTGCATAGCAAGGACCCTCGCTGTCGGACCTGATGTGATTCTCTATGATGAACCCTGCTCAGGTCTTGACCCGATTTCAACTGCAAAAGTCGAAGATGCTATGCAGAAATTAAAGAAAAACTATACGCAGATACTCGTAACCAATAACACCAAACAGGCAGCACGCGTAAGTGAGCGATGTGCATTTTTCCTGATGGGTGAAATGGTCGAAATTGACCAGACGAGTGCACTTTTCACACATCCGCAGGACAAACGCACAGACGATTATATAACCGGCAGGTTTGGCTAATATGGAACTTTCACCTAAAATCGAAACAGTCAACCTGAACTTATATTACGGCGACTTCCTGGCGCTGGAAAAAGTAAGTATAAAGATTCCAGGCCAGAACATTACTGCTATCATCGGCCCTTCCGGCTGCGGCAAATCCACACTCCTGCGGTGCTTCAACAGAATGAACGACCTTGTTGAGCGGACAAGGGCCGAGGGTAAGATAATTATTGACGGCAGCAATATCCTTGAGCCTGATACCGACCTGATTTCTTTGCGGAAAAAAGTCGGAATGGTTTTCCAGAGACCTAATGTCTTTGACTTGTCGATTTACAATAATCTTAAATTCGGCCTGCGGATACATCGAATGATAAATGGAAAAGACGAAATTATGCTAACCATTCAGGAAAGTCTCGAGCACGTTGGTTTATGGCAGGACCTTAAAGATAAGCTCAGGAAAAATGCCCGCACCCTAACCCTCGAGCAGCAGCAGCGGCTCTGCATCGCCAGAGTGATAATGTTAAAACCTGAAATAATTTTGCTCGATGAGCCTTGCTCGGCACTCGACCCCATCTCAACGCTTAAAATCGAGGATTTGCTGCGAGTATTAAAGCGGGAATACACCATTGTAATTGTAACGCACAATATGCAGCAGGCCGCCAGGGCTTCCGATTACACAGGATTTATGTATCTTGGCCGGCTTATCGAGTTTGGCCAGACAGAGCAGGTATTCACTAAACCCAAAGAAAATCTTACTGAAAATTATATAAGCGGCCGTTTCGGTTAACTTTTATCCTTCGTAGTTTTTACTGCGAAGAAAGATTGGAGATAGTTATGACCAGAGAAAGTTTTCACAAATATATAAAAGAGCTTGAAAAAGATGTTATTGATATGGGCGGGATGGTCACTACTGCCATCAGCCGTTCTATAGAATCTCTCAAGTCCCTCGATGCTGATGCTGCTAATCGCATCATTAGCGATGATGCGCTGATTAATAAAAAGCGATGGGACATTGAGGAAAAATGTATCAACCTCATCGCCACACAGCAGCCGGTAGCGAGCGACCTGCGGGAAATTGTAGCTGTTTTAAGCATCGTTACCGAGCTTGAGCGGATGGGCGATTACGCAGAGGGTATAGGCAAAATCGTTGTTATGCATGGTCGTGAGCCGCTGGTCAAGCCCCTGATTGATATCCCACAAATGGCGGAAAAAACGGTCGCTATGTTGAAAAAAAGTCTCGATGCCTTTTTGAAACGGGATGCACAGGCTGCCCAGACAATTTGCAGCGAAGACGACGAAGTTGATTTGCTTTATGAGCAGGTATATCGTGAGCTGTTGACCTGTATGATTGAAAACCCGGCCACGATTACAAGGGCGACCTATCTTATCTGGGCGGCGCATAATCTTGAGCGGATTGCCGACCGTGTAACAAACATCTGTGAGCGGATAGTTTTCCTCGTTACAGGCACCATAACCGAAGTTAATGTCTCGCGGTATTGATATATCTATTTAGCGCATCAGCGCTCCTTAGATTTCTTGCAACCGCTCAGAATTGACAAATACTTTCTGTTCTTGTATTTTATAGTTGTGCAGTGAAAAAAACTTCATAGAAGTAAGGAGATTTACGTATGCGAAACGCACAAATTGCTTTAACAGTTTTACTTGTCGGTATTGCTGCCCTGGCTCAAGGGTGCCTGGCTATCATCGCCGGAGCCGGTGCCGCCGGCACCGTCGCTTATGTTAAGGGTGATTTAGAAGCGGTCGAGTCAAAGGATATCAATGCCGTTTACGAAGCAACCTTAAAAGCAATGGACCAGCTCCAGTTAGGTGTCGGCAAGAAAACAAAGGATGCAATGTCGGCAGTAGTTGTCGCCCATGACGCTCAGGACACAAAGATTGCGGTCAAGCTCAGCGCTACCGCCGAGGGCGCAACCAAACTATCAATTCGAGTAGGCGCATTCGGCAACCAAACCAAATCCCTTCTCGTCCATGACCAGATAAAAAAGAACCTCCAGTAGAGCCGTAAGTAAGAATTTTGAATGTAGAATTTAGAACGCAGAATTTTAATCTTTTTTATTGTCAATTCCTAATTCTCAGTTCTGAATTCTAAGTTCGTCGCTGACTTTCGAGCAATAGCCGAAAAAGCCGATTCGCGATAGTTCCCCCGCAAGCTCCTCGCACTTTTTATCTGATAGGGTTCGCAGAGGCAGCCGGCATGGCCCGCAATCTATCCCTATAATCTTCATCGTCGCCTTCAGTGCCGGCAGTAATCCAAACCTCGTTATAACAGAAACAAGCTCTCTCGCACGCCCCTGCTCCTTTTGTGCAGTAGCCATATCTCCCGCTTCGTATGAGTTTGTAATTCGCTGATATAATGGTGCAGCAAAATTATACGTGCTGCCAATCGCGCCGCGCGCGCCCAGCGCTAACCCAACAAGTAAATTCTCATCCTGACCAAGAAGAATATTGAACCTGCCTCCCTGCAAATCAAGACACTGCCCGAAATCCATCATATCGCCGTGCGTATATTTTATGCCCGCGAAAGTTTCAATCCGCTCGCCTGCAATCCTTACAAAATCAACCATAGGAAAATGGACGCCGCTGTTTGCCGGCTGATGATAGTAATAAAATGGCGTTTGGGGCGCTGCGGTGGCAACCTCGGCACAAAAACAAACCAAATCATCGATTGTCTCCGGCTTAAAATAGCTCGGCGCCATAGTAGCTATCGCACGCGCTGCGATTTTCTTTTCCGCGTGCTCTGCGAGGACCCTGGCCTCCACCAGACTGTGATGCCCTGCGTGCACCAATATCGGCAGCCTGTCGCCGACCACGGCCTTCCATTTCTCCGCAACCTGCATCCGCTCGCTTGTGCTTAGCGATAGCCCTTCTCCTGTCGAGCCGCACACAAAGGCCGCCTTGATACCGTTCTCTATTAAGCACCGCGCCTGTTTCTCCACCACAGCGAGATTCAGGCGGCCATCCTGATGCATAGGTGTTGGAGGCGCTGCTATCAAACCTGTTAGATGTTCTTTCATTGCAAATCCATTTGTTTTTCTTTTTGAAGATACCCAACAAAGTATATGCACTTGCACCTTCTGCGCCAAGATCAAATTAGAAAGCAACTTAGGCACGCTAAATACGGCCTTTCTTGGCTCACGCCCCGAATCCGCCCAGCTTATCGGTAAAATCGCTTGCAAAGTTACAAAGTTTCCTGTAAATTACGACTTGTCCGGCGGTGTAGCTCAGTTGGTTAGAGCGTGGGATTCATAAGCCTAAGGTCGTCGGTTCGAATCCGACCGCCGCCATTGCTCTCGGTTCTCAGCTTAGTTTGCTGCAAACCGGGGAAATCCGAAGCACGAAATACTAAATACGAAGCAATAGCTAATGACCAAAATTCAAAACAGGATGTTTGGACATTGGGATTTTGTATTTCGATATTGTTTAGGGTTTCGATATTCGAATTTAGGATTTCTCAAACTAAACTTAAGTTTAGTTTGAGCTTTGCCCCCATCGTCTAGTGGCCCAGGACGTCGGGTTCTCAACCCGGTAACAGGGGTTCGACTCCCCTTGGGGGTATTTTGACCGACATAGTCGGTCAAAATAGAGCAGGTGAGCATTTGAACAGTAGGACCCTGCTTCGCTATATATGTTGGAGGTGTAATATTAAACAAGGAAAAGAAAAATGAATGAGAAAATATTTTGGGTCTGGAATGGTTGGGGAGTACTTTTTACTGGTATCATTGTTCTCTCAATGTTTTTACATATCCTCTTAGCTGAAAAGATTGAAAAAATGGGGCGAACACATCTAATAGGGCGAACACCCATACGAAATCTATTGACTTTGGTAGATCTATCGATGATAATACTATCCTTCATTTTCTCAGGTTGGGTAGCTGGTTTGCTTGCTTTTCCGCTCGGATTGATTGGCGGAATAATATTAGCAAGGTTGCTCATACCGCCTAGCGACTAATATTATGAATCAATCCCTATTTTCGTTATGCTGTTTTATAAGAATTTATGCTTATTAGCCCGAATTACCCCGATAAGAAATTAGAAAATGCCTCAGTTGATGATTTAATCGATGTTTTCGAAGATAGAATAACCTTTTGGTTGTTAAAACCGGCAGAAAATCTTTTAAATCTGAATAATGGTTTTATTCCAGCAGTAGCCCTAATTCTTACGTATTTTGAAGGATTTTCAATTTATCAGTTAGGCGAGAAGAGCGAAGGAAAATCAAAAAAGTTTTTCAGAGATGCTTTTGTTTCTGTTTTCAAAAAAACAAGCGCTAATGAGGAATTACTTGGAAGAGTTGCAGACGTTTTGTATGAAGATGCAAGGTGTGGATTTTTTCACGATGGTATGTTTAGAGATAAAATTAGTTTTGATACTCGTAAAAACGGGAAAACGCTTTTAATTACAGTACCAAAAGTTGAGGGTAAGTTAGATGAGAACGGAGAAATTCAGTCAGTCATTATAAATCCGCGTAAATTTTACAAAACAATAGAATCTCATTTTACGGAGTATATAAAGTTACTGAGAGACCGTAACAACAAAGAGCTTCGACATAAATTTCAGATGGCAGCTAACTCCCTATGGCGATTAAATGAACCAGATCGAGTAATTGGTATGAGTGAACAAGAGTTTATGCAGTCTGTTCAATCCCAAATAAATATCCCCGAAGAAGATGTACACTTTATGCGATTAGCTATTGAGCAGGCGAAGATTGCCGAGGAGAATGGCGATGTGCCGATAGGGGCGGTCATCGTTCACAACGACACCATAATCGCAAAGGCATATAACCAGAGAGAACAACTTCAGGACCCTACCGCCCACGCTGAGATAATCGCACTTACCCAGGCGGCGGCAGCTTTGGAAAACTGGCATTTGAATGGCTGCACGATGTATGTTACATTAGAGCCGTGCCCTATGTGTGCCGGGGCATTGGTCTTGAGCAGAATGGATAGATTAGTCTATGGCTGCGATGACCCAAAAACGGGCGCAGTGAAAAGTTTATATAATATCGTCCAAGATGAACGGCTGAACCACAGATTAAAGGTTACCGCCGGCGTGCTGGCCGATGAATGCAGAGAACAACTGCAGAACTTTTTTGAGCAGAAAAGAGCTACTAAAAACAACGAACTAAAAACTCAAAACTAAATGTGGAGAGGTGTCAGAGTGGCTTATCGAGCGGTCTTGGAAAGGCCGTGTCTCGTTTATCGGGACCGCGGGTTCGAATCCCGCCCTCTCCGTTAGATTTTTACCTGCGTTTGTAAGTGCTTACAGATAGGTAGGTTGAGGAAGTGCCTGTTTGAAATGTGCACCTGACTGTCCTAAAACTGTCCTACTTTTTGCTATTTCGGCCTCGAAGCTCATACTATTCATGGCTGCCTGTGCATGCCGGTCGTTCATAGTGAAGTACATATCCAGGATGTCACTTGAGGAATGACCCATCCATTCCAGAACGTACTTGTAGGACAGATTTTGCTGGGCACAGTAACTGGCGAAGAAGTGCCTGAAGGTATGCAATTTATACTGCTGGGGGTTTTCAAAACCGCATTGCCTGCACAGGTTTTTAAGGTAAGCACGAAGCTTTTTGGGAGAAACCTCTCTGCCATCGGGCATCTGGAAGACAAGCTCGGATTTTCTTGGCAAGGTTTGGAGAAATGGTTTTAACTTCCTGGTGTGCATAGGAATGAACCTGTCTTCCTTGTCCTTGGGTCTGCCACCACTGCCACCGCGGTGCACGTGAATCACGTTGCGGTCAAAATCTACATCTTCCCATTGAAGCTGTTGAAGCTCTCCAATTCGCATCCCTGTAAAAGCTAATGCCGCGAACATAGGCACCGCCCATCTTTCGGCGTTGGAAACCAGCAATTGCACCTGCTCCATTCTGAAGCAAGGCTGTTTTGGCGACTTTACCTTCTCAAAACGAATGGGCTCCAAGAGGTTTAGGGAAAGGTACCCATTTCGTGCAGCCCATTTGAAGAGCTGTTTTATCACTATAGTTTCGTGGTAGATACTCTTGGGCGAAAGCCGGCACTGCTCAGCAAGGTAGGCTCTATAAGCAAAAAGGTCATCTGGAGCAAAGGTCCTTGCCCATCGAGTATTCTCCGACTTACACCACTGTTTGAACCGCTCTAACTGCCCTTTGTATTTCACCAGAGTCTTTCTTGCCTGCCCACGTCCTTCACAGAAAGTATAGTATGCATCAGCTATCTCCTGGATGGTTCTTCTGCTGTCGCGTATTTTTTGCTGACCCCGCTCTATACCCTCTGCAAGAGCATAGGCTGCACGAACAGCTGCGGCTTTGTTGGTTGTCTCGAGCGATTCCTGATACTGCCGGCCATTTGTAAAGTATTCTGCCCAATATGGCCTGGCAATACAGGCCTTGCCAGTGCGTTTGTTTTTATACGTTCGCCTGCCAATGTAGATAGTCGGATTTGTTGCCTCGACAATCTGTTTATCAATTAGTTTCATTTTGATTCACCTCCTTTCATCGGATTTTGATTTTTATTACGTTTTCTTGTCTTGTCCAATTCCATAACTTCCACAACAAACCTGTTTCTCCAGAAGGCAATTGGTTTACCTCTCCTAACACTATGACAGAAAAATCCTTCGGATGCAAGTCTTTTTACGGTGGTAGGCGCAAGATGAGCTAATTGGGCCGCTTGTTCAAGAGATAGAACGGGTGGGAATCGGGTGTCATTCTTGAATGCAGACTCCACTTCATCAGGTGCCAGAGGCCTTCGGTGGGCGCGCCGGTTAAGTGCTTGCGCACCCTCATGCTGGGCTTCGTGTTTTGGTCTTGTGTTTTCCACTGGTATCCTAGCAAAAGCGTTCTTAATTGCTGCGCTCAGGCAGCATATTTCCTGGTTGCGGACAGGCTGTCATAGTTTTTTTGTTTATTGCAAAGTCACCAAATACCGTTGGCGCATGCCGCTTTAGTATTGTTAGGATTGCAATTGCTACTTTTCTTATCTCCAACTGCGATTTGGGGCTTCCTCTGATTTCAATGATGTGCCGCCACTGTCTGAAGTTTGCTGTGACTGCAATCTCGCTTTCAACGGCATTGGGAAGCACGTATCTCGCATCTTCATTTTTTATTCCTAATTTTTGCAATTTGATGTAAGCTTCTTTCGCTTTGCCCATAAAATCTTCAAAGAGACAGTGGGCTTTCTTATTACTTCTGATTGAGTCAGGTTCAACGTAACTAAATTGAGACTCATTCACGTATCGTTGAGACTTCTGTGTATAGGAGCATAGTCTGTGTCTGACTAATTGATGTATGAATGCTCTTGATCCGCGTATCCTGAAAGTGGCCACACCATGTTCTAAGACGGATTCGTGGCCTTTTTCGATGATATTCTTTATAAACTGGCGGGTGATTGCCTTTTTCTTTCTTTTAAAGGACTGATATGCCGTTCGACCTGCGTTTTCTATTAATTCTTCCGCATTCGGCGTTATGGATAACAGTTTTACATAAGCCATAATCGATTACCTCCTCTTGTTTGTCATATTTCCATCACCTGTCCTTGCCGGGATAATTAACCGCATTTCACATACCAGCAGTTATCACACTGGTTGCAGCCTTCCTCTCTCCTCAGAACAGACCCGCATTCGGGGCACCTATTAACAGCAGGCGTGATTTCTAATTCGTAATTCAGCTCCAGAGCTTCTTCAATCGCTCTGGCTATGGCATCCGGGCAGGATAGCACACCCACACCTTTAGTTGTCCTTTTACGTGTAATTGTCGAAAGGCAGCGTATGCCCTTTAGCTGTTCTATGAGGGTTTTAGGGTCGACGCCGCATCGAAGTGCTACCGAGACAGCCCGGCAGGTTGCCTCGCTTTGTGATGGACATCCACCGGCTTTTCCCAGATTAGCGAATACCTCACAAAGCCCCATGGCATCTCTATTAACGCTGACAAATAGCGTGCCGCATCCCGTTCGAAATTTGGTGGTCTGACCATTTGTCCTGTAAACCCTTGGCCTTGGCAAAAGCATTTTTGTCTGGTTCGATTCGCCGGAACTGGCGATTATCTGCTCTTCATCCACGCGAGAAGCATCTCTGTATACGGTGGTGCCTTTGCACCCAAACTCAAAGGCAAGGCGAAAAACCTTGTCCACATCTTCTACACTTGAATGCGGCGGGAGATTCACGGTCTTGGATACCGCATTATCAACATACTCCTGGAATGCTGTCTGAATCCGAAGGTGCCATTCAGGAGAGATTTGATGTGCTGTTACCAACACTTCTGCAAGTTTTTTGGGGATTTCAGGAATGTCTTTGGGCAGGATGCCCTGGCTTAGTAAATTACGCACCTTCTCAGATAACCAGCCTTCTTTGGCGCCTATTTCTTCAATAATCGGCTGTAATCGAATGCCTTTCTGGCAATCCTGTGCATCGCGTCTCTTTGCTATTTTAAGGAACGGCTCAATTCCACCATTACAACCGGCGAGAAGGCTGATAGAGCCTGTTGGAGCGATAGTGACGCAGGTAGCATTTCTCATGGGCCTGTGATATTTTGTGTCCCATATACTACCGGCCCAGTTGGGAAAGCTGCCTCTTTCTTTAGCGAGTTTTTCGCTTGCATCGTGGGCATGTTTTTGGATGAACCAGGCCAGTTTACTGGCGAACTTAACAGCCTTCTGGCTATTATATCTGATACGCAGCAAAACAAGGGTGTCAGCAAAACCCATAATGCCCAGGCCGATCTTACGGTTGCCAAGCGTTTTTTCGCGAATTTCCGGGACTGGCCAGTTGCTGGCATCTATCACGTTGTCTAAGAATCTTACGGCAAGCAGTATAGTGTGTGCCAGAGATTTCCAATCCAGATCGGTTGAATCTTGCGTAACAAATTTTGATACGTTAATTGAGCCAAGGTTGCAGGCTTCATATGGAAGCAGCGGTTGTTCGCCACAGGGATTCGTGGCCTCAATTTGGCCAAGATTCGGTGTTGGATTATCTTCATTGACCCTATCGATGAAGCAAAGGCCAGGCTCGCCGGTAGCGTGTGCATTGACTATAATACTATCCCATATTTGCCTGACAATGTAACAGTCGGTTTCTAAGCTCCCATCCACCGGGACCAGGTCATCTAAGGTATAGGTCTTTAAGTTTACAGATCGGGGGATGACATATTTTTTCTTTGTTCGAGGGTTAGTGACGATATGTGATGCCTGGGGTTCATTGTAGAGTTTTTCCATAAAGGAATCAGGAACCTTCACAGAGATATTAAAATTGGTAAAGGCATCAAGGCTTCGCTTGGCATAGATGAATTTTAGGATATCTGGATGTTCTATGCTCATCATGCCCATATTAGCTCCTCTGCGGAAAGCGCCCTGTTGAATTGTGTCGGTGGTTACAGAATACACTCGCCAAAAACTTATGGGGCCGGACGTGGTCCCGCCGCTTGAGGCTACTATATCACCAGCTGGGCGAAGCTTATCAAAGCAAAAGCCTGTTCCTCCGCCAGCCTTTTGGATGACTGCTGCATTTTTTACTGTGTCAAAAATGCTTTCAATACTATCCTCCACTGGCAGCACAAAGCATGCGCTTAACATAGCGTCTTTTCGGCCACAGTTCATCAGAGTGGGACTGTTGGGCAAGAAGACCCCATTTACCATAAGGCTGCAGAATCTATCCGTAATTACTTTTATTTGGGAGGCTGTTTTACCGTACCTGGTTTCTACCTGTGCGATTGTATTGGCTACCCGATGATACATCTGGTCGGGAGTCTCAACGATTCCCCCGTGTTCGTCTTTCTTGAGATATCGCCGCATCAGCCTTTCGCGAAGCATATCTAAGGGTGCCTCTTTGTTATTTCGGGTTGCAGTGTCATTTTTACACACCTTGCGTGCATCGGATGTAAGGTTTTCGGTACCTGTATCCTTACCAGCGTAGAGAGTTTGTGATTTTCTGGGCACTCTGCTCATTTTTCTTCAGGCGTTAACCAATATGTGTTGTCTGATGTTCGCCGATAACAGTTCATTTTTCATGTGACCTTTTTTTACGTTTAGTCTTTGGGTGTCTCCTGTGTATCTCCCTGTTCTTCTGACTGTAAGTTTGTCTTTTCCTGATGCTCTTCAGTTCCCAAAAACATGCTTAGTTTCATAAATGCGACCTTGCCATTTTCCAGCAGCTCGTCTCCAAATCTCTTTGCTATCTCGTTACGCAGACGATTGAGCTCCTTATCGGTTAGTACGCAGAACACAACCTGGTCCCAGCCAGCTTCGAGGTCGCGGATAAGATTGTTCATTTCTTTTTCCATATCCTCTAAAGCAATCTCAAGGGCCACTTTCTTTTCATCCCATTCAATACCCACATCAACGCTTTTGCTATTGAGCCAGTATTCGATTCTGGCCGGATGACCCTTTGTCTGTATAGCCCAGCTAAAGGCATTGTGCTGCCAGAACTTGTGCTCGATGCTGCCGTGCCCGGTCGGCTCGGCGTATTTAATCTGCAGTTTGTCAAGCATCCGAAGGGTATGAGGCAGAAGCTCGATTGTAGAGACAGGGCCGCCTTTTTGCCCGGTTGTGATCCTGTGGACGCGAATCAGGCCAGGGCCGGTATCAATAAGCTTCTGCCGGATAAGATGTGCCTTGTATTCGGATAAAGAATCGATACTGTCGATCTCGCCGAGTGGCAGAAAGGGATGCTGCGCCAGAAACTCCAAATAGTCAAGCTCGGCCTTTGTCAGGTTGTAGTGTGTGAATAAAGCATCCTGTTGTTCTGCCGTTAGTCCTTGCGGGAATAATAAAGGCTGGTCAGGTTCTGGCTCCGGTTCCAACAGGGAGTCGAGCACATGCTGGCTTTCTTCCAGGCGCCTGGCTACCTCTTCATCCGTTGCTACCGGCAGAATGATTTCTCCTACGTGCCCGAGGAAAGCCCTGGGGCAGTTCTTGGTTTTGCAGACCACCTGCCTTTCGGGCATTTCCATCATATAATCAGCCTGCTCGGAATCGAGGCAGAGGTGCTGGGCCAGGACCTGCATCGAATAGCCGTCAGCTGGCCGAAATGCCATCCAGAAGCAACTGATATTTGAGAGTATCGGGCGGGGAACTGTATAGACGCTTTGAGTCCCCAGTATAAGGGAGACTCCTCTTTTTCTGAAGACGCGGGCTGCATCCACCAAAAACGGCTCCTGGATGTCAGCTCGCTGTAGCCGTTGGATATTGCAGAAGTCAGCGAACTCGTCAACTATCAAAACCAGTTTCAATTGGGGGCTGTATGACACCGGCATGGATTCCTTCAGCCATAACGTGATGTCACCAATAATCATCGATTTATGGTCAGAGGAAAGCCCTCCTAACATCCATACCACTGACCTTTTTGTCAAAGCAGCCAGGTCGTGGCTGCGGTGGGTATCGTAAACCATTGACAAATACTGCAGCGCATCCTGGTAGCGGTTGACGATAGATTCCTGGCCCAAGTAATTACGTGTGCCAGGCTTGAATTTTTTAGAGGCAATATGCTCAAGCAGCTGCCGTTCATTGAAACGGCCTTGCTTGTTATATAACTCGAAGCAGCTGGTTCGCACCATGTGCATGGTAAAGTCACGAAAATACCGGGATTCTCTATCCTGAGCGACTACTTTCGTTATGTATCTTAAGTGGTCTGGCACACCCGGTGGAAAGTACCGGTTAAACCTGAGCATGCGTGGCACATCAATAAGCAGGACATCATCACAGCCTGAAGCTCCAGGTGCAGCCATAAAGGGAGGAAACTGCCCTTCACTGTCGAAAAACCATATGCTGGTCTGTCTCTCTCCTGTCTCAGGATTAATGCCATTCCGATGAATCTGCTGGCCAAGCTCGGTAAGCTTGGTAGTCTTGCCTGCCCCACTCGGCCCCACAATTATCCCGTGCTCAGGTGCAATGTCCTTGCTGACCTTTGCAGGATGCTCGGGGCCCAGGCCAGTGACTACTCGTGCAAGCTCGTAATCTCCATGACTAATCTCCTCCCTGGAAGGGGCCGGAAGAAATGAATGGTCTTCTTTTACTCTTTGCTGAATCTTCACACTTAAGAATTTCTGCAGCCGTTGGCGATTTTCAACATCCTGTAAGAACAGCACCGAGCTTATGGCATTTTTAACCCAGGGTGTATCCTTTTCGCCAGCTTTGGCTGCAAGCTCTTTGAAGTATTTTTTATCTTGATAATCACCGTACATCTGTATCTCTCGGTTCCCTATATGGGAATAACTGGCGAATGGCGATGCTTACCGGTTTGGCAGCAACGAGAGCGCCAATTGTGGCAAAAAGTGGTTTGACCATATCTTGGGGACAACCAAAGAATTCAAAGGTCTCAAAGCTCACATTAAATCTGATCAGGAAATTTGCCATCCACCAGCCAGCAAGTGCGCCAGCCAAAAGCGAAACAAGCACATGCCAATGCGGTATCAGAAAAGCAAGGTGATGACGAAGTATGATGCCAAGCGTAATAATGATTATTATTTTCAGGAACATCAGTATGCCTTTCAAAACATAAGAAGATAATAAAGAGCAGCGGCAATGATGAGCCACTTGATAACATGCTTGAGGAGCCTGATACGTAAAGTTGTTCTTATGCATGCCCTGCATACAACCCTCATTTCACCATCTAGCCAGCGCTGGTCACGGCACTGCCAGCAGCAGATAGAATTGCACACATAGCAAAAGTTGTCTGGGTCTTTGGCACACTCACTGCAAAGAATCAGCGGTTCCTTGTTCAGCCTTGTGCAACTGACACAACTGCTGCCAAGCTCTGCGCCTGTGTGCAAAATGTGCGCACAGCCACTGCCGCTTTTTAGTCTGATTTCAGTTGTTTCCTTTAGGCCATGTTCCGCCGATGTTGTTTCAACTTTGTTTACCAGCGGCTCATCGGTTTTGCCCATGAACTGGCCATCAAGAAAGATGAGCGTTCTTGTCTCCATGGCCTCATTAGATGAGCCTTCATCATGGTCGTCTTTTTTGTCCTCAGCAGTTTGGCTATCAATTATATTGCCATCGGCCTCAAGTTCCTTTGCCATGTTCTTACTCCTGCCGTTATGGTCCTGTCTGGCCTGTCACATCAGTATCGATTTGAAAGCCTGCCGGGTCGGGAATACCTGTGACATCTAAAGGATCTAAGGATGGTAACAGTGGAGGCTCGGTCACATCTAACGAGGGCGCAGTTACGACCCGCTCATCTACGCTTAGCGGTATCTCAAAGGTGTTGTCTGGGTCATCAGACTTCATATCAACTTGGATAAAATCCACACTGGCAGGAAAATTGCCTCGAACCGGGTGAAGTGTGTTTATCTCATATCCGCTGTCAGCCCGCAGATTGGATGGGGAATCTTCACCTATTGCATTTGTTAAGTCAGGCTCGGCTGAAGATGCTTCCATCTCTTCCAGATTAGAACCTGTATCAAGGGTTATGTCATTGCCATCTGCTTCGCTATCTGTATCGAGCTGTGAGTTCTCTTGCTTGTGTCCGACAACCTGCTCTGAGCTGGGTATCATGTCGCCTTCGGGATAGCCGGAAAGCGGCGTACCAGGCGGTGGTAAAAGAAGTTGAACAAGGGAGGGTCTGACACCTTTGCTGAGTTTTGGCCGTCGGAGGATTAACCTGGTTCTTCGGGTTGGGCAGATGAAAGGAATTTGTCCCCTCCGAGGGGAAGACAGTGCTTTACCACGTCCTTTGCATAGAGGGCAGAGTTTCTGTTCTGAGGCAGAGCCGAAGATGTCGATTTCATTAGAGCCACGGCGGATTTTTCCCGTGGCTCCACACAGTGGACAGACCTGTAATTCTGTGTTTCTGTTATTGCCTTTCGTGTATTCTTGACTTTGCTCGGACATCGCTACACTCCTGAATCTTTAAAAAGCCGGGGGAGGCCGCGGTCCTCCCCCACTACAATTAGTCAAAGACCTTTCTGAGTTGGCTCGGCTCAACCCTCTCGGAACTTGCAGCCTTTTGGCCCGGAGGGTCGGCCGGTTGTAGAGAACTCGGCCTGGCCACAACCATGGCATTCACCTGCTGTTTTAAAGATGCCAGCTCGGCAAAGAGCATCTGCAGAATTGGCGTGGCAGGCCTTGAGTCCTCGCCAAGGCCAGGAGAGACCTTTGACAAACCTGGTCCGTCTCTGCGACGGACCGCCACCAAGGCAGTGCTTCCACTTAACATAGTTTAACTCCTTAAAAGAAGGTTATTGGGAGCAGCTGAACATATAGGGCACCCAGGGCGTTTCTCAGCCCTCTGGAGCACCAGCCCCGGACCATCCGGGCTCAGCTGCTCCCGTCTGTTAGCGAAATAGAAAATATTTTTACTCATGTCCCAGCGATCAACCTGCTGCCCCGTTACCTTAGAGTACATAAGCTCCAGAGCAATGGTCGCAGCGTAGTTGGCAACAAGCCTTATATCTCCGCCCAAACCTGGCTCGCCGTGGAGGGTTTGGATGTCACTTGGTGAGGTTATATCCAGGCTGCAGCGCAGACATGCAGAAGCGTAAGGCACGGTAAGTATGATATGCCCACTTGCAGCGGCAGAATGAAGTGCGACATACAGTACCTCCGTAAGCGAGTAAAAAAGGTTGTTGACCTTTAGCATAGCTGCGGCATCATCAATAGCGTTCACTACAATCGCCACTTTTCTGGCGAGCACACACAAAAAGCCATCGGGCATATCCATGACATTGTAGGGATAGGGATGGACGCAGCTGTTAGGATGATCATGTTCGATTCTGGCTTTGGCCGCATAAACTTTCTTCTGGTGAACCTGACCTGCTTGGTATATGGTCCTGCCGCCTTGGGTATGCTTATGCTCGACAACGTCAAAATCGACCAAATGGACAGTTACGTGGGCCGCTGCTGCTAAAAAGTAGGCTACATAAGAACCTACTGCACCAGCACCTATGATTAGGACTTCGCTGCCATCGATGACTCTCATATCCAGATATTTTCTACCTGAGTTGCTCGAAGTCGACTGTGACTGCCTTTGCTGAGGATGTATTGAATAAACCGAAATGGGCTGTATCACTTGTGACTCGTTTACAGTGTCAGGTAAGAATTCCTCCACCGGGTCAGGCCTATATGGCAGCACCTTACCACCTGGAAGTTTGATTCTTTTTTGCTTTGCCATTTTCACCTTTTTCCGATATTTACCCGCAGGCGGCGAGCCCACGGAATCAATAGCTCCAGTTGTTTGTCCAGGTCAGAAAATGCCGTATCATCTACGAAATCGAGGCAGGGATCACTATTAGGAAGTGCTACTGTTCTGCGTTCACGCAGTTCTTTTATCTTCTGTGCGATGGCATTATCATCTACGACAACACAGTGTCCAAAAGTCGATTCAATGCGCACGATGTATGGCCAGTAGTGCTGAAGGGTGTTCATAGCGGCATTAACTTCTTTACCAAGGCAAATATGCTCGCTATCAGAAAAATGAAGGTTAAAACCATTAGCCTCATCATAAAGTAGCTGTCCTGTAACAATTGCCTTGGCCAATACCATTTGCAACTGTCGGTCGCTGGGGTTGGGAGGCACCATCATAGCTATAACTCTGTTGATGGCCCGGGTGCTGAGCTTTTCCCAGTTTTCTGGCTCGTTTAAGCCACACCTGGCGACTATAGGGGTAAGTGATATACCACCTCGAAGCTGAACAATGGATATGGCATCATGGTTATTATCAACAACGACTTTCCAATTACCGGGCTTGGTGTCTGCACGTTCAATTAGTTTTTTTATCGGGTCGATGTAGCAAGCATCCGGCACCGTGACGAATTTCAGCCACACAATGGTTTTGCCAATTTCGCCGACGGTAAGGACACGGCCCTCCGATTGAAAAACCAACTGCTGGAAAAATTGAAGCTGCATACGCTCACCGGGGTATAGCTTCAAAAATTCAGCGACAACGTCGGTCTGTTTGATTTGCGGTTCAAAAACGGCCTGGCAGATTTCCTTAAGTGTATTTTCAATCTCGTCCGGTGCTTTTCCTAACAAAATTGCTGCCGAGCCGTGCTTCGACAAAAACCTGGTAACTAAATTCTTGTTAAGGTTTTCCCTGCCGCCAAGTTCAGCGACCGTGCGGGCAAATGATTCATTCAAAAACTTTTCGCTAACCAGATCAAAACCAACGGGAGTATCAAATGTAGTAGGTCTTCTGACCCAGGTTTGAGCCTGCTGCTTGCATGAGGCAAAGACCTGCCGCAGGTTCTGCTCGAGCATACCGAGTTCAGCCACTTTACTATCAAGGAAATTTATAAGCCCATCCAGCAAATCTCGAACCACAACTCTGCACGATAGGATTTCCAGTTGGCTTTCCAAAAAAATACGCCCCGAGGTCTCAAGGCAGGCTGCAATTCTACCAGATAGGAATGGATGATAGAGCCGCCACAACCAGGTGCGTTCGCGAACTGTCTGAAGTTCTTCGAGGGCATTATTAGCGACATCCTCGTGGTGCTGGGCAAACTGTTGAATTTGGCCAATCTTATCCATCACCACCTGCCGCGATGTCTCAATGGCTTGCCTGTACCAGGTCAAAATGGACAATACATCAAAGCACCTGGCTCCAGACCCTTCGACACTCATCGGGGCACTCATTTTTTGCTCAATATACTTATTCAAATGACTGATGGTTTGACCTAAAATCTTTTTTGCTTCTCTAACCATCGCAGTTTCATAGATGTTCGAAAAGTCAGTTGTGCTAATGGCATTAATCGCCTCAGCTAAGGCGATGGCACGCTTGAAACCCCAGGTGCCTCCGATACGGTCGGCAAAGTTTGCTCTGAGTATCTGGATCACATTTTCACCGCCAAATTCTGCCGGGTTCATGACCTGGCTGGTCAGGGCATGGTCCTGCGGTGTCTCTACGACACCGTGCATACGTATCAAGGCTAACGCCTCTTTCTTTGCCTCTGCCGGTACTTGCTTTGTGGCAAAGAAGCTGGCTAATATGCTTGCTGCTTTATAGGCGTAGTAATTGACTACCTTGCTACTGTCCCATCTTAGGTAGCTGCAAGACATACTAAAACCAACTAATGGGTCGCCGTTTGAGTCAAAATCCCAGTTTTGGATGTCCGCCAGACGCTCGCGGATGCTCTCACCCAAAGGGCCATTTGAAAGGGCATTTTGGCGGTGAGCTTCGTGGCTTATTAGACGTTCCAGCGAAGGCAATCGGCCATGACAGTTACGGTTGGACTGCAAAAAAAGCAAGTCAAACGGACATTGTGTTAATTCACCGCTCACCGGATCTACATAATGGCCTGTCGCCACTGCGCGAAGGTGCTTTAATAAATTGGTCTCATTAATATCTGCTCGCTCTACATCGGTTACAGGCAGATCGCCACGCAGTAAGACGTGAAAGACCGTTTTAGCCCGGGCACCAAAACTAAGGACATCTGTTTTGACGTGCTTGCTGAAATAAACCACAGCGCCGCTGCTCATACCGCCTACCGCAGTGCAGCACAGATTGACCAGAATCAGAGAAGTGGGTTTGTCTGCGCCATCCAGCCCCGTAAAAAGAAGCTGCTTATGTCCATCGTAATCAATACGCTCGCCCACGCATTTGTGGAATCTTGTTCGTAGTGATGGTCCATTTAATAAGGCCAAAGTATAGCCGATCCGCGGGTCTCCAGATGCTCCGAGGTTCTCGAGGCTGGCGCCGGGACTTCGATACCAGCCCTGCGGCAGTAAGGCCAGGCTGCCATTTGCTTCTGCCTTCGCCAGCGACTCTTGGTCGACAGGCAGTGCGGCAGCGACAAATTCATCGGGATTAACCAGATCATTGAGGTCCATGCCCTTATCTAAAAGGGCAGCTATATCCATTGGTGGGTGACTGTCATAATCGAAAAAAATGTCTTTGCCGCGGGCTGCAAATAGCTCTATTTTATGGCTCTTATCGATAAGGGCACGTGAAAGAAGAAATACCTGCTTTGGCGTAGTGCCAGCAATAACATTAATCCCATTACTTACGAAACTTGCGAGTTTTTTAACTACTTGTGACATTCTGTTTCCCCTCTGACTTTTGATTCTCCTTGGGCCTTTCTTCTAGAAAAAAGTCAATGGATACACCTTCGGCAACGGTAACAACGGACGGCAGTATCAATTGGTGCCGCTTGCGAGGCTGAACTTCTTGACCGTTGACAATAATTGGGTTCTTGCTCATATTCCTGATAAATAATTTCCCGCCTTTCCGAGAAACTCGAGCATGACGGGATGAAATGACCTTCTCAGCTATTCTTACAGTATTTTCCGGGGCAGAGCCGAGGTGGAAGCTTTTCAAGCACCGCAAATCACCGATACGCTGCAATACGCCATTTACTCGCACCATCAGGATCTGCGGCTGGTCTTGTTCCTGAGACTGAATGACTTCCAGCGGCTGTTCAGCAGCCTTCTGCCACCTTGCAGCCGCCAGCCAACCACAGATGACTACAAAAGCGATTAAAGAAGGGATGGATATGCCACCAACTATCAGTAGATGTGACAGCAGCCTTTCTTTCACTACAGGTGTTTTATGACCTGCAGAAGATTCTATGCCCATTTTCGAACTTAAAGCCTCTTTACCTCGAACGGCTGAGGGGAACTGCACGCTCTTTTCCCTACTGGCCTCAGACGCTGGTAAAAGTCTCGCTACAGGCGGTTTCTCTGTATCCGTTACTTTCTGCGAAGCTGCAGGAGTTGCTACCTCTTCAAGAACCTTTGGAACTTCCGGGGTCCATTTTCTCAACGGTCCTAAAAGGGCAGGAACTTTAGACTTAACGATTCCACCATCCGATGCGACCGTAGCTGATTTAACCTCGTTCAAAGGCGCCACCTGCATAACATTCGGTTCTGCTGGTTCCTGACTTTTTGGAACAGTCAAGAAAGGTTCTGGTGTTTTGTCTTTCTCTATTGTGTGACCCAATGAAAAGTCCTGTGTTATAGATTTACTTGCAGGGCTTGGCTTCTCACTCGTGCCCGAAGCTGGAACCTGCAAAGGTTGTTCGGTGCCAGATGAAAATTGTTTTCCGTCGCTCGCCTCGCTGGCGACTTCGGCGGTCTTACTGGCTCCCGCAATCGCTGCCACCTTGTCCGGTTTGCCTTTTCCTCCTTGCTCAGGACGAAGAATATTCGGGTCAACCAATTCTTTTCTGAGTGCCTTTTGAACAGGTCTGAGTGCTTCTGCTGAGCGATGGTCAACTGTCGAATTGCTATCTTCAGAGTACGTTTTCAAACTTCGCAGCCACATGGCCATCACTGTTGCTGGCGGGGGTGCTTTTGATTCAACCGGAAAATTTCTTTTGGCAGCATCCGCTTTTTGTTCAGCAGCGGTAGTTGTTGGCGGCATGGCTGGCTTCTCAGCAGAACCTGTTGTAACTGGTCTTATCCGGCGCATCCATTGCTCTATAGCCGTACTATTGACGACCTTATCAAGGTCGCACCAGAACAACCGTCCTTCATTTGCGGCACTGAGAAGCTTTTTATTTGTTTTATTCGTTGTGCCGGTTAGAAAAACATGCCATTGGTGGGCTCTTGTTACGCTGTAGGCAAATTCAATAAGGTCGTTGGCTTGCTTATGGCTGAGGTCTCCTTCGGTAATAATGACAATAACTGCCTGGCCCTTTGGACCTGCGTGCTGCAAGAGTTTCTGATAGACTGGGCCTTTAACTGCAGAGGCAATATCGGCCCGTGCAAACCAGTCCGGCTTTATATTTTCCACTATCGAGCGAAGGTCAGCAAACTCATAGTCTGCAGCTTGTTTTACAGTGGAAAATATCAGTTGAGTATTTTTTCCACGCACACCGAAGACCAAAACTGTGTCACCAGCAGCACACGATTTATAGACGTTTTCAACTGCGACCCTCAGTTGCGGCCAATGCACAGTGGGCGAAGTGTCAAGCACCAGACAAACAGCGATTGGTTGCTGAGTCCGCTGCACAGCCGGAGATAATCCTATCAATAAACCAATAACGATAAAAATAGCTGAGAAAAATCCTCGTTTTTTCATTGCGAGTTCCTTTCAAAATTTGATTGAAAACACTCGACATCAAATACCTTAATTCGTATACCCTGGCATTGTGAAGTTTTGTCTTCGTAGCTTACAAGAACACCGTTGGGTATTTTTCTGTATTTCACTTTGAATTATCCCTGAGCGTGCCATTCTCAAAATGTTTTGCCAGAGCTACTTTCAGTCGCGATTGAAAATCCATGATTTTCGCTCTTTTACGATGATCGCTTAGTGCCTGGCTACTTGCAGCCAGCCATGGAGTTGAGCGTTTCAATACCGTATGGATAGGTCTAGCACCGTTTTTTTTTAGAGTGACCCCAGTTTCAACAGTATCCACGAAGTATCGGTTTCCTTCAGTGCTTCCAAAGGATAGACGCACTACGATAGGTGATGCCGACCTATCAATCAGCCAGCCAAGATCCAGGCAGGGGGGTTCCTTATATTTAGCGCAGTAGTCTGGATGGTTGGCGATATGTTGTCGCACAAATCGGGGATACTCTGCAAAGACCGTAGCACCTTTTGCACAAATGGTCTGGAGGAAACCTCGAAAGTCCACAACATGGGCAAATTTCGCTTCGTTTCGGATAGCCAATACATGACTGGTAACTGGCTGTTCAAGGTCCAGCAATAATACCGCACCCGGAAACTCAAAAGTACAATCCAAGCCGGTAACACCCACATCGGCTTCCCCCCTTGCCAGTTCGATGGCAATCTGTAGAGGCCGCCTGACAGCGACATGTAAACGGCGGAGCAAAACCGCGGCGGGGATAGAGGCGGAACAAAACTGCGGCA
>CAYWXK010000003.1:0-142791 GCA_964462515.1 uncultured Pirellulales bacterium
CGGTGATGGATTGACCCTTTACATATTCCATCACAAAGTATGGCCTGCCGGCCTCGGTTGTTCCCGCATCATAAACGCGGGCGATATTGGGATGGTCTAATAGGGCCAGCATCTGCTTTTCGGCCTCGAAGCGGGCAATGACCTGCTTTGTATCCATACCGAGCTTGACGATTTTTAGCGCTGCTCTTCGGCGGATTGGCTCCTGCTGCTCAGCAAGATAAACTAGCCCCATTCCGCCTTCGCCGATAAGTTCCAGCAGCTTATATCGCCCAATCATTGTCCCCGGCCCTTCAATCCGAGGGCTTTCGAGGGTAACATCCGGCCCAAAGACAGGGACTTTAAGAAAATCGCCGGCTTCCTGGTGGGCCTTAAGCAACGCCTCAATACGGGCTAAAATTTCGGCATCATCTCCACAAACTTCTTTGAGATAGGCCTGTCGCTCATCCGGTGGTTTCGATATTGCCTGGTAATAAATCTGCTCTTCATTTTTATTATCTTCAGCACACATAAATTGCTCCTTTCACTTTAGCTCCAATATATAGTGCGTAAAGCAGGAGTAGATTCCCTCAAAAAAATTGATGATTTTGGTAAAATTATTAGTTAGCCCGCGGTTGTGTCATTTGCTTTATTGATTTCCACGCGCAGCCAGGAGCGAGCGTAATCCCAATATCTTTCCGCCGTCGCGTGAGAAATACCCAGGATGTCGGCTGCTTGCTCAGCAGTAAGGCCGGCAAAATACCGCAGTTTCACCAAGTCAGCTTTGACCTTATCCTTCTTCGCCAATTTCTGTAAGGCTTCATCTAATGCGAGCAATTCATCCGCCTGGGAAGGCTTATCATTTATCACAATCGCCTTGTCGAGTTCAATTCGCCGGAGAGCACCGCCGCGTTTGAGACTTTGCTTGCGACGTGCGTTTTCGATAAGGATGCGGCGCATTGCCTCAGCCGCTGCTGAAAAGAAGTGAGTACGACTTTTCCAACCCTGCGCTTCCGCCCCGACCAAGCGGATATATGCCTCGTGGACCAGAGCAGTTGCCTGCAGCGTCTGGCCGGGGCGTTCCTGTGATAGCTTCCAGGCAGCCAGATGGCGAAGTTCCTGATAGACAGCCGGAAGCAGCTCATCGACGGCCCGAGCATCTCCCTGCTCAATAGCGTTCAAAATGCGGGTAACATCACTCATAATGCCGGCCCCGTGCCACAGCAAAAGGTTTATCTGGCAGAAGAGTCGCCTTTGGCTTTTCACATTTTCTTGCTTAAAAATCGCGTAACGAAAAGTCACGGTTATGATAGGATTTAACCAAATTGGCGTGGCTTCGTCCAGAAGTTACTGCGTCATAAAAAAACTATCACATCCAACAGCTCATTTCGAGCCGGATTTTCAGGTTGCAATAGGGGCAAATCTGGGTTATAAAACGTAAAATTATGGAATTCGCTGGTTTTCAGTTTTAATCTTTGGATTATAAGTTTTAGAGGGTCTGAGAATGGCGGACGTAAAAAAATATATTGCTGTTGACCTCGGGGCAGAGAGCGGCAGAGTAATGCTCGGCTCGATTTCGGCTGACAAAATTGTTCTTGAGGAAATTCATCGCTTCGGTAACGGCCCAATTGAAGAAAACCGGACACTGCGGTGGGATTTTAATAAACTGCTTGACGAAGTTCAAGCCGGCATAAAAAAAACTGTCAAAAGTGCAGGCCCCACAATTGCGGGCATCGGGGTCGATAGCTGGGGTGTTGATTTCGGCCTGCTCGATGCCGACGGAAACCTGATTGAAAATCCTTACCATTATCGTGACAGCCGAACCAACGGAATGATGGAAAAGGCGTTTGAACTGGCCGGTAAACGAGAGATTTACCAGAGCACCGGCGTGCAATTTATGCAGTTGAACAGTATTTATCAATTGCTCGCGATGCGGCTGGCAAATTCACCTGCGCTGGCAAAGACAAAGAACCTGGTCTTTATGGCTGACCTGTTTTCATATTACCTGTGCGGAAAGATTTTTGGTGAATACAGTCTTGCGAGCACTTCGCAATTGATGGATATGCGAAACGGTAAATGGGCAAAAAGGCTTTTCGACAAACTTTCCTTGCCAATGGATATTATGCCGAAGGTCGTCGCGCCAGGGACAATTGTAGGCCGGTTGAGCGATAAAGTAAGGGCAGAGCCTGGGTGCGGTGAAATTCCGGTTATTGCAACAGGTTCGCACGATACGGCTTGTGCAGTTGCCGCTGTTCCTGCGAAAGAGGGAAATTGGGCGTATCTATCTTCAGGCACCTGGAGTCTTATGGGTGTAGAGGTGCCGCAGGCAATTATTAATGATAAGACTTTTGGATATGAGTTCACAAATGAAGGTGGTGTGGAAGGGACGATTCGACTTTTGAAAAACATAATGGGATTGTGGCTGATGCAGGAATGCAAAAGGCAATGGCAAAGAGAAGGAAGCGACCTATCCTACAACGAATTAACAGCTATGGCACAAAATGCAGAACCATTTGTCAGTTATATTAACCCTGATTACAGAGAATTCCTTGCGCCGGGCGAGATGCCGAAAAGAATAAATGAATATTTAGCGCAGAACGGCCAAAAAACGACCAGCGATAAAGGACAAATGATAAGAATAATACTGGAGAGCCTTGCCTTAAAATACCGTTTCGTGATGGGAGCGATTGAAGACATTATAGGAAAAAAAATCGAGGTCTTGCATATTGTCGGAGGCGGCATTCAGAATGAATTACTTTGCCAATTCACGGCCAACGCCCTTAACAAAAAAATAATTACCGGGCCTATAGAGGCAACTGCAATCGGCAATGTCCTGATGCAGGCAAGGGCAACAGGACAAATAAAAACGCTGGCAAAGGCAAGAGAAATTGTCCGCAATTCATTTCAGCTAAAAGAATATCAGCCGCAACAGGCATCGCTTTGGGAAAAACAATACCAGAAAGTAAAAAGTTAATCCGCCTCCGGCGGATAAAAAGGCAAAATTGAGGGAAAATAGCTTGATAGAAGAGCTTGAACGTAAGCTGGATAGTTTTAATCTTGCCGAAAGAAAAGAGGCGCTGCCGGCATTATGCGAAAAGGTAAAAGCAGGGGAAATCACTTTGCCTTCGGCAGGCAAGGCTGTCAACATGCACTGTCATACGTTTTTTTCCTACAACACATACGGCTATTCGCCGACCAAATTTGCGTGGCTGGCTCGCAAGGCAGGATTGGCCGTAGCAGGGGTAGTGGATTTCGACGTTTTAGATGCGCTGGAAGAATTTCTATGGGCAGCAAAGCAGCTCGGCTTAAAAGGATGTGCCGGACTGGAGACGCGGGTTTATGTGCCGGAATTTTCCGACAGAGTGATGACGTCACCGGGTGAGCCAGGTATCACATACCATATGGGGGTGGGATTTCCAAAAGCTGATTTGGAAGGTGAAGAAAAACAGTTTCTACTTAATTTGCGCAAGACCGCACAGCAGCGAAATCGAGATTTGATGGGCAGGGTCAATAAATACCTCCGGCCGGCGGAATTAGATTACGAGCGGGATGTGCTTATCCTGACGCCATCGGGCAATCCTACCGAGCGGCATATATGCCTTGCTTATGCACGAAAGGCCAAAGAAATGTTTGGGCAAGAAAATGCACTGATTGATTTCTGGTCACAGAAGTTGGGTGTGGACGCCTCATCCTTCATCCTTCGTCCTTCGTCTGACGATTCACGAGGGACGATTGACGAGGGACGTATTCTCCTGCATGAAGGCAGGGAGCTGCTCAATACGATTCGAGCCAGAACTATGAAGCGTGGCGGGGTCGGCTATGTTGTGCCGGACAAAGGGTCTTTTCCTCGCATATCGGATACCAATCAATTTATACTCGCAGCAGGCGGAATCCCGACCTTGACCTGGCTTGACGGCACCAGCGATGGTGAGAAGGCAATCGAGGAGCTTATAGAAGTCGCTATGAGCACGGGGGCAGCGGCGATTAACATTATACCGGACCGCAATTACACGCCCGGCGCCAGGGACGTAAAACTTAAAAATCTTTATCAGGTAACCGAGCTTGCTGAGAAGCTGAATTTACCTGTCATAGTCGGGACGGAAATGAATAGCCCCGGGCAGAAATTCGTTGATGACTTTGATACAGAGGAGCTGTCACCGCTGCTGCCGATATTCCTTAAAGGTGCGCACATCGTCTATGCCCATTCGGTGCTGCAGCAAAAGTGCGGGCTCGGATATACCAGCGATTGGGCAAAGAATAACTTCAAAAGCGTCTTGGAGAAAAACGAATTCTACCGCGAATTGGGAAGTTTGATGCAGCCGCAGCTTGAAGATAAACTTTGCGGGATAACTGCTGAGATGACACCTCGACAGATACTGGATAAGGTAAAGGGCTGGATAGAATCTGAAGTTAGAAACAAATTAAAATCTAAAATAAAAACAGCCTGGTTGAAATATAAGAAATGAGTGTTGGATTGCCGAAAACACAATATGCTGTGCAGTTGGTTGGGCCGGATAAACTTATTCTGAATAAGTCGAAAGAAGTATTCAGGTCTGGCCCACACCAGATTCTCTGTCGAGTTGAAGCGGTGGGGCTTTGCTTCTCTGATTTGAAGTTACTGAAGCAGTTTTCCAGCCACGTCCGCAAAAGCGAACTTGTTTCCGGCATAGACCTCAAAATCCTTAAAGAAATACCGAGCTATGTCCCCGGCGAGGCAGCAACTGTCCCCGGTCACGAAGCGTCAGTTAGAATCGAGGCGGTGGGACCAGGCGTAAAAGACTTTAAGGTTGGCCAGCGCTATCTTGTTCAAGCGGATTATCGCTGGCTTCTGACGGCAAGCTCCAACGGTGCATTCGGATACAACTTTGAAGGAGCGTTGCAGGAATATGTGCTGATGGATGAAAGGGTCATCACTTCGCCACAAGGCGAATCAATGCTTTTGCCGGTTACTGAAAATCTGTCAAGTTCTGCTGTGGCTTTAGTGGAGCCGTGGGCGTGTGTTGAAGATGCGTATGCGTCAAAGGAACGAACGAGCTTAAAAACTAATGGTCAGATGCTTATTGTTGCGGACCGAGAGGTCCCTGAAGACGTTTTGCGGAGTTTGTTTAGCCGGTTCGGCAAGCCGGCCCAAATAACCTGGGTTTCGCATTTTCCGGCACCAACCCTAAATGTCCCTATAAAAAAGGCAGCAGATAAACAAGAGCTTGCTGATGTTGGATACGATGACGTCCTTTATTTCGGAGCCGAAGCCAGAACTGTTGAAGCCTTGTTTTCAAAAGTTGCTGCTCACGGATTATTAAATATAGTTCTTTGCGGAGGTAGATTCAGCAGGATTGTTTCCACTGCCATCGGGCGGATACACTATGGAGGCATACGGCTAATAGGGACAAGCGGCTGCGACCCCGCCCAATCAATGCAGATAATACCCGAAACGAATGAGATGCGGCCAGGTGACAAAATTAACGTCATCGGTGCAGGTGGGCCGATGGGTATGATGCACGTAATCCGCAACATCTGTCAGGGCATCGAAGGCGTCAGCGTCTTTGCCAGTGATTTGGATGATAGACGGTTAGCTGCACTGACAAAGGTGGCCAGACCCTTGGCAGACAAAAACGGCGTTCAATACACAGCGGACAATCCGACCAAAGAAAAAAACGCAGAGGTCTTTGACTATATTGCTTTGATGGCGCCGGTGCCGGAGCTGGTGGCTGCTTCGGTGCAAAGCGCAGCCAGGCGGGGGCTGGTGAACATATTTGCAGGTATTCCGGCAGCGGTTACAGGCGGGATTGACCTAAATTCTTACATCCGGAAACAGTTGTATTTTATTGCAACAAGCGGCTCGACTCTCGATGATATGAGACGAATGTTAGAAAAGGCAGAATCGGGCAGACTTGATACCAATGTTTCGGTGGCGGCTGTCTGTGGGCTTGAAGGCGCTACAGAAGGGATTCGAGCGGTTGAGAAGCGCTCGATTGCAGGTAAGATTATTGTTTATCCCGCCTGCAAAAATCTTGGGCTTGTGCCGCTACAAGAGATGGATGAAAAAATGCCGGAGGTTGCCAAACTTTTGAACGATGGGCTATGGACAAAAGAGGCAGAAGAGAAATTGTTGGAAACGCATCAATGTGGTAAACTCCGTTAGAAAGAGAAATCAAAAATTAAAGATAAAATATTAAAATTGTGGAATCCTTAATTTTACATTTTGCATTTTGATTTTTGCATTTGGGTTCAGAAAACGAAACTAATCGGTCAGGAAAGGGAAAAATTATGGAACAGGTAACAAAACGAACAATTGGGTGGTTTTGTGGTCTTCTGGCGGTTTGTTGTTTTATGGTTGGCTGTGCCGGACACAAAGCGAGGTTTAGCGGGCTGGGAATGGGTATGGCGAATCTGGCCCGGCTGTCGGATGCTAAGACGCACTCAATTAGTCCGGAGAGTTTTACCGGCGAAAAAGGCAAGGGCGGAATGGCGACAAAGGGCACGGGAGACAAAGCAGCTCGGGAACTGGGCCAGGGATGGAAGATTTCTCCTTCGATTGTTATCGAAGCAGGGCAAACGTTTGTAATGGCCGACATCAAGGGAAGCGGCGCCGTTCAGCATATCTGGATGACGCCGACAGGTAACAACCGCCTGAACATACTGAGGATTTATTGGGATGGCGAGGAACAAGCATCGGTCGAATGCCCCGCGGGCGATTTCTTTGCGTGCGGAATGGGTGAATATACGCAGATTACATCGCTGGCGGTTTGTGTTAATCCTATGAGCGGGTTTAATTGCTACTGGCCAATGCCATTTCGCAAGGGCTGCAAAATCACAATGACCAACGTGGACGAAAAGGCAATGGTGCTGTATTACCAGATTGACTATACGCTGACGCGAGTTCCGATGGATGCAGCTTATTTTCACGCACAATTTCGCAGGGTAAATCCTCTCATCTATAAAGAGGTTTATACGATTTTGGATGATGTGCAAGGAAAAGGACAATATGTCGGCACATATATGACGTGGGGTTCGAATAGTCCTGGCTGGTGGGGCGAAGGTGAGATTAAATTCTATATGGATGGTGACAAAGAGTTTCCGACAATCTGCGGGACAGGGACGGAAGATTATTTCTGCGGTTCTTATGGCTTTTCCAAGCCGGGAACCGATCAGTATCAGGAATTTTGCACACCTTACACAGGTATGCCGCAGGTGATAAAATCTGAGAAGCAGCCGAGGTTTAGTCTATACCGCTGGCACATTATGGACCCCGTCCGGTTTGAAAAGGACCTGAAGGTAACGATACAGGCGCTTGGATGGCAAAGTGAGGGAAGATACCTGCCTCTGCAGGATGACCTTTCTTCGGTTGCATTCTGGTATCAGACAGAGCCTCACGAGTCCTTCCCGAAATTGCCGGAAAAGAACTTGCTGAAAATTAAATAGCCGATCGATAAGTTGAGCTTGAATTGTAGTTTCTCCAGTTTTTGTCATAAGGAAACAAAGACTTATGAGCGATTTTAGAAGAATAGAGAAGGCATACAAACTTGCGCAGGAGTGCTATGCCGAGCTGGGCGTTGACACCGATAAGGCGATGGGGCGACTTGGCAAAGTTGCGATATCTCTGCACTGCTGGCAGGGAGATGATGTAGGAGGCTTTGAAGGCTCTGAAGGTCTCGGTAGCGGTGGCATATTAGCTACCGGTGCTTATCCCGGCAAGGCGAGGACAGCAGACGAACTGAGAGCAGATTTGCAAAAGGCGATGAGTCTAATACCTGGCAAGCACCGGGTCAATATACACGCAATGTATGCAGAAACCGGCGGGAAAAGAATAGAACGCAACGAGCTTGGGCCCCGGCATTTTGCCCGCTGGATTGATTGGGCAAAAGCAAACAGATTGGGGATGGACTTCAATGGGACGTTCTTCTCGCATCCGAAAGCCCAAAGCGGCTTTACTCTGTCCAGTGCCGATGAGAAAATACGTAAATTCTGGGTCGAGCACGGGATTGTGTGCCGAAAAATAGGGGCATACATTGGAAAGAAACTGGGCACACCCTGCATAACAAATCTGTGGATTCCGGATGGTTTCAAGGATATTCCAGTTGACCGCAAAGGGCCGCGGGAGCGACTTAAAAAATCGCTGGATGAGATATTCGCAGAAAAGAAAGATGAAAAACAGCTTTTGGATTCAGTTGAAAGCAAACTGTTTGGCATCGGCTCAGAAAGTTACGTCGTCGGGTCGCACGAATTTTATATGGGCTATGCCATTAAGAACAATTTGTTGCTCTGCTTAGACACCGGTCACTTTCATCCGACCGAAACTGTTTCTGATAAAATATCGTCTGTGCTGACTTTTCTCGACCGGATACTGCTGCACGTAAGCAGAGGTGTGCGATGGGACAGCGACCACGTGGTTATTCTGTCTGATGAGCTGCGTGCAATTGCTGAGGAAATAGTGCGAGGCGATTATCTCGAAAGGGTATATATTGCACTGGACTTTTTCGATGCGAGCATCAACCGCGTGGCAGCGTGGGTGACAGGGACACGATGCACGCTAAAAGCACTATTGGTTGCTCTGTTAGAGCCGACTAAGAAGCTGCGGCAGATGGAAAATTCCGGCGACTACACATCGCGTCTTGCGATGCTGGAAGAGATAAAGACTTTACCCTTTGGTGCGGTATGGGATTACTACTGCCAAAGGCAAAATGTCCCGGCAGGGCAAGATTGGCTGAAAGAAGTAAAGGATTACGAGGCCAAGGTAACGAATTTGAGAAAATAGACAATTAGCCACGCCCCGTTTAGAAATAAATTTCTAACGGGGCACGAAGACACAAAGAAATTAGACACGGATTAACACTGATGAACACTGTCGATAAATTAAAATATAAAAAATTAAAAATCAAAATTGTGGAATCCTTAATTTCGCATTTTGCTTTTTGATATTTGAATTTTTTAAGAGGACGGAAAGGAATCTATTATGGATAGCGCACACAAGAGCAAGGCCATAGAAGCGCTCGACAAACTGTATGAATTTGAGCAGGAGCCGGTTTCGGAAGACAAGCTCCAGCCGGGCAGATATTTTGCTGCCTCATACGGCGGCGAGCATGTCGCGGGAACGGAGTTTGTAATCGGTGCGCTTTTTGTGGCCTGGGGGGCAACGGCATCGAACATTTTCCTGGGTCTTTTGGTAGGAAACCTGCTGGCGGTGCTGACGTGGACGTTTGTCTGCGCTCCGATTTCGGTCCAGACACGGCTGACACTTTACTGGTATCTTCGAAGGATTGCCGGGCCTGTAACGACGACCATATACAATGTCCTGAACGCTGTGCTATTCTGCATTCTGGCAGGATGTATGATTACGGTTTCCGCCTCTGCGGTTCGCATACCATTCGGGATTCCCGAACAGACCAAATGGTATCCGCAGGACATCCGATTCGTTGTGATAGCCATACTTGTTGGCGCGGTGGTGGTAACGCTTGCTATTCTCGGATTCAAACGATTGGCACAATTTGCGGAGGTGTGTGTGCCGTGGATGTTTTTTATGTTTATAGCCGGTGCGATAGCGATGCTGCCGGGACTGGCTCAAAAGGTTCTTGAGCATCCGATAACCAGTTTGCAGGATTTCTGGGAGATTGCAAACAAATCTATATGGACCGGGGTCAGGCCTGATGGGAGTAAACCTATCGGCTTCTGGCACGTTGCGGCGTTTGCGTGGATATGCAATCTTGCAATGCACGGGGGATTGTCTGATATGGCGCTGTTGAGATACGCGAAGAAGGCCTCTTACGGATTATATTCTGCATTCGGGATGTTTTTAGGCCATTATCTGGCCTGGGTGTGTGCGGGCATAATGGGAGCTGCGGCGGCAATCGTTGTCGGCAAGACAATATCGCAGATGGATGCCGGCGGGGTCGCCTGGCAGGCGCTTGGTGTATCCGGGATTATCGCGGTGATATTAGCCGGCTGGACCACGTCAAACCCAACACTCTACAGGGCGGGCCTGGCGTTTCAGGCAGTAACCCCCGGCTGGCCAAGATGGCTGGTAACACTGGTTGCAGGAATTGTTACCACAGTTATGGCCTGTTTTCCTTTCGTCTTCGTATATCTTTTGAATTTTGTCGGCTACTATGGACTATTACTAATGCCTGTGGGGGCAATTGTCTTTGTTGAGCACTGGATTTTCCCAAAGGTGGGTCTGACCCAATTCTGGGCCTCGCGTAAGAAGCTGCTTGTCAGTTGGCCAGCCCTGCTTAGCTGGGGCATAGCTATCGCTGTAGCGATGGTCATTCAAAAAGAAGGACCTGTGTACCAGTTATTCAGAGGACTGGCAGACTTTCTTGCAGGAAAAGAAGGACCTGTGTGCCAGTTATTCAGAGGGCTGGCAGACCTTCTCGAAAATGGAGTATATAAACTTGGCTTTTTGCACCTGTTTTTCTTGTTCCTGCCGACCTGGTTTATAACGGCGATTCTATACACCGTATTTGCCGCAATGGCGGGCGCAAGAGAAAAGCTGCCGGAGCTGGTCCTTCAGCCCCTCAGTAAAACCGCATACACACCTGCCGAACAAAAATCAGCCGTGAAAAAAACGGATACAGTAGTCTGGTTCTGGGGGATTATGGCCCTTGCATCTTTATTTGTCTGCCTGGCGCTGCCAATATGGGTTTATTTCTCGCCACATGACGCTTACCAAAAGAACTTGGTGACATTCAAGAATGTGCTGATTTGGCCTACACTGATTCACTTTGTCAGCGCAACAATCTGGGCAATCAAGAAAGAAAAGTAACAACACATAAAAGGAATTTACTGAAATGGATAGAGCGTTAGCGGATTTGATAAGAATATCGAATGTTACCGGCAAAGACCCCACCCTCGTTCAGGGCGGCGGCGGCAATACATCGGTCAAAACAGCGGATGGCAAATATATGTTCATCAAGGCGAGCGGCACGGCTCTAAAGGATATGAACGCAAAACAGGGCTGGCGGAGAATTCGGCTCGATGCGGTGCTATCAATTATAGACGACAAGTCATTGGCACGGCTTGATGCAAGGACGCGTGAGCCGGAGGTGGTGAATCGGCTGCTTCTTGCCTGTGACGACAATATAAAGACCGATGCCCGGCCTTCTGTTGAAGCGCATCTGCACGCTTTTTTGGATAAATTCGTGATTCACCTTCATCCCATCGTTGTTGCAGCATACGTAAATGCAAAAAACGGCAAAGCAGAGATTGAGAATCTCTTCAAAAAATCCGAAATCCAAAATCCGAAATCTGCAATTTCTCTGCCTCCTCTCTGGGTGCCATACACAGACCCGGGTTTTATGCTCGCAAAAAAAATCGCAAAGCTGGCAGACGATTACAAAAACCAATTCGGCAAAAGGCCGGCGATTCTCTTTCTGGAAAAGCACGGCCTTTTCGTTACAGCACAGACCGCTGATTCAGCATTAAGGCTGGTGCGCAAGGTAATTCGGCTATGCAGCAGCAAATTAAAAAAACTTAAAACTAAAAGCGCAAAGCTCAAAACTGTGGAAAATCAGCAGAAAATCACCGCTGCTAAATTGGCAATCCGCAAAGGAGTCTTCGATGCCACAGACCAGTATTTGCCGGTAACATATTTTGGTGCCGACAAAGCAATCGCTGCATTTATGACTCGCAAGGATGCAAAAAGGTTACTGGCGACACCGGCGTTAAATCCGGATGAGCTGGTTTATGCAAATGGCTCGGCGATGTGGGTAGAAAAATGCGAAGCTGAAACAATCACCCGCAAAATAAAGGCACAGGTCGGCAAAGGTCAAAAACCATCTGCAGCGTTTGTGGTAAAAGGACTGGGGCTTTTTGTCGCTGCCGATAAAAAGACTGCTCCTGTCATTGCCGAAATTACAACCGGCTCGCTTATTATCCGTATGAATGCGGCCAAATTCGGAGGCATACTTGCTCTAACCAAGCGTCAGCAGGATTTTATCAATAACTGGGAGTCAGAGGCGTTTCGCAAACAACTTGCAAGCGGTTCGATGAAAGGCGAGCTTGAAGGCCGCATAGCGGTTGTTACAGGCGCAGGCAGCGGCTTAGGCAGAAGTATCGCCATCGGCCTTGCAAAAGCCGGCGCAATGGTCGCCCTTGTAGATATTGATAAGAAAGCAGCAGAGGAAACGACCCAAAAACTTCGAACTTCGAACGTCGAACTTCGAACTTCCCAGACGATGGTTGTTCAGTGTGATGTTACTAACGAAACGGATGTGCGGCGGGCATTCGAGGAAGTGCTTGAAAACTGGGGAGGGCTGGACATTCTTGTCAATGCGGCTGGTGTGGCGCCGGCATACGCGCTTGTTGATATGCCGGTGGACAAATGGCGTTTTGCTCTCGAAGTGAATCTGACCGGATATTTTCTTATGGCAAAATATGCCGCAAAAATTATGATTCAGCAAAGGATGGGCGGCAATATCATAAACCTTAGCTCCAAATCAGGCCTGGATGCAAGTAAAAATAATACCGCCTACAATGCGACAAAGGCAGGCGAAATTCATATCTCACGCGGCTGGGCGCTGGAGTTAGGCGAATACGGGATAAGAGTCAATTCCATCGCACCGGGCAATGTGTTTGAAGGCTCGAAAATCTGGAATCCAGAATATATAAAGGCCTGTGCGGAAAAATATGGCATAAAACCCGAGGAGGTCATCCCCTACTACGTGAGCAAAACCGCACTAAACCGCGAAATAAAAGGGCAGGATGTTGCAGACGCTGTCGTATTTCTATGCTCCGACAGGGCCCGAACAATTACCGGACAAACGCTCGTCCCTGACTCAGGCCAAGTAATGGTGCGTTAAATAAGCCAGAGCGAAATTGTTTGTGATAGTTTGATTTTTCGCTGCGTATAATTTATTATAGAAGCCAGTGAGAGTTAAGGTCGGCCGGGCTGTTGAATAGAAAGGTCTAAAACGTGAGAAAAAAAGCGGAACTTGTGCGATTTGTAACGGCGGTAGCAACTACTGCAATCCTTTTTGTATGCCTTCCAATAAATGTTGCGTTTGGACAGCAAGAACTTGCCGGACAAAAAGGCAGTGGAGAGCTTGTCTTTGAGATGGAGGAGGTTTCGGTTTTTGATGTAAATAAGGTGTCGGTGCGTTTTACGTCTGGGCATCGTATTGCGTGCGAGCTGAAAGCTGACCCTAATGTCAAGTATCCGGCATTTAAGTCAGACAAACCACTGTATGGCTCAATTCGGTTCGATGTGGAATTCGGCGAGACCTATTCGGGGACCAAATATCATTTTGCAGTAGATAGGGCCGGCGGGGTCGAAGGTGGGTATGACCGGCTGTATTTTGATTTGAATCGTGACCTGGACCTGACAAATGATGTGCCGCTGGCGTCTCTGGAGAATCCGCCTAAAGGAGCGATTTGGGATTACAAATGGATAAAGCAACAGGTTTGTTTCGATTATTTGAGCATAAGTTCTGATTCTATCGCTGGAGGTAAGAATCGTGTCGAGGTTATGCCGCGTCTGGTAATTCCTGATAAAGGAACTCCAGTGATGAGTTTCGTTGCCACCAAGGCACGTAAAGGCCAGATTAAGATTGCCGGACAGCGGTTTGACGTTCTCTTGGGACAGGGGTATCCCATAGGGACACACTTTGATAGACCATCCACGGAATTTCATTTGATTCTGAAAGACCTTCCCGGTCGTGGTCGTGAACCTCGCTGGTGGGGAGCGGACATGTTGAAAGCTATCCATAAAATCGGGGGGACGTATTATCGTTTTTCCACTACTGCCGAAGGTGACAAACTAACCGTGAAGCCTTATGATGGTGAATTCGGGATATTTGAGATTGGTTCTGGATGGCGATTGTTCCGAGACAAACAGGTCAGGGGTTCATTGTGGTCCAAAGACGCGACTGTGGCGGTGGGGACAGAGTTAGCAGATGGAGAGCTGGGACCGGTTCAGAACTGCACCCTGCCCATTGGGGATTATGCGCCTGCGTTCCTAACGATTAATTACGGGCCTATGCTTGTGGTGATTTCAGATAACTACCATTCCGACGGCAAACCACGTGACAGAGGCGGTCGGCCGCAGGTTTATGGAATAAAAATCCGTAAAGACAAGCCATTTGTTCTGGATTTTGCCAATAAGCCCGAGATTGTGTTTGCTTCTCCCGCTAAGGACTGCCGCCTTAAGCCGGGCGAGCAGTTAAATATCAACGCAGTCTTAATTGACCCCAAACTGGACATAATGATACGAAACCTCGAAGCCAAACCAGCATCGGAGATACCTTTGTTGCCCGCAATATTTGCTGCAACGGTCCTGGTTGTCCTTGTTCTCTTCTGTCTATTGTCACGTCGCTTACGCCAGCAATATCGTTTTTTGCCATTCCTTTTAGTAGCTGGTGCTATTGTTATAATTGTTTGCTTTATCGCATTACGTGTCGTCTTGTCCAGAGCGGACTATGAAGAGATTACACCGCAAGTGCTTATTGCTCGCGCTGATGGTGAAACGGTTAACGGCGGCACAATGCCCTTTGGGTGAGACGGAACCTGCGGGTACTTGTGGCAAGTGCCGACAGACCTTAAACTTCAGGGAAAAGAAGAGACATTCAATATCCAGGTGATGTTCGATACAGGAAAGCTCTATGGTAAGGTTACCGCAAATCGCAAGTTTGTAGTTTACGACGACTGAGTGGATACTCTAATAACGGTAATTCTCACGTTTTTTGCTACCAGAGCGCCTTTGTAATGTCTATAATATCAGAGTAAAAAGATTTTTAGTTTTTGAATGATGTTTTGGGCAAACTGAGAAACACTATTTTGGAAAGTTATTTATGCGTATTCTGGTTCTAATGGCAGTTGGATTATGCCTATGCGGAACACAAAGAGTCCCAGGACAAGAACCCGCCCGGGAACAAGAACTGGCTCAGGGCGAACTAAAGATAGAGGGTAAGTCCATCAAGCAGCTTGTTCTGGAGTCTAAAGATGGTGAAAGGCAAAGATTCGACCAACCGGCGGAGAGCATAAAACTTGCGGTAGGGCAGTATCGAGTTCGAGAAGTCCACCTTGAGGGCGGATATGATTGCCATATCTGGGAGACTTCGGATAAAGACTGGATAACAGTTGACGCAAATAAGCCGGCGACACTGAAAGTTGGAGCGCCGCTTAAACAAGTGATAAAAGCACAGCGTCAGGGAAGATTGCTAACACTGGATTATGAACTGGTGGGGATAGGCGGGGAAAATTACAGGGTAGCTGACCGAAGTAAGCCGCCAACCTTTAATGTTTACAAAGGAGATCAAAAAATCGCCTCAGGCACGTTCGAGTATGGCTGAAGCACCTGCTCGTACTCGTGGCGAGTACCTTTAACAGCATTCGGTGAATTAAAGATTGTTGCTTCTGCAGACATTGGCGAGCTTGGCCATAAAGATAGTGAGGCGGTTACTTATGATTGGAAATGGTATTATGGTGCTCCAGCCCTGGCGTTATGGGTAGTGCTGGTCCTGGCAATAGTGCTGGTTAAGGCCAACCGTAATCCCAATGCGTTGCTGGTCCTTGTGCCTTTGTTGATAGTAAATTGGTTATGGTTAATATTTAAAAAAATGCTGGGTTTTCCGTCTGCGCAAGTAGAGATGTCTAATATGCTATTTTATTCGCTGACGGTTGGTATTGCCATCCTGTGGCTCTTAGCACATAAACTCGGCAATCGCAATCGCTTTGTTACATTTCTTCTGGCCTTCACTATAATGGCAGTTGTTGGTTTTACAGGTGTTGGTTTTACAGGCGCTATATCTTACAGCGGACCGGAATTATCCCGGCAGGCCGTAGAGGCTCTGATACTATTGGCCATCCTGGTGTTTACAATGCTGCTTGGTTTTGTCCTGACGGGCTGGTGGTGCCGAAAAAGTTATCGACCGGTGTCTTTTATGCTCTGGCTGGCTGTGTGGACTGTGGCTGCAAATCTCGTGAGTATGCTGGTGGTTTGCTCAATTATATTTATCATCCAGCGGATTTCTGTTTCGATTTCTACAGTATTGTTTCTTGTTCCGTTACAAGGTTTGATTCTCGGTGCCTTTTTGTATGCGGTTGTGCTTCCATTTATGATTTTGGCGCTGCGGAGCTCATTTTATCGCCAGCGTTTTTTTGCGTGTCTGCGTCTAAAATCGATGCCTACTGCGGTATCTGCGCCCGCTGATAAGATACAGATTTAGGAAAATATCATATCGAAAAGCAAAAATTTTGTAACAATTCCATATCTGCTGCGTCATAATTGATACAGGCAAAGAAGAAGTTAGCCTGCGGCTTAACCAAAACCTAACTTTTTGGAGACCTCAGAAATGTTAGAAAGAGTCTTTAACTGGGTTGCTGTGGGGATTAATTTAATCTTCGCTGTATCTGGTGCAGGGCAGGAGGAGCAGTGGCTGCAATATCACTTTGAGCGCGATGCATACCGGACAGTCGGGTATATGAGGATAGCAAATTTTGAGGTGGTTTCTGACAAACCTCAGGATATAAAGCTGCCGGACTTTAAAACAGGTGCACCACTTTTTGCTCGCTGGGTAACTCCTATGGTCAAGGCCGGTGGTCTTTGGATGGCTTTCGACCAGACAAGTAAATTGGGCCAATACGATTTGCTCTATATAGACTCAAACTGTAATGGTAGTCTGGCTGACGAGACTGCTATTACGCCATACGAGCAGAATCGCAACGAAACGATGTTCGGGCCGGTAAAGCTGCTTTTTGAGGGAGAAGATGGGCCGATTACATACCATATACAGGTCAGGTTTTATAAGGACGAAGAACGGGCATATTTATACATCTGGCCCGCAGGATGGTATGAGGGAACCATTACAGTTGCAGGGACTAAAAAGCACTGTTTGCTTATCGACCACAATGTGAACGGGACGTTTGATGACAAATCCATAAACTTCAGCGACTGCGACCGTATCAAAATCGGCCAGAAGGACGATAACAAAGAGCCTCGATTTGTGGGCAATTTTGTTGAGGTTGATGGGGTGCTCTACAGGCCGGAGATTGCACGGGACGGCGCCTGTATAAAGATAACTTCGGCAGCAGATGTGGTTTTTGGAAATTTTCGGGTGCCGCAGATAATCAGCAAGTTTGCAGCCGGTGGCGAAAACGGGCTGTTTGAATTGAAGCCGGAAGACGGGCTTGGGAGGCTGCCTGTCGGAAAATATAGAATCGAGCACTGGACCATCGAACGCAAAGACGAAACCGGCAACAACTGGAAACTGGAGGGAGGATTGTTCGGCAGCGCAGGCGTTTTTGACGTCGGCACGGAAAAGGATGCTGAGCTTTCTGTTGGCGAGCCGGTTACCTCTACGCTCGAAGTATCGGACACCGGCTCAGGATATTACTTCAGGCAAGGCATCGCCGGCCAGCAGGGTGAGCGAGTTCAACTGACCTGCAACGACAGCAGGGCGCCGGCTCCGAAATTGCATATCAAAAGCAAGGACGGCAAATACGACCGGACCTTTACGTTCGAGTATGGCTGAGGCGGGACCTGCGGGCTCTCGTGGCGAGGGCCAAGAAATATAAAAGGGCCATTCGAAGCGACCGTTGAAGTAGATGGGCCGTTTAAGATTGAGACCAAGCCGCATACAATAGCAGCGAGGGAAATTCCGCCTACGGAAGCTCCAACCACTGTTACCACAAAACGAATTTGTAGAAGGGTGGCAGTAACAATTTTAGTCATTGTGATAGGAGCCTTCGGGTTAGCTACGTTAGTAAAACGCAGGGGAAAAAAGCAACAGCCCGAATAAAGAGGGAATTGGGGAAAGAATCTGGCCGGAGAAATATTATGCGCAGAAAATGTTTACTACTTTTATGCTTGGCGCTTATTGTTAGTTGCATCGACTATTTGTGCGCACAAGAAGCGGGTAAGGTGACCAGCAAGGGTAAGGTAGTCGATACCCTTAATAGGCCGATTACTGGATTTCGAGTCAAACTATACGAGCTGGCATACAATGAAGCTATTAATTCGTATGAGATGAAATCAACAGTAGAAGAAACAACGACCAAGAAGGACGGCGGATATTTATTCAGTGTCAGCGCCGATAGGGATGGATATACCTACGGAATCATTGTAGCCCAGAAAGAAGGGCTGGCAATCGGCTGGGTAAACTGGTTTATGTGGGAAAACCAGGAGTGTGATATTAAACTCGGCGAGCCAAAGGCAATAGCAGGAGTCGTGGTTGATACTGATGATAAGCCGATTCCATATGCGCAAGTCAGTATCCTTGGTGCGGTGGTGGGTGAAGGTAACAGGCGGCGAGACCTGCCCAACCCGGTTGCGCTGAGCATATTCACTACTAAGACAAATGAGCTTGGTAAATTTACCTTCAGTGGATTACATGCCGATGCTACGATAGAATTCTTAGTTAAGAAACCGGGCCTTGCTACTATTAGCACGTTTTCGCCACAGGCCGACAGAGGCGAGAAATTACAATTTGCTGCGGGACAGAGTGACATAAAGCTCGTTATCCCACCTGAGACAATAGTCGAAGGAATTGTAGTGGAGAAAGGTGACGGCAAGCTGGTTGGCGGGGTGAAGATAATAGTGCTGCAGGAGGAAAACAAGCCAATCTTTGGGCAGGAGTCAATCGTTTCGAAAGAGGATGGGACATTTAGCATAAATGCTTTGCCTGTGAGCAAACTCACCATTCAGTTAATCAAGCCAAAAGAGGGATTGACTGATTGGGTAGCTGAGCAGGTGCCTGTTACCACAGAGGCGGGAAAGACCGCAAGCGGTGTGAAAGTAGAAGTAAGTAAGGGAGGGGTATTGCAGGTTGTAATTACGGAGGAGGAGACGAAGGAGCCCATCGAGAAGGTATTGGTAAGGATACGAGAGCAAAAGAACCAGCAACAATACTTTAGTGCACACTCGGGCAAAGATGGGGTAGCGCAGATTCGGCTGCTGCCCGGAGAATACCAAATCGAGGCTGTGTACAAGGAGAAATACGCACAGTCGAGCCGACAGGAAACTGTAACAATCAAGGAGGGAGAGATTACTCACATCGAATGGCAGCTTGCGGCTGCACCGAAGATTACAGGTATGGTGCGGAACCAGACTGGTAAGCCGGTCGGCGGAGTTATTCTAAAAATTCACCCACCGACCTTTAACGAAACAACCTCGAATTCGCAAGGCAAGTTCGAGATCTATTGGGACAGAAGAGGATGGGGCGGGTCTGATGAAGGGACACAATTTTGCCTTGTGGCAAGGCACACCGAACGTAATCTGGCTGCGGCAACGATAGTCGATGAAAATACAAAGACAGCGGATATTAAATTGGCTGCCGGCCTAACTATAGCGGGCAGGGTTGTGGACCCGAACGGCAAAGGCATAAGCGGTGCAAGGGTTCTTATTATGCTGCGGGTGTCCAACTGGGGTTCGAGTCTCGGGCGCGATATAGAAACGGGTGAGGGAGGAAATTTTGAAATGAAGGCTTTACCTGCAGAGCAGAAGTATTCTGTGTATGCCAGCGCAGAGGAATACGGAGAAAAGAGCTTTGAGGTTGACAGCGGTGATGCCGTGAATAATCGGCTTGAGGTAAAGGCACTAACACTCGCAGTGGCAAATCTTTCGGTCTCGGGCGTGGTGGTGGATGTAAATGACAAGCCTGTAGCCAATGCAAAGGTCTATTGCAGCGGCGAGGGTCAGCAACATCACGAAACCCACACCGATGCAGAAGGAAAATTCACACTCGGTAAGATATGCCCGGGCAAAGTAAACGTCTTGGCCTGGGGCAAAGGGCAATTGAATGGGTCCGTTCAGACAGAAGGCGGGGCAAGGGACGTAAAAATAGTTATTAGTGCAGAAGAAAGAGGAGAAAGTCGGTTTATCCCTAAGCAGCCGCCTTCTCTGGCAGGTAAAGCCCTACCGGAGCTTAAGGAGTTTGGGATTGAGCTATCGGCGGCTGATGTCAATGACAGGATGATTTTGGTGTGCTTCTGGGATATGAACCAGCGGCCATCACGAAATTGTATTACGAAGCTGACTGAGCAAGCCAAGCAGCTTAAAGAAAAAGGCATAATTATTGTCGCCATACAGAGCACAAACATTGACGAAGCCGCCTTAAATGGGTGGGTTAAGAAAAACAATATCTCCTTTGCGCTTGGTATGGTTACAGGCGATGAAGAAGAAATACGCTTTGCCTGGGGGGCAAAGTCACTGCCCTGGCTGATTCTAACCGACCGCAAGCACATCGTTAGCGCCGAAGGCTTTTCGCTGGCGGAGCTTGATGAGAAGATAAAGGCTATAACTCAAAAGTGAAAATCTGGTGTCAAACACCTGGCTAAATATTCTTTTGCTAACGGTCACATACACTGGCGAAGTTGAGGGCATCGAAATTGCAGCGAGTGCACTCCAAGCAGCGAATACAGCGCAGGTCATTTGGGCTTTTTTCCGGCTCAATGTTGTATTTGCAGAACTTATGGCACTGGAGGCAGTTGGTGCAGTTGTCGTGAGTGAACCGTATGAAGAAGGCAGAAATGCGGTTGAATAGCGAAAATATGGCACCGAGCGGGCAGAGGATTCTGCACCAGGGCCTTTTCACAAAGAAAATGGCGATTAAAAACAGGACAAGAATTGTCAATTTAAGTGCGTTTGGCCAGGCGATTGTTTTGCCGGTGATGGCCTGCTGAACCATATCAGGGACGGCTTTTTCGAGTGCTCCTGCGGGACAAACACGACAGATAAAGAGCGGATGTCCCTCGCCGAAAAAGTAAGGAATAGCTATTACTGTGCCAACGAGGACTACATAGCGAAGGTGACCAGTCCACTTAGGCAGATTGAACTTGGGCGTTGGGATTTTAGCAGCAACATCCTGCAATAGGCCGAAGGGACAGACCCAGCCGCATAAAGAAGAGCCGAATAGCGCGCCGACTACGATAAGGAAACCAATTGTTACAAAGGGAAAGATGTGAATCGCAGTAAATTGAGCGATGACGCCGATAGGACAGGCGAAGGTTGCCAGAGGGCAGGCGTAACAATGAAAAACCGGGCCGCACATATTATGCAAACGCAGCGCCAGAGGGTCGAGCCAGACAAGAAGGAAAGCCGCCTGTATCCACGTTCGTTTGGGGAGGAGCTTTGCAACAAGATTACTTAATTTGTTTTTTTTGACCATGGTCACCACGGTCTATTTGCTAATGGCCTCAGGTCGGGCAGGCCTGGGGCGGCTGGCCGGTGTATGTTTGTTTGAGGCTGCCGGAGCTGTCGCGTGTTACGCCGCCTATCGAGACCTCTTTTATAAGAGCAGGTTCGGATTTGGCAGACACAGTGGTATCGTCCTGCTGGGCCCAGACATTTGTAAAATGAAAAAATACACCGTAAAATAGAAGGGCAAGCCCAAGTAGAATCAACAGGCAAAAGAGAACGACTTTAGCTTTTCTTGTTGCCATAAAAATAGGTTTCCTAACCACTGTCCTTAACATCTCTAACTGCAACCTTCTCGAATTACTTGATATTTCTACACTGCCGTAAGCAGGATAACAAGAAAAATCGCTTAATAATTCTTTTGGATATTCAGCTTCGCCAAGGCAAAGGTCTCGTCTGGGCGAAGGCCCAGACGGAGTCCCGATTTGCGCGGGTGCACTTTAACTTTCAAAATATACGCCGCCTTTTTCAAGGGCACTTCTTAAAGCGGTGTATGGAAGCTCACGCATCATATAGTTTCTCTTGGCACAGAGAGCTGCCGCTGTTCCCGTTGCCTGGCCCTGTCCCATACAGCTTACTGTGTTTCTGGTTGACATATGGGCCTCGTGGTCTGAGGTAATCATCATACCGGCTGCCAGTAGATTATCTATTCCCGCTACACGCAATGCTCTGTATGGGATCCCATAAGTGCCGCCATTTTTTATCTGCAATCGCGGCGCCGAGTCGTGAAAACCATAGACCATAACATCGTCATCAAAGTGCCTTCCTTCAAGCACATCTGAAAGCGTAATGTCGTAATCGCATTTTATTAGTCTGCCACGCCGGATGCAAAGCTGCGGACTTGTCCTTGCGATAAAGGCCTTTTCACAGCCGGGGACATATTTTCTAAATAGCTCTACCGCCCTCACCTGACGCCTTCGTAGCTCTAATTCCGCCTTCGCTGCTTCATCTCTATTTGTCGGACTGACGGGCATTTTGAAATTTAGCTTGATGAACATAAAATAATTGTCGTGAACGGTGGTCGTAACCATCGACATACCGATTTTGTTGGCCTCTTCTCTGAACCCGACAGGTAAATTGACTGTCCTGCCTTCCAATCGGACGATTTGACCATCTTTGCCGCTGCGCCGGCCTTCGGCAAGCTGTGTCAGGACATCGTGCTTCGTGAGAAACTCATAGTATTTCTCCATACTTACATTGGCGACGCCGATACTATTGGCGACAGGGTAATCGTTTGGCTCGGTGTATTTTGCGCCGGCGTAAGCGGCAAGGTCGCCATAGCCGGTGCAATCGACAAATGATTTCGCATAGAACGCCTCTCTGCCGGAACGGCTCTCGGCAATTACGCCTCTAATCCGCGAGCCGTCCATAATCGCACCGACAAGGAGCGTATTTACGCAGATAAAGACGCCTGCATCAGCGAGCATTTCAAATGTTATGAGCTTATACAACTCCGTATCAATTGCGGTGCATACCGAGTCGAAATCGTAGCCTTTGGACATCTCCGCGTGACCCGATGTGCCGCCGACCTTGCTAAGGCGGTCTATAATCTCCTGCGGAACCCCTCGCACGACCTGACGTTTCTTGACCCCTGGAAAGGCCTTCCACAGATTATAGAAGCTGTGAAGCGCAGTGCCGCCTTCCGTAACAATCCCGCCCGGATAACCCTTTGCCTCTATCAACGCTGCCTTTGCACCTTGTCTCGCTGCTGCTATCGCCGCCACCACTCCTGCCGTGCCGGCCCCCGCTACAACGACATCAAATTTCCTTACCGGCAACTTCTTCGCCGTCTCCTCATAATAATCTCCAGTCTGGCTTCCTGCCGGACCACCTTGTGCAAATCCTGCCTTCACCCCTACTCCAATCATTAGCATCTTCTTCGAAAACTCCCGTCGATTCATTTACTTTTCCTTTCTGAATCTGGTCGTAGCAGCAAACGATAAAACTCACCTACCAAATTTCATTACCGGTATTCTTATACATAGATGGTGTGCAGAGCACACCCTATCAAACTATTTTTGTTACGATTCGAGGCAAAGGCAAAATAATTTCTGACCTCCCATATAACATAGAATCGCAATCTTCATCAAGGTCTCCAGATTCTGCGGACGCTCTTAACAATCTCTGCTCTACTTTTTATATCGGCAAGTATGAAGGGTTTAACCTGCCTTAATTTATTATTCCAAAATGGCGGAGGCGAATGGGAATCGAACCCACCCAAGACCATTCGGCCCTGCACTGGTTTTGAAGACCAGGAGCGCCACCAGGCGCCAGTCACCTCCGCAGCGATTTTAACACCTAAAATATTATACCAGTTGAGGCGCACAATTGTTGCGACAAAATTTTGTTGGCAAAAGAAAAATACTAATGTCGCATTGGCACAACTTGCCTTAAGGTTCATTTTGCCAAAGGTTTTGCAACTCCTTTGCCAGTAAAAAGGGCCTTTATTTCGGCTGGGCTTAGAGCATAGTTATAGATGCGGACATCGTCAATCAGGCCATGGAATAACCTATCTTTAGCATATGTGCCCCTTCCAATATTCAGATCATAAGATGAGCTATTAATCGGACCCTTTGCAGAAGTTGAGCCGGATTCGGCTCCATTTATATACACTCTAATAGTACCGCCGTCGTATGTCCCTACAACCTGATACCATTTACCTGTTCCCATTACGGGGTCACTTACAGCGTCAGGCCAGATGTCTTCAGCGGTGCTTATTACAAAAGATAGCATTCCGCCATCACCACACCTAAGCGCATAACCATGATAACCATAGTCCCAATCGTCTTTTGAAACAATGCTGCCCGTCCAGGAATATGGCGTCCAGGTTTCCGCTTTAATCCATGCTGATACTGTCACGGTATCTGCGTTGAGATCAGATGCACCGGGAATCAATACGTAATCATCGCTTCCATCAAAACTCAGACACCACCCACGATCTCTATCGTTTACCCAGGTCTTATCCCCTTTTATAATCCCATAGTTGTTACTGGCTGAATCATACGTAATTTCTCCACTACCTTCGTCAAATTTCCACCAGGCGACTATTTCACCCGTCGAAAAGCTCCACAGATTACCCATACGGAACGGTTTGCGTGATTCGTACAGTTTCAGGCGCGCCTCATAATTGGCCTGCCGGTTGGCGCGTTTATCCTTTGGCAGTAAATCAATAGCTTCCTTCTGCCACTTGACGGCGGAGGCAAAATCACCGACCTCGGCATAGACGGCTGCCAGGGTGCTGACGTAACGATAGTCCTTCCAGTTCGTCAGCTCGCAGGCCTTAGTGGCGTTCTCAACCGCCTTGTTGGTGTTTCGAAACTCAGGTGCCGGACATGCGGCCTGCAAGTAGGCAAGGTCAGCGAAGGCACGGGCATGGTTCGTGTCGAATCGCACGGCTGCCTCATAATCTGCAATTGCTTCTGCATACCTGGTTCCTTCTTCATACCTGCGACTTCTGCCCCGATTGTAATACGCCCTTCTTAACGCCTTGATAACACCATCTATGCCTCCGGCGGTGTTGGGGTCTTTTAGTGATCTCAGTGCCTCAACCAGTTGAGCGGCCTCATCGAGTTTACCAGCTTTGATATATTCCCACGCTGAATAAACCTTTGTATTTTTGCCGGCGAAGAGTTGTTCGGCCTCATAAAGGTAATGTTCTTCAGATATATGTTGCTCGTCTTCAAACATCTGTCGTAGTTGTTCAAGGGAAGCTTGTGCTTCCTTTTCGCGGCCAAGCCGGAACAACGACATTGCGATGAACGCTATGTCAGACGGACGAGATTTATTATTGGCTGCGCGGTAGAGGTTGTCGGCACCACTCAACATTGTAAGGGCTTCTTCGTAAGCGTCTTTCTGGTAGTATTCTATACCCTGCAAAGAGAGATTATCTATCAAGTTAATTGCATAAGAGTAGCTGCTTTCATCCAGAGCATTGCTCTTGAGCGCGCGTGTATATTGCTCGCATTTACGCTGCAGGAACTCCTCACGCGTAAATACAGGCACAAGTGACTGATAAGTAGGAATGTTGGGGTCAAGCTTTGCAAGCCATATCTCAAAAAAGGGGAAGCGAAGGTCAACAGCTATCTGGGACCGGTCAAGTGACCGGTTCCCTCTCATAACGGGGGCATCAAATATCTGCCACGCCTCTTTGCGCTGGACATCAAAACTCCATAAACCTAAGTCGTAAAGCCCCGAAAGGAACACTTCCTTTCCATCAGATAACCACCTCACCAGCATTCCCCTCTCCGGCCCTGGCGCAGTCCACCTTGTCACCACGTTTCCTGTGGATATCTCCACGATTCTAAGCTCGGCGCCCACCGCGTATGCAACATATCTCTCATCCGGTGATACTCCATAGGTCCACCCTATACACAAGACGAGTTGTCTGGGCTGAGCGTTGGGGTCGTCGACAGAGATGGAACATAGCATTTCATCTGCTCGCGAATGGAAAAAGAGGTGTTTCGAGTCGCTGGCCCATGAAGGCCAAGTACCCATAGCTAATCGTCTTGGCTCTCCGCCTGATGCCGGCATAATCCATAACTCCTCTTGGTATGGCTCACGAACGAAAGCAATATACTTACCGTCAGGCGACCACGCGGGGTCTTTGCCGGAACTTACTAACAAGCGGGTTTTGCCGGAATCTATGTCGAGGATTTCAATACCACTTGCCCCATATATGACCGGCGCCCCTGTCCTTGATGTTTTGGGCTGCCACGCATATTCGTCGGTTCGATTATAGGCCAGTTGTCTTCCATCAGGTGACCAGCTTGGCTGGTTGGAAAGTGAAGGCACCAAACGCACTGCCTTTTTTTGTAATCTGCGATAAGAATCGGCAGCCTCCTGCATTACAGAGAAAGGTGGGTCCTGTGTGACACCAGCAGGCAGTTCAAACGGCTGGCCGGCACCCAGAACATTGAATACGTGCCTTACCATTCGTGCATTGAACTGCTGTTCTTGCCCGGGCTCGTCAGCCACAATCTCCTTGTACTGCTTTCTTGCAGAGTCATATTGGCCAAGTGAAACCAGTGCAGTGAATACATTAAAGCGGTAAACAGGAACATTTGGCTCAAGCTCGATGCAACGCTGCGCATCCTGAAGCGTCGCTTTATAGTCGCTCATACGTTCGTAAGTTTCACGGCGCTGGTTATAAAGTTCGGCAAGCTCGGATTTGACATCGCAAATCTCAATGGCGCGATTATGGTCATTGATGGCATCATCGAACCTACCCATCTCACGGCGGGCTATTGCACGAAGAGAATAACCTAATGAGTCCTTGGGCCGCATTACAATGATTGCCTCCACATCCTCAGCCATTTTACGATAGTCCTTCAGAGTATAATATGCCAAAGCCCGCGCTTTGCGAGATGGGTAATGGCTCGGGTCAAGCTCTACAGCTCTGGATAACCATTCAAGCGTTTTTTCCGGCGTGCTGGCAGTCATCCCACGCAGAGAATAGGCCTCAGCAGTTTGGGGTAGCAACGATTCGCCGAGTTGTTGATGTTCCTTAGCTTTGTTCGGGTCACTGCCGATGAAGATTCTTGCCAGCAGGTAATGTGCGGGGCCAGCGATTTCAGGTTGCTCACCGAGCAGTTTTTTGAGTTCTGCCGTAGCTTCACTAAATCGGTCGAGTTCAAAGAGCAAATGAGCACGCAGGAACCGTGCCTTGGGCACTGCATCCTTGCGCTGCAAATATGTCTCGATTTCAGTTAGAGCGGCCTGGTAACGGCCTTCAGCATAGAGTTTCTGGACGGTCGATAAATTACGGTCAGCTTCCACCGCAGTTTCCAATTTAGCCAACGTATCCAGTGCGTGCTTTTTCTGCAAGTACATTGTCATACTTATAATCAGGCCCACCACCAGCACAGCCGCCACTGCCGCTGCTGCTATCACCTTTACCCGATTTCGCCGAACGAACTTTTTAATCTTGTACACCGTGCTCGGTGGTCTGGCTAATATCGGCTCGTGTGTTAAGTGGCGATTGATATCAGCAGTGAACTCGCTCACCGAACCATACCGGCGAGTCCGGTCTTTTTCCAGTGTCTTAAGCGTTATCCAGTCTAAATCACCGCGAAGCTTCCGCTGAAGCGAACCGAAATCAACATGACGGTGTTTTGCTACTTTCGTTGAATCTTCTCCACTTAGAGTGATTAGCCTTGTGCTTGGTGTCTTTGGTTCCTCTTCACGAATAACCTGCCTAATATGGTCAACCCCGCCTTCACGGAGCGTTTTGGCATCAAAGGGCAGAACGCCGGTCAAGAGTTCATAAAGTACCACGCCCAGCGAATAAATGTCTGAGCGTGTATCTATGTCCTGGTGTGTCATTTCGGCCTGTTCAGGACTCATATATTCAGGAGTTCCGATGAACTGGCCCTGCTCGGTGTAAAGCGTGCGGTCAGTTAACGGCTGGCTGAGGGCTTTGGCCACTCCAAAATCAATAATCTTCGGTGTTGCCTTATCAGCTTCAATGGACACCAAGATGTTCGATGGTTTGATATCCCGATGGATGATTCCTTTCTGGTGGGCATGCTGAACTCCCTCACAGACCTGCAAGAATAATTTGAGGCGCTGCTCAACTGTGAGTTTTTCGGTGTCGCAGTATTCTATGATGGGGACGCCCTTAACATATTCCATAACGAAGTATGGTCTGCCGGCCTCAGTCGTTTCTGCAGTATATACCTGGGCGATGTTGGGATGAGTTAAAAGGGCAAGGGCCTGGCGTTCGGCCTCGAAACGAGCGATAACCTCTTTGGTATCCATACCCGGCTTGATGACCTTCAAAGCGACCCGCCGTCTAACCGGTTTCTGCTGCTCCGCCAAATAGACTATGCCGTAACCGCCTTCACCGAGGATGGAGAGCAGCTTGTATGGTCCAACCTGGCCGCCGGGACCTGCAGCCGCTCCAGCAAAACTCGCGGTGGGAATGGTTTTGTCCTTATCGGGCTGGATATTGGCTTTTTCTTCAGCGTCGCTCATTTACGTCCCTTGCGCAAATATTGCTCATTCGACAGAGCACTAAAATTGTCAAAGAGACATACGCTTTAGAATCTCGATTGCTCGGTCGAATTGTATAATCTGGGCGACAGTATAAGGTTAAGGTTTATAATGTCAAGAATAATTGTAGCGAAGCAATTCAAAGAATATTCTTGCGGGCTTTAACAGGGGTTGGTAAAGTGAATTTTGTGATAAAAAATTCGCCTTATCGGCGGCAAACAGCCTACACAATGTTCAAAATATGTTTGAGTAATATGTAGCGAAGAAAAGAGGGCATTATGAAGGTAGCGAATGCACGGGCAATATGGTTGGCGGTGTTAGTGGTTGTTTGTTTGGGAGCTTGTTGTTTTGGAGCGGACTATTCGGTTGTTATACAAAGTGCTCCGCGGATGCAGTTTCCTGGTGTGATTGGGAAGGGCAGTGACCCAAATGCGATTGGAGAGGTTGATTGCAGCAGCCCGGCACATTGGGACCGCGACACTATGTATATGTTTTACTCGACGGGACATCCGTTTCGGTCATCGGGGACTGACCTATTTCACTTGAGCCGGCCTTCACATCGCGTCAAGTTTGACAATGAGGCTGGGTGGACTATGGGCGGACGGTGGATTGAGTCAACACATAAGGCAGGCGATGGAATGTTATATATGTGGTATCACAATGAGCCGCTGCTTGTTACCGGAAGGACGGCGCCGCGGATTGGAGCTATGGTCTCGACAAATAACGGCCTGAGCTGGGATGACCTGGGGATTGTTATTGAGGCGCCGGAGGGTTCGAATAATTTAGAATCGGCTAACAAATATTTTGTTGGCGGCAACGGCGATTTTTGCGTGATTGCAGACACCAAAAAAGGATACGTTTATTTTTTCATAAGCACCTATCACAAAGACAAGGAGGAGCAGGGTATTGCAGTGGCACGGATGCGGTATGGAAATCGCAATGCTCCGAGGAGAAGGGTCTTCAAGTGGTATCAGGGAGGATGGCGCGAGCCGGCTCTTGGCGGGCACGTGACACCGATTTTTCCTGCGGCGATAGACTGGCACAGGGCCGATGCAGATGCGTTCTGGGGGCCTTCTATTCACTGGAATACATATTTGAACGTATGGGTGATGCTGCTCAATCGCGCCAAAGATAAAGATTGGACGCAGGAAGGGATTTATGTAAGTTTTAATCCCGACCTTGCTGAGCCGAATGACTGGACGAAGCCGGTGAAGATTTTAGGTGCAAACGAGCTTGAGAAGTCGAAGTGGTATCCGCAGGTGATGGGGACAGATGTAGAAAAACGCGAGACCGACAAATTAGCTGGAAGAAAAGCGAGGCTTTTTGTTTCGGGATTATCTAAGTGGGAAATTATTTTCCTTAAGCCCGATGAGAAAATAGAGGAAAAGTAATTACAGAAGTGAGACCGGCGCCGGCTGACAGGATAGCGGAGGGAGCGTAAGAGGGGGTTCTGTCGCAGCATTTGCATCAGCAAGGACATATTTAGAAGCTATGAAAACGGATGTTGCAATCATAGGGGCGGGTCCTGCGGGGCTAATGGCCTCGATTTCTTGCGCGGAGGCGGGGGTTAAAACTATAATCGTTGAGGCAAATACCATCGCCGGCAGAAAACTGCTGCGGACAGGCCGCACCCGCTGTAATTTAACCCATACAGGTTCGGTCGAGGATTTTGTCAAGGTCTATGGGCGTTTTGGAAGATTTCTTCGCCATAGTCTTTACAATTTTTCAGCGGACGATTTACGCCGGTTCTTCGAGCGACGCAATCTTAAAACAAAAGTGGAAAATGATGAGTGCGTTTTCCCCGCCAGCGAGCGTGCAACCGATGTTGTCCGAGTGCTTGTTGATGATGCACGAAGATTGTCGGTGCGTTTTGTTTATGGCAGGAAGGTTCAAAGCATTGAGAAAGATGCAAACGGTTTTGTGATACAAACCGACAGTGACAAGATTACAGCGAACTGTGTAATCATCGCAACAGGCGGGGTCACTTGGCCGCACACCGGCTCAACGGGCGATGGATACAAATTTGCGCTGGTCTTTGGCCATAAGGTTATTGAGCCGAAGGCGTGTCTGACACGGTTGATTATTGCTGAAAGTTGGCCGGGTCAATTGGCGGGAGTCGGCGTTGAGAATGTTGTTATCACTGCCAAAATCGGTAAACAAAAATTTTGCACGTGCGGGCCAATGATATTTACCCACGATGGTATCGGCGGCCCGGCTGTATTTGACCTTAGCAGACTTGTTGCGGATTTTTTACCCAGCCGTGATGAGCCGATAAAGATAACTATCGACTTGTTGCCGGCATATCAAGCGGAGCAGCTTGATAAAGAAATTATTTCTCTATGTGAAAAAAATCCGCGAAAAGAATTGGCTGGTGTTCTGTCGAAGTTACTTGTCCACTCATTGAGCTTATACATAGTTGAACAGTTAAATCCTTCGGAGGCGATTCTGGCAGGCCAGTTACAAAGACACCAGCGCAGACAGTTAGTAGAGATGCTCAAGAGACTGCCATTGTCGATTATCGCGGCAGGCACTATTGATGAGGCGACTGTAACTCGGGGCGGCGTTTCCACCGATGAAATAAATCCTAAGACGATGGAGTCGAAATTGTGCAGTGGTTTATTTTTTGCCGGTGAGGTGATGAATGTTGACGGCCCTTGCGGCGGATATAACCTGCAGATAGCATTTTCAACGGGCCGGCTGGCAGGTAAAATGGCGGCAGAAACCGTAAAACAAAAGAAGAACGACTGCAAAATCGGTTGACTAAGGTAAGCAACTTTTCTTTCAGCAAAGCAGGTGAGGACTTGGATTTGTAGGTGGTGGGTTTTATAATTGCAGGCTATGAAAGAGCTATTAAAGAAACTTGTTAGGGCTGAGACGACGGCTGCAAAGGGAGAATTGGATGCAGCGAAAATAATTGCAGCAGAGTTTCGCCGGTCGGAGATAAAGGCCAGAGTAGATAGCTGGGACAGGACAAGAGCAAATGTTATTGCACGGGTAAATTCGGCTGGGAAAAAAGGTGCGATTTTATTTGCCTGTCATCTTGATGTGGTAGGGGCAGGCGAAGAGAAGTGGAAAACACCTCCTTTTGGCGGCGTTGAAAGAGGCGGTCGAATTTACGGACGAGGCTCAGCAGATATGAAGGGCGGGATTACTGCGGCCGTTACCGCGATAAGACAGATTGTTGAGTCCAGCGTGAAATTACAGGGTAACATTATATTTTTGGCAGCGGCTGGTGAAGAAACCGATAGCTGCGGGACAAAGAGATTTATCCGTAATTGCGGCTGGATGCCTGAGCTTGCCGGCGTGGTCATCCCTGAGCCGACAGACTTTGAAGTTGTTACTGCACATCGCGGGATGCTGTGGCTGGAGGTTACGACCATAGGTAAAGCTGCTCACAGCTCAACGCCACAATTGGGGATAAATGCAATAGGTTTGATGCGGCTTGTCTTAACCGAGCTGGAAAACTACAAAATTCGTTATGGGCCCCATAAGCTTTTAGGCGGTTGCTCTATGAGCATTAACACAATTATCGGCGGCAAGGCGCTCAATGTTGTGCCTGATAAATGCAGTATCGGGATAGATTTCAGGACGCTGCCATCGCAAAGTCATAAGGATATTATCAGCGATATAGAAAAAATCTTTGCGAAATTAAAATCCAAGACGCCGCAATTTTGTGCAGAGGTTTCTATTGTGCGAGAGGTCAGGGCGTTAGAGACAGATTCGGGAAGTGAATTCGTTAGAGATTTTTGCGCTGCTGTTGGCACCAAAAAAACCAAAGCAGTCGGATTTACCACCGATGGGCCTTATTTTGCGTCGCCTGGTGTGCCGGTTGTAATCTTTGGACCCGGCAAGCCGGAGGTTTGTCATAAGAGCAACGAGTATATTGAAATCAGTGCAGTAGAAAAGGCGGTTGAGCATTACAAAAATATCATTTTGAAATTGCTGGCGTGACTTTCATCTCGACTGAAGGGGGTAGCTAATAGCCGGCACATGCAGCCGGAGCGTAAGATGGAGACGGGGGCGATATTCATACGACAAATTCCGGTCATCTATCGCGATAGATTCCTGCTTTAAGCGTGTTTTGGGGGTCTTTTTGGCCGATTTCTGCAAAGGAGCCGCGAATTTATTGGACAATCGGTGATTTTCTGTGGTAAAATTAGTTCTACGCAAGCAGAACGGCGGCAACTCGTTTTGACAGACATAATACATCTAACATACATTTTTGAAAGGAGAAAAAAATGAAGTTCTATAATGCTCTCAAAATCGGTGTGGTGTGTTTCGCATTTGCATTGGCCTTGCACGATGGTGCAGGTGCACAGATACCTGAACACGACATTACTGTTGGCCGCACAATCCACACGGACAAGCCCGTATGCCTGGTGTACCGAGACGATGGATTCTGGGTTACGCAGGCCGGCACGGAGGACACACTTAGGCACTACAGTACGGACGGAACATTGCTCGCTGAGTACCAGTTGCCTGGGTCAGTGCAGCGGTATGGAGTTGCCTGGGATGGCACTCACTGGTGGATAGGAGATAACAACTATGGGTCCGAGACCATTTACAAATGTGAGCTTAACGATGCGGAGAAAAGATTAGAGCCGGTCAGGGCATACGCCTGGCCATATCTTGGTCCAACGGGGCTGGAGTGGGCACAAGGATACTTGTGGGTGTCCGATGCTTCTACGGATATTATTTACCGCGTGTCGGTAGGCGATACGTCCTTCACAGCGATTGAGGCTTGGTGTTCGACGAACCCGGAGCCTTGGGATCTTGCCTGGGATGGCACAAACATGTGGTCCATCACCTGGCCAGGCGGGGGATTTGACCCTGTAATGGGCGAGCGTGAAATATACAAGCATGATGCCGCCGGCAACATTATTGAGATATGGCATTATCCCCCCGCAGATGACCCAGGGCAGGGGTCAAACGGAGGATTCGGCGTGGGACTGGCCTTTGCGGGCAGCCAATTGTGGTATTGCGACATGGATAGAAACGAGATAATTGAGGGCATCCGCGAACCGGCCGAAAATTGGCAGATAGTTTACCAGACGGATTTTTCTTCCGACCCGGGCTGGATAACCAGCTGGCCTGACAGGTACGTATGGGACCCAGCCACCGGAACGTATTGCTTTTCACATATCATGTACACATACTCATATGTTCCAATCGCTTACGACCCAACGCTAAAATACAAACTTGAGTTTGACATCAACCTTACGCAATGCGAATGGGGGTCTTATTTCAACTTAGGCTTGTGGGATGCGGATATGCTAACGAAAGGGCCGACCCATTGGCACGTGCGCTATCATCACGTGGATGAGGGTAATTCGGCATGTATAGTCTATTGGACGAACGCTCTCTATGGTGGTGGGGATTCACCAATAATGCCTTTTGCTCTCAACACATGGTACCATAACAAAGCAATTTACGACCCCACTTCCGATATGTTCACGCTTGAGATTACGCGGAAGGACGATGGCGTACTGCTTGGTACATATACTTTAGCCGCTGTCGGAGAATTTCTGAATATCGAACGGCTCGGCATCAGCTGCACACAGTCTACATATGGAGATAGACTACAGGCAGGATGCATTGATAACGTCGTCTTATATGTGGTTCCCGAACCCAAACCCCCTCCGGTATATTACGTCGATGCGGTTAATGGCAACGATAACAATAACGGCTTGAGCAGAAGAACTGCCTTTGCCACCATTGCTAAAGGTATCGATTTAGCCACAAATCGCTACAAGGTATTGGTCTATCCGGGCGTCTATCAGGAAAAAGTCGATTTCAAAGGTAAGGCGATAACGGTGCAGGGTGTTGCGACAAAAGCCGGGATACCAATCATCGAAAACCCCGGCGACTTCGCGGTATCGTTCTACAATGGCGAAGGCCCAAGAAGCATCTTAAAGAACTTCGTTGTCAGAAATAGCTTTATGGCAATCTTTATCGCCGGCAGCTCGCCCACCATAAAGAATTTGACAATCGTGGATAATAAATACGGGATTGAGACCTACGCCGGCTCAGAGCCGGATATAAGTAACTGCATCTTCTGGAATAACTCCGATAGCGACGTGTTCGGCTGTGAGGCACGTTACAGTTGCACGTCTGAACCGGGCCAAGGTAATATCGCTGCCGACCCCTGTTTTGTGGACCCAAATAATAGCGACTACCATTTGCTCTCGCAGCGAGGCAGATATTGGCCTCGGGTTGATGTCTGGGTGCTGGATAAGGTTACCAGCCCCTGTGTTGATGGCGGCGACCCCAATGATGATGTGTTAGATGAGCCGATGCCCAATGGCAGACGTATTGATATGGGCGCCTTCGGCGGAACGCCTTTTGCCAGTATGAGCGAAACCCCTTGGCTCGACGGTGACGTCAACCACGATGGAAGAGTCAACTTGGCTGATTTGGCAATGCTCGCGGAAAATTGGCTGCGGACAGGAATCGGACTTGAGCTTCCCGCTAATTATAACTGGCTCTCCTATAATGGCCATCATTACGCTCTGACTTTGCAATATGGCACCTGGGAGCAAGCTGAGGCAGAGGCAGTTGCTGTGGGTGGACATTTGGTTACAATCAATAACCAGGCTGAGAATTATTGGGCGGTTGAAACAATCAATAACATATATACTCAAGATGGTCTACACCCTATTGTATGGATAGGTCTTGAATATGCAGGTGGAGATAGAAGTAATCCAAATTCCTGGCGATGGGTAAATGGGGAGCCAGTGACATATTGGAACCCTTACTCATACGGTCTGTGTGATGTTGGTAACCATATGTATCTCGAAGGACCTAGTTCGATCGACCCCGGAGGATGGAACTGTAATGCGGACCATGAGACCTATCCTGACATGTTCCCTCGCGGCATTATTGAGCTTCCGTGGTAGTTGTTATTTAAGCGACCGAACCAGCAAAGATTGAAAAAGTCTTTGCAGTTAATTATGTTGTCATAAAAGATAATAATTTTTTTGAAGGGAGCGAAAAATGAAACGGTTAAATTTAACAATTTGTGTGTTTGGCCTGATATTGAGTGTGGCCGGCACAACATTGGCCGATAATTGGCAGGTAATTTATCAAACAGATTTCTCCACCGACCCCGGTTGGACCACTGACCAACCTGCTAATTACTATTGGGATACGGCAAGCCAAACGTATCATATCCAACCTGAGCACCACTATCCGGGTTATCGACCAAGCAGGTTTGCTTATAAACTACTGCCCCGAATCCGTTGGTAGCTTCGATCTTCAGTGGGACATCAAACCAACACGCTGCGATTGGTCAATAGGTATCTACTTTGGCATCTATAACGAGACTCTCAGGAACGGCGATTTCATTGGGGGTTGGCTTGGCAATCCGGACCGAGGTCATATGTGGGATGCCGGTGGGAGTGGGGTCGGTGGCTGGGTGACAATGGGCAGTAGTTATGCGGGATGGGCTTTCAACCAATGGTATACGTGCAACCTGACCTACGACGCTGGAACACAAATGATGACGTTCGATGTCAGGGTTCGTGGCAGTGCCAGCAGTATCTGGACCTGCACCATTCTTCTCCCCGGCGGGTTAACAAATGACCTTAAGTATTTAGGAACGTCGAGCGGTCCGATGGGAGAGAATGGCACGTATCCTGGTGTTGACCCCTGGGCGGTGGCAGAAGCCTACATTGACAATGTTGTCTTATCTGTTCCAGGAGAAACGCCAAGTGCCTTTTTAGATGATTTTGAAGATGGAGTCATTGATACAAATTTGTGGATTACTGAGGGCGGCAAAGGCGGGGGTTGGTCCTGGGGCGGCGGGGATTGGCAGTATTCATTCAACGAATATAGAGCAGATGACGGCTATCTCGAAGCGAGGGTGTGGGGCCCTCCATCCGGGATAACCTACTTCGGCGAGGCCGCCGTTCGCACCACATACAATTTCAATGACGGCAAGGAATGGCTCATTAATTTTACCTGGGAAACAACAATAGCGGCAGGGTATACGCCACACTTCAGTTGTGCTGGAGTTCAGATAACAGATGATGGTTTACCTCAAAGTGACAACTGCTACTGGATATGGAACGCGAACCCGGCTGGCACAGCAACCCTCTGGTACACAGTGGCCGGTCACCCGCACGAACCCAAAGTCCCATTCTCAAAACGGACTTGGTCTATCACGATTTCTCCTGATGGAGTCGCGCGGCTGTATCAGTCTGCTAATGCCTCCGGTGCGCCCTATTCAGAAGTCGCTCTGGACAAATCACGACAATGGTATATCCGTTTTATCGAACTTGACGCAACAAGTGCAGGTTTCGACGGCGGCGATAATACATTCAGGTTGTACCACTTTGCCACCGGAGCCGGGATAGAAGGCGTCCCTCCTATAGCTGACGCAGGGGATGATATAGTTGCAGATGCCAATGAAGTAGTAACTCTGGACGGGAGCGGCTCCTCTGACCCGGATGGCCAGATTATTCGATATACTTGGAAACGGTTACCAGATGGCGTTATTATCTACTCAGGCAGTGACCCTACCTGCCAGACTAAAGCATTGGGCAGAGTAGAAGAGGTTATCGAATTAACCGTTACAGATAATTCCTTAGCCACAGCAACCGATACGCTTAAAATCATCAGCCGAACCACACAGCAGCTCAAAGACCAGCTTGCAGCACTGCAATCGCAAATAGAACAATTACAGCAGCAACAGCAGGAGACCCGGTCTTTAGTTGATAGAATCTGTTCTTATCCGCCTATAAAATGGTGGCTGAGAAGAGCTATCAGATTGGGCGACCTTAATAATGACGGCGCGGTCAATATGTCTGACTTTGCCTTACTGGCAAAGGATTGGCTGCATTAAGCAAATTGAGATAAAGGAAAGTCAAAAATCAAAGTGCAAAACGCATCGGCTTTGCGGGGTTTGTTTTATTGTGCTCCGGCGGTTACGGTATATTCAACGGGTCAATATCTTTGATTCGGTCGGCGTAAATCTCATATTTGTATTTTTCGAGAAGCTCCTTACCGTAGTTCTCCAGTAGAGCGTTTCCTCGTTCGCTGACCATTTTCCGTTTAATACGGTCTCTCATATCGTCCGAATATTCTCCTATGGTGCCAGGTTTCTTTTCCAGTATTTTAACGATGCGCCACTTGAGGCCTTCGCCATAAAAGCCCTTTATGGGTCCGACAATTTCGTTCGGTTCAGCTTTGTTGAGGTCATTGAAGAACAGGCTTTCACTGCCGGGAGATGTGTTGAAAGGTTCGCCTTTTTTCTCCAACGAGTAAAGCTGCCGGACTGTTTCGAAATCTTTGCCGGCCTGCAGCTCGGACTTTGCCTTTTGGGCTGTGTTGGAGTCAGGAAACCAGATTTGGTCGATTTTGAGTGTTCTGTCGGTTACGAATACGTCTTTGTTTTTATTGTAGTAGTCAATTATCTGCTGTGCGTTCGGCTCGTTAATTTCCTTAGCTTTGTCGGCTATGATTTTATTAAATAGGTACATATCTTCCCGCTCTTTTGTCTGAGCAATTAAATCCTTGTCTTTGTCGAGTCCGAGCGATTTAGCTTCGCAGACTAAAAGCGGCATTCTCAAAGCGATATCCAAAAGCCTTCCGACGCCAGCCGGCGTATTAAGGTCGGTAGGGCGACGCGGGGGAACGATGTCGCAGAGGGTATCGAACCAATCTTTCAATGTTAGTTTTCCATTATCATAAGTTGCCAGGACGATGTTTTTCTCTTCGGGTGTCAGCTCATTTTCTATCTGGCTGTTTCGGATAAATTCGACGTTACGCGGCGCTTTAGGATGGAGCAATAGTCTTTCGTGGATTTGGGCTGCCTTTGTGAAATTGTCGCTTATCTTCTGGAGGTGGAATTTTGCGCAGATGTCCGCATAGTATTTATCTAAAATTTTGCCGGCCTTTTCCTTCTCGATGGTCAGCTTGGCCTGTGCTTCGTTGAGCTTGGGGTCGGTTTTCAACTTCTGCTGGATTTCGGCCTCTGTAATCGCCAGGTTAGTTTGCAGATGCTTTTGCAGCAACAGGTTCACAAGCTTTCTATCTACAAATTCTTTAACCGGCTTATGGATGTTGGGGTCTTCGATGAGGTTTTGTTTGCGGGCTTCCATCAGCATTGCTTTTTCTGCAATCATTTTCAAAAGGACTGTTTTTACATCGGGCGTGGGAGTTTGCAGATTGAACTGCTCATAATCATAAGGGCGAAGGTCCGTCAAGAATCTCTGGCGAAGCTGGTCCTGCGTGATGACATAATCGCCAATCCTGGCAACGACATTTGCCGGCTCAGAAGGAGCTTTAGAGACGGGCTGCTGCTCTGGCTTTTGCTCTGCTGTCGTCTGGCCGGATGGTTTTGTCTGGCCTTGTTTTTCCTGTTCGGCGGCCACTTTATCAGGAGGAGCGATTGCTACTGATTGATTTGCGGCATAGCAGTAACAAAGTCCTACCAGCATTCCCATAAAAGATAAGCCTAATTTGCTGCCAAATTGTCGCATCTTGCATACCCTTCTTAAAATTCTTACAGCCATTACCATAGGTTTTGGAACCATCAGCCTAAAACAGAGTTTGCTATGATACTATTCTAAATTCGCTGGTTACGTTAGCCAAGCTAAATTGACATTTGATGCGATTAAAATTGCTGCTGTTACCCGGATTAGTTTATTTTCCTCGGGGTGAGGCGTTCTTGGTCAGTTTAGTGCGAAAAATAACCCTGCTGCAAAACCACTAAAAAAAAAATGAAAGATTATAAGGATTTGTGTGTTTTGGCCTTGCTTTTCCTGCTGGTGGAGTGTATAATTGTAGTTTGTTTTTTGAAACAAATGTCCCGTATTTGAGGAGGACAGAGAATACACAATTATACAAGTAGATAACATAATTCAGCGAATTTTTCTTAGAAGATATCGGTATGTGAAGGTTAGTTTACAGAATAAAACATTTTTGGCAGGAGAAACTCGAAATGAAAACTATGAAAATGTTGGCTATTTTGACTTTGGCATTACTCACAACGGGAGTATATGGATGGAGTTATAATCTGGAAAGTTTCACTATTACCACAAATGATGTAGATTCAACGAGTCTTTCTATCGGCGGTAACGTTGTCGTATGGGAAGACATGACGACTATGGCGGCCTGCGGATATGACCTGGCGATGAGAGAAATGTTTACCATCCCAAGCAATGATGTGACCTGGATGGGTGTTTCCAACAACGGTAAGTTTGTTATCTGGCAAGATATGATGAGTATGGATCTCTATGGGCACGACCTGACAACAAAAGAGACCTTTATCATCTCAACGGGTGATGTGGATTCGATGGGTATTTCCGTTGGCGGTAACCTCGTGGCCTGGAAGGATACAATGAGCGGAAAGCTTTATGGATACGACCTGGCAACCAAAAAAACGTTTATCGTTTCAACCGGTAATGTGGACTGGATGAGTGTTTCGAACAATGATAAATTTGTCCTCTGGCAAACCATGGCGGGCATGAACCTCTATGGGTATAACGTGTCAACCAAAGAAACGTTTATTATCTCGACCGGCGGTGTGGATTCGATGAGCATTTCCGTTGGCGGCAACTTTGTGGTCTGGAAAGACACAATAGGTGTGGGCCTTTATGGATACGACCTGGTGAGTAGAGAAACATTTATCATCTCACCCAAGGACATAAGTTGGATGGGTATTTCCAACAACGATAAGTTTGTTGTCTGGCAAGATATGATGAGTATAGACCTCTATGGGTATGACCTGACAACCAAAGAAACGTTTATTATCTCAACTGATGATGTGGACTCGATGAGTATTTCAATCGGCGGCAACTTGATAGTCTGGCGAGATACCATGAATATGGACCTTTATGGGTATGACCTGACAACCAAAGAAACGTTTATTGTCTCAACCGATGATGTGGATACGATGAGTATTTGCATCAGTGGCAATTTTATTGTCTGGAGAGGTATGACAGAGCCTAACGATGGGCTTTATGGCGTGCTTGTTTACCGAATAGCCAATGATAGTTGCAGCGATGCGATTCAAGTGGTAGATGACGCCCCATACAATGGTGATACGACAGGCGCCGCCGGAACTGATTTAAGTAGTTGCGCCTATAATGACACAAATGACGTCTGGCATTTCTATGTGCCCAACGCGGGGGGGCAAGTAACAATCCATACCGACGGCAGTGCGTTTGATACTACCTTAGCGGTATTTAACGCCTGTGATGGAAATGAGTTAGCCTGCAATGATGACTACTGCCTCGACAATACTCAATCAAAGGTTGCCATCAGCGTGGTCAAGGGCAAGACTTACTTTATTCGTGTAGCTGGCTTCAACGGGCAGATGGGTACATACCAGTTGCTTGTCACCAGAGGTGTATGCGTTGAGCCAATCAAGAGCGACCTGAATGGAGATTGTAAGGTGGACATGTTCGACTTTGCAGTTATGGCTTCTGAGTGGATGACCTGCAACTTAGAGCCGTAACACATCCACCATGGGTAAGACTAATATTTTCTTCTTTTCCTGCTTGGCTTAAGCGGGGTGAAAACAAGCAGTGGAATTATGATAATTGCGTGTGCCAGGAATACTGGTGCGACGTGAGTTGAATTAGTGTGGTTCCTGCACGGAAAAGACAGAAGTTTTATCCTATCAGGTATATGGCTTAATTGATGACAGCACAACGAGAGGAAGCACCCTTGCTTACAGATAATGCCTTCGGAAAATTGGGTGTCACAAGTATTTTCCATTTGCATTAGGAATAAATGGTCTTTAGAATGGCTTATGGTTTAGAAGAAACAACATAAGCCATTGAGTACCAATGACCTAAGCATGGTTAGGAGTTAGAATGTTCAAGAAAGTTGCAGCCGGAAATCGCAAAAGCAGGAGGATAGTTATAGCCTGTGGACTTGCAACTGTCGTGTTAGTTTGCTGCCTGTGGGAGGCGACTGATTTATTCGCAGATACGGTTGTCTTAAAAGAAGGCCAGCGTTTGACAGGCGAGGTACTGGCCGAAAAAGAATCACATATCTATCTGGATATTGGCTTTACGGTTTTGACAATCCCTCGGGAAAAGATACTCAAATACGAACGCGCCAAGACTATTGAACCTAATGAGGCTGACGTCAATGACGTAAATGACTTAGCAGCAGGCAAGCTGGAGCAACCGACGGGGCAATTATACAAAACAGCCAATCTCAGAAAAACTACCATCGAAAAATGCGCAGAGGCATTTTCGGAAGCCGTCGTAATGGTCTCAAGCCCTACCGCAATAGGCTCAGGCTTTTTCTTGAACGAAGACGGGTTTCTAATAACCAATTATCACGTAATAGAAAAAGAAACCAAAATCGGGGTCACGGTGTTCCGAAAGACACCGGAGGGCTTTGAGAAAAAGAGATTCAAAAAAGTCAAAATCGAAGCCATTAATCCCTTCGTTGACCTGGCACTATTGAAAGTCGAAGACCTCGGGGACTGGAAAGTCAAATTTGTTTATCTTGGCGATAGCGACCGGATAGAATTGGGAGAGCAGGTCTTTGCGATTGGCAATCCGCTGGGTCTGGAGCGGACCGTTACTAACGGGGTCATCAGCACAAAGAACAGGGCTTTCGAGGGGCTGGTCTATATCCAGACCAACGCCGACATCAACCCCGGTAATTCCGGCGGGCCGCTTTTTAACCTGGCCGGCGAGGTCGTTGGCGTTACAAATATGGGATATATATTTTATGGGGGGCTCGGTTTTGCAATACCGGTTAATTATGTAAAAAATTTTATAGAAAACTGCGATGCATTCCTCTACGACAAGGATAATCCGAACACCGGTTTCAAATACCTTCAGCCGGACAGGAGGCGCAATAGGGAGAAGCCGAATTTTCTAAAAGGTAAAAACTTATCACGACAATAGTGCAAGCTGATGCAAAATATCAAACCCCGGAACGAATTACCGAAAGGACCAAAATGAAAAACACAGCGAAAATAAACCAGAGCACTTTTTCAAAGATTTTATGCTCTCTTGCGATTGTGGTTTTGTGGGCACCTATCTCCATAAAAGCTATAGATTTGCCTGACACAGCAAAGCTTGTTCCGCCTGAAACAATACTACTTGTAGATATCGGCAATTTTAGCCAGCTTCGCACACAGTTTGAGAAGACTAACTTCTATAAACTCTATAAAGACCCGACGATGGCTGCATTTGTAGAAGACTTCAAGGGAAAGTGGCGAGAAAAAGTCAAGCAGATGAATAACGAGCTTGTGCGGACAATTTTTGACACGAAAATATTGCCCCAGGGGAGAGTGGGCCTCGCTCTGGTGCTCAACGAACAAACAAAAGATGGCAATGAGCCGCAAATTCTGTTTATAACCCAATGGGGCCAGTCGATAGACAAAATCAAAGAAGCAGTAGATAAAATGGTTCAAAAGGCGATTGAAAATGGTGCCTACCGAAAGGCCGAGGACTACCGCGGCGTCAATATCATAACGATAGCTATGCAACCTGCATCAACGGTGAGCTACTACTTCGCTGATGATTGTCTGGTGGGCAGTACGAACCTGGATATTCTCAAATTCATCATCGCCCACATTCAGGGTGCTACCAGCCCAACACTGGCTTCTTACAGCGATTATGCCAACATTATGAAAGCCACCGGGCCATATCACGATATTGACTTGTATGTCAATCTCAAACGGGCCGTTGAAATAACGGTTGCTGAGGACACTACCGGCAAAGCAAAAACGACCTTGACGAATTTGGGCCTTGACAATATTACATTTTTGAGCTTTTCGTCGGGCATCGGCAGAAAGCCGGATAGCAGCTTTTGCGGCAACGCACTTTTGAAAATCGATGGCGCCAAAAGGGGCATTTTCAAAATGCTTAATTTGGAATCGGCTGGTATTAGCCCGCTAGCGTTTGTCTCTGCATCTACTTACTCGGTAATATTCTTGAATTTGAATATAAAGGAGATGTACGCTGAACTTTATAATATTCTTTATAGTTTTGACCCGCAGGCTGCGGCGCTGATGCAGATGCCGCTTGTGCCGCCGAGTCCGCAAGGTGAGCCAGGGGTGCAATTGAAAGCCGACATTATTGACCATCTCGGCTCGCAGATTGTTACCGCACAAAGCATCGAAAAGCAATCAGCAACAGCGGGCGCCCAGACGCCACCAGAATCACTTGTCGCTTTGGCGGTTACAAACCGCAGCGCGCTTGAAAAGTCCTTGTCGCTTGTGCATAGCAAGATATTGGCCCCGGATAAACCTGAGGCAAAACGGGAGCTTCTGGGACATACGATGTATTTAGTTGATATCTCCGCTCTAATACCATCTTATGGGTCACCATCCGAGAAGACACCTATGCAGGCTAATCCACCGGCAATGGGGGCGGTTGCGACCATACCCAAAATGGCATTTACCATTACAGATACACATCTTGTGTTTGGAGCTGAAGCTGCCGTAGAAGGAGCCATCCGCAGATTAAGCAGTCCGCAGACGGCATCCTTATCATCTGCTACGTGGTTCGATAAAGCCAAATCAGCAGTTCCTTCGGTGGTAGGATTGACTATGTTGCAGAATAGTGCAGCCTCAACAGAGATTTTTTGGCGCGCCTTGAAGGAAAGCGTAAAGGAAGGCAGCAAAAGTGCAAGTGCAAGTTCGAGTGGTTCGATGACCATCGGGATTGATTCGAAATCGCTCTTTCCGCATGTGATATTTCCCGGGGGCGAACGTGAACTGTTTAATTTTGGTCTTTTGCCTGAGTTTGATGCTGTGCGAAAATATTTCGGCTTGTCGGTCTTTTATGGTGCCAGCAGGCCCGATGGTTTCTATTTTGAATTCAAATATATTAACCCTGGCGAGACGACCTCAAATTAAGCATAAATAAACTTCCTGTGCTTCAAACGACTAAGCAGGATTATTCACCGAGACCCAGCCAGTGCTCGGCGAAGATACTCATATCGTGCCAATCAACCTCGCCGCTCTGGTTCAAATCCGCGCCATCGCACCATCTTCGACAGCAGCCGCTATCGAGCCATCGCCCGGCTATCACCGATAAATCCGCCCAGTCAACTGTGCCGCTGTAGTTTATATCTGCGCCGCCGCACCAGCCTGGCTCAACGCAGCCGGTTTGTTGCCACTGCTGGGCAAACCCGGCAAAGTCCGCCCAATCGACATAACTACTATGGTCGAGGTCGCCGCCCTCACACCAATAAACTGCTTCACAGCCGCCTTTTAGCCAGAGCTGCGCAAACAAGGCAAAATCTCTAAAATCGGTCCAGCAATCGCCATTCAAGTCGCTCGGCGGACACGCCTTTTCAAAAATATACGCCGACCCGCAATTATTCCCTAAATCATCATTATATGCTGCCCCCACACATACGTAGTTGCCGGCTATCGAAACCGAAGTGCCAAACCGGTCGTAGCTGCTGCCATCTGGAGCAGTTAGCTTGGCCTGCTCGAACCAGCTTGTCCCATCAATCTTGAATATATAAACCGACCCGGATTGTCCGCCTCTATCATCATCGTAATGCGCTCCAACCACAGCATAGCCGCCGGCAATTGAAACCGATACACCAAACTCGTCAAAATCATCGCGGTCAGAGGCGATTAATTTAGCTCGCTGCAGCCAGCCCGTCTTGTCCTCACTGAATACATACGCTGAGCCGGAGTCGATTTGCAGATAGCAATCATTGCCAACCGCTCCTACGATTGCCAAACCGTCGCAAATAGAAACACAAGAACCAAATTTGTCCCCAGCCGTTCCATCCGGGGCAACCAGCTTGGCTTGCTGTATCCAGCCTGCACTATCGCGCTTAAATATGTAAGCACAGCCACAATCATTTCCATCCTTATTGCCGTAAAGTGCCCCAACGATTGCCGACTGGCCGCTGATTGAAACAGAACTGCCGAACTGGTCGTATGCACCGGCATCCGAAGCAGTCAGCTTAGCTTCTTGTGTCCAGCTTTCACCGTCCCATTTGAATACGTATGCAGCCCCGCAATCCTCCTCATTGCCGCTGCTATGCTGCTGCGCCCCCACAATAGCATAGTTGCCGCTGATGGAAACCGATTTGCCAAAAAGGTCATCGCCGGCGCCATCCGAAGCAGTTAGTTTGCTCTGCTGCACCCACTCTGTGTCACTTCGCCTGAATATATAAACCGAGCCTGTATCGATTTCGTTGCCATCATCGTAAGGAGCCCCCACAATAACCCAGTCCCCGCTTATGCAAACTGAGTAACCAAACCTATCATCGGCTGCTGCATCTGACGCCCTCAGCTCGGTTTGCTGCACCCAGCCAGCCTCACTTTGTGTGAATATGTAAACCGAGCCTGCATTAGTTCCGCCGTCATCACTGTATGGCGCTCCAACAATTACAAACTCGCCGCCATTTGAAACCGAATGGCCAAAATAGTCATACGCATTACCATCGGAAACAGTCAGCTTGGCCGGCTCCTGCCAGGCTACAGCACGCTGTGCGATACCGGCCAACAGCAGACAGCAAAGGGTAATCGCCCTCCTCCCCGCTCGTTTCTTGCCGCCGTTATTTATCAGCATTGCCCACCCTCCTTGTTAAAAGGCTTTTTTTCACATAACCAATACAGACAAATGCCCACGTTCCTCCTAATTAAATCTTTTATATATTAACAAAAAACTAAAGAAAGGCAAGAGAAAAAAAACATTTTACAGCATTTTTTGGGGTTTTTTGAGACTTTCACCTAAGAAAAACCGCTCCAAACCCCACCAAACCTGCCAATAAGCCAAACTAAACCTCTTGCAACTGGCGCTGCGCCCGCAGCACCGCAGCAACATCACCCAGAACAAGCTGCTTTACCAAACTAGCCGGAACAACCGTGACCCCCATATTGAAAGTCTTCTCTTCCACCATCGAGGCAATCAACCGAGCCGTCTGCCGACAAATATTGTATTTCCCTACCAGGTCCTTTACTATCCGTGACTTGTCCCACGGGCTCCTGTTGCCCAAATCTTCGTCCCTGGCAAGCAGCTCAGCATCCATCAACTCCTTAATATCTACCCCAACCACCTCAATTCGACAGCGCTTAAGCTTACGCTCAAAATAATGCTCGCTTAATGCAATCGCGGCTTCTTCGTAATTGGTTGCTGCCAGAACCGCTTTAATTATCGAAAAGATTTCACTTGTGCCAATGCTATGGCTATTGCCGCTGTGATAGAGATAATATGTCACCACCTCCGCGAGATGTTCCGCAACATCCATATCTGCCTGCCCAACACTTGCGAGAGCATTGCTGATAGTCCCCAGGACCTTTGTGTGCAGATATTCTTCGACACTGCCATCTGCCTTTCTGACTTTCAGTTGCGTTCGCATCTGTCCCTCTTACATCCTTAACAAAATCCAACAGAGTAATAACTCTGAAATCACAAAACCTTAAACACGATAGTTTTCGCTTTTTAGCATTAAGGCGCTTCCCCCTCGTCATTAAATAGCATCGGCTGACCGGCAGGTTCAACGTGCTTGATAGCCTCGCTGACCTCCGCAATCAGTTCGCCCGCATCTCTAAAGTCACGATAGACACTCGCAAAACGAATGTATGCGACCTTGTCAATCCGCCGAAGCCGCTTCATTACACATTCTCCAATGAGAACGGATGAGACCTCCTTATCAAAATTCTTAAATATCATCTCTTCAACCTTGTCGGCTATCTGCTGAATCTGCTCCGCCGAGACATGCCTTTTGTAACAGGCCTTCTGCAAACCAGCGATGATTTTATCCCTCTCGTAAGGAACCCGCGAGCCGTCCTTTTTAACCACATACAGCTTAAGACTCTCGCCTACTTTCTCGTAGGTAGTAAAACGCCTTTCGCACACCAGGCATTTTCGCCGGCGTCTGATTACCCTTCCGCCTTCGCTTGAGCGCGAGTCAATAACCTTATCCTGGTCTTCCTTGCAAAAAGGACATCTCATCTTCTATCAGATAGCTCTTGCCGACCACTTCGTTTGAAACCTGCCGCCCGCCTTACCATTTAAATTCTCCAACACCCTGTCTAAAATTGCTACAACACTACATCTGGCTAATTTAGTATTGTAAAACCAATATATAGTATGTCAAAAAAAAAATCTTAAAAATATGTATTTTACTTTAGGTCTTCTGGTGTAAAAGGGCCGTCTTTCCAAAACAGGGTAGAACCTCATTATATTGGCATACGATAAATCTTAATCCTCATTTTTTTCACAAACGACCCCCGAAACAACATAACTGCCCAGATAGACTCCGCTTACAAGGCCATCCTGCCTCAAAAATGGTCATCACGAGAAAAAGAGACTTGCTAAAGGGCGGTTTTTTCATTAAACTGTAGGTTACGACTTAGGTCAAAGTATTGTCATAGTTTAATCAGGAGATGAGAATATGAGATGTAAGTATTTGATTGTAACGACCGTTGTCATCAGTTGTCTTTTGGTTTTGGCCATCGGCTGCCAGGAGCAGACAAAGGTGACAGTAAAGCCCCAAGAGAAACTGAAGGCGCCCGAATTGGCAGTTAGTCCGCCGAAGGCAACCAAAACGCCCGAACCTTGTGAGCCCGCGCCGAAGATTATGTTTGAAAAGGTGGTGCACGATTTCGGTGATGTTGCGCCTGGAGTGAAGGGCTCCTGCGAGTTTAGATTTACAAACGCCGGGGAGGGGGTATTAAAAATCATAAACGTTCAGGAGTGCTGCGGATGCAGCAGCAGATTAAGCAAGAAAGAATATAAGGCCGGCGAAAGCGGGACATTGGTGGTGGAGTGCACCTGGCCACCCAGGCCTGCCGTGATAAGAAGACAAGTATATGTGGACAGCAACGATAAAACAAATCCGAAGTTTAGACTTACGATAGGAGCAAAGATTGTGCAGAAGGTCACTTACGAGCCAGAGAGACTGAACCTTTTGCTAAGGGCCGATGCGAATTGCCCCGCTATCACGCTTACCAGCACCGACGGCAAACCATTTTCAATCAAGCAATTCAAATCGACCGGCAATTCCATAACAGCAGATATAGATACTTCGGTGGAAGCGACAAAATTTGTTTTGCAGCCGAAGGTCGATGCAGAGAAACTACGTAAAGGGCTAAACGGTGTTATTGAGATTGAGCTAACACATCCGGATTGCAGCACGATTACTATACCATTTAATACGCTGGCGGTATTTGAGGTCAATCCACCGATGATTATTCTCTTTAATGCCGAGCCGCAGAAGCCAATACAAAGGGACGTGTGGGTGCTAAACAACTATGGTGAGGATTTTGAGATAGAATCTACTTCATCGCAAAATAATATCATAAAGGTTTCAAGTCAACAGAAGGTGCGCAACGGCTATCAGTTGAAGCTGGAGATAACGCCGCCTGCTGCCACGACCAACCAGAGGCTTTTCACTGATACATTCTCGGTGAATATAAAAGGTGGAGAGAAACTCGTAGTTACCTGTCGCGGGTTCTACCCAACCAAACCAGCAGGGTCATCAAGCAAATAAAGCTCAGATATGCTACGATTACCAAGTTGCACTTGTATGTTGACAGCGGGGGTCTTGTGCCTGGCGGTGATGTCAACATGCCTTCCGCAGCGTAGGCCCGCGCTTGACACCGGCCGGGGTGGACCGGCAAAGGTGGTTGATAAAGCCCCCGACAGCAACATTCGGGGGGATGTTATCGTCTTTTTTACGGGCAATGAGCTTGGGGCTTTGAAGCCCTGCGGGTGCTCCGGGGGGCAGCTTGGAGGACTGGATAGGCGTCTGGCTGTTTTTGCCAGTGTGCCAAAGCAAAGAAGGTTAATTGTCGATACAGGCTCGCTTGTCGAAAGCGACAGTGAACAAAACTTAATCAAGCTAAATATAATAATGCAGGCCTTTGACTTGCTCGGCTACGATGTGGTTAATCTAACCGAGAAGGATATCGAGATAGGCAAAGGTCTTGGGCTGCTGGATGACACTGGTCGCAAATTTAATATTATAAGCTCTTATATGCAACCCGACGTAAATGTGCCGGTAAAATTTACGAAACTGCTGCGAACAGGAAATGGAGCAGTAAAAGTAACAATTGCGACTTTCGATATGGGAGCGAGCAGGGCTGAGCAAATTGGAGAGTTTTTTAGCCGGCAGAGCAACCTGCGGAACGTCAATATTGCCATTTTGAATCGCTGCGACGACGCCATAATCAGCTCCATTGCAGAAAAGGGGACAGCAGTAGATTGTCTGGTTTGCCCGTCTGAGTCCGATGACCCGATGGTGATAGGCGACCCGAACAAAAAGCCTTTGGTTATTTCTGTTGGCCGCTTTGGCAGGTATGTTGGCGCATTACGAATAATAGATGCCGGTGAAAAGCAGTTAAAAATTGGTTTTTCTGCGATAGCGGTAAATGAGAGCTTGCCGCAGGATAATTCGCTTGCTGAGTTGTATAAAACGTATCAACAGCTTGTAAAAGATGGCAAACTCCTTGAGAAAATGGGGCGGTTTACCCTGCCGGACAATCTGAAGTATGTCGGCTCAGACTCTTGTAAGTTTTGTCACGAATATGAATACCAGATGTGTAGTAATCAGGGGCACGCACACGCTTATGCAACGCTTGAAAAGGTAGGGTCGCAATACGACCCGGAATGTGCCATCTGCCACACGGTTGGTATGAAGTATGAAAGCGGCTTTGTTTCAGAGGGGAAAACAGGGTATTTGAAGGATGTTGGCTGTGAAAACTGCCACGGGCCTGGTTCTGAACATATTAAGACCCTTGGGGTAGTTAAAAGCAGTGAGCCAAAATCCAGGTGCATTGATTGCCATACACCTGAACAGAGCCGCGATTACGCAGCAAACCAGCAACTTTATTTTGACAAAATCGTCCATTGGCGGGAACCTAACACGCCCGGAGATGTCAAAAAGTAAGAGGACTGAGTAACTTATATGATAAAGACATTACGGATAACAAGTATAGTGGCAGCAGCTCTGGGAGGCCTACTGCTTGTTTTCCCTGTGGTTTTTGGCGTTCGTGGCGATAGCCAGATTGAGCAGCTTTTGAGCTCCCCCAGCGTCGTAGAGAAGTTCAAAGAGGCTGCTGGTAACAGGGTGAAAACAAGCGAGGGTGAGGCTTCACCGCTTGCCAAACAGGCAGAGGCGCTTGCGTTATATTTGAATCCGCCTGCACCCAAACCGGTAGCACAACCGACCCAAACACCAAAAATTCCCACCCCCCTTGCACCCCCCTCCGCCAAATTTACGCTGGTAGCGACCAGTGTATATGAGGGGCATCCTGATATGTCGCTGGCATTTATTGATGAACCCGGCAAAGGCCAATCCTGGATTGGGCAATCCGCCACCGTTGGCCATTTGACAATTAAGGAAATAAAAGACGGTGCTGTAGTCGTTGACGATGGGCAAAAAACCTATGAAATAGTAGTTGCGCAAAGCACCCCGCAAGCAAGCATTCTTGAAGGCTCTGCGCCCTCTTCAGTGGCTGTCCAGTCCCCGCTGCCAACATTGGAAAGTCCGGCTACAAGTGCTGTGGCAATCGAGTCACTGCCGCCCCCGCCGATGGAGGTAAGCACCGAAGAGGAAGCCCAGTTAGATAAGCTCATGTCGCAGTTAGCCAATTTGCAGAAAAGCTCGAAGTCTGATAAAACCGGCGAGGGTGTAAACGAAGAAGATTCTGAAGCGATGATGGAAAAGCTTTTAACGGACTTTCAGGCTACACGCGTAAGTCCAGAGGAGGCAAACAAACTGGATGGTTTAGGCAAAGAATTGGAGAGTATCCAGGGGGAGCCGAACCAGCCGATGCCGTCAGCAGTTCCAACAAACCCAACAACCGGTATAAGACCGGAACTCAGAACGCGTAAACCTACGCGGCTGCCGCCGAACCTCGGCAGACCGCGAAACATCGGTAGTAGGCCCACGCCTCCGAACCCCAGCAAGCCTGCTAATCCATAATGGCATTTCAGCATAGCTATTATTACGGCTATTATAGGACAACTTATCGGCAAAAGCCGTTTTTCCACTAAAACCTGAGGCACAAAGCACTAAATTAAAAAATCCACATTCGGTGGGGGTTTTTATTCGGAATTTTCAAAATTGCTCTGGCGAATTAGCGATTTTCAGGGCTGATAGCGGAACTTTTGGCCCTTTCTTGTGTCTGATTAAATAGGTGGGGCGTCTATTGTAGTCTGCCCGAGCAGTTTGAAAAAATATTCGCGTAATAGCCCGCTAAAAGCGGGGAGGTAATATCAGAATGTCAACAACGATAATCCGGAAGATACAAAAGCTGGATTGCATGTATATTTGAATAATGGTTTTTACTTAGATGTTGGAAAAAATACGGAGTGAAGAGATGTCAAAACAACAATCAGGCAGGGGTGGTTGTATCAGGCTTTTGATGCTGATAATGATGTTTTTTGTATGGTGTGGCGTAACCAATGGTGCAGAACAACCAAAAGCCACGCAGAACACCCAATACAAGATTTACATCTTAAAACACATATCGCCACAGCGCGGGATACAATACTTAGCCGAGGTCAAAATCGGAACGGTTTCGCAGTTGCCTGCTACCAGCGCAATTTTGGTGACAGCGCGACCAAGTGAGCTGACCAAAGCAGATGCCGTCTTAAAGCTTGTGGATACCGATAAGGAATTCGGCATCAAGGCGATTTTGCCCGCTGCAGAGGCTGAGAATTTACCCACAAATGAGGAAATTGCAGCAAAGGTTGGCAATATATCAATCGGAAGCTTTTCCAGTCCGCCGGAGGAAACAGCAGGTGCAAAAGTGATTATAGACGTGCATAATGGGTCTGTGGTTGCCATTGCGCCGGTGAATTTATTAGAGAGGATTGTTTGGGTTATCGGGCAAATGAAAGGAGAGACAGAGGTTGAAGAGCCGCCTGTAGAACGAGCCGGGCCAGGTGAACCAAACGTCCCGCCTGCAACAAGGCCAAAGAAAGTTGTGCCGACTGCTATTGCCAGAACGTATGAGCCTGAGGCTCTTGCAACTGGTGAGGATACCCTTTCTTTGACCTTGCCGGAGAAGATGGATATTATCGCTTTACTGGATTATGTTGGCAAGCATTTACAGTTGAACTATATGTATGACCCAATCCAGGTCAAGGGCGAAGTTACATTAAAGCTTCACGGTAAACAGCAAGGAGCACTGAGGATGAAAGATTTGTATCCTCTCCTTGAATCAGCGTTGAAGTTCAGGGGATTTGTGATGAGCCGCAAGGGTAACCTTGTAACAATAGTTCCGGCGGCACAAGTATTAGATATTGACCCTGCTCTGCAGACAGAAAAAGGCAAACCTGAGTATGGAGATGTGGTAATCACCGCTGCCTTCCGGCTGAAACATATAGATACGAACAGCGCGATGAATCTTTTGACCAGTATGAAGCTCGGCACAGTCGTCACACCGATTCCTGATACAAGTACAATTATCGTGACAGAATACGCATACCGAATGGCCCGGATTGAAGAGCTTCTGGAGATGATTGATAAGCCTGGCGAGCCGAGGCAGTTCCGCTTCAGACAGTTAAAATATACAATGGCAAAGACGCTTGCACCGAAGGTCAAGACTCTTGCTGAGCAGTTGGGCACCGTATCGATTACTATCGCCGCAGCAACGGTAATGCCTGCTGCTCCGCAGATTCCTGGGATGCCGCCACGAACAGGGCCTTCACTGCCAACCGCTCGAATTACACCGACCCCGACTACCGCAGCGGCCCAGGCAGGGGTATATTTAGATGCAGACGAAAGGACAAACCGCATCTTAATGATAGGACTTGAAGCGCAATTAACTATTGTGGAGAGCCTGATAGAAGCATTGGATGTCCAGCAGCAGGACCTGCGGTCTATGAAACTGTACAAAATCGAGCATGTTGACGCTGAAGAGGTAAAAAAGAAATTGCAGGAACTCGGTATAATCGGTGGAGGTGCGGAAACTCCATCGAGGATAACAGGGGCTCAAAGAACTGCAGCAACACCTGAAGCTGTAACGCCTCAAACACCAGGTGCACTTGCTGCTCGCGCAACCGCCACAAGCGGTGCGATAACAGAGGCTGTCGTTGAGCAGCCGCAGGTGGTAGTGCTTACACCGACCAATTCGCTTTTGATTAATGCCACACCGGAACAGCACACGCAAATAGCTGGAATTATCAAGTACGTGGACAGCGAAACTGAAAAAGGGGTGATACCCTACACGATTTATCCGCTGGAGAACCAAAAACCAACGGATATGGCGACAGTCCTTGAGAAACTGATTCAAGAAACGGTCAAGGATAAGGAAGGCAAGATAGAGCGCGTAGTAAAGAAGACGGAAGAAGAAATCATTATTGTCCCGGACGAGAACACTTTTTCACTTATAGTCTATGCCAGCAAGAAGAATCAAGAGTGGATAGGGAACTTGATAAAAACACTCGATAAGAGAAGGCCGCAGGTTCTCATTGATGTAACTTTAGTTGAGATTAGCAAAAGCGACGAGTTCGAGTATGACCTTAACCTTGTTGAGAGCTTTCCTGATATGACTCATAGTTCCGGTCTTATTCGTGACTTTAATGAAATAGTCGGCAAGCTTATTTCGAAAAATCAGGAACATTTCATTGATGTGCAGGCCAAGAAGGGTGCCGGAACCGGTTTCTATGCAGATAAACACGTAAATGTTTTGCTGAGCGCAATGCAGAGTAAGGGTTACGGCAGAGTTCTGGCAAAACCTAAGATTCTTGTCAATGACAACGAAAAGGGCACTATTAAAACCACCGATACCACTTATGTTAAGAAAACATCTTCTGCTCCAATTAGTACGGGCGCAGCAGGCCAGCAATACACGCCTATAGAAACTGCGGTCAGTTATGAACCTTACGACGCCGGAATTACACTTGATATTACACCTCATATCAGTGAAGGTAAGCTGCTTCGCCTTGAAATGAACCTGACAAGGTCGGATTTCGTAAGTGCTTTGGGGGATAAACCGCCTGATACGACCTCCAGTGACATCACTACAATCGTTACGGTTCCGGACGGCAGCACTATAATCCTGGGCGGAATGCTCAAGCTCAAGCAGAACAAAGGCGGAACAAAAGTTCCACTGCTGGGTGATATACCTCTTGTAGGAGGACTCTTCAGAAGCACCAGCACCAGTGACTCCCAGAGGAAGTTGTATGTATTTGTCAAGGCCGAGATAATAAGACCGGCTGAAACCGCTGTTGCGGGCTTACCGGATTTGGAAAAAATATCGGAGCGAAACCGAATGGCCTTTGAAAAGCATGAAGCAGAATTCCAGGGTTACCAGATTTGGCCTGGAATAAAACCCAAACCGGTAGAGCCGGTCAAGATTCTTGAGACGCAATAGGACAGCGTTCGACCGTTAGCGACGAACATTCGGCAACGCACGATTAGGTAACGTTGATGAAAGACTTACTAATACAAACTGCTAAGCGGACAAGGGTAGTTGATGCCGAACAGTTGGCCAAATTTATCGGTGACAATGGCAGCCAGGGGAGAATAGATGAAGTCTTGCTTAACTGCCCTTATTTTACGGAAGATGTGGTTTTGAAGCTGTTTGCCCAGGCCCTCGGGTGGGAGTTCCTGCAGGAAATATCGGCAAAAGATGTGCCTGCGGAATTTATAGAAGCGGTCCCGGCGACATACGCTCAACACCATTTTGTCATTGGGATAAAGCGAGAGCCAAGCGACAGCGAACTTACGGTAGTTTTGTCAAAACCATTAGATGCGGATGCTGTGGACAATATCTCCAAGATGACAGGCCTGCCGGTCAAGGTGGCGATATCAACCCGTGCTGCAATTACGGCCGTTATAGATGTTGCCTACGAGCAGAGAACAACGGTGATTGAAGAGGTGGCAGAGGAGCTCGATTCGCAGAATCTTGACCAGTTGGTGGATGAGGTTGCTACTTCGGATGACCTGCTCGATGTGGTGAACCGGCCGCCGGTTATCAGGCTGGTAAATGATATTCTTTTCCGTGCCTTACAGCTAAGGGCAAGTGACATTCACGTTCATCCTTATGAGAGTAAGCTGCAGATTCGTTATCGTGTTGATGGCATTCTATATGATGTTCTGAGTTTGAATAGAAACGTTTTACCATTGATTATTTCTCGTATCAAGGTTATGGCGGGAATGGACATTGCCGAGCGGCGTCTGCCTCAGGACGGCAGGTGCAGCGTTCGCCTCGGGCAGCGTGAGATTGATTTGCGTATCAGCACCGTACCGACAAGCTATGGTGAGCGCAGCGTGCTGAGACTGCTTGATAAAAGCACGGGTCTGTTTGCATTAAACGAGTTAGGCCTGTGGGATGATGATTCGAAAAAATTTGATGCGCTGCTGAACCGCTCTCACGGAGTGATATTCGTAACAGGGCCGACAGGCAGCGGAAAGACAACCACTCTTTATGCCTGTCTTAATAGAATTAACTCGTCTGAGAAAAACGTTATCACAATAGAAGACCCGATTGAATACCAACTGGAGGGCATCAGCCAGATTCAGGTCGCAATGAAAAAAGGAATGACGTTTGCGACGGCACTTAGGCACGTGCTGCGTCAGGACCCGGATATTATAATGGTTGGTGAAGTCAGGGACGTAGAAACCGCCCGTATGGCGATACAATCTTCATTGACGGGGCATTTGGTTTTTAGCACTCTGCACACAAATGACTCCGCCGGTGCAGTTAGCAGACTTCTGGATTTAGGCGTTGAGCCATACCTGGCAAGCTCATCGCTGATTGCCATAATAGCTCAGCGGCTTGTTCGCAAGGTATGTCCGGATTGCAAAAAGCATAGCGAACCTGCGGCTCACGAATTAAGAGAGCTTGGTCTCGGTGAAATTGAGGCAAACAACGGCACCAAGTTTTTTGTCGGGACCGGCTGTGAAAAATGCTTCCAGACAGGCTATCGCGGTCGAACAGGTATTTACGAGATACTTATGGTTAGTGGAGAAATCCAGGACCTGATATACAAGAAAAAAACCGCAGGTACGATAAAGAAGACTGCTCTTGAAGCAGGTATGAAGACGTTGCGAATGGATGGGGCCAGAAAAGTGCTGGCAGGAATAACAACTGTGTCGGAAGTATTGAGAGTAACACAAGCCGACGTCCTGTAAAATCTGTAATTTTTTAGTTTTTAGTTATGCCGAGGTATCAATATATAGCGATTGCCACAAACGGCAAAAAAGTAAAGGGCGTTATTACAGCCGAAAGCCCTTATGCTGCGCGAAAACAATTGAGGGTGCGAAGCATCCACCCGTCATCGCTTTTAGAGGTTGGCACCAGAGATGAGAAAAGAGCAATTCTGTCTCGAATTTTAGCCAGGGGCGGCAAAAGTAAGTTGACTGATTTCACCAAGCAGCTATCCACGCTGCTTAATTCGGGAATCAAACTGACTGAAGCGTTGTCGGTCCTTACCTTACAGACCTCTGATGAGCGGTTTAAGAACGCCATTATGGACATTCGCGACCGTGTTGTTACAGGCGAGTCGTTCACCGATGCTTTGAAGGATTACAGTGACTATTTTGATGTCATTTTTGTAAGTATGGTTCGCGTCGGCGAGGTTACGGGCACATTGGGAGAGAGCCTTTCGACCATCGCCCGCTTTATGGAGAAGCGGCAGCGAGTCGAAGCAAAGGTAAAAACTGCAATGATATATCCTGTTATCCTGATTGTATTCTGCCTTTTCGCTATCATTGTCTTGACAACTATGGTAATCCCCAAAATAGCTGAGCAGATTGCAAGAACGGGACAGAAACTGCCCTGGATTACCAGAGGACTGATGAGCATCAGCCATATCCTGACCAGTTGGTGGCTGATAGTAGTTGTTGCGGCGTTTTTTGGGATTATTTGGGCTATAAGGAAGTTTCTCAAAACACAGCGCGGTGCATATCTGCGAGATAAACTTTTGCTGTCTTTGCCGCTCTTCGGACCTCTTATAAAGCAGCGCGTTGCCTCGCGTTTTGCATCGACTCTTTCTACGCTTCTTAGTTCCGGACTGAGTATGGCCGAATCCCTTCGCGTCGTGTCAGAAGTTACGGGCAATTCCCTTATGAGGCAAGCCGTCCAGCAGGCTCGTGAACGGATTATTGCTGGCGCCGATATCGCAACGCCGCTAAGAGACAGCGGCGTCATTGACCCCGCAATCGCCCATATTGTTTCTGTTGGTGAAAAAAGCGGCGAGCTGGAAAAGATGCTTAAAAATATCAGCGAAGACCTTGAGGCCTCAAGCGACATAGTGATTGAAAGATTGGGTGCGGCGATTGAGCCGCTTATTATAGTTGTTATGGCTGCAATTATTGGGATAATTGCTTATGCGACGATACTGCCGATTCTGGAAGTATCGGCTGGGAAATTATAATTGGTTTACACAGGAGTTCAAAATGAGAAAGAGAAAAAGAGCAGCTAAATCCGGTTTTACAATGGTCGAGCTTATGGCCGTGCTGATTATCATCGGCCTGCTCGCCACTCTGGTAGTCACGAAAGTAGCAACCAAGATAGACCAGGCGCGGGTTACGACCACGGTGGTCAACTTGAAGATTCTTCATGCTTCGGTTAACCAGTTCAAGATGGACACGGCGAGATTTCCGACCGATGAGGAAGGGCTTGGGGCCCTTATTGTGCAGCCCACCGATGTTACAGGTTGGGAGCCGGGCGGGTATCTGGAAACTACGGAAATACCAAAGGACGGCTGGAATCGGGATTTCATCTTCGAGCTTAATCCTGAGAGCGGCAAGCCCTTTGTAATCAAAAGTCTTGGTGCCGATGGTGAAGAAGGCGGCGAAAGTTACGATGCCGACCTGCTTAGTACCGATGCCTACTTACGAAAAACAGAAAATCCATAAAGCACACTGCCAGTATTCGGGTTTTACGCTGACCGAGCTGGTGATAGTGCTTGTGATTCTTTCGTTGTTTGTGATGCTGGCGCAGATGCACCTTTTGGGGCTGCTTCGCAAAAATACGTTCAAGGCACAGGTGCAGGAGCTTATTTCGACGATGCGAATGGCAACAACAGCAGCAGCCGAAAGCGACAGAAGATACGAAGTTATTATTGACCTGGCAGAGCAAAGTTTTTTACTTCGCCAGATTACCTCTCCCGACCTGTCGCAGGTTCTGGAGGAGGAGGTTATTATCGCAGATAGTTTTAGCAACAATTGCCGCGTGGTTTATGTTGAATTTGATGACGGTGACTATACCAATGAAGGCAAAGCAAAATTTAGAGCAGGGCATTCAGGCTGGCAATATGGCGGGAAAATTGTCTTGCTGGATGAGAATGAAAGGCCATATTCGGTTGTAGTCAACCGCTTAAACAGAATGATAGTGCTTCAAGAAGGCGATGTTCCGCTTTTGGTGCCGAAGACTAAAGATGAAGTTCCATTCTAAAAATACTGATGTGGTATGTGTGAGGCGCGATAAGTATCAGCTATGCTGGATTAGGCAAGCAGTAATTCGCAGGAAAGAAAGGGCCTTTAGCCTGGTAGAGGCAGCAACCGCCGTGATTATCCTTGCGATTGTTAGTGCAGGGGTAGTGGTTGTTATAAACCGCTGCATTACATCAGCGGCAGATTCACAATTACGGATGCGGGCATTTGAGGTTGCGCGCGAGAATATGGAAAAACTTCTTGCCAGCGATGTGGTAAAGGAAACCACCGATTATGGCACCAGTGATAAATATCCTGAGATTAAATGGCAAACTGTTGTTGAGCCGTTTTATGAGCCGATAACCAACCGAATGTGGATAAGGGGAGTATGCACGGCTGAATACACGGACACAAACGGCGAAACGCAGACCGTTGAATTGACGCACTGGCTGACCGATGTAACAAAGGCGCAGTTGCTGCAGATTATCGCAGACAAAGAAAAACAAAAAGAAGAAGTGACATCAATTAGCCAACAGCTCATCACAACGTTAGAAGAAGCCGCCGATTATGCCGGTGTGGATGTGCAGACCGTTCAAAAGTGGGTTGATAATGGAATGGTTACGCTGGAGGACGGCTCTTTCGTCAAGAAGAATATTGACCTTTTCAAAGAAAATAGCGGTAATCCTCCCACAGAGGTCAAAAACCAGCAGATAAAATCCGAAGTTGAGTTGACCGAACTTTCTAAAGAAACAAAAGAGCCGCCGACAAAATCAACCGAACCAAAGACCTCTGAGGAACAACCCACTATCTCAGAAAAACAAGTCTATACTGAAGAGGACCTTAGAAAAATGGGTATCCCTGAAGAGTTAATACAGATATGCTTACAGTTACTAAACAGTGATTGATTTTAAGGCTGTATCGTTGTTATGAAAATATCTTATGGTCTATTAAAACACCTGCGAGGATTTTCGCTGGCTGAGTTGCTTGCAGCATTGACGATAGGAGCGATGGTTATGGTTGCAATGCTGGGCATTTACAGCAGGGCTGAACATACGGCCGATGTGATATCACGCAGGCTCGATAACTCCCGTTTGCCCGGCGAGGTTTTGCAGCGTATTGCTGAGGACCTTGATAGAATGATTTCTGCCGGCTCGAACGCTAAGATTACAGTTGAGAATAAATTTGAAGGCGGGTTAGCATCTGCGCGGCTGACGATTCGAAAGACCCTCATAGACAAAGACAATAACGAACAGGCATTTGAAGAGATTATATGGCAGACCAGCGCAGATGTGGACTCTAATGGTCTGGTTTTATACCGCAGTCATAGCGGGCTGACGTTAGAGGATAAGCTGCTCGATAAAAAGAGGGCTGCCTGGGAGAAGGATTATTCTTTCGTGCCCATCTGCTCCGGGATTACTTTTTTCAAGGTCCAGGTCCAGCAGGGTGAGAATCTTCAAGATAACTGGACGAGCGGCTCACTGCCTGCCGGTATTGTGGCAGACATCTCTTTTGCTGAGCCATACAGGACGGTAACAGGCACTCTGGACGTGTCCGACACCGAAAAAATTACACGGACAATAGCTATCGACCGGACCAGGAAAATCAGATTTGAAATTGTGCCGGCGGGAGAAAAAGAAAAAGGCAATGAGCAGACCTCTGGAATACCTAAATGATTGCAGCGGTTGCAGCCGCTCAGGAGTTGTTCTATTGGTGACGTTGGTGCTGTTGGTTGTGCTTTCAACCCTGGCTTATACCATAAGCAGCCGCGTAGCGGCTCAGCGTCACCGCGACCAGTATATTATAGACTACAGCAAGGCGAGATATGCCTGTGATTCAGCGGTAAAGTATGCGATGGCAACGTTAGAGGACCTTAATCCACAGTTGATTAGTCGGCCGAACGAACCGGACTTTTCCGATTTATTTCTTCTTAGCGACCCCGACTATCGGCAGCTTCTGACTCAGTGGGCTGCGCAATTAGGTATGACCGTTCCCGAAAATAATCTTAGCAGTATCTCCGCTGCCAAGCCAAAAACCAGACTTATCGGGATTGGCGATGCCAACGAACCAAACGATGTCAATGACTTTAATGATGTTGATGAAGGCGCTGCCGACGTTAATGATTCTAATTCTCTGGTAATACCCGGTCCGTATGGGGCTGAGTGGCCGCTTGTCACCAAACCGAGTGAGTTTGAGATTGGCTCTGCAACGGTTAAAATTGAAATTGAAGATGAGGAGGCAAAATATCCTCTTGGATGGGCGCTATTAGCTGATGCAGCAGTTCTACGTGAGGCACAGGCGAGCTTTGAGACATTCTGCGAATGGATGGGAATTGACGCTAAAGATATCGATTCGCTGAAAGAGGAGCTGAAAGCAGTAGGCGAAATAAAACCATTCAAACTTGAGTTTTCGACTGTGAGTGTTACTGATAGAACGGCGCCGGCACCGGCACCGGCACCAACCCCATCACCAAGCACAAGGAGCAGAACAAGCACTGTCAGAAGAACTGCGCGAACACCAGTAACCAGAAGGACTATATCTGCATCCGACCAGCTTATCAGGCAAAGTGCCGAGTTTTCGGAGCTTTTTCATAGTTCGTTAATTGATAGAGAGTTCCTCGCAAGGCCAACCGTAATCAGTGAAACCAGAAAGGAATCAGCCTTAAAGTATATGGGGATATGGGGTTCGACGAAGGTCAATGTAAATACCGCCCCCCGGCAGGTGTTGGAGGCAGCTTTTACTTTCGGCGGAGACGCCGGTAGAATTGCGGATGAAATAATACGGCGGAGGCGTGTAGAGCCATTTACAGATATAGAAGCCTTCAAGACATCATTGTTTAGTTATTCCGACTCAATTAGAAAATGCGAAAAATACATCACTACTGCCAGTAAGTTTTTCACAATCAAAGTTACAGCGACAAGCGGAGTGGCAAAGGCATCATCGGTCATAGCAATAACAAAAGATGGAAAGACAATAAAGCGAATCGCTGTAATTTCCGATTGAGAATATAGTTTCAGGAGTTTGTTTAAAGTGGAAACTGGGAATTATTTAGGAATCTATTTAAGCAAAGACAAGGCAACAGTAGTCTGCCTCAGCTCGCACAGTAAAAGCGTGGTGGGCTGCTTTAGTGTCTCTATCGATGCCCAGGCCGAAGCGAACCTGCATACGCTGGCGAATCTTATCACCCAGGGCTGCACCGAGAGGGGACTGCAATTCTCCGAAGCTGTCGTGGCGCTGGATTGCGCGATGATTATACAGCACAACGTTCACAGTGAATTCAGCGACCCAAAACGAATCGCTGCAACGGTGCGGTTTGACACGGAAGAGGCACTCGCGACAGACATAACAGAGCTTGCGATAGCTTTCAGGATAAATTCGAGCAGCGAGAGCGGCTCGGAGCTAACTGTTTTTACTGCGCAGCGTAAAATCCTCTCTGATGTTCTCGGTGCGCTGCAAGGCAATAACATCGACCCCGTCGCAATAGAGCCGGACGTTAATTCCTTATCGAGATTTATTTGCCAGAAGGTCTCTGTCTCTGAAGGATTGCGCCCATTGTTTGTGATGCTTTCGGACCGCAGAGGTTATTTGATTATCCCACCTGTCCCGGCAGGAACCGGAGAAGGCTGCACAATGCGGACGTTCCTGATAGGGGCGAAGCAGCAAAGAAGCGAGCTCGTTGCCAGAGAAGTCATTGTAACCACGGCTCTTATTAAGGATGGCGGGCCAATAAATAGCCTTAAAGTTTTAGACGCTGTTAACTCCGTAAATTGCCAGCAGCTTGGCGAAAGGTTCGGTGTCGAATGCAGCCTTATTGATATAGCCTCTTCTGCGGGGGTGGATGAGCAAACTGCACTCGGCTGTGGTGACCTGGTTGGATTTGCGATTGCGTATGGAGCGGCATTGGCACATACGGATAAGGCACATCGCGTCAGCTTCCGCGATGATTTTATGCCTTATCAAGGTAAAAAGGTAAGGCTGCAAAAGACGTTGAAGCTTGTGGCCGTGTCTGTCTGTGTGCTTTTGATTACTGTGGGACTATACTTTCAGTCGCGATTATTTAAGATAAATAGAGACAGGGGCGAACTGCGCGGTAAATTCGCGAAGGAATACGCGGCTGTTATGTTAGGGGAAAAGCTGCCTGACAAGACCGACGCTGTAAAAAAACTTATGGGCGAGCTGCGGCATATAAGAGATGGGCTTTCACCTGTTACAAGGGATGAATCCGTATCATCAAAACTGACGGTGGTGCTTGAGGCATTCAATAATAACAACTGTGCTACAGCAACTAATTTGGAGATAGAGTCGATTAGCATCTCCGACAGAGTCATAAACATAGCGGGCAGCACCTCCAGCAGGGCAAATACTCTGAAATTATTTGACACAGTCAACAAAAGCGGATTGGAGATTGTGCAACAGCGTCTGTCTATAAAGGGGGCACGTGACGACTTCAGCATACAAGTAACACTGAGGAAACAAATGAGGGCGGGTTTATGAAGGACATATTTAGAAATCCGATTTTCTACTATATCCTTGCCCCGGCTTTGATTGCTTTGTGGCCGCTGCTGGCATGGGCGGTATATCTGCCGCGCGCAAATAGTAGCTGTGAGCGTGCAAAGAAAGATTACCAGAAAGGGCAAGAAATAATGCTGGAGATTTTGAATCTTGACTCCGAGCGATTGGCATTTGCCGATGCAAATAGTCCTGCTTCAGAATTCAGCTATGCAACGGCGGTCGATAGGGTTGCTACTTTATGCAAGATACCCTCAGCTAATTACAAACTCAGTTCGGGAATAATCATAACTACTGACGGGCAGAAAAGCCAAAGCGCAAAAGTAGTTCTCAAAGACGTTGACATATTGAAATTTGCCAAGTTTCTGTCAACGATTCAAGTTCGCTGGACAAAGTTGCAGTGCACGCAGTTAAAGCTAACCAAGAAAAAAGGATTGCCTGATTTGTGGGATATGGATATAGACTTTAAGTATTACTATTAAAACGAATAAAGTTTAGCTTTCTTTGCGGGTGCTCTGTGCAGGAGAGGTTTTAGAATTCAGGAGGAAATTTCCGCTTGGCCGCTTGCGCAATCTTGATATTGCGGTTTTGTGCTATGCAGAGTTTTGGCAATCACTATATATAGTGGGTGAGGCGATTTTCCTACAGAAATTCGTCTTCGCAAGCTCTCGTGCGAAGCCTTAATTTGCAGGGAGCGAATTTTAATGCTGAAAAGAGGCTTTTTATTGCAAGTTATTGAAAATTTGGCTCTTACAGCGATTAGTTAGCGGTGAACTTTTTTAAAGTTTTTTAGCTCGTCCTGTCGATAACAGCATTAGCAAGTAGTTCGGGGCCCCAAAACGGATTTAAGGGCACACAAGATATAGTGGTCATTGGTTTTTTCGAGCGAAAAAGGACATTTCGCCTGGAAGCGATTATACAAGGTATTTATTGATGCGCCGTTCCAACAGCAGTAGTAACTTGGGGAAGTCGAAACGACAGACTGGCCGTGCAAACAAGAATCTAATTCCAGATGAAGATTTGTTTATGGAGAAGATTCTTGAGAATCTTGCCTCGACTCCAATCGGCCAGGTGTTGAAAAAGATAGCTTCTCTGCCGGAAGTTCGCAGGAAGAAGATTCTTGACATCCGCCGGCAGCTCACTGAAGGCAATTACAACCTTAGCGGGCGATTGGATATTGCTCTCGATAAGGTTCTTGAGGACCTCACCACGCAAAAAGAAGATTGATTGTCAGCCTTGGGAATCCATCTTTGAGCTAGTGAAAAAAGTCTCGTTCCAACCAAAGGTTTTTTCTGCGCACAGTTTATTCAGCGATGTCATTTCTTATCTGTTTTCAGAAAGGAACTATTTCCGAAAAAAAATATTCTGTGCACAAAAAAAATTTCCCCCTTTGAGTCAACACCTTTTGTGCTCTCGAGGTGCTAAGCGCAACGGTTTAACTTGAATTGTTAGCGTATCTGATTTTTTGATTTAATTAAGAGACTACCTCCGGGACGTCATCATCCGGGGTATCCATTTCAACAGGTTTGTAACCCGGCTGTTTCGATTTTTCGACCTCTTCTTCGAAAGCAGCTATAACCTTTTCCTGAATGTTTTTCCTGCATTCTGCGTTAATTGGATGTGCGATGTCGGCGTGCAGCTTCATCCTGCCTTTGAAATCTTTCCTCGCGCGGTTATTAGGCAGCGATGCACCACAGTTGTTGCAGAATTTAGCCCTGAGATGGTTTTTGCCGCCGCATTTTTCGCAGTGGTCACTCATTTTTCGGGAAGGCATAGCAACAAAGAAGCCGCCTGTCCCCTTGATAATCTTGATATCTCGGACAACAAACTGATTGTCCATTGTTATTGAGCAAAAAGCCTTTAACCTGTCATCTTTGTTGTCAACTAATTTGACTCTGACCTCAGTGATTTCCATAGTTATTCGCCTCACTTAAAAGTTCACCATCTATTGTTACTGACGATAACACTTCTGCAGCAGAGCTTTTTCTTAAGTATATCAGCGTCCACTCTGGCTGTTTTCAGGTCTCTATTTTCTATAATATAGAACATCCCCGAACCGCTTCCTGTCAGGCACAAAGGCCTGATACCGAGCGACTCAATCTTTTCTTTCAGCCTGGCAAGGTTTTTTGCCAAGCCGAAACAGCTTGTCTGCAGCATATTTGCGCACATCTTTGCTACTAAATCAATCCTATTCTTTAGGATATATTCGTTAATTTGAGCGCTGAGACCATAGTAAATCGCCGGATTATGTCTGTAATTAGCGTAAGCCTTTTTTGTAGAGACACTTACATCAGGAAGTATGATTAGAGCCAGAAAGTTAAATTTTTTGCTTAACTTCTTGACTTTTTCGCCTTTTCCTTTACAGAAAGCTAATGGCCCATTCAAAAAGAAGGGCACATCGCTGCCTATCTTTTCGGCCAATTTAGCTAAATCCTTTCTTTTGAGGTCCAAATCCAAATATCGGTTTAGGCCGATAAGGGTGGCTGCTGCATCACTGCTGGCTGAGCCTAATCCAGAGCCAGCGGGGATGTTTTTTGTTAGGGTAATTTTAAGATTGGCTTTAGTGCCGGAGCTTTTTAGTATCAGTTTGGCTGCTCGGTAGGTAAGATTTTCTTTGCCTGCCGGTGCCCAATACGTGCCTTTGCAGATAAGCTCGATGCCGCCTCTTTTAGCTCGCTGGATGAGGATTTCATCGGACCAGTTGACCTTGGCCATTACGGTTTCAATCTCGTGGAAGCCGTCGGGCCGTTTGCCTGCTATAAGCAGACTGAGGTTTATTTTAGCAGGCGCCCGCACTAATAAACCACCGCTTACGGTTTCGATTTGTTCCTTCTCATTCATAGTTGCTCGTTGACATTATAACTGCCTGACCGTATTCTGGACACAAAAATTGACTACACTCGATGCTGGATACTCGATACTCGTAAAATGTGGGTGGTTAAGTGGTGAGTAGTTATTTGGTGAGTGGTTAATTATTGTTGCGGCTGGTGGGCTGGCTGGAAAGTTTGCAAATGAAAACAAAGCCACGGAAGACATAGCTAAAAATTGATTCCCGTCCATTCGACTTGCGCTCAGGGCAGGCCTTGTGCGGGAATGACAGGCGGAAATTACGAATGTCGAATGGAAAAACAGAAAATTCTAAATCGAGCGACGAGCGACGGACTGTGCCGTGGTGGCACTGGCACAGGCGGCTATATAACTGGGTGATTCACTTTGCAGACACAAAGCACGCTGAAGTTGCGCTCTTTGCGTTAAGTTTTTCCGAATCGAGTTTCTTTCCTGTTCCTCCTGATGTCCTGCTGGCGGCGATGTCGCTTGGTGTTCCAAAAAAATGGCTGCGGTTTGCTATTTTATGTTCAATAGCATCAGTTATTGGCGGCGTCTTCGGTTATATAATCGGGATGTTTCTGTGGTCTATGATAGGCGAATGGGTTTATGTCCATCTTGGGTTTGTAGGGCTTACAAGAGAAAATTTTATGAAGTTCCAGGATTGGTATGGCAAATACGATTTCTGGATAGTTTTCACGTGCGGCTTTACCCCGATACCATATAAAGCAGCAACAATTTCGGCAGGCATAGCTCACATAAACTTTATCGGTTTCTGTATTGCATCGGCGTTGAGCCGGTCAGCGAGGTTTTTTATGGTAGCAGGTCTTATCGGCTGGAAGGGTGAAAAAGTCCGGCCTATAATCGAAAAATATTTCGACTGGTTAGCGCTGGCTCTGGTAGCAATGTTGATTGGCGGCTTTCTTGTGATAAAATGGCTGCGATAAAAAGTTAAAAGTAAAAAATTAAAAGGCAAAAGTGATGAATGACTTGCAGAGGCAGACACTTTTGAAGGTTGCGAAAGATACGGTTGAAGCGGTAGTCCGAAATCCAAAATCCGAAATCCAAAATCCGAAATCGGACGACCCCCAATTGAATGCACCCTGCGGCTGCTTTGTAACGTTAAAGAACCACGAGCAGTTGCGGGGATGCATCGGGCAGTTTGTTTCTGAAGGACCATTGATTGAGCTGGTCGCTGAAATGGCAAAGGCATCTGCGACAGGCGACCCGCGTTTTTTCGCAGACCCCATAACACCCGATGAGCTAAGTGAGCTTGATATTGAGATATCGGTTTTGTCGCCTCTACAACGGACGGATAATCCACTGAGTCTTCGGCTGGGAGTAAATGGCATTTACATAAAAAGGGGACGCGCTTCGGGCTGCTTTTTGCCGCAGGTTGCTACCGAAACCGGCTGGAGTAAGGAGGAATTCCTTTCATACTGTTGTGCTCATAAGGCGGGCATTGCGCCTGATGCGTGGATGCAGCCGGGGACGGAAGTATATTTATTCACCGCTGAGGTCTTCGGGGCGCTATTCGAAGAGATATAGCTTGGTCCTAACTTGTGCATTGTGGTTAGTCGTTTTTAATTCTGCATTCTAAATTCTGAATTTTTTGTCTTGCATCTTAACTCTTACAGCCACAAATTTGAGATTTTGAACAAATCATAGTTCACATAACCAACCTTTATGCCGATATGTTTATATACGTTACTTACAGAGTAGGTGCATCAGGAGGATGGGCTCAGGAAATTACTTAGAAAAGTTATGATAAGAAGAATTGCACCAATTTGTGTATTTATCGGCATCTTGTTAGCCGGCTGCTTCGGAGGAGATAAAGCTATACTCAAGGGTTCCGCTGCCGGCGGTATGGACACCCTCGCCGGAATGGTGGAATACCTGCGTGAACAGAATCTGCCGGCTATGGAAGCAGTAGAGGTCTGGGAAAGCGAGTATGGGAAGGGGCTGAAGCTCACTACGGCCCATTATGAGATTTTCACAACGCTTTTAGAGCCGTTGATGCTTCGCCGTATCCCGCGGTTTATGGAGTCAGCTTATCACGGCTATAGTGCCGAGCTGTCCGAATCGCTCGATACGACGACAAAATTTACTATCTACCTTTTTGCGGACCGACAGCAATGGGCAGCTTTCACAAAGGGCTTTGCAGGCGAAGAGGCAGAGCTATTTTGTAAAATAAAAGCCGGCGCATACTATCATAATGGTGTCTGCGTGGCATACAATATCGGCAGAAAGCGGACGTTTTCGGCTCTCGGACACGAGGGATGGCATCAGTTTAACAGCAGATGTTTTAAGTTTCGTCTGCCGAGCTGGCTTGACGAAGGCGTGGCGATGCTTTTTGAAGCCTACAAGATGGAAGATGGAGCATTCCGTTTTGAGCCGAGCGAAAATACTTATCGTCTGGATGCGCTGAAGAAAACGCTGGGACAAAACAATCTCATACCGTTGAAGGAATTGATAGCTATAAATCCCGGCGAGGTCCTGGCTACAAATGAAGCTGAACAGGTTCTGGCTTTCTATGGGCAATCATACGCGCTGGCGAGGTTTCTGCGAGAGGGCGGTTTGGGAAAGCGAACGGGTAATTATCGTCAATTGCTTTTCGATGGCCTGAAAGGGAACTGGCCCCTGGATGAGGTAAGTAGAAGAATCGCGGAGGATAGAAACGAGCCGCGAACCATCCTCTGGAACCGGATTGTCGGGCAGCTATTGTTTCAGTATTATGTTGGCAGTGATTTTGAGCAAATTGAGCAGCAGTATCTGGCTTTTTGCAGGCAAATAACTAAAGAAAAGTAAAAAGGTAAAAGTTAAAAGGCAGAAGTAAGTATTTCAGGATTCTTACACAATATCTATGTTCCATAAGCGGCAGGTGTCGATTATTTTGGCATCGGCGTCACCACGACGAAGACAATTGTTGAAGCAAGCCGGCTATAAATTCAAGGTCGTTCCTTCCAACATTGATGAGTCAGCTTTTCCAACAACAGGTTTAAGTGTCCGCGAATACGCTGAACGGCTTTCTTTAGAAAAAGCAAAGAAGGTCGCCGAGGAGTTCCCTGAGTGTCTTGTTATCAGCGCCGATACCGTTGTGGATTTTCAGGGAGAAATTGTTGGCAAGCCTGCTGATGCGAAAGAAGCGGAGCAGATTGTAAGAAAACTGTTTAGCGCTCCTCATAAGGTGATAACCGCCGTTGCAATTGTCAGATTGAGCAGCGGCACTGAAATAAAAGACAGTGACACTACAATCGTTTATCCTAAGAAATTAAACGATGAGCAAATCGCTAAGCATATCAAAAGCGGCTTGTGGCGGAACAAGGCCGGCGCTTACGCCATACAAGAAAAAGGTGACAAGTTTGTTGAAAGAATAGAAGGCAGCTTAACAAACGTGATGGGGCTGCCGATGGAGCTTTTGCAGCGGCTGCTAAAAGAAGTCCTTGATTGATATGAATATTTAATACAGCTCTTAGGGACAACCAACAATCCAAATTTTACCAGGTAAAGTGGCAGTTGTAATGGCGATAGAACAGGCCTATCGAACGCATTGAGACCAGAAATAATACTTGAACCGCCAAGTTGGCAAATAAATGCAAGCCGATTGTAAGCGAGCCTCTCCCCAACAACTGGCCGTAGCCAACAGTTCTCGACTGTAGTTCCCAAACCAAAACGAAAAGCCCGACCACTGTCAGGTAGGGCCAGAAGGCATTGGCGATGAGCTTAAATAGATAGTCCGGGCGAAACATCATAGAAATCTCTCGGCCAACCGAAAAGGTCAGGATTGCTATTGGGAATACAAACAGGCCGGCAATCGCAAGTATGTGCGCAATTACCGTCGATTCGACTTTCATCGCGCTCAATATCACAAGTAATATAATACAGGGTAGTTGGACTATCAAAAGAGCGATAGTAAATGTGCACAAAGACTTGACGATATTCCATATAAAGCCGAAAAGACCGCCCATATAAACGTCCGGCAGCTCTTCTACATCAAACGCTGCCAAGCAAATTATTTCCATATAGTACCAGAATAAACACCCCCACGCCGCCAGAGTTATTATAAATCCGGTCGGCGCCTGAATCCTAAATCCCCCCACAGTACAAGAGTAATCGGTGTGGCCTGTAAAAAACTTAAAGCTCACCGCGGCAATTACAAAGACCATACCCGTAACATTTTGTGGTTTTACAAAGAGCTTCCAGCAATCAATAAATACTGCCCGATAAAAGCCGGGCAGTGGTTTGCCTTTTTCTTCGGGCTGAGGTTCGATTTTTTGAGGTATTTCGCCATCCTTCGCAGGGATTACAAAAAGTTGTCTGCAGGTTAGACATCGGGCTCGTTTTCCGATGTGCTTGTCGCGGAAGGCGATTAGAGCATTACAGGTGGGGCACTTGAACTGGATTGTCATAATTAGCCACAAAGACACAAAGTCACAAAGATAAAAAATAAATATATCATAAATTTTAGTGCCTTAGTGCCTTGGTGGCAAAAAGTCGGGACCTATTCTTGCTGGATAGCATCAAGGAAGGTTTTAATATTGTTGGCCCATTTTTTGGCTTCTAACAGTTCAACTTTACCCTGTCTAACCAGTATCGCAAGGTGTTTTTCCATAGTTATCATTTTTTCGTCAGGCAGGTCTCGAGTTTTTGTTTGCAGTTGGGTATATACCTGCTCAATTTTACCGGTGCGTATCAGGTTGGCAATAGCATAGTTATTGTTAAGTATCTCCATAGCCGCGAGTCTGCCGGTGCCATCTTTTTTGGGTATGAGTTTCTGGCTGACGATGTAAGCTAATCCCAGCGAAAGCTGATTGCGGACCTCGTTTTGCCTGCCGGCTGGGAAATAGTCGAGGATTCGCGTTACAGAACCGATGGAATCTCTTGTGTGAAGTGTGGAGAAAACCAGGTGGCCGGTTTCTGCCGCCATAAGTGTCATAGCTATTGTTTCGGGGTCGCGCATTTCGCCAACGAATACCACATCAGGGTCTTCCCGCAGCATTGCTCTCAGACCGAAGAGGAAAGATTTGACGTCTCTTCCAACCTCGCGCTGTGAAATCATAGAATGCCTCTGGGTGAAGAGGTATTCTATGGGGTCTTCAATGGTTATGATGCGGCAGGCATGCACTTCATTGATTCGGTCGATTAGTGAGGCGATTGTTGTAGATTTACCGGAACCCGTTATGCCGGTTAGAAGCACAAGGCCGTTCTTGCGATTGATAATGTCCTCCCAGATGTTATTCGGGAAACCAAGTTCCTCAACCTTCGGGATGTCCAGCGATAAGGCTCTTATTGCTGCAGCGATGCCGTCGTTGTCTTTGAAAACGTTTATCCTAAACTGTAGCGAGCCGAGCCGATACGAGCAGTCAACGTTCTGCTGGGTGAGGTATTTGTGAATGTTATCTTCACTTAAAAGAGGATAGATAAGTTGTGCTGCTACTTCACCTGTTAGATTCGGGCCTTTAAGCTTTATCAAGCTGCCATCGATGCGATATGTGGGAGGAGCATTGACTTTGAGATGCAGGTCTGAGACCCTCATTGCACCGTGCACCTCGAAGTAAGCCAGCATATCGAGAATACTAAAATTTCCGAACTCTGAGGTCGGATATGCTTTTGCCGAAGCAGAGTATTTTTCAGCCATAAGTGTCTTCTCTAATTTTTTGCCACAAAGGCACCAGGACACCAAGTCTTTTTAATTTATAAATTCTTTTGTGACTTTGTGTCTTCGTGGCTAACCGTTTTTCCACAGAAAACAACCGAAGATGCAATCCACCTTTGGCGGATTCTGATATTTTTATATCGGCTAAATAATATACCCGAATAACCGCCGTAAGGTAAAGTCCTAATTTATATTCGCCGGTCAGTGGTTGAAAGCCGTTTTTCTGATTTTTCACTTGTGCCAGCTTGTTTGTTTAAGCCAATCCTGTGCAAATAGGGCAAAATCGAAGAAGTCAACGATTTTATTTCTGTCTAAATCGCCTGGCTGGTTTACCAAAGGCAGGCTATTGTTTAGCCAGTCTTCTGTCCAGTTTTCGAGGTCAGAGAAATCGACTGTTCCATCATTGGTCAGGTCAGCCAGAATGGCCCAACCGTGAGGCGGGATACTTGCCTGTGCGGTGCCGCCATAGGCGCCCATATCGATGCGAAGGTTACGGCCCCATTGGTTATTGGGGTCACCGGAAACAGAAAGAGGTTCTTTACCGAGCGGCGAGCCGGGATTACCTGCATCGATACATCTGCTGGTGGCATCATCGTGAGTCCACAGGTTATTTTCGGCGTCCCAGCGCCAGCCCCGGCTTTTTAGATGATAATCGCCATCAACCCAGATAGCGTTTGGGTCGTTAGGGTCGATTATGGAATTAGGGTCATTAACATCTACCCAACAACCGAGCTTGACAAAGCAGGGGTCAGCATTGATGTTTCCTGCGCCTGACCAGCCGCCGTGGATGTCGCTATAAATAATTGTGATTGCTGAATTGTCGTTATTGAATATTTCACCGCCGCTGTCCCAGAGAATAGAATTAGTTATAGATACGCTACTTGGATGCATCTGCTCGTAGGAATCACAAAACAGGGCATCTCCACTAATTGACGCTGAATTTGCGGTTAATGTGCAGTTTGCCAGCACAGGGCCGGCAGTGTAGGTTTCTATGGCGCCGCCATAAACGGCGGTGTTTGCAGCGAGTATGCAGTTGATTAGCTCTGGATTGCAATAGTACCAGTTGGACATTGCACCGCCGTAGTAAGCGGAGTTTGCACTGAATATGCAATTAGTTAGCGTTGGGCTGCTATAGGATACGTTGTAGATACCGCCGCCTCCACCTGCTAAGTTAGCTTTGAAAACGCAGTTGGTCAGGAACGGGCTACTTCTGTAATTACGGACTGCACCACCTGTGCCGGCAGCCTGGTTTTCGTTGAATGTGCAGCCTATTAAAGTAGGGGAAGATAGTCTGTTGGAAATGCCGGCACCCCCGTAGCCTATAGCATTATTAGCGATAAAGGTGCAGTTAACAATAGTAGGAGCAGATAACTGATTTGCCATTCCACCACCGTCGCCATAGTCACCGGTAACAGCATTTTCCTTGAAGGTGCAGTTTATCAGGATTGAGTTGCTATCGGAGCTATTATACATTCCGCCTCCAAAGTCGGCGAAGTTGTTGCTGATTATGCAGTCCTTTAGCGTGGGGTTACTTTGGTAACAGTAGATGCCGCCACCGCCCATAACGGTTTGGTTATTGATGATAAGGCAGTTTCGGATGGTGGGGCTGCTTTGATTATAGCAGGCTATGGCGCCGCCATGATAAGCGGGCCAGTCGCCTGATGCAAAACCGTTGGTAATAGTCAAACCATCCAAGATTGAATTGGCATCTTCACCGCTGTCAAAGCAAAAACCTCGGTGAGGTTTTGTTTCCGTGCCGTTACAATCTATGATTGTGGCGGCGACGGCGTTAGGGTCGTTGGGGTCAATGCTGCGGACTGTTATAGCAAGGCCATTGAAATCGATGTCGCGGTTGCCCTGGCCGGTGTATATGCCGGGGCGAACGATGATGGCATCGTTGTCGTTGGAATCGTTAATTGCAGCTTGAATGTTGTTGAAATCGGCTCTTCCATCGTCATCGACTGTGATTGTTCGAGCACGACAAGGAATCATCAGCAACAAACAGATAAAGGCAAAAATCGGTTTTCCCACCACTTGGTTCCTCATTTGAATTTTCAGCATTTTCGGAACTACTTTTAGTTAATATTACCATAAAAGGGCGGGCAAAACAAGCTCTTCGCCAATCTATAAAGAAGTGGCATCCTGAGCGTTGACGGAGAGATAGGTTTCAGAGCGAATATACACCCAAAAAAGAAGGTTTCCTTTGATTAACCGCGCTGTTATAATACTACGACAGTAAGATAAATGGCAAGAACAAAACAGGTGATATAGAATTTCAAACAACAACTTTTATTAATGCGATGCAATATACACAATCTGATACGCATAAAACAGATATAAAAACAGCAGGCTCACCTTTGCTTGAAACACAGCGGCTTGTAAAGAGATATTCTGGACGGACCGTTGTTGACGAAGTATCCATCACGATTGAACGGCGGAGCATTGTTGGCTTGCTGGGCCGTAATGGAGCGGGCAAAACCACGACCTTTAGGATGATTATAGGAATGATTATGCCCAATAGCGGCTCGGTTACTTTCGATGGTCACGATATGACGAAGATGCCGATGTATAAACGGGCCAGGCTGGGTATGGGCTATCTCTCGCAGGAGCCGAGCATCTTTCAACGGCTTAGCGTTCGTGACAACCTTTATGCAATATTAGAGACGATGGCCCTCACTTCTGCCGAACGCACTCGCAGAGCGAATTTACTTATCGAGCGTTTCGGACTGACCGAGGTCGCAGGCAGCCAGGGAAGGTTCTTATCAGGCGGCGAGCGAAGGAAGCTCGAAATCGCCCGTGCTATGGTAACAGACCCTTCGCTGATTCTCTTAGATGAGCCGTTTAGCGGCGTTGACCCCATTACCGTGCAGGAGTTGCAGCGCGATATCCGCCGGCTGGTCGCTTCCGGAGTGAGCGTCCTTGTTACCGACCACAATGTTGAGCGAACGCTCGAAGTAGTCGATAAGGCCTACATAATCGACCACGGCAAGGTAATCGGCTCCGGCACACCTGCCCAGATTATTCGCAACCAAACTGTTATAAAACTCTACCTGGGCAACACATTCGACGGCAATGAATTCGACGATAGAAGACGGCCTTCAGTATAGCCCAAGGTGTGAGAAACGAGAAATGATTGATATTGCGAAATGCCAGATTGCGCATTATCCGGCTGATGTTTTGGCCGGGCAGGCTAAGCCGGTTGAAAAAATTGATGATAGTATCCGGCAGCTTGTCCGGAAGATGATGGATATTATGGTCGAGCACAAAGGCGTCGGCCTGGCGGCGCCGCAGGCGGGTGTGCCGCTGCGGCTGTTTATCATATCGCCCGATGGAACCAAAGAAAACGTCAAGGTTTTTATAAACCCAATCGTGACGCCGCTCGGAGAGCTTGACACCTTCGATGAGGGTTGCCTTTCTGTGCCGGGGATTTTCACGAAGATTAAAAGATACAAAAGGTGCAAAGTAACCGCCACCGGCCTCGATGGCAGACAGTTCACCGAGGAAGGCGAAGGACTTTACTCAAGGGCCCTCCAGCACGAGTTCGACCATATCGAGGGCGTAACAATTGTCAATCGTATGGGCGAAGCCGCCAAAATCGCGCATCGAAGACAATTAAAAAAACTCGCACAACAACACGAAGAAAAACAAAGACCGTGAACAAATGCTTTTTTTGAACTTTAATTTGTCATTTTGCATTTTAATTTTTGATTTTTACTATGAAGATAGTGTATCTCGGTAGCGGCGAATTCGGCATTGAGAGCTTGAATGTTTTAGTCAAGTCCGAGCACAATCTGCTATTTATCGTAACTCAGCCTCCGCAGCCGGCCGGCAGAGGCAGGACGCTAAATCCCACGCTGGTAGCTCAATGGGCTGCTGCTCATTCGATACCTTTCATTGAAACGGATAATGTGAATGCCTCTGATATTGTAGGGACGATAAAGCATTATGAGCCGGACTTGATTGTGGTAATCGCATTCGGCCAGAAGGTTGTCAATGAGCTGATAAATCTGCCGCCGAAAGGGGCTATAAATGTCCACGCTTCCTTGCTGCCTAAATATCGCGGCGCTGCGCCAATAAACTGGGCGATAATCAATGGCGAAAGCGAAACCGGCATCAGCATTATCGCTGTAGCTGAAAAAATGGATGCAGGTAAAATCGTAGCGCAGGTTAAAACCGAAATCGGTCGCAATGAAACCGCCGGCGAACTCCACGACCGTCTCTCACAATTAGCCGCTCCACTGTTAATAAAAACATTAGACCGGATTGCAGATGGCACTGCTATTTATATTGAGCAGGACCATTCCCAGGCCACCCTCGCACCGAAGCTGAAAAAATCGGATGGTTTTCTGGACTTTAATGCCCAGGCTGAATCTGTTTGCAAAAAGATACTCGGTCTTTGGCCGTGGCCAGGTGCTTCGGCAGTTTATCTTTCAAAGAAGACAGGCAAATCCATTCGTGTAACCATCGCAATGGCCGAAGTAGTCCAGACCATAAACCCATCTGGCCTGCCGACAGGGACGCTTGATGAAAACTTAAATGTCCTCTGTGGTCACAACGCCCTCAAGATTATGAAAATAAAGCCGGATGGTTCTCGCCTTATGGACTTCAGAGATTTCGTCAATGGCCGGCAGACCCGGCCCGGCGATATGTTTGTAAAGGTAGATGACACAAAAGTGTAAAGTGTGAGCTGCAAAAGAAAAAACACCAAAAGAGTAGGTGCCGGCAACAGAGTAGAAGATAAAGTATCTGCACGCACCATCGCGATAGATGTGCTTAATCAATTCGACCCGAAGCGCAATTTTGCCGGGCCGATTCTGAATAAATTACTGGACAAAACCAACGAAAGGCAGCGGGCGACTGACCTTGTCTTCGGCGCGATAAGAAATAGACTTGCTATCGATATGGTGATAGCCAAACTTTCTCGCTGTCCTGTCGAACGAATACCGGCGAAGCTGCTTAATATCCTTCGAGTCGGTGCCTACGAGCTGATATATTCGCCTTCAACGGCAGAGTATTCGATTGTAGATGAAGCGGCCCAAAATGCCAAAGCTGTCGCAGGCAAAAAGCAAGTTGGCTTTGTAAATGCAGTCCTGCGCCAAATCGCCCGGCTCATAACCAATCGCCAGAGCCTGCTTGCAGCAACCAATGTAACTCGCACACTCCCACAAACGCCTGCAACCGGCTGCGAATTCGCTGTATCTTTTCTTCCCAATCCTCAAACCCAACCGGCGGATTATTTAAGTGCTGTTTTCTCGCTGCCAAAATGGCTTGTGGCTGACTGGCTGGCGGACTTCGGCTTCGCAAATACCTGGCAGATTTGTCTGGCATCAAATCGCAGGCCGAGTGTTTATATAAGGCCCAATCCTCTAAAAACCTCAACAGACCAATTGGCTGAAAAACTCCGCAAGGCAGATATTGACTTGGAAGTAGTGACTGATGAAGCGATGATAAGAATTAAAAGCCCAGGGGATGTAACCGAGCTTCCCGGCTTTACAGAGGGTGAATTCACCGTTCAGGACATAAGCTCCACTCAGGCAGTTCGACTCTTAAAGCCGGAGTCTCACTGGAGAATCCTTGACCTCTGTGCCGCACCAGGGACAAAGACAACACAGTTAGCTGAACTGACCGGCGACAAAGCACAGATTATAGCAACCGACATCGACAGCCAGCGGCTTGAGAAACTCAATGAAAACATAGCCCGTCTTGGATTAAGAAGCATAACCATTGTTGCTTATGAGAAACTCTTTAAAAATTCGATATTCGATATTCGATATTCGAAATTCGACGCTGTCCTTCTCGATGTTCCTTGCTCAAATACCGGCGTTTTAGCAAGACGCATCGAGGTAAGGTTCAGAATAAAACAAAAGGCAATAAAACAATTGGTAGATTTGCAAAGCGAGTTGCTCAGCGCTGCCGCAGAATCGATTAAGTCAAAAGGTAAAATCTGCTACAGCACCTGCAGCATCCAGAAAGAGGAAAATAGCCAGCTTGTCAAAAACTTTTTGAAGCAAAGTCCCGGCTTTGAACTCGAATCCGAAAAGCTCATCCTGCCATCATCTGACAGTGCGGCGGACCACGATGGTGGTTATGTAGCAATCCTTGTAAGAAAGTAAAAGCCAAAAACAGGTCTATAAAAAAGTTGCCTTACCTGCGTTTGCTAATACAATAAAAAGAAAGAAGCTATCAAGATTTAATGGGCTATCTAATATGAACGCAGTATCGCTTGACCAGGTGTGTAAATCTTTCGGAGATGTCCATGCTGTGGATAACCTGAGTGTTCAGGTCCCGGTTGGCAGCATCTATGGCTTCCTCGGGCCAAATGGTGCCGGTAAGACAACCACTATTCGCATGATGATGAACATCATCCGCCCTGATAGTGGCAATATCAGGATATTGGAAACTTGTTCTGCCGAGCACGCCAAAAACCGCATAGGATATATGCCTGAGGAGCGGGGGCTGTATCGGAAGATGACGGTTCGTAAGGTCCTGACATATTTCGGAGCCATCAAGGGCGTAAAGAATGATGAGCTTGCCCAAAGTGTGCCACAATGGCTTAAACGAGTTGATTTGGCCGACTGGGCCGACAAAAAAGTTGAGGAGCTTTCACGGGGAATGCATCAAAAATTGCAGTTTGTAGTTACTGTAATCAACAATCCTGAACTTGTGATTCTTGACGAACCCTTTTCAGGGCTGGACCCTTTGAATCAGGATTTACTCAAAGATATCATTCTCCAGATGCGTGACGAAGGCAAAACCATAATATTTTCCACACATGTGATGCACGAGGCCGAGAAGCTTTGCGATTACATTCTTCTTATAAACAAGGGAAAAGCAATATTGGATGACAAACTGGAGAAGATTCGTTCCCAGCACAGCTCCCATACAGTCTGCGTCGAGCTTGAGGGTGACACGAACTTTGTTGAGACGTTGCCAATGGTGGCGTCGGTAAAATCTGAGGGGAATCGGCTGGAAATCACCTTAGCTGACGGAGACACCCAGCAATTTCTCCGAGCATTAGTTGAACGGGCAACAGTGCAGAGCTTTGAGATAAAAGTGCCCTCGCTGCATGAAATCTTCGTTAGATTAGTTGGAGCAAACAATGCAGAAGATTCTTAAGATTGCCCAACGCGAGTATATTGAGACCGTCAAGACCAAAATGTTTATTATAAGCATGCTGATGACGCCGCTAATAATAGTGGTAATTTTGTTATTCAGCAGCCGCCTTTCACGCAGTATAACCGGCCCACACCCGCCGAGGAAGGTCATTGTGGCTGACCTGTCAAAGGAGCTGACAGATGAGATTAAAGCTTCATTTGACGAATATAATGCGTCAAATCCCGAGAGACAGATTCTGCTGCAGGAGCTTCAAACTGACGAAAGTTTGGACAAACTTGCCAAAGACAAGGTTCGCGATGGCCAGCTTGATGCGTATATTGTCCTGGAAAAAGATAGCGTGGAAGGAAATGGCAAGATTTGCTCCTATACCTGCGGCACAAAAATGACTGACCTTGCTATTATTTCAACCGCGGAGGACCTGCTCAACCGTGCTGTTGTCAATCAACGCTGCAAGCTGCGGAATGTTTCTCCGCAACTGCTGGCCGAGCTTCGCCGTCGAGTGCCGGTTGAGCATGTGGACATCGAGTCGGCTTCGCAGGAGAAACGCATTAACGAAGGTGAGCGGGTCGCCAAAACTATGGTTTCGTTTTTCTGTATGTTCTTAATGTTTATGGGCATCTTCGGAACCGGCCAGCACATGCTCAATAGCGTTATTGAGGAGAAGAACTCCCGTGTGATTGAAGTGCTGCTGTCGGCAGTGAGTTCATTTCAGCTTATGGCCGGCAAGATTATAGGTCTGGCCGGTATCAGCTTGACGGTGATAATCCTGTGGGCCGCTACGGCCTACGGAACTGCTTATTACGCAGCCGCTCGCGTCTGGGATATAAATATCAATATCCCAGCGGAAATAATTCCCTATTTTATAATCTACTTCATTTTGGGTTTCTTATTGTTTAGCTCGATTCTGGCGGGAATAGGCTCGATGTGTAATACAATCAAGGAAGCTCAGAGCCTGCTAATGCCCATCAGCCTAATTTTCATATTACCAATGGTCACCTGGATATACCTTGTTGAGCATCCTAACGAAGTGCCTGCAAGAGTGATGTCGTTTGTGCCGCCGTTGACACCGATGGTTATGATTCTTCGGATGGCTTCGGACCAGCATCTACCATTTCTCGAGATTTTTGCTTCAATCATTCTGCTGGCTGTTTCTGTGCCGGCCGTAATGTGGGCCGCGGCTAAGGTTTTTCGAACAGGCATACTAATGTATGGAAAACAACCAAAGCTAACTGAGATTCTCCGATGGATAAGGCAGAGTTAAAACCTGTTCCTAAACTAATTTTGGCTTATGATTTTGCCTTCTTGTCAGCCGAACCCCTGGTGAAGGCGGATTGATTTTTGAATTTCTCTTGCCCCCGCCCCAGATTTCCTCTATCATTTCTTATAGTGCGATTATCAAAAGGAATGCGCAATGAAGTATAATAATGCTAAACCACGAAAAAAAGACGAATCCAAACAGATTAATCGCCCAGCAGCAGTCGATTTGTTCTCAGGTGCAGGCGGACTTTCTGAGGGATTCACCCAAGCAGGTTTCTTCGTTGCTTTGGCAATCGAAAATGACGCTTGGGCCGCACAGACCTATAGATACAATCACTGTCGAGGTAAGAATAAGTATCGAACCGACATGCTCAAAATGGATATCACACAGATCAGGGATTTCGCCGCGATTGCGAATAGGGTCGCTGTGAAAACAGGTAGAGGGCTTGATGTTGTAATAGGTGGGCCGCCCTGCCAAGGATTCTCACGTGCCAACATTCGAGCGCGAAACTCGCCGCACCCTCTTAATAATCTGGTCTTGGATTTCATAAGAGCGGTTCGTTCACTAAGACCGCGAATTGCAGTTATGGAGAATGTTGCTGACATCGAACGCTGTGAGAAAGGCCTGTTTGTCCAAAGGATAGAATCCGCGTTTGCCGAGCTCGGCTACTACACCGAGTCCAGAGTTCTGACAGCTACTGATTATGGTGTTCCACAGTATCGCAGGCGGTTTTTCCTCATCGCGACAAGAGAGGGAAATGAGGTAGAGTGGCCCAAGCCGACATGTTCGCCAGATTCCTTTGTGACAGTATGGGACGCGATTTCTGACCTTCCCTTACTCAAGAATGGTGACAGAATTGATAAGTTGCCCTACAAGACCAACACCAATCTTACATCCTACCAGTTCGCTATGCGGAAACAAACGAATGGCTTGGTTCAAAACAACCATGTGAGTGAAAATGCCGATATTGTCATACAGAGATATAGGCATATACCCGAAGGTGGTAATTGGCAGAATATACCGGATCGCCTAATGTCTAACTACTCCGACAAGAGCCGTTGTCATCATCATATCTACCGCAGGCTGAAACGCAATGAGCCAAGCATAGTAATAACCCATTATCGAAAAAGCATGCTGGTCCACCCAACACAACAACGGGGATTATCTGTTAGAGAGGCAGCGCGTCTTCAGTCATTTCCAGACTATTTCGTTTTCCAAGGACCTCTTATAGGGCAACAGCAGCAGGTCGCAAATGCAGTGCCTCCGCTTCTTGCAAAAGCCGTTGCCCGTTGCGTTAAGAAGATGTTGAAGTTTTAAATGTATGAATATTAGTCGTACCAAGCTCAATAGGCTTCTGCCGCCAGCCAAACGCAGCTACTTACGTAAGAAGATTCTTCAGTGGTACAAACATAACAAACGTCATTTCCCTTGGCGAACTACTAACAATCCCTACGAAGTCCTCATAGCCGAAATTCTCCTGCAACAGACCGACGCGGCTAAGGTGGCTACAGAATATGACCGCTTCATAAGGCTGTACCCAAACCCTAAGGAACTGTCGAAAGCCTCAAAGAGGAGCATCCGCAGGTTCACAGACAGACTTGGTCTCAATTACAGAGTGAACCGCCTGATTTGTGCCGCGCGGCGTTTGGAGGATAAGTTCGGCGGCAGAGTGCCGGATACCGAAGCTGACCTACTTGAATTGCCGGGTATTGGAAAATACATGGCGAATGCGGTACTTGCATGTGCGTTCGGAAAACGCGCCGCTGTATTAGACACTAATGTTGTTAGAATTATAAGCAGGTTCTTCGGTATTAACTCCACAAATCCGCGGCCTAGAAATGACCCGCTTCTCTGGATGTCTGCGGGAAAGTTACTCCCGAAGAAAACGAAAACGTGTAAGCAGTGGACCTATGCCTTGCTAGATTTTGGCGCGTTGGTCTGCTCACACTACAAACCGCAGTGCGAATTGTGTCCCTGTAGGCGCAAATGTGTTTACTACACGACTTTAATAACCTAATATCATTGATGCGAACTCTAAAGTCGATAGATTTCCATCCATCACTTTGTCTAGAAGTGCCATGTTATTTACGATATGCTTTTGTACTTCGTCCCGCTTGTCTATATAGTTAGATTCTGTTTCTCGCTTCTCGTGCCATCGCAGTGCTATCTGCCATGCCGCTTCGTAGCAGTTTCGTAACTCAGCATCAGACAATCCGCTTACGTCAATCTCTCCAAGAAGCGCATTGACGCATGGGGCAAACATTCGTATGCGGCTCCGTTCAATTGGTGCATTTTGCTCTGAGAGCGTATCTTGAAACCAAGCATCAAATCTTGGCTCCTGATTCACACCAGCAGAGTCAAATATCGTCACCCACTCACCCCATTTCATCTTGAGGGCCAGTTCTTTCGGATAACCGGCTAGCCGGTAGCAATACCAAAGATGTTCGCGATACGGCCCCCGCTCTTTATAAAGCAGTTCAGCAGGAATGTACATCTTGGCGTTCCTCCACAGCAGAGGTAATTCTGCTTTATGTGGGAAGTCGTCGCTCTCAACGACATCCCGTAGGGCAACTCCAACTTCCCTGTAGGTTAGCAGCTTACCTTTGCCCCGTTTCTTGGGCATTAGTCCATTTTTGTTTATCACCTCAACCAACTTCTTTATTCTTTTCTCAAGTCGCTGGTCGAGCCGGTCTGCCTGCTCTCGTTCAGACTGCGTTGTTCCCTCCATGCCAAGCTTCTGATACCTCTTTTCCGGCTCCTTTCTTACTAGTACCGCCATTCTGTTTCTCCTATAGCTGGTTTAATGCTGTTCCAATTATCAGGTCGAATATTCTCGCTGTCTCATTAGGGGGCAACTGTCCAGATGTTAGGGCATCTTCGTGTTCTTCTGCAGGTCCTTTATATATATCGTTCTCAAACGCTATCAGGTATGCTTGGCGTAACATTTGTTCTTGAGTATATCGTTTTTGCATCACGCTATCATCCCGTGCTTGAACAAAACGATATGCTGCGTGCCCTGCGTTCAGTATGAAGGTGTAACCGTCATCTATATTTCCTTCCTTCCTGGACTGCCAACCTTGTGACGGTTCGTTTGCTTCTTCAACCTTTTGAAATATTGCATGGCCTGGCGGATCAACTTCCAAATAGAACTTAACAGATTTCTTGTCGAGCTTCCAATGTCTTGGCTTGTTCAATTCCGTGCTTGCGCGTGCTAGTGTTATAACACAGTGTATGTCGCAGCATCTTTCTGCGACATCCGCCACCGTCTCCAGAACACTTCCGAAATTGTCATTCGAAATCGTAATATCATCAACATACTGCTCGAAATCTTGTTGCGGAGCGAGTACCAAATCTGTCTCTTCCAGCAACTGAAATAATGGCGTTGTAGGCCTTCCTGTCTTAGGATTCTCAAGGTGCCTCACCGAACTTGTGATGTTGACAACCAATTCATGGGCTGTATTATTGGTTGCCTTAATTCTAATCTTGCGAATGACCTCAGATATCTCAATCCGCCGAGTATCTTGGCGTGGAAATTGACAGGATACCGATAGACTCAGAGGCGGCTTTGGGATCTCTGGTTCGGAGATACCCACATAGAGAGTTCGGGTACATTCGGCGACAGACTGAGTGGAGTCGAGCAGGGTGTATTTTGCCACAATAAACAAGGCCTTACCATTCTCAAATAGATCACGTGTGATCTCGAACGAGTCGACACTTATATCAAATGCTCCATCCGGCCCGAGGTCTATGCGTTTTTCCAACAGAGGGACCGGCGAATCCAAACCATACTGTTTCCCTATGACCTTGAATATCCCAAGCAATGACCGCGACGTTTTATTAACAATCCTGTACTTTATCGGGCCGACTTTATCTCCGATTTCTATGCGCAGGCTGTTCGGGTCCGGAAGCCTAATTCCATGGAACAGAATGTCAACCTCTGATTGTCTGATCCCTACGTTCTGCTGAGTAACTAAGCCAAGTTCAGAGGCGAGTTGATTCAGGTCTTTCATCGAGTCCAGCAGGCGTTGACGAGACTGCGCATCCTCAGTAACAGATATAAGCCCAAGTTGCCTTTCAAACGTGTTGAGTTCTTCTCTAACAGTATCGCGTATCTGCCGTATCCCTGGGTCGCGGAAGTTGAAGCCATAGTGAGTGGTGCCCTCGCTTTTTTCTACGAGTCCTTCGAGCTCGGGCTCAAGGATAACGTATCCACAGAGGCGCTTCACTATCTTGGCATTTGGGTACAGGTTTCTCGCTACGGTGCCAATCTTCATTCGCTTCCGTTGCACCCAAATATCACGGAGGTATTCGTCGGTAATGGGGGTGGGCATAAGCACAAATTTGATTTCTTTTATTCTATACTGTTGCCCACGAGCCACTATAGATATGTTTTTCTTCTCATATGTCTTTATACTTGGTTGCTCGCCATTCGCCTGCGCGATATCCAGTATCTCATCATGCAGTTCTACGCGATGCACTTCGCCTTCAAGTCGCAGGAATATCTGTGCATCAAATTTGTGGATTATCTCCCACCATGTTTCTTCGATCATGTAAGCCAAAGACGACTTGTATTTGCTCCCTGTTGCAAATGAGTACTTGATTGCTTGAACCAACTCCGGGTGGACATCAAGAATCGTGACTCGAGTACCAAACTTCACAAGTGTCAAAAGCACACCATCAGATTTTTTCGCGATGAAATCTTTCGCCTCTTCACCGGTGTAAGGTATCTTGGGTTGTTTCAAAGCACCCGCAATCACTTTCCTGTCTAGCGCAATGTACTGCTCATCATCCCTGCGGACGGAATCAATGAGTATACTTGTTGTCTGGGACGCAACATGGAAAACAAGTTTGCCGCGACCAAACGTGCCTGCGCCAAGATTCTCGCCCCCAACAAATCTGCACAGAAATCGCCCAAGCCGTTGCTCTGGCCCCAAGGTACCCTCAGTAAATCTGCGGGTTATCTCATCGGCCGTAAGTATATCTCCTGTCAGGCCCATCGTCCCCTCGTCCCAAAACACCAGTGCGTCACTTCCCCTGATCTTGGTCAGCTCAAAATTCATAGCCCATTCTTTGCAGGCTGGGACCTCTTTAGCCACAGCTCTGGCACCGAAGGCGTTTTGTATAGCGTCTTTCTGAACGCCGTGTGGAATACCTCTGGCAGGTTCGCTGTTGTACTCTCTTCCCACCTGCTCGATTTGAGCCAAGTCATTCTGAGGCATCGTTACATAGTCACTTTCGGACATGAGCAACCTCCCATCCAAAATTAAATTATATTCATTTACTGCTAAGTCCTTCAATTTTACCGCAAGCGTTACCAAAAAGCAACCAACTTAACCTCCATTATCTCCCCGCCAAATCAAAACCAAAAAACTTTTGCCTAAAAAATCAGATTTTTATTGAATAAATAGGCATAATCTGGTATAATATATACGCAATTGGGGGGAATGATGCCCGCCAGGAGCGGCAAGCTCGCCCAGACCCGCACGCTAAGGAACAGCCTGTCCTGAGCAGCCTGTGGTGAGCAAGGTCGAACCAAGTCGAAGGGCAGTTCCAGTCAAATTTAGTCGTAAATTCCTTTATACTAAGGATTAATGTATGTTAAATAACCTTGGAGTGATGCGGAAACCCCTTAGGGGAATAACCAGTTACCAATTACCAGTTACCAATCACCAACAACCAAATTATGCAAAACAAACCCAATTTCCTATAGCAACAAAACGAACACAACCTTCTTATTAACAAAGAATTATGAAAATATACGGCTTTGCAGACGCGGTGAAAAACAAACCCAATCAAACCCAATTTTATCCGCCTTTTACCCGCCTATGGTGGGCAGGCGGATTCAAACGTCCCCTTGCAAAAATGGGGCATCACGAGTTTTTTGTGAAAAAAAGGCAGAAATTTATCCGCCTTCGGCGAATTTATGTTTGCCGGTGAATTTATCCGCCTCCGGTGGATTTATCCGCCTCTGGCGGATTTTGAGCCGAAAAAGGCATTTTTCAACATTAAATTGCGCTGTAGAAATAAGCTACAGGTCTTTACCGATAGGTTCATTTGCCGCTTATTACTTTCGTTCCCATTTTGGGCCTTCGACGTCAATTTCGGCGTGCAGCTTGGCCAGAATTTTTTTCATTGCCTCAAGACGCCTCGGCTCACTTTCAGCAAGGTTTTGTTTTTCAGCGGGGTCCTGGCGCAGGTTATACAGCTCAAACTTTGTCATTTGATTGTCGGCTAAAATCTTCCAGTCGTCCTGTCGCATCGCCACTGTAAAGGGTTTGCTGGTTGCTTTATCATATCGCCAGTATAAAGGCGTTTTGCGATTGATTTTCTTTCCTTTAAAGATTGGCAGAAAATTTGCCCCATCAATTGGACGGTCTTTTGGCGCCTCAACGCCGGCAATTGCGCATAGTGTCGGCAGGGCATCTATATTGCATACCGGTTCGTGACAGACAAAGCCGACTTTGGCATTACCGGACCAACGAATAATGCCCGGCACCCGTATTCCGCCTTCATACATATCGAGTTTCATACCTCGCAGCTCACCTGGCGAACCAAATGAACGGTGTGAGCCCTGGTAGCGGTTGCGCCTTTCGGGGCCGTTATCGCTTGTGAACATCACAAAGGTCCTGTCGCATAGATTCATTTCATCAACTGTTTTAATCAGCCAGCCAAACTCATAGTCCAACTGTGTGACATTGCCGTAGTAGATTGCCTCGTCCTTGCTCTGATACATATCCATAAATTTTGGGTCTGTTGCGAGCGGCTCGTGTGGGGAGTGGAAACAAACAAAGAGGAAAAATGGTTTCGAGCGGTCCCTTTTATTCTGAAGCCAGTCGATTGCCTCCCGCACGACAAGTTCCGATGAGTAACCTTGCAATTCGCCGACCGGTTGGCCATTGCGGACAAAGTTTTTTGGGTTATGGTGGGATGGACTTGCGTTGTTTTGTGTGGAGAACCAGTAGTCAAAACCGTGGTCGCCTGGCTGGGGCTGCTCGGACGAGTTAAATTTGCCGTTGCAGTGCCATTTACCCACATGGCAGGTTTCGTAGCCGGCTTTTTTTAGAAGCGTGGCTATGGTAAGCTCATCTTTAGGTAAGTGCATAGGACTATCAGCAGGAATCCAGTCGTAGATGCCACAGCGATATGGCGTGCGGCCTGTTAGTATTGCGGCCCTGGACGGTGAGCAGACCGGAGCAGCGGCGTAGCAGTTGGTTAATCTCATTCCTTCTTGAGCCAGTTTATTTATATTGGGTGTTTTTATGTGTGGATGCCCATAGCAAGCCAGGTCGCCATAGCCTAAGTCATCGCAAAGGACAATAATGATATTGGATTTGTCCGGCGATTTGGCAGTTACTGTTTTTTTGGAAGAACTTATACATCCAGAGAGAGTTATTGATACCGCACCTTGCCCGATTGCTTTTAGAAAATCGCGTCTGTCCATCTTCACACCTCGCAAATTTCAATTTACAAATGGCAGATTTCAGATTTGTAATCTTAAATCTGAAATTTTGAAATTGCAAGCCAAGAAGATAAAAAGCAATTTTACGGTAAACCCCGTTAGAAAGTTCGGGTGGGGCTTTAGATCCTGTTAGAAATTTTATTTCTAAACAGGGTAAACCTCGTCCTCACTATAATTTTTTTACCCCGCCTAAAAGGCAGGGCTTCCTTTCTAACGGGGTAAATACTTTTTATCGGCTGCAAGGCATCGAGGAGCATCTTAGTCCACAGGTTTTCCACAAAGAGAAGTTACGATGTGCAAAATTTGTGAAAAACAAAATTTTTTTGTGCGCAAAGTCAGTGCTGAGAGCGACCTATATTATGTGGAAAAGAAATTTTGAAAAACAGGATTGATTTGTTTTGCTGCCGTTCAATAATACAGCTTACAGGAACGCAAAATTCAAAATGTAAAACTTTAATACGTCTTTTGTCATTTTGAGTTTTGCATTTTAATCCGCCAGACGTGCGGCGGATTAATCTTTGATTTGACTTAGCAGGAGATAGTATCAATGAATAGCACATTCACGGATGAAATAAGTGCTATCGCCGAAGCTATTGCCGAGAAGGTTGGGCCGCAGAAGTTTCAAATCTGGTTCAAAAACTCGACGAAGCTGTCGCTTGCAGGCGAATATCTGAAAGTTGGCGTGCCGAACCTTTTTATAGCGAGCTGGATTGAAAACCATTTTCTTAATGAAATCAGCCAGGCGGTTCACGCGGTTATCGGCAAAGTCCCGAAGATCACCTTTACAGTTGACCCGGAGCTGGTTGGAAGCCTGATGGCAGCCAAAAACGGGCAAATGAAACTGCCGACGCAGGCGGTAGGAAAGGGGCACGGTCAGGTTTTGCGAGCAGGCGATAAATTACGGCAGAGTCCAGGCAGGAAGCTAAAGCTGACCCTTGACACATTTGTTGTCGGCTCATCGAACGAATTGGCATACAATGCCGCCAAGGTGGTCGTTAATGAAGAGCAAAGTCCATTCAATCCGCTGTTTATTCACGGCGGTTACGGTGTCGGCAAAACACATTTACTGCAGGGGATTTGCAACGCAGTAGCTCAGAAGCGGCCGAACGTTAATTGGCTGTATCTATCGGCGGAAGAATTTGCAAATCAGTTCGTGCTGTCTTTGAAAACAAAAAAGCTGGAGGTCTTTAGACGGCGGATGCGAGAAACAGATTTATTGGCTATTGACGATATTCACTTTTTATCCAGCAAGCCTTCAACGCAGGAGGAATTCCTGCATACCTTCAATTCAATCAGTATTGCAGGTAAGCAGGTTGTGCTCGCTTCGGATGCTCATCCTAAAATGATAGGGCAGTTGTCTGAAAAGTTAGTCAACCGGTTTGTGTCGGGAATGGTCGTTAAGATTGACCCGCCGGATTTTAACACTCGTTGTAAAATCTGCAGACAATACGCAGCAGCTACGATGGGTTCTGCCTTTGGTGATAAACTATGGAACGCAAGAGCCAGAGAGCCTATATCTGAAGATGTGATAAGATACATTGCCGAGAACCTGCGAACAAATGTCCGGGAGCTGGAGGGTGCTGTGCTAAAGCTAATCGCATACTCTGCCCTGCAAAATGAAAAAATCACTTTAAGTATGACTCAAACGGTTCTTACAGAAAATCTGGCAAGGATGGACCCGATTGTCCACGTATCAGACATCGAAGCTGCGGTCGCAAGCTATTTTGGCATAACACCTTCAACCATACATTCATCCAAAAAAGACAGGACCGCAGCTTTGGCCCGGCATTTCAGTATGTATCTGACCAGAAGGCATACAAAAATGTCATCTTCGGAAATAGGCAGATTTATGGGTAATAAAAACCACGCCACCGTTCTTCTGGCCTGTAAAAAGGTCGAGGAATTAATAAAACAGGATACAGAGCTTCACTGGCAGGGGCCGACCGGCAACAAGGTAGTCAAAGCCAGAGCTATTCTTTCCCAGCTTGAAGCAAGCATCTACTGCTCGGTTTCATCTTAGTTGATGGACTGCCGAGTTGATTTTAAGAGAAAAAGCACTTTACAAATGAGAAAGTTGCACCCCATAAAGGCAAGTTTGAAGGTCATATTTGATATTGCGGTTCTTATCGCGTTGATTATACCGGCTTCTATGGTGAGGGCGCCTATTACAGAATCGCCGCGGCAACTTGATTAAAAACGGGGCACCGGAACTGTTTGGAGAATTAAAAAAGGAGGCAACCGGTGTCCCGGGATAATGGGCGGTAGAGGACTTGAACCTCTGACCTCCTGAGTGTCGAAAAGCGCCTCCAGTTCTAAAATCTTGTCAAATATAGACTTATGTTGCTTATTTTGGCGTAAAAACTGATTGCATACTGGGTGCATACTGGCTGCATACTGGCTACACACTCAAAACCGACTGAAACTTTACGCTATTTTTACGCTCCAGAGGCATTTTAGTTTTGTTAAGCATATTGAAAAGCCGAGAACAATTGAAAATAAAAACAAATGACCAGACGAGAAAATATAATAAAAATGTTGTTAACCAACTGGAGCTAAATCAGAAATGTATCTCTTACTAATTAGTACTACTTTTGCTGACGAGGTACACCAACAAGTGATTATGTTTTAAAGACTGTTCCTTGAAGAAGATGAAATACGACATTTTGGTTTTTGTTGTATGCTTTCTATTGGCAAACGGGTTGCTAGCGAAAGTCCTTGATGCCAAATCTACATTCAGGTCATATGAAATTAAGTCAGACTATAAGGAAATATTGTTCTCTGATTTCGATGGGGATGGACTTGATGATATTATCTTAATTAACGAGCCGAATATTGTCTTCTTCTTTCAAGACTCCAAGGATGGTTTCACCAAAGCCCCGAATCTGGTTTATTCACTTGAAAATAGACCATCGGTTATTTGGCCAGCAAGACTTGATAATAGGCTGGGACAGGATATCCTTGTGATGACCAATGAAGGAGTAGATTCACTAAGTTTCGTTGATAGAACCAAACCTCCTGTCAAGGCTAAGCTCATCAATCAACAAACAATAGTCCCTGAAAAGTGTGAAGGATCTGCGGTTGTTTCTTTCACCTTATCCGCAAACACTGCAAAAGAATTTCCTCTTGTATTCATTCCTACAGAAAACGAATTGCAAATCTGGAGATATGACGAGCAATGGCACTGCATTGATTCGTTACAGGGTATTCCTGAAGCTCGTATTTGGGGACCATATAAAACAGCTGGCTATACAAAACAATTTTGGCTTAACATCAATATTGCTGATTTGAACGGAGATGGCTTAGGAGACCTGGTTATATGTGAAGAAAATAACGGAAAGATGGTGTTCAAAGTTTATCCTCAAAAACAGGATGGTTCTTTTGCATTAAAACCTTTTCAGTCTTTCGAAGATGAATGGAATTGGCGAACATGGATATGTCTCCAGGACATCAACAAAGATGGCTGGGTTGATGTTATCAAAAACAAATGGCTTGAAGAACCATGGTTCATTCCCGGAACGTATTCTGGAAAAGTTGTGGTTCAGATTTTAATTTCTGACGAGAATGGGAATATTGCAGATAAACCAACATTTACTTTTCGTAAAAATGATTGGATTTCTTCAATCCCGATTGTTGATGTCGATGGTGATGGTTTTATTGACTTGGTATTAGGCTATAGCTTATTTGACGGTAGAGAAGGGGTAAGGAAGACCATTACTGCCAAAAAATTCGACCATAGTCTTAGAATTCATTTTCATCATAATGAAGGTTTCCGAGAAAAGCCGGATTTTCAAAAAGATGTGATTATCCAACTCGAACATTATGGTTTGCATTTTAACTGGTCTCGAAGAGACTACTTAGAGACACTAATAAGCATTGAAGGCGATTTTAACGGTGATGGACGTAAAGACCTGCTTGTAAAAGATGAAGAGGACAAAGCCTCAGTGTATTTCTTTATCTCAAGAGAACAAGGGTTCAGCAATAAACCTGATATTCAATTTAACAATATCGGGCAGGTAGAACAGTTTACTACCAAGGATCTAAACAACGATGGCATCAGTGACCTTGTAGTTTTAAGCCGAAAGAAAGATACGTTCAAGATTTTTCTTAGCAAAAGAAAATAGATAATGCAAAATTGCATAGCAAAAACTTTTGTTTTACTCTTACTCTCTGGCTTTGTTCATGCCGAAGAAACTCCGATGTTTAAGAAGCAAATCATTCAAGTGCCAATGAATACAGTGGATTGGGTCGGGCCTTACTGGAAAGATATCAACAAAGATGGCCTCATAGATCTCTTGGTTCTTGTCCAAAATGAAAAGAAAGTTTTTACTTATGTTCAGGGTAGTTCCGGTTTTCCAGAAACTCCGACCCAAACCATCACACTCCCACCGGCTACAATGTGGATTACTCTGCTCGACGTCAATGAACATCTTAGCGACGAAATGTTAATTTCGACATCAGAGGGGCTTGTTTGCTACTGTCAGAATAATGGGGTTTTTGAAATAAAACCTGAAAAGCTTATTGAGGCCGAACAAATAGTCCCACGAAACCACCCACCAATTATTATTGCCCCCAATAAATGGCCGGAAGGTTCGAAAAATACCATCCCTATAATATTCATGGATCATAGCGTTATCTACAAGGTCAACGAAAGTTATCAACTTAAGCCTATTGGAACAATCGAGCACGAATTCAAAAAATCTATCGACAAGGATAATTGGAATAGTTGGAACATCGGTTCAAAGAAATCCGAACAGCTTCGCATAAGGACAGTAGCACAAGAAAAAATAGAAACCAATAAGGGAGAAGAACCAAAAAAAGAAAATGAATACATTGAGAAAACCATTGAAAAGATTGAAAAAAATAGTCAGTGGTGGGGAAACCAAGCTATAGAGGAAAAGGATATAAATGCTGATGGAAGCAAAGATTTAGTTTTGTGGTATTCCACCGGATACATAGAGGTAAAAACAACTGTTATCGTATTTATCCGGCAGAAAAATGGCAAACTGCCCGAAAAACCTAACCAGATTCTTAGGTTTAGCGGAATGCCGATAAACTTCAATAACCAAAGCAGCAGTGTTTCATTGTTTTATGATATTGATAATGATGGTTTCCTGGAAATTGTTCTTGCTGAGTTAAAAACTAAGCCTATTTCGGCAAGCAGTTTTGTAGAAGTGGCGGTTTCAAAAGGCATAGATTGGATACTTTCGATAAGACAGTTCAAAAACCCCAAAGGATACTCAAATGATGCTGATTTTAAATTGGACGTTACGACAGCACTGCCAACAAGTAGATGGATTGAGGATTTAATAGCTCTTAAGGGAGATTTCAACGCGGACGGCCGTACAGATTTTATAGTTAGACGGAGTCCGACTCAATGTGATATATACATCAGTTCTTCGAACAGTAAATTTTATGAGCCACAGCCTAAATTACAGCTGCAGATTCCATCTGAAGGAAGAATGTTTGTGGAAGACCTTAATGGTGATGGCATATCCGACATTTATGTTATAGATTATGAAAAGGGACAAATAACTGTGTTTCTATCCGAACCTTTGAAGAAGAAAGGTGCTTTTAGTGAATCACGATGATATAGCTCTACGGTTGGATGATGTCTGCAAGTCGTTTGGTAGAATCCGAGCGGTAGATCATTTGTCTATAGAAGTGCATCCCGGAGAAATGGTTGGGTTCCTTGGCCCCAACGGAGCAGGCAAAAGTACAGCCCTTTACATGGCTTCCAGGCTCGTCCGTCCTTCAGCAGGTAAAATAGAAATATTCGGTCACGATGTATGGAAGGACTTCAAAGAAGCGATCCGTTATGTCGGCATTATGGCAGAAATGCCCTCATTTTATGAATATCTTTCAGCTCGCAAGAATCTTGAATTGATAGCGAGATTACGGTTTGATGCCAACAGGAGCCAAATTGACGCAATTCTTGAAAAAATAGGGCTTTTTGAAAGGCGTAACGATAAGGTTGCTACATATTCGCATGGTATGAAACAAAGGCTTGGCCTTGGTATGGCGTTAATTGGCAGCCCAAAGTTGCTGATTCTCGATGAGCCGACAAATGGTATGGACCCGGAGGGAACCCGTGAGATATTAAATTTCTTGAAAGAAAAAATAACGAATGATGGTCTAACTGTGTTTATATCCAGCCACCTTCTCTATGAAGTTGAAGAATATTGTGACAGGGTTTTTGTGATTAACCACGGCAGGCTAATTGCTTCGGGGAAAGTAAAGGAAATCCTGGCACCACATGAAAATGTGTTACATGTTACTTTCCACGACACAACTGTTAACATCGAGTCACTTTTGCATGAGGATGGAATAGAACTTGTGGAAAGCCTGTCGAATAATTCAGTTGTGATAACGCTAAAAAATCGAGATTCTGTTTGGCTCAATAAGCTTCTGTTGAACCGAGGCTATAAGGTTTCGGCCCTTACTCCCAAGCAAAAGACTTTGAAAGAATTTTTCCTTTCGGTAACAGGAGAAAATAACAATGCCTAATATGGTAATGCCTCTTTTGCATAATGAGGTAACCAAAGCCATACGTACCAAGTTACCTTATTTTGGCCTTTTTGCAGCATCTTTGGTTTGTCTTCTTGCTTTTGTTGTAACCAGGGAAACAGGTGGACAAAACCTCAATGCATGGGGATATATAAGTCTGTCAATGCAATTAGTTTTTACCGATATCGGTCTGATATTTATAGCCATATTTTCTGCTATGCTTATTGCAGAAGAAACAGGTTTTCGTACAGTTCGCACGATTTTATCTACTCCGATCTCACGTTGGGAGTTTTACATGACGAAAGTTTTGACTGGTTTGCTTTATGCAGGTGTTATGTCAATCATTTCTTTGGCCATATCTCTTTGTTTAGGACTACTGAATTATAAATTTGGTGATGTGACTGATTCGATGGGACTTATATATGGGCAAAAAGAAGTGCTTGGAAATTTCCTTCTTGCTTTCTTTCTGAGTTGGATTCCACTCATGGCTGTTGTTACCTATGGTGTTTTTATTTCAACAATTGTAAGAAAATCTGGCCAGGCTGTTGCAGTTACAATAGGAACGATTTATGTAATTGATCTTACCAAACATATTATCGGCATAGATTCTTATATATTTACAAGGTATATTGGATATTCCTGGCGGGTCTTTAACCAGGTTGCTCAGGGAGTAGACTACCAATGGTCACCTGAAATCTGGAAGATGGTCACCATGTCACTTATTTACTGTTTTGTAACATTCGCAGCAGGCCTGATCATCTTCGCAAAACGCGACTTCAACGGTTAAAGAATGCCATATTGGATCATAATAATAAGTTTGTTATGGCTGTAGCCCCTCAGTTCAGCTTCGACTTAAGTACGTCTACACCTTTTTCAATGACCACGTCACGACCTGCAGCAATGTCAGCTGGAGTAGGGCTGATTCTAATATCAGGAATAATGCCAACTCACTACACACTGGCTACATACTCAATACACACTCAGAACCGACTGAAGGTTTACGTTTTTTTTACGCTCAAGGCCATTTTTGGGGGGAAAGTTCCTTCAATCCCTAAAAGAAAAACCCTTGCAACTGATTTGATTACGAGGGTTTACAAATAATGGGCGGTACAGGACTTGAACCTGTGACCTCCTGCGTGTCGAGCAGGCGCTCTATCCACCTGAGCTAACCGCCCTTTGGAGCTTTCTTTATAGTATGGCTTAAAGAAAGACAAAAATCAAGAATTTTTATGTAAAAGTGTCTTCCCAAAATGGACTTTTTGCTGGAAGGGTATAAGGTCAGATGCCAGCATAAGTTGCGGCAAGATTTCACAGCAGAATTTGGGAGTATAGGCGCGTTGAATAAATTTAGTTTAGGCGGCGGTTGTCAGTTGAGGTTTCTTCTGATAACGGCTGCTGCTGAGACGGTTCGCTGGGTGTTACCAGAGCTAACAGTTATGGATATCTGAACGCTTTTGACCTTTGTCAGCGGCCCTTCTGTAACAATCTGCTTTGTAAAGGCCATAGCGGCAACATTATCACAAAGCACATAATCGCTATCAGTGCTTATATCATTTGTTATTAGATAGAGCTTTTTGTCGGCACTATTGTAACGGTAAGTTATATCTTCTCCGCCGGCGGTAATCAGGGAACATTCGTTGTTGGGTGAGTTAGGGTCCACTGCATCTGCCGTCCGAAGTTGAGTTGTTATGCGGAACAATGCCTGCCGGGCGCCGTTGATTGCTTTGAAAATGTCGTCATTTTCCTGATAATTTATAATCGACGCATTAAACGCGACGGCCACCGCAGCAAGCAGTATAGCCATCACTGCTAAACCTATCAGCACTTCAACAATGGTAAAACCTTCTGCAAATTTCTTTGTTTTTTTTAACATAAATTACTACGCCGAAAGTGCATTTGTTGTCAGTAACGAGCTCGTATCCAGCTGGCTGAGCTAATTTCTTTGTTGTTCAAAAATACCTTTACTGTTACACGGACAAAGGCACTGCTGTGGTCGCTTACAACCTGTTCAAAATTTGACGCACTGACATTTTCAACAGTAATGCGCTGACTAAACGCCGGGAAGGCGTTTAGGACGGCCCTATCGGCACTGATTGGCGGGCAGAAATTGGCGCCATCAAAATCGTCCAAATCATCATAGCCGGCAAAGCTCGCCTCTTCCGGTCCAAATGTGGTGGTAGTAGTCTGTGGGTCAACCACTGCCAATAGCGCGGAGAGCTCTCTTATCTGTTCAATGAGAAACTCAGCGGTTGACAGGTCTGCCCCGGCACCATTGGCTTCTGTGAATGCGCTGTTGGCAGCAACCAGGGACACAATCGCAAGTCCCACCAAAAGTATTGCAATCAAAACCTCGATAAGCGAAAAACCTTTTTTCATTGTTGATTCCCGATTTTCAGTTACGGTTTAGAGACGACAATATTTTATTTGTTCATAACTATACTGGACATCTTGAATATCGGCAGAATGATGCTCATTGCGATAAAACCGACCAAAACTCCCATCATTACTATCATTATAGGCTCTATCATTGATGTTACTGTTTTGATAATGGTTTTAAGCTCTCTATTGTAGTAGCTTGAGACGTCTCTAAGCACATCACCCATATTACCTGATTCTTCACCACTTCTAATCATCTGCACCACGCTCGGAGGCATCAAAGAGAACTGTCCAAGACTCGATGCGATTTTTTTGCCCTGCCTAATTTCCTCATAGACGGCAAGCCACATGGCTTTGTAAAGGACATTTCCAGATATTTGAGCTGTAATGGAAATAGTATTAAGAATGGGGACACCCGCTCTAACCAGCACACCCATTGTGTGCAGAGACCTTGTTATGTAAAGATTTCTGCACAGGGTTTTTATAAGAGGCAGGAGTAATTTTGTCTTGTCCCACCAGAATCTGCCAGGTTCTGTGCCTATAAAGTACCAGAACCCCCAGAATAAAGCGCCAATAGAGGGTATGATGAAATACCAGTAATTTCGCAAAAATGCGGAACTTGCCAGCAGCACCTTGGTAGGCTTTGGCAGCAGATGCTCTTTGCCTGCGAAGATAGCAGTGAACCTTGGTAAAACAAAGGTGAGCAAAAAGATGGTCACTACCACGGCCATAACTGCTATGATGATTGGATAGACCATAGCGCTCTTAACCTGAGAACGGGTTTCAGCCTCGGAGTCCAGATACTCTGCCAATTTCTGCAGCATTCCGCTCAAGTTTCCGGAAATTTCTGCTGCTGCTACCATATTGATGTAAAGATTGCTAAATACTTGCGGGTGCTCGCAAAGGGCCTGCGAGAAGCTCTGGCCGGATTCGATTCTATTTTTCAAATCACTGACAATGTTTTTGAATTTGCGGTTGGTAGTTTGCTCGGCTATCGCCTCGAGAGAAGCCTGAAGGCTTATACCAGCTCGAATCATAACTGCAAGCTGGTTGGTAAAGTTCAGAATATCCTTTCTGTTTGGTCCTCGCTCAACTTTGAAAGTTCGTATCCGTTCCCAGGCACCTGCGTGTGAACTACCAGGTGTCTGGACAACTTCGGATTCTACGCGCTGTCTTTGCCGGTTGCGAGGCTCCAGACGCTCTTTAACTTCTGCAACCGCAGTCGCACCCAAATGTTCTTTTGAAGATTCTTCGAACATAAAAAAACCTACCTATTTGCACTAACAACTCCTGGCCGTTGGACAACTTCAAACTCACGTATAGGCACAAGTACCTTCTCCATCTTTGCAGGATTGCTCGAATGTATAATCGCCTCTTCTCTATCTATGTAACCCGCAAAATACATATCGGCAATGCTGTTATCGAGGTTCTGCATGCCAAGCCTTCGCGATGTCTCAATCACATTGGGTATTTCATAGATTCTGTTCTCACGGATGCAGTTTCTCACAGCCGATGTGCACAGAAGTATCTCCACGCAGGGCACCATCCCCGGCTCATCTATTCGCTTAAATAGCGTCTGCGAAATAACAGCCTGCAGCGTATTAGACAGCATCGCCCGAATTTGATTCTGCTGCGATGCCGGATAAATATCGATGATACGTTCAACTGTTTGAGCAGCATTATTTGTATGGAGAGTGCTTAACACAAGGTGTCCTGTCTCGGCGGCAGTGATGGTAAAGCTGGTGGTTTCAAGGTCTCTCATTTCGCCGACCATAATGATATCAGGGTCCTGCCGCAAAACGTGTCTTAATCCCGATGCAAAATTCGGGCAGTCTGAGCCGACCTCTCGCTGCTCTATTATACTGTTTTTGTTCTCTATCAAATACTCGATAGGGTCTTCCAGCGTAATTATGTGTTTTCTGTATTTTTCGTTTATTAGCCCTATCATCGCGGAAAGTGAAGTGCTTTTGCCCGAACCGGTATGGCCGGTTACAAGCACCAGGCCTCTGGGCAGGTCGGTCAGCTCTTTGACTATCGGAGGCAGATGCAAATCGTCTAACGAGAAAACTTGATTCGGTATCACTCTAAATGCGATTGCAATGGAGTCACGCTGCCAGTGGGCGTTGACGCGGAATCGATGGCCATCTTCGATGCTTGTGGAGAAATCGAGGTCTCTGTTTTCCTGAAATTTTTTGAATCTGTCCGGTCCGACCATAGCAAGAACCATTTCCTTTGCCTCTTCAGAACTTACCGGAGGGAAATCCATATCGATCAATTCTGTATTTTTCCGCAACACCGGCGGCATACCAACGTTAATATGGACATCACTTGCACCTTCTTCAATTCCCTTCGCCAATATGGTTTTTATATCAGTCATATTTGACTTCTTTCAAAAAACTCGTGTTTATTTTTGCACCCTCTTATACGATGTTTTCCACAAAAGCCTCATTTTCATTTTTGCCATACACTTCGGTTACTCGCAGCACCTCTTCTATCGTTGTCAGGCCTTGTTTTGCTTTCAGAATTCCATCTTCAAATAGTGAGCGCTGCCCGCTTTCATGAAAGGCTCTGCGCATATTATTAACCGAGGTGTCTGTGTTAATCATATCCCTGAATTTCTCATTAACGAGCAGCAGCTCGTATATGCCAATTCTGCCGGCGTAGCCTGTGCCTCTGCACTGGTCACAGCCGGCACCGTGAAAAAGCTGGTCTGAACCAATTTTTACTTTCTCGAGGCATTCGCGTATATGGTCCGGCGCCTTATATGCCTGTTTACACTTCGGACAAATCTTTCTGACCAAACGCTGAGCAAGCACGGTATTCAATGAGGCTGCTATCAGGTATGCATCAATACCGATGTTGACTAACCTGGTGACACTGCTGGCAGCATCATTTGTGTGGAGTGTTGAAAGGACCAAATGGCCGGTCAGGGCGGCTTGCACCGCTATGCGGGCCGTCTCGTTATCGCGAATTTCACCTATCATTATGATGTCTGGGTCCTGACGCAGCAGACTCCTGAGGGATAAAGCAAAGTCAAGTCCGATTTTTTCATTGACCTGCACCTGATTACAAAAATCGAGCTCGTATTCTACCGGGTCCTCGACCGTTGAAATGTTCAGCTTGCTGCCATCCATCTGACACAGAGCCGAATATAATGTGGTGCTTTTGCCGGAACCTGTGGGGCCTGTTACCAGCAAGATGCCGTGAGGAAGGTTTATCTGCTGGCGAAAGACTCCCACCACATCGGGTTCCATCCCCAATTGCTCAAGCCCGCGCAGAATAGAGAGACTATCGAGGATTCGGATGACCACTTTTTCGCCGTGGTTGGTCGGCAGAGTTGAGACGCGCAAATCTATGGGCCTGCCGCCTACAATGACAGATATTTTGCCGTCCTGCGGCAGCCGTCTTTCCGAAATATCGAGATTGGCCATAATTTTAATGCGCGAAACAATCGCAGGGTGCATTTTTATTGGCGATTGCATCGTCTCGAAAAGCACTCCATCTATGCGGCATCTTGTCTTCATAATCTTTTCTTTAGGCTCGATGTGAATGTCACTGGCGCCCTCATGAATTGCATTGCTAATCAGATAATTGACGAATTTAATGACAGGGGATTGGCCCGCCATTTTTTCAAGGTCTTCAGACTCTTCCTGCTGGTCCTGCACGACCTCAACATCGGTCATATCGCTGATCAGGTCATCGAAGTTATAATCCATTTTTTCCTCTTTGAACGAGTTGCACACTGCATCTATATTTTCCTGGCTGCAAACCACGGTCCGCACATCCATACGCGTTTGTCTTTTCACTTCTTCTATGGCAAAAAGGTTTGCCGGGTCACTTGTTGCAACAACCAGAGTTTCTTCTTCTATTGCGACCGGGCAGACAGAATTATTTTTAATAAAGTTTATATCAAGCTTTTCAAAAGCCTGCTTCTGCACACTTGGTGGTTCTATATGTCGAAATTCAAGGCCATACAGCTTTGCTTTAGCTTGCAGGATGTCATTAGCACCGACCGCTCCTGCCTTTAACAGCAGCGCAGCCGCATCACTGCCGGGATTTATCTGCTGCTGTTGCCGCACACGTGCGAGTTGCTCAGAGGTGATTTTTTCGGCCTCCAGCAGGACATCCGCAATGTCGTAAACGTGTGATTCGCTCGATGGTTCCGGAGAATAAAGGTCGCTTAGGCCGCGCACCGATTGTTCATCAGAGCAAATCTGGTCTGCTGCGGCACCAGCACCCGGATGTCCGTGTAAATCCTTACGCGGAACCGATGAACTCCGCTTTTTATCAAGTCCAAAAGGTAGCTTCATTCCGATAACTTCAAAACAATTTCCGGCACTTCTAATTGATTTCCTGAACGCTCAGCATTATCTGTTGGCATCCATCGAAGCTTAACAAAATTCGAACCTATTTGGCTTACCTTAAAGCCCCGTATGGAATCTTGCTCGTATAGGACTTTATAGTCAATCATACAGCAGCTGCCTTTATCCGATTGTATAATGCTCAAAAGTTTAATACCTTTTATTGCCTCTGCAATCTGTTGCTGCATTAGTATATCGGCACTGATGACGGGTGTTTTCTCCTCAGTAGCGAGTTTTGCTCTCAAGTTGGCCAAAAACAACTCAAGCTCAAAAGGATTTTTTATCAGCTCCTTGGTATCGACCTGCAGGACGTCCGAAAACTCATAAAACTTTTTGAGAATCTCGTCCATTCGACTGAACATCTCCGACTTTACGCCGGTGAGTCGTGTAATGGCCGATTCAATCTGGATTTCCTCAGTGCCGGCAGGCTGTGCCGATGCTTTTTGAGGCGAGCTCTTTTTTATCATAAACCAGAGGCACACCAGGCCGATAGCAAACAGGATAACCAGCATCAAAGTGCTCTTTCGGGCATTTTTCCCCCGGCTTGAAACAGCGATATACTGCTGTTCCTGTGCTGTCTGGGTGTTATCATCCGGTGACTTGCCTGAGTTTTTAGATGACTTTTGTGTCAACAAATCACCAATACCTTGTTCACGCAAAAATGGCAACATAAATAAGCTCCATAGCTTTAAGTATTAAATTTTTCAAAGTACTCCGAACAACAATAAAAAACCGCACTAACTTGTTTTATTCTGGAAAAATATGCTTACTATAAAATCAGAGGCGACCTGACCTTCATTGTTGACCTGCTTATCCAGCTTTAGCTCGCGAATCTTCATTATCCGGGGCAGTTTCTCAAGCTCCAGAAGGAACGAGTAGAATGAATTAAAGTTGCCCTGCAGCTCCATTCTCAAGGGCTGCTCAACGTAACCGTTATTATCTTTCTGGACCAGGGTGCGAATTGTTTTAGGTTTCAGGCCGTTCTTTTGAGCAATCACAGTTACTTGCTGGAGCACCTCGTGAATCTGGCTCGTGGGAGGCAGCTTGCTTTCAAAAAAATCGATGGCCTGCTGCAACTGCTCAAGCTGCTTTGTAAGGTCCTCTGCCGCTGCAGTTGCTTTTTCAAACTCAGCCAGTTTGGTCAATTTGACTTCAACCCGGTTTTTTGCCTCGGCCAGATTCTTGTTTGCCGGCCTAATCATAAATTGATACCCGACTACTGCTACACCCAGCAGTAAGGCGAAAAGCACAAATTTTCTTAAACCGCTTGTCATAATTTTGCCCTCACTTTATATAACGCCTTATTTGGCCTGGTAGTTCCTTTTAAGAACTGCCTGCCGTTTCTTTACATTAAAAGTTATAAACCGACTTCTCAGCAGACGTTGTGATTTTGCTGATGTCATCTTTGGACAGATGGACATCCGACTTGACCATCATCGTTAGCTTAAATTGCCTGAATGTTTTGTCCTCAATTTTGTATTCTTTCGACTCCACAAGCGCTACATTATCAAACAAAGTTGAGCTGCCCAGCCGCTCTATATAGGCCGCCACTTGAAGGTCGCTGGGGGCCATACCCGAAATCTCTATATGTGTTTCAAGTAACTTTTCTCGTGATACTGTTGCCAGCACTGCTGTTGCCGCCGCTGCCTTCCCAGCCTGAGCTGCCTGATATTTGTTTGTCGGTGCAGGCTGGCTTTGCTGTGGGGTCGGTTCTTTTTGAATCAAGGACAGCTTTAACAGCGACACACCGGGCGGCAAGTTGTTCGTGAACGATGCCAAAAGGACGCTTCTCGGTACCGGCTCAAGCAGCTCTGCCGTAGTAAGAGCCGCCTTCATCATTGCTTTACGCTTTGTTTGAAGCTCCTCGAATTGCTTTATGGACTCCTGTATCTGGGTCATCCTTGCATTTACAAGTTTTTCCTTGTCGCTGCAGGCACGCTGGCGTATCTTTATGGTCATAAATGAGCCGACTAATCCGGCCATCACTATTACAAACAGGATAATACACATCCAGTTCATTCTACGCGACTCGTTATTCTGGACGTAATCGTCTGGCACAAAATTTATGTTGAGCATTTTTTATTTTCCTCCTCTAAGATAGTTCGCAAAATCCTCTACTCCACTATAATCCTGCTGCTATGACAGGCTAAGCCCGAAGGCGATAGCCCAATTTATAGAGCTATTTCTTCTATCTATGGGAATTCCCGAACGCTCTTTATGCTGTTCGGGATTGTTTTCAAAACGGTAAGAACCATCTATTTGCACCGCGGCCAAACAATCTCCCATTTGTGCCGGCATCTCCAGTTGTTTTGCTATGGCTGCACATATATCTTTTTCAACGGCCCGGCCCGAAAGAAAAATCAGTCGCTCTATATGAGCATTGGAGAACATCGAACTGAACTGCCGTCTGCAGTTGGTTAGCTCCAGGACCAATCTCGCTGCTGTATTTTTGTCGCCCAGGTCCTTTGCCGCGACCGATATCGAACGGGAAAAAAGCAGATTTTTATGACGACAAATTACAACATTAGCGTAATTTGGTTCAATGTCCAACAGCATCACAACTGCTTGAAGGTCTGATTTACGCCTGCCGAAAAAGCTGGTGTAGGAGTTGGCCAGCGCAGCAGGCCAGACGCCAATAGATTTAATTTTCAGGTTGGCCTGCTCATATATTGCCAGGTGTCTATCGATAACATTGCGTTCAGTTGCCATTACCAGGATGTTATCTTCCTCAGTGGGAATACACTTTATCATCGTGTTGTTTTTGGCGGCTTCAAATGGCAGTTTCTGCTTAATCTTTAAGAAGATGGTGTCCTCCAGTTTGTTATCACCCGTTTTCGGCATCTTTATATTGTCGATAAAGACTTCATTTGCCGGTATTGCTGCCACAACTTCTTTACCGTGGAAATTGCCGTTCGCCGTTAATTCTCGGATGGTTTCGATGGCCCATTTCTGCCAGGCGCTGCTGACAGGATTAACATCTAAAGGCCGATTCTCGCTGGTGCCGGCCAATAAGCTTATGCCCTTTCCATTGTTTCCAAGCTGGGCTATTTTTACACCGTCATCACCGATATCGACGCCAATTACGTATGGGTTATTTTTCAAAAATCCGAACATATAATTTCACTTAAAGAAACAAGCCTCCAAAAATGTGACGTCTCCAATAGTTGTATGGGTCCCCTTTTGCCGGTCATTACAAAATGAACCCAAACATAATTTAATCATCGTCCTAAGTTAATATGTGTATCAGATTACTTTGAGCCCGAAAGGCCATACTTTCTGACAATCGCAAGCCTAATCGAGAATAATGCCTAATAAAATATATGAAACACAACCCTGACCAGCCAAACGCACACGCAAATAGCAAGGCATCATTTTGTAGAAAACCGCAAATAGCGATGTTAAATCCGATAAAATATGTCACTTATTTCCATTGCAACAGCTCCAGTTTATTGGACGAAATGAACTGCTTTAGGCTTTGGCCTTAATAACAGCTTCTTGGGAAAAGAAAGAGTGTTCGAGCGAGCTGACTATATGAAACTAACACTTATCAAATATGCGCTGTGATAAGCATAAACGGAAAAAGTTTATAGGACGACAAAAGGCAGGAAAAATGGAGAAAGTGCACGTGCACAAAAGCGCAGGGCAAAAGTAAAAAGTAGAATTTCGGACTACCTGTTTTTCAGTCTATTTTGTTACTCAGCTTTCAGCCGGCGGCTCATCAGGTCGGCAATGGCAGCCTGGACCGGCTTACTTTCAAACAGCACCTCATAAACTGCCTGCGTAATCGGCATCTCAACACCATACTTGGCAGCGAGAGCAACGACTGATTTGCAGGTAGCAATACCTTCAATCACCGATTCGGTTGCTCCTTGGGCCTGATCTAAAGTTTGGCCTTTACCTATCCTTTCGCCGAACGAACGGTTTCTCCCTTTTGGCGAGATGCAGGTTGTTACCAAATCGCCCAGGCCGGTCAATCCTGCGAAGGTTTGCGGTTTTGCCCCCATTGCGAGACCCAAGCGTGTTATCTCGGCAAGCCCTCTGGTCAGTAAGGCGGCCTTGGCGTTATTTCCGACCTTTATGCCATCTATAATCCCGGCGGCTATGGCGATGATGTTTTTCATAGCGCCGGCTAACTCAACCCCAACAACATCAGTATTGGTATAGACTCGCAGCCAGGGAACTCCGTCAGAAAAGATCTGCTGAATGTTCCTTGCCAGCGACTCATCGGTAGATGCTGCGCAGGCCGTCGCAGGGAGTTTGCGGGCCATCTCATCGGCAATAGTTGGGCCGCTTAAAACGGCGTATCTCGTCTTTCGTCTCTCGTCCCTCCTCCCTCGTCCCTCGTCCAGAATATCCGCAAGTATCTGCGTCGGACGCATTAACGTTCCGTTCTCAATACCTTTGGCAACTGAGACGATTGGGACATCTTTGGGAACATAACTTTTTAGCCGGTTCCAGACACTCCGCATAAACTGGCAGGGCACAGCAGAAACAATCAGGTCGGCGCCGGCCATAATACGCTCATCATCCGGCTCGAAAGTGAGGGCTTTGGGCAGCTTATAGCCGGGCAAAAATTTTTTGTTCTCACGATTTTTTGCTATCTGTGCCAACTGCTTGCGGTCATAGCCCCACATCCTAACGCTCACTATCGCACCCTCCCTCCTGTCATTCTGAGCCCCCGTTCTTGCTTTCGCAAGAAAGCACGGGGGCGAAGAATCTCTTTTCTCAAAAAGCAGAATAGCCAGAACGGTTCCCATCCCCCCATCGCCGATTATTGAAATCTTTTCGTATCTCGTTTTTCGCATATCGCTTAATCTACTACGTTTTACTGCTGTGTTACGCAAAAATCGCAGAGAAAAAACCCTTTTTAATTTTTCATCTCAGCGTCCCCGGCGTCCTCTGCGGTTAATTTTTTCAAAGTTCACCATTCATAGCCGCGCATTAAATCAGCAATTCGCAGAAATGTCAATTGTGTTGTTTGGAAGATGTCATTGCGAGGAGTCCCGCACCAATTGTGTGGCGACTCAGTTTTCAGGCAGAATTTTGGCTAAGACCCTCACGAACAGTCAATCCCTCGACTCTGCTCGGGATGGTGAGCCTGTCGAACCATTGGTGCGGGACGACGTGGCAATCTTCATTCAGCTCGCTTTATGATTCTTTCATTTTGCATATAACCACTACCAACTACGAACTTACTTATGTCTGAATGATTTCGATATTTTCAGGGCGGAGTCTTTGGAGGTTCGGCAACTGATTTCGGCCAAGGCGGGCGTCAATTAAGACGGAACTATCGAGGTATTGCTCACTAATGACTGTCCCGTGCGCCCGTAAGAAACTTTGCACTTTGCCGTTTGATTGGCTGCTGGCGACACGCACTAAAACTTCGCCTCCTCTATATTTTACTGTAACAGCCTGGGCAAGATGTTCTATACCAAAACCTGTTTTAGCAGATATGCAAATCGCATCGGCAAAAAGTGTCTGCAGCATTTCAAGGTCGCTTATTTTCCTGACAATATCAATCTTATTTAGAATTTTCAAAACCGGTTTTGCACCGCAGCCGATTTCCTCTAAGACCTTATTGACGGATTCAATCTGTTTTAAGACCTCCGGATTGGCCGAATCAATAATATGCAAAAGAAGGTCGGCATTGACCGTTTCTTCGAGAGTTGCCTTAAATGATGCGACTAATTGATGAGGCAAATTTTGCACAAAACCGACCGTGTCGCTTATTAGCACCTCAACACCTCTCGCAGGCATCCATTTTCTTGTTCTGGTATCGAGGGTCGCAAAGAGTCTGTCCTCGACAAGAACGCCGGCGTTTGTAAGTGCATTGATAAGCGTGCTTTTGCCGGCGTTGGTATAGCCGACGATACAGATTTTGAACATTCCCTTTCGAGCATCAATCTCGCGGATTCGGCGTTTGTCGATATCAGCAAGCTCACGCCTCAGGTCTATGATTCGTTTAGAGACCAGACGCCGGTCGATTTCCAGTTGCTGTTCGCCCGGGCCTCTGGTGCCTATGGCGCCGACCGCACCTGCTGCGGTTGCACCGCCTGCGCCGGCAAGGGTATCGAGGTGCACCCACATCCTGGTAAGCCTGGGATATGTATATTCAAGCTGTGCCAATTCGACTTGAAGCTGAGCTTGTTTTGTCTTTGCTCTGGTGGCAAAGATGTCTAAAATCAGCTCGCTGCGGTCGATGACCCTGGCACCGGTAATTTCTTCAAGCCCGCGAATCTGGGCAGGCGAGAGGTCGTTATCGAAAATCACGACATTAGCTTCGAAGCGTTTGACGCGGTCTCCAAGCTGCTCGGCTTTGCCTTTACCTATATACGTCGAGGGATTTATTTTGCGGATTTTCTGCTGAAATTTATCCACGACAACCGCACCGGCAGTTTCAGCAAGGGCAGTAAGTTCAGCCAAATCGTCCCCCCTCGAACCCCCAGGAATAGCAGCTACCAATATCGCCTGTTCTTTTCTAACTGTCAGAGTCTGACGCAATTTTTCCAACTAAATCGCACCTCCTAAACTACTTATCTATTTTACCAAATTTACCTATATTATACAACAAACCCCTAATATTAAGCAACCCTGCGGACTTTTGGGTCAGTGAGTCCTTTTTTAAGGAGGCCAAACAGGCCAATTCATACGCCAAAAATCGCCAATATACATTTTTTACTTGAAATAATATAACACTTTTATTAGAGTATTGAAACAGACAGCTCTGACTGGCTAACTAAGATATAGTGTCGTTTAGTCATTACTTTCAATATTGGTTTAAGGGTAAAAAGGTCTATCTTTTTATGTTAAAGGTTAAAACGCGAACAGGCGAAACAGTTCAGCAAATGATAAGGAGATTTAAGAAGCTCTGTGAAAAAGAGGGCTTAATCAGGGATATGAAACGCATTGCCTATTACGAAAAACCATCGGAGAAAAATCGCCGGCGTATGCGCAAGGCCCAGCGAACAGTAAACCGCTACTAAAACTCGCCATAGACTTTCAAGCCGGGCAAGCAAGTTATGGAAAACAGCTCGCTCGGCTTTTGTTTGCAGACGTAACAAACCCACACAATCGGCCAAAAGTGTCTTTCTTTTCAACTGTAATCAGGACGCTTTCTTGACAATAGGATTAGACAACCTGTGATTTGAGGTTAAACAACTGGCAGAATTCGACAAGATGCTGTTTGTAGTCGCCATAGAAAAATATCTGATGGAAGCCGGGGAAGCTCAAAACCTTCTGGTCGCCGTCAAACTTCACTCTGACGGAAACCACGCATCCGCCTGATGGCGGCACGCTGACGTTGTCCACCACAGTGCCGGATGAAATCAATAATTCCGTTTTGGGATTTTGCCTTTCACCCGGAACAAGAACATCGAGACAGGTTACTCGCTGGCCCTTACGCCAGATAGTCCGCGGCACGGCGTCTCTATTGCCGTGGTGATGCCTTATATCAAATGGCTCAGGCGGCTGGTCGAAACCATTCAGTCGCGTCGGGCAGGAACAATGCGCACCAATAATGGCATTATTGGCGGTATCGGCCACAGGGTCCTGCTGAAAGCCCGGGCGGTCGAACAAATACTGCACGACAATGTGCGAGGCCACTGCGCCATAATCTGCCTCACAAGCAGCTGGAATTCCATCATCGTTCATTCGCGACCAGGCGATGCAAGGAAGACTCACCTTAATTTTTCCCAGCGCCCCCAGACAATCCATCGTAATCGCATCAGCGGCTTCTTTTTCGAGAATCTTTCCGGCTACGTAATAACTCTTGAGCCCATTTATAACATCCTGACGGGTCGCGCCGGTTATGTGCCGAGCCTGGCGGATATAGCTATCCGCCATCGCCAGTATTTCTTTGCTGTCAGGGGTGCGGTTATATTCCTCGATAAATGTATTAACAGGCACGTGTCGCAGCGTAATTCCCAAATCCGCCATCGTTGAGTCGAACGTCTCAGCACCCTTGATTACAACACAGCGTGCCCGGCGTATCCTGGCACCGGCCTTGAGCATTTTCAGGCCATAAACCGGCTGACTAAAATCGTCCGTTGAGTAAATAACGCAGCCGGGTCTATCGGCGAGATTTATTGTGTTAGTGGTAAAAGACGTGCCGACCGGCGAGAAAATAACAGTCGGAATTCCGGTATCGACCGCTTTGGCTGCTGTCGGCCAGGCGTGCTGCTGGCGGTCAAGTAATAACAAAATCAGTCCATCGACTTTAGCGGTCTTGGCTTCCACCAACCAGACATCTGCCTCGGCAACACTATAAATGGGTTCTGTCCGAAGGTCTAATTTTATGCCCAGTGCATCGGCTGCCTGTGTCAATTGCGTGGTGTATTTGCGTCTCGCTGCTTGGCCATCATAGACAGCGCCGGGCCACAGCATACCATAATCTTCTTTTCGCCGAACAAATGCTGCCTTAATAGTCGGCACATACTTCGATGCCGGCCCGCAGCCCCGTATAGGAGCTTCAGTAACCATCGGTTTCTTTGCAGCCGAAAGACATCCGGGCAACAGAACCGTCCCTGCAAACAGACCTGCTGAGCTGCGCAAAAATTCTCGCCGAGTGGAAATATGATTACAATTGCAATGTAGAGGGTATTTTCCCGAAGCCATCATAATCTCCTGTAAAACAAGCAAAGCAGTTGCAGTTGGTTACTTATTGAAGAAACTCACCTGTTTTTTTGCTGCATTTACCCCGTTAGAAAGAAAGCCCTGTCTTTTAGGCAGGGTAAAATATTATAGTGAGGGTGGGGATTAAATCCTCACCCCAGCTTTCTAACGGGGTTTACCGTGCGGAATATAGTAAGCGGCAGGAAATAAAATTTCAAGAATTTCCCCGGAACCCTCCGCAGTTGGTTGTGCGATTCATCTTTGTCCGTCAGGACGCCACAGGAGTAGGTGGTTGTGTATATCGTCTATCGGTCGTGCTACTCGTTTCGTCAATCGGCTTACGGTTACGTCTGAAACGACGATTTACGTTTAACGCAACCGTTACGAGCTACGCAACCGCAACCGGTCAACGCAACACGCCCCAGTCACCTACAAACTCGAAGCTAAGCACACCACACAGTTGGCATTATTGGTCAGGTTTCCAAATATTGTTTATTTACCTAATGTAATCACCCTGGCTTAGTCCTGTGGTTTTTTACTGAATTCCGGCACGGGCCAGAAAACCGTATCGCCGTTGTCCCTCCATTTCTGGACTTGACCTTGCGAACCCTTACCCGATTCGCCGCCATTATCAGTAAAATCAGTGCCAACGCTGTAGAGAATGAAACTGTCATCGGTTTTTTTGTAAACCAACGGCTTGTTACTATATGGGTCTATCGGCAGCTCTTTGAGGTGTCCGGCAGTTACCAGCTCCCCAAGATTATCAGGATAGCAGCCTTTATCTCCTTCGTATCGCATCAAGGCAATTACAGCCAAGAGCGATTTGCTGCTACATTCATTTCGATAACCTAATTCCACGCACCGAGCAAATGCCGGCTCCATAAGCTCGAGAAAGATATTGCCTTTGGTAATTTTTTTAATTTTTTCCTCAATGGCTATTCCTTCGGCTCGAACGTGGCCCGGCGTCTTGAACTTGAGCACATCCCAATAGTCATAAAGCTGTTGTGTGGCCTTGTAGGTCTGCCGTTTGTCAGGATGGAAGAAAAGTATGTAACCTTCCTTCTTAACAAAACTGCCAGCCTCGCAGATAAAGCCTCCAATCTCACAGATTTCATACCATACGCCCGATATGATCCTTGATAACCAATTCGGCTCCTGCTTTTTCGCAAAAGATGTGCCCTCGTTGCCTCCAGACAGGCCGCTTATTACCTGCACATCCGGAAAAAGTTCCGAAACGCGTTTAGGTATTATATGTCCTCCGCTGAGTCCTCCTGTGAAGGACCTCTGAATTTCATCGAATACAAGCAATCTTTCACCTGCCAAATTTAACGTAAACTCCTCACCGGTAATCATTTTTTCAAAATCCTGTTGCAATTTAGTCAGTGTAGCCAGGTCAACCTGATATACGTTAAGAATCTCGCATACCGTATCAGTAGCACGATTTTCTATGGCAAATCCTACAAGTTGTTCGACCAGAAAATGAGTATTTTTTAGATGCCGACCAAAGCAATAGCAAGCTTTCAAGTCGTCAAACGCGCTTTCATATTGGCCTTGCTGGGCGTGAAGCTGCGCACGCCATCGCAAGGCGAAGGCCAACGTGCGATATTCCAAGAGGTGAGGCATAAGAACACCGAGCATCCGGTCAGTCCCTTGCTTGTTTGCATACTCTTGCCAATAATGTGGTCTCTTTGCACCCTCAACAACCATTTTGAGAGCCGCTGTGTTATCAGCTATCCATCCCTCAATAAGATTCTTTTCTTCGGGAGTAATTTCATTGTACCTCTTGGACAGAACCGAAGAGACGTCACGCGGCAGTTCTTTAAGCATACCAACCGCTTTGAGATACAAAGGAGCCGCATTTTGATTTTCGTCAGTTGCAGGCTGGACTACGCGGTTAAGCTCGGCGAGGTAGTTGGTGGTGATAACGGGTCTACCAGTAAAAAACCAGACAACGTAGATAACAAAACACACAATCAGCGCAACAATCACCTGAAAAGTTCTCACAACAACTGTTTGCCACAGCAGTCTGCAGCGTTTCTTGGCCCGGCGAAGTAAAATGGCAAGTAGTTTTGCATCGCCGAAGTCGGTTATTAGCTGCCGGGCTTTCTGCTCTCGCTCCTTGTCGGTCGCGCAACCTTTAAGCTCATCTTCAAAATGTGCTGACAGCTCAGCCGCAACCTCCAGCCGAACGTTTCGCCGATAGCGCATTTTTTTGATGATAAGTTTTATGTATTCTGCGGCGCAAGCCGGCAGTTCATCGGTCTTTGTTTCCGCTTGGTTTTTTATCTTGCTATGGGTCATTGCTCCAATTTAGGCTCATACTTGGGCACAGGCCAGAAAACCGTATCGCCGTTGTCCGTCCACTTCTTAGCTTCTCCATTCCTGTCCACACCTGATTCGCCGCCGTCATCTTTGAAATTGGACCCAACACTGTAGAGCGTGAAATCATCGCCTGTTTTTTTGTAAACGAGCGATTTGTCGCTGAATGGGTCGGCCGGCAGTTCCTTCAAGTATCCTGCTGCAATCAATTCATCAAGGTCTGCCGGATATTCGTTTTTCTCCAATCGCCACTGCCGAAGCGCTAGGACAGTTATCGTTGCCTGATGCAACACCTTGCCACGATATGCTATTTCAGAGGCACGGTCGATAGCGGGCATTATGATATGTATTAAAAAGAACCTGTATTTCGACAGTTTTGAAATCATATCATTGACGCCATTAGGGTCGCTAATGTGCCTTTGATAAGGACTCATCTTAGCCCTTTTAACCTGGTAGTCATAAAGCTCGTTACCTTTAGCTATCGTCTCATCGCGGCCCGCGTGAACCATAGCTGCCGCTGTATAAAAAGGTAAACGCCCCATTTTTATTATTGCCTCATCACCAGAGTCTGTAATATGTCCGAGATAAACCAGCTTATGTGGGACCAAGTGGCCTCCGCCCGGACCACCCTCCGTAAATAAATGCTGAACCACATCCAGAAAGCATATTCTTTCGCCTTCAACATTCATAAGCGGAAACGATTGCGGATAAATTTGTAGCAAACTCTCCTGGAGGTGTTTTAGGTCAACAGGTGATAAGTCTTTCGTTCCAGCAATATTCAGTATTTCCTCACAGGCCAAACTGTTGATAGCCAGTCCCACCAACTGTTCGACAAGCGTTCCCTTACCCTGCCAGTGACTGCCGCAGCGAACAATTGACAGACAGTCTTCTAAGGCCTGACGCGGCTGGTTTGCGTCTATCTGTACCCGTGCCTGCCATCGCCCAAGTCTTGCCAGTCCCCTTAGTTCAGCTAAATGAGGCAGTATGATATTAAACACCCACTTATCCTCATCTTTAGTATTAGGGCCATACTGATATTCCCTGTAGCAGTATGATTTGGAACTGGCCTTGACAAATTCCTGCCAGGCAGATTCATTGAGTTCGACCCATTTTTTGATTTTTTGCTGCTGGTCATCGGTAAGACTGCCAAGAGTTATGCGCCCCGGTGCAGTAAATTCATGCATATCATTCAACTCTTGATTTGGCTCGGTATATAGTGCTACCGCCTTTTCATAGTGTGGCCAGGCGTTGTCTTCATCTTTAATCTGCGGCCTGCTCATCTGATTCCACACCGAGAGGTAGTCAACGCTTATGGTTGGCCTGCCGGTAAGAAACCATACCGTATAAAGGCAAAATAGCAGAATCAGGACACCTATTGTCTGAAAAGTCCTTGCCGTTATGGTTCGCCAGAGAGGTCGGCATCGCTTCTTGGCCCGGCGTAACAAAATGCCCAGCAATTTAGCGTCGCCAAATTCGCTGATAAGCTGCCGGGCTTTCTGTTCTCTTTCCTGGTCGGTCGCACAACCTTTAAGCTCATCTTCAAAATGCGATGACAGCTCAGCCGCAACTTCCAGCCGCACGCTTCGCTGATAACGCATCTTTTTGATGACAAGCTTAATAAACTCAGTAACACAGACGGGTAATTTTTGTAAATCGCTGTTTTTTTCGTTACCTGACATAATACAGGCCTCCACTTTTACACCGCAGAGGTTGCAGAGTTCACAGAGCTTTTTTAACAATTTATTTTTCTCTGCGTTCTTTGCGTTCTCTGCGGTAAATTGTCAAGCCGGAACAAGCGCTCCGCTAAAAACAAAATTCAATCCGACCGCCAGCTCACGGAGCTGTGCCTTTTGTCTTACAAGCTCATCCTTGCCTTTACCTGTGATTGAGTAATATCTTCTTCTTCGGCCGGTTTCAGACGTTTCCCATCTGCCCTCGACAAGCTTCTTTGCCTCTAAATTGTAAAGCAATGGATAGAGTGTTCCCTTGCCGAGCATCAGAACGTCGCCGCTTCGCTGCTCGATGGCCTGGCTCAACTCATAGCCATACATTGGCCCGCGAGATAAAACCTCCAGAACAACCACCGGTGCGATTCCTTTTAATAATTGACTTTCAAACTTCATACAAAACTCCTTATCAACTTTTAGCAACCTTTGTACCTGTCGTTTGACTCACCCAAAATCTAATAGACATCTTGATATATCTTACATTGCCCATTATGTCATACATACTATGCAATGTCAACTAAAAAATTGAAAAATTATAAAAATTTTTGAAATTTCTCTAAACCTATAAATAAACAGGACTTAAGAACAATAACTGCTGTTTTATGGTCCTGACAGCCGCCATTTTTGATTGCCAGTAACCTCGAATCTAATTCTAAATTGCACTGAACTCTGACGCACGGAGTCTGACCAGTATCACTACCAGGATTACGGCCAACAGAATTGGAAGTAACAATTGCAGATATGCCCCAATAATTGACATCTGTCCATATTCCTGGACACTCATCATTCGCGCCGCAGCAGCAGAAAAGAAAATTCGTGCAGCATTAAGAAATACTACAGCAGCAATAAAACCCCCAACGAGTATGGTTCTTATGGCAAAGTTGTTAAGCCATCGACCGAACCGCAGGATTTTCCAGTTGTGTCGATAAGATAGACAAAGGAAAAAAATCACCAGTCCCAGAATTGCAAGGTTTGAGAGAGCGCCAACCAGCCCCAGGACATAACCTCTTATTCCACCCAGACCAGCGAGTAAAATGCAGGCCTGCGATACGGCACCTGCAAGGTAACTGGCAAATAGATATGCCAGTATGCCTGCGGCCATCCAGAAAATTCTTCTTTTCAACATTGCGGGCCAATTCACCTTTGCAAACTCACTGCCAAGAGCATCCGTGTCACCAACTCGATGTGCAGCTACCCAAAAGGCTTCCTCGCCAGACAGCTTCAAGGTAATCAATCGCTCAATTTCTTCTCTTAGATGGCTTTCCAACTCATCGATATCCGACTTACCGAAGGCCTCCGATTGAGCCAATGCGTAACGCCACTTTTTTATCTGTTCATTCAGGTCAAACATAGTTTTTTCTCCCATAATCGTCTCAAAGTCGAATATGTTAACATCCATTGATTTTTTTGCTCTTTCAACACCTTTTTGCCTTTATTCTTGAGCTGATAATACCTTCGCAGCCTGCCTGCCTCGGAGGCACGACTGAAGGACTTTATCAACCCCTGATGTTCAAGCCGATGCAAAACAGGATAAAGCATCCCGTCTGTCCATTCCATCCGTCCGCCTGATAACTGACGGACACGCTTTATGATGGCGTAGCCGTAGCTATCTCCCTCAGCCAGAATAGAAAGAATCAGCGGAGTAGCGGACGCCGCAACCAAATCCTTTTTTATAGTCATATTTGTGTCTCCAGAACATATACCTAATAGCTATATACATAATACATCTATGTATGATATTGTCAAGTAAAAAATCCAAAAATTTCAAAATTTTTTTAACTTTGTTATGACAGTGTGGACCAGAACCTTAATTTGCCTGCAATATGGATTTTTAGACGCAAAATTTTTACAAAGTAAGTTACGTAAAGAACTTACAGTTCTTTTTCGTTAACCATGTAAAAACTAAGACCCAAGACCATTGCCAATGGTCTTGGGTCCTGAGGTTTTGTGTATCTTGTGCCTTATGCCTCTTCTACCATCTCAAAGCCGAGCAGGGCAGCTATATGCTCAACAGGGCGTTTGAGGTCGCCGTAGAAAGTAACGCGGTGCCAGCCCCACTGGTCCCAGAATTTCAGCAGCTTGTCAATACTGCCTTTTGGCTCAGCAGCAAGTTTGGTCCGGCAGGCCTTGTCCTCATCGATGTTCGCCACGGATTTACCCTGGTGGAATACTACCTTGTGATTGTCCGGGTTGAACTCAATCGTAGTGGTCATCTCACCCAGCGGCATAAGCGACCGCACTGCAGCGCCTTTGCGGTCCTCGGAGTGGCTGCGAATATGGTACGGGTTGCTGCGACCATCAGGCCCATAGACCTTATTTGGCGCTACACAGTGTGCATAGATAATCTGGTTCTTGGATGTATCGATGACCGGGTCGGAGATATAACCAGGTCTGCCGACAAGATAGCCCATAAGCAGCATCGTGATAGTGGATGTAAGGTCGCCTTCGCAGGCGCCGACGTAGCCATCGTTATTGAACTGGAAGAAACCCAGGCACGGATATGCCGTAATATGTCCGCCGTAGAATCCACCCAGGCAGTTCATCGCAATGGCCCTGGCCTTATTTTGCTCCATCAACTGGCGCATTGCCAGATACATCGCCCCCGACTTCTCTATTTCCTGATGCGATGGCTCCACAATCTTCTCTGCCTCACTTGTCCATCGCTTTGCCCATTTGCGGGCCTCATCGCGGTCGGCCTTTTCGTAAAGCTCGTTGAGCGGGTCGTAGTTTATCTCCACGGTCTTGGTGCCAAAGACCTTTTGCACGCCCTCAGCAGAACAGCCAAAGCCGCCTCCGATACGCAGAATTACCGATGACTGAAGCTTCTTGATGCACTCGAAGCATTTAGCTGCTTGAATTACGTCGTCAAAATTCGTGGACGAAACACCGGCCACTTTTAATCCTTGCCTTTTAGCGGATGAGTAGGCAATCAGAAATTCTCCTGAGCCGCCATACAGGTCATCAACAAAAATAGTAGGCCTGCCTGATGCAGCGATAGTCTGAGGAGCACCTGTCCAGATGCCTACCATATAGATAAGATAGCCATCGACTTCCTTGTCGGCTTCGAGGATTTTTTTTGCCTCATCTGCATTTTGTGCCGTAGCAGGTAGAAATTCGACTCCCGGACAGCCTTTGCGAAGTTTTTCCAAAAGCTCCTTTTTGCGTCCTTCATAGTCGTAGCCGATGTTTGGCCATGTTGGGCTCTGCGGCGGGATATGCGTAAAAACAAGCCGCACCTTGGCTTTCTCTTCACTGGCCGCCGGCTGGGCCAACGCCGGTATGGCAGTTAAGGCCGATATGCCTGCAAGGCCGGCTGCGCACGCGGCACAGCCGCCAATAAATTCCCGCCTCGACAACCCACAACCTGTCCCGGCAGCTTTTAATGATTCTTGTAATTGGGCCTGTTTGCCTTTAGAGTTCATATATACCTCCTAAATTTTTATTGTCGTTTCGTTACGGTTTTCTTACTCACAAATATATACCATAATTGCGCCACAGTGCCATATTAAATTTCTTATAAATCTAATTAGCGACGTGTTTCCGTTGAAATTCCTTGCAAGAACAGAACCTTTCGCTATAAAATCATTAAAACCTATAGCAAGATGTCATTGCGAGCCCCGACGCCTGCCCTGAGCGAAGTCGAAGGGTCGTTTATCGGGGCGTGGCAATCTTATAAACCGGAGCAGTGGCCGAGCGGTTTAAGGCGGCGGTCTTGAAAACCGCTTCCCGAGTAATTGGGACGGGGGTTCGAATCCCTCCTGCTCCGTTAGGAGCAGAGCAGCACAACTGCTTGTGCTGCGTGGGGAGTCGAAGGGTTTGCGCTGTCCTTAAGACCGCAAACCCCTGGCCCGAAGGGGAATCCCTCCTGCTCCGTTATGACGGTGGCACGGCCATCTTGGCCGTGTCTTCACGGGCTGGAAGCCCATGCCACATAATGGAGCGGCCCGAAGGGAAATCCCTCCTGCTCCGTTTAGTCGTTGTGCGTGTTGCGTATTTCGTAATTCGTAATCTTTCACAAAGGAAGGAACAGTATGAACAAGAAAAATCGTAGCTTTATATCTCTATCGGTCGTAGTGTTAGCTGGAATATATCTATTTTACAGCGGCCCACTCCTTGCACAGTTCCGTGCTGCCATTGCCATTCGTAACGTAACACCCGAGCCGCTTCTTCCCGTCTCAGGCGGCGTGGGGCCTTCTGAACCTGTCAATCGCAAGATAGGGGAATTGACCGTGCGTGCCTTGGTTTTTGAAAACGGCGACACTCGTGTTGCTATTTGCAGCGCCGACTTTCTCGGTTTCCCAAGTGTTCTTTGTAACAAGGTTCGCCAGAAGGTGCCGAGCATCCCTCCGGAGAATATCCTCATCGCCGCCACGCACAACCATAGTGCGCCGGATTGCTATGGCTTTCCCGATAAGGATGGAAAAACCGGTGCTGACATTACATACTTGAATAATGTTTGTGATAAACTGGCGGATGCTATCAAGCAGGCTGTAAGCCAGTTGCAGCCGGCGCATATCAAAATAGCGACAGGTGCAGCAAAGGGCAAAATTGCATATAATTATTACGCAGAGAAACTTTTTGACCCGCGTTGTCACGTCATCCAGGCACTCAGTGTCGAAGGCAAACCGTTAGCCACTCTTGTCAACTACGCCTGTCATCCTGAAGTAATCGGGCCGGACCAGGGTATTCTCTGCCCGGATTTTGTAGGGCCGCTCTACGAGCAGCTCCAAAAGCAAGGCGCTGGCATCGGCATCTTTATCAATAGCGCAGCAGGAGGAATGGTTACCGCTGACTGCCGGGGTCCTGATGGCAGAGACATTCGAAGCTGGGATGAGTGCATACGCATCGGCCATCTTCTTGCAGACCAGGCGCTTGGCATCATTGCAGATGCACCTCTCCAGAAAGACCCGAATTTATTCTGCAAAAGCACAATCGTCGAATTTCCCGTTGAAAGTGAAATTCTGCTGTCCGTTATAAAGCTCTCTCCCTTAGGTTATAATCTAAATGAAAAAGGCAGTGTCAGCACTCAGGTCAACGTCATAAACATCAGCGATGCCCAGATATTGACTATTCCCGGCGAAGCGTTGCCGAACATCGGCTACTATTTGAAACGAAAGATGCACGGCAGGCACAATATGCTCTTTGGTCTGACAAACGATGCCTTCGGCTACATATTGACAAAGGTGGACTGGAATAGTTTTGACCGCTACAACTATATTAGTAGAACCTGCCTTGGTGAGATGACCGGCGAAATCTTCATCGACCAGGCCCTTAAGCTGGTTGACGCCTGCCCTCGCCCATAAAACACCACCAAACGCCGTTCAAGGCACAAAATGCAAGCCGAAAGACGGGTTCAAAGCCGCAAAGACCAGCCGTTTGAAGCAGGATTTGATGTTCCATCCCCATCCCAAAATTTTTTACAGATTTTACTTGATTGCTCCGCCTATGATGGATTGAATTATACGGATTTTTCTTAATTCGCTCATATCGCCCAGCTTGTTTGGCAGACAGAGATAAGCCGTTGCGGATTAAGTTGATGCCGCATATCGCATAAATGTATGAATGAACTAATCAAAAAGCGTATTATACATATATAAGGATAACGCAGGAGGCGTTAATCAGTCCTGCAAGGAGGCAGAAAATGACCGACTTTGACTTGGACAGCATAATGGAAGAGGAAGGCTATCTTCCAGGGGTTCCCCATTGGGACGTGGCCGAAGACTACGACAACGCCGTTAAATCGTGTGCTGAAAGCACCTGCCAGCTCTGCGGCCATAAAGGTTTGGAGCTTCGGTCCTTTATTGACTGGTCAACTCTCGTTCACAAAGCTTTTTCCGAATGCCCCCAATGCGGCAATACCGAACAGCTTTAGCCGGAATTTTTCAAAGCCACAAAACTAAAGACACAGATCGGCTACCACACCGAATTAGAAGGACACCAAAAGAAACATAAGAAGGTTAAAAAAATGATATCCAAACAGAACAGTGAACCGTACTACTGCTACTACGTTCTATTTTGGGACATTACACGCAACAAAAGTGGATTTTCAAAGAAAAATAGACAAATCTTCTAAGACAAAGTTCTTATAATTGGAGTCTGATTTATGAGGAATGATCGTATCGAATCAGTTAGTGATTTTATAATAAAAATAAATGAAATCTTACAAGAATGGTACGATATCAGCCCGCTTATAAGCGTTGCATGGTTTAGAGGGAAAAGAAAAAAGAAGAATGGGTTACGACCGAAATTGTTTGACCTAATTAAAGAGATTGGCGACAAAAGTAAAAAACTCACCTTTGAGAACGACATTTCGCAGGAGTTTCGTATGCGAGCTCCGGTTTTATCTATTAGGACGCCTTCGTACGAAAGGATTGATGAATGGCTTTTTCTGATGCAGCATAATGGACTTCCCACAAGGTTGCTCGACTGGACGGAAGGTGCGTTATTTGCATTATTCTTTGCTATAAACGAAATAATATCTAAACCCGACACTAATGGCAAAGATCCAGACTCGCCGTTGGTTTGGGTTCTTAATCCACTTATGTTTAATTTTGTTGCCAGTGGCAGGATGTTCCTACCCCTTTCTTGGAATGACAGGAGTAATCTCTACCATAGATGCACAGGCAAATTGGCTCTCGAACATGCTACCGATGAAGAAAAACGGGACATAGCAGACAGGAAAGAAGGAGACTTGATGTGGTTTTCTTGCCCGGGTAACATTAAAGCAGCGTTTGCCTTACCCAAGGTTAATGGCAAAATCAAATACGAAGAAGAATATCCAATAGCGTTGAAACCACAACATATTCATCAGAGGGTAACTGCCCAGAGAAGTTGCTTTACTGTTCATGGTAGCAATCGTAAGAGTATTGAGGACTTTTTTAATGGGAAGTCAATGCAAGATTTAATACGTAATCATGAAAAAGCTCCGGACTACGAAATAAATAGGGAAGAATGTCAGAACGGTAATATTATTGTTAAGCACATTTCTGTCAAATTCGGAAAGAAGAAGTTTGACGAGTTATTCTTAAAAAAAATTGAAATATCCACTAAGAAAAAAGATATAGAAGCAATCCTAAAAGAGTTGAAGTGGTTGGGCGTATCTTATTCGACATTGTTCCCTGATCTTACAGGATTATCCAAAGAGCTGGAATTCTCCGCAAAACTTTGACAAAATGCACATTGATTCATACCAATTCGGTGAAATTGTTATAGACGGCGTTAGCTACACCAGCGATTGTATTATCATTGGCGGCCGTGTGCAGGCCAACTGGTGGAGAAAAGAGGGACATTCGTTATCTATCGAGGACCTGCAAACGGTGATTGCCGCAAAACCGGTGGTTTTAGTGGTCGGCTGTGGGGCATCAGGGTTTATGAAAGTGCCGGATAAGACCCGGAAAGTCCTCGAAGAAAAAGATATCAAACTTGAATCGCTCGATACCCACAAAGCCGTCCAGCGATTTAATGAATTGACGCGCAGCGGCGTAAACGTCGCCGCCGCCCTCCACCTGACGTGCTAATCCTTATTATTCAATGTCGCTGAGGATACAAAGATATATCGGATTTTGAGATTCGGATTGTCTTCATTAAGCATCGGGTATCCAGAATCGAGTATCGAGCGTCCACTCACCAATTAACTAATTAACCAATTAACTATTTTCCTTCGTAGCTTTGTGTCTTCGTGGCTACCTTTCTCTGTCCTCTGTGGCCTTACTTCTCCGATTTGCCTTCCGGCTTTTCCACCTGTCCGGTCATCGGCACGAAGCGAACGGGCATAACATTTTTCTTCTGGATGCGGCCTTTCTGGTCTTTGGTAATCAAAACCAGATATTGAAAGCCAATGTCGGTTTCATAAGGCAGAATCATCCGGCCACCCGGTTTTAGCTGCGCCAGTAGCGGCGGGGGTATGCGGCCCGCAGCGGCTGTGCCGATAATCGCATCGAAGGGCGCCTTTTCCTCCCAGCCGAAGTATCCATCGCCGGCCCTGACGAAAACGTTTTTATAGCCCAGCTCTTTGAGGCGAACTTTGGCCGAGTCGGCAAGCTCCTTGACAATCTCAATTGTATAGACTTCCTTTGCGATTTCGGCGCAGACGGCGGCCTGATAGCCGGAGCCGGCCCCAATCTCTAAAACTTTAGACTCTGGTTTAAGTTTCAGTGCCTCGGTCATAAAAGCCACGATGTAAGGTTGACTGATGGTTTGGCCCTGACCTATCGGAAGCGGATGGTCGGCGTATGCGTAAGGCTGCTCACCCGGAGGCACAAAGGCGTGTCGAGGCACTATCCGCATTGCCTTTAGAACATTAGGGTCGTTCACATCCCGTGCTTGGATTTGCTCTGTAACCATTCTCGCCCGCTCCCGGACACGCTCACCAAAAGCCGGGTGTTTATGCTCAGGCCGAGGCGGCACATTGACATCGTTCGGCTCATTCCGTTCTTGTCCAGTCGGCTTGTTCGCATCGGCTCCAACGGATAAAATGGGTGGAAGGAGCAATAACAGGCATAGAGGCACGTAAATCCATTTTTCGATTAATCTTCGATATTTTGCAGCCATCTAAATATCTCTTAAAAACCACCAGTTTCTTCAAGGGTGAAATAGAGGCATCGGTAATAGGTATTATAACATATCTTTGGAAAATCATCCCGCCGACATAAACATTAAAAATTTGCAAAAAATCCCTTGCAGCCCTTGATAACAGCCGATATAATTTAACCATGACTATCGACTAACCACTAATGACTAATTTATGCGGGTGTAGCTCAGGGGTAGAGCGTCACGTTGCCAACGTGAATGTCGTGAGTTCGAATCTCATCACCCGCTCTTTGTAAGAGCATAGGTGCACAAACAAAACGACTTATGGTCTTGTCTCTTATGGCTTATGCACTTGTGACCTGTGCACTACTATAGTATCGGTGAGGCATCAACCCCGGTATGCAGAGGTTTGGCGTTGGTCGCCGATGCGTTCAGGTCCTGCTTTATTTTATCAAGCGGACCGAAAACCATTAACACCGGGCTAAGGGAAGATTTTTTCCTGATGCCTTTTTTGTTTATAATTTCAGGTCTATTATGGCATAATCGGTTAGGAGCACCGAAATGGGCGAAGAACAGCAATCTACGGCATTGGAAAACACAGTTACAATCGAGCAGGTAGGCCCCTGCCAAAAGAAGGTCGCCATTGAGATACCGCAGGAGACGATAAAAAGCGCCACGGATAAAGAATACGACAAGTTGCGTAAGGATGCGCTGGTCCCGGGTTTCAGAAAGGGTCGAGCACCGCGCCGGCTTCTGGAAAAAAGGTTCGGCAAAGACACCACAGAGCAGGTCAAATTGAAATTGATGGCCGAGGCAAGCGATTCGGCCATCAAGGATAACAAGCTGGATGTAATCGGTGAGCCGGACATTGATTTCGAAAAGAAACTTCTGTTTAACACCGATTTGAAGTTCCACGGTGATTTAGACGGTTCCATCATCTCAGATGAGTTACGGCAAAAGTTTGAAGAAAATAACACTCCACTTTCGCTGCGTGCCACGGCCTCGGTTGAGCAGGCCGGTGGTAGTTGGCTCATAACCGATGAGTTGAAGAATTATCCTGTCAGGAAGGAGAACGGCAGCCTAAACATTTACCAGGAGATAGAGCTGCCGAAAACTGGTTCCCTGAAGTTCGACTTCGAAGTCGAAGTGTGGCCGGAGTTTGAGCTGCCGTCGCTTGAGGGCATTTCTGTAACAAGGGCAAAACTGGAGGTTACGGAAGAGCAAATCAGTAAAGAAATTGAACAATTACAAAGGTGGGCAGGCGTATGGACGCCGCGCGAAGAGGCAGCCATCGAACTTGGCGACCAGATAATTGCTGATGTAGTTCTCAGAGTCGAAGGCTCTGAAGCAGAACCCGTCTCGGTGGAGCAAGCCGGAACGGGACAAAAATTCGACAATACAGAAATATATGCCAGACGAAATGGCTTTGTCGCAGCAATACCGGTAGAGAAGCTCGATGAACTATTGGTAGGTGCCAGGACCGGAGAAACTAAACAAACCAGCGTCGAGGTTCCAAAAACGTATTTTAGGGAAGAATATCGCGGCAAAAAGGTAGATGTTAGGATAACCATCAAAGATATCAAATGGCTCAAGCCCGCTGATTTGGATGAAAACTTCCTCAAGAGGATGGGGGCGGAAAATGAGAATGAGCTGCGGGAAAAAACACGCGATACATTGCATAGCCGATTGGAACAGCAGACAAGAGCGGAAATGACCCAGCAGATTGATAAGTATCTGCTCAACAATACCAGCTTTGACCTGCCGTTGGACCTTGTTGCCAAACAGGCAAAAACACTATTACAAAGACAGTATGTAAATCTGATGATACGGGGTTTATCTCGCGAGCAAATAGAAAAACAGATGGAGCAGCTACAGGCAAGCAGCGAGGAGCAGGCCAAAGAGCAGCTTAAAGCATTTTTTGTAACGGATAAAGTTGCGGACAAGCTTGGCATTGAAGTAACCGAAGAAGAGATTAACGGCCATATTGCCCAGTTGGCAATTCAACAAAGGCAGCGTCCTGAAAGGCTGAAAGATGAAATGACGCGGAATGGCTCACTGGCTCAGTTTAAGCTGGAGGTCCGCCAGAGTAAGTGCATCGCCAAATTGCTTGAATCGGCGAAGATAACAGAGAAAGAGCCGGAAAAAATCCCTGAAAAACCAGCCAAAAAAGCAGCGAAAAAACCACACAAGAAAGCAGATAGTGACGAGAAAAAAGACCCCAAAACAACAACTGAAAAGAAGAGCAATGAGAAAAAAACCGATTAAGAAGTAGATGAGTGGATGCGTTACTCATTTACTTGTGCACTTTCGGTAAATAAAATGCGATATACGAATCACGGTGAGCAAATGAAAAATTACTCGGATGTATATGACCAATATGGTCCGTATCAGCGATACCGTCAGATGAGCCTGGACGATATGCTGCTGGAGAACCGCATCGTGTTCCTGATAGGAGAGATAACATATCAAAGGGCCGCCGAAGTCATTATGAAGATGCTGTATCTTGACAATCTCAAGCGTAACACCGAAATAAGCTTGTACATCAATTCTCCCGGCGGCAGTGTTGACGACACAATGGCTATTTACGATACTATACGTTTTGTAGGTTCTCCTGTGGCAACTTATTGCATCGGCAGGGCCCAATCCGGCGCAGCGTTAATACTGGCAGCCGGCACAAAAGGAAGCCGGTATGCTCTTCCGCACGCCAAGGTTATGCTCCACCAGCCGTGGGGCGGGGTTAGCGGCCAGGCAGCAGATATTAAAATACAGGCTCAGGAAATCCTTAAAGCTAAAACGATGATAAACGAAATTTTTGCCAGGCACACCGGCCAGCCGGTTGAAAAAATTGCCGCCGAGACCGAAAGAGATAGATATATGACTGCTGAGGAAGCCCGCGAATACGGCCTTATTGATGAGGTGCTGAAAGAAGAGGATAAAGGAAAAAAGAAAGAGAAAAAGTAAATGAGTCAATGTGTATATGAGTAAATGAGTAGAATCATATATAAGTTAAGACATCCGCACATCTACGCATTCACTCAACGAGGAATCAGAAATATGACTGTTAATCAGAATTTAGTGCCGATAGTAATCGAAAAGACGGGCCGAGGCGAACGTGCTTATGACATTTATTCAAGACTTCTAAAAGACAGAGTAGTTTTTCTTGGTGGACCCCTTGATGATGACGCCGCCAACCTGATTATCGCGCAGATGCTTTTTTTAAGCAACGAAGACACTAAAACTGATATTCATTTCTACATCAACTCACCGGGCGGCTCAATCACCGCGGGACTGGCAATCTACGATACGATGCAGTTTTTGCGTTGTGATGTCGCAACGTATTGTATCGGGCAGGCGGCAAGTATGGCGGCCCTGTTGTTAGCCGGCGGGGTGCCCGGCAAGCGGTTCCTGCTGGCTAATAACAGAATCTTGTTGCACCAGCCTCTTATCACGGGCAGCTTAATTGGCCCCGCTACCGACATAGACATCGAAGCACAGGAAATACTGCGGCTGCGCAGCGTTCTTTATAACATACTGTCGAAACACACAGGCCAGCCTGTAGAGAAGGTCGAAAAAGACTGCGACCGCAACCTCTGGCTCGATGCAAAGGAAGCAATCGAATATGGTCTGGCTGATAGAATATTGCAAAAAGCACCTGAAATCCTTAGGGCCGAATCCGCCAGGAGCAGCATGGCAGAGAACGAGGGAAAAACAGAATCTGAAATTTGAAATTTAAGGTTTCAAATTACCCTGCCTTTGAATGGAAAAGGGTTACGTATGAGAACAATAGAAATTATTTTGGCTGGATGCGTGTTCGCCTTGGCTGCCGGCTGCGAGAGTGCCGATAGCAAGCAGGCGCCATTGGCTAATCAAATCCGGACTTTACAGCAAGAGCAAACACAACTGCAAAGCCAACTCAAGCAGGCCGAAACAGAAAACGAACAATTAAAGGAACAAATACAGGTCCTCTCCAGCTTACCTAAAGAAACCAGGCCCGAAAACATCTATTCTCTGAGCAGCGTTAAGATTACTCGATACACTAATCTTTACGACAAAGACAAAGACGGCAAAAAGGAAACACTGATTGTCTATATCCAGCCAATCGACCAGGATGGCCACATCATCAAGGCGGCAGGAACCGTCGATGTAGAGCTTCTGGACCTAAACAAACCGGATGGCCCGGTTGTCCTCAGTAAGTGGCAGGTAACAGCCCAGGAGCTGCGAAAACTATGGTTCAAGACACTGCTGACTCTCAACTACCGATTAACATTTCAGGTAGGCGACAAGGTAGGAGATTTCAAAGAGCCTCTGACCGTCAAGATTACTTTCACCGACTACCTGACCGGCAAAGTATTCAAAGAACTAAAGGTAATAAAGCCGTGATTCGACCGGTTACCTCAATTCCTCTTGCAAACTCAGCGGCAATCTATACCATATCGTTATGCAAGGGTTTCTAAACAAGATTATCTGTGGGGATTGTATAGAGGTTTTGGGCAAGGTCCATGAGCCGTTTGCAGATTTAATCTTTGCTGACCCGCCATTTAATATCGGCTACAAATACGATAAATACAACGATAAACAAAAACGCGAAAACTACATCGCCTGGACCAAAGAATGGATGACCGTCTGCAAAAAAGTCTTAAAGCCACACGGCTCATTCTACATAGCAATCGGCGATGATTATGCTGCGAACGTAAAAATCATAGCCGACGAATTAGGCCTTTTTATGCGAAACTGGATAATCTGGCATTACACCTTCGGCCAGCAGACAAAATCCAAATTCGCCCGTTCGCATACTCACATCTTCTATTTCGTCAACGACATGAAAAACTTTACTTTCAATGATTATACCGTCCGTATCCCGTCCGACAGGCAGTTAATTTACGATGACAAGCGTGCCAATACCATAGGTAAAATGCCGGATGACGTCTGGGACGAATACTCTCGTGTGTGCGGGACATTCAAAGAGCGGACCGGATGGCACCCCTGCCAGATGCCGGAAAGTTTGTTAAGAAGAATCATAGCAGTAAGCTCCAATCCCGGCGATTGTGTCCTTGACCCTTTCAGCGGTTCGGGAACTACTGCCGCAGTAGCATATCAACTTGGCAGGAATTATGTCGGCATAGAAATCTCCCCAGAATATGTCAAAAACACAAACGAACGTCTGGCCGAATTAAAAAAACAACAAACCCAAAACTTGTTTCTGAATACTGCTGAACTTACAGAACTAAGGCGCCTCTTATGCGACTTTAGAAATCCACCGAAAGAAATTACCAGCGATAAAAAACTTTTGAAGCTATTTACGAATCAATTCAAAGTCCGAATGAATAACCAGAAGAAATATAACACCGAACAGATATTAACGGCTTTAGAGGCGTCCGAATCTGAAATCTGAAATTTCAAATCTGAAACTCATTGTCCTTGCAATGATAGCTACAGCGGCGATGCTGACTGTGATTCAGCCGCCTATTGGCTGGGCGTTTTTAGCGTGGGTGGCGTGGGTGCCATTTATTTTGGCTTGTTCTCCGAACACCCATCCCCGCCGATTGGTCAAGGTTACTTATGTAATTTCGCTCTCCTACTGGCTGGGCAATCTATATTGGGTGTTTCCAATAACAATAGCCGGCTGGCTTGCCTTCTGCTTTTATACAGCTTTCCTCTGGCCGATTCTGGCGCTTTGCTTTCGTTACTGCAGGATAAAAAGGATTCCGCTTTTTATTGCCGCACCAGTTTTGATTGTCGGCATCGAACGTATGCAGGGCCTTTTTTTAGGCGGATTTTTCTGGCGGTTCCTGGCTCACAGCCAGTATCAGAATACCGCCCTCATCCAGATAGCCGACATATTCGGCGCAGGCGGAATCTCGTTTCTGATTGCGATGTATAACGGCCTGCTGGCTGAGCTAATAATCGGAAACTTAAAACCTAAAACTCAAAACTCAAAATTGTGGATAAAAGCTGTTTTGGTTTGTGCTGCCATAATCGCGTCGTTTGCCTACGGACGGTGGCGGATTGCACAATCGGATAAAGTTGTCGAGCAGGGGCCAATCGTTGCATCATTACAGTCGAACATCCCGCAGTCGGTCAAGCGAGAAGGCAAATCCTCCGAGGCTATATTTAATGAGCTGTTGCAGCAAAGCAAAGCAAGCATCCAGGCCGGTGCGGAGCTTATTGTCTGGCCTGAAACAATGGTGCAAGCGGTGTTAGACCCGCAAGTAATAAGGATTTTGGACCCTTGCCATCCCTATAAAGTTTTTGATAACATTCTAAAAGAGCATTCAAAAGATGCAGCCTATGTTCTTGTTGGTGCATACGGCGGCGTGCCGGAAATAAAGGAAGATATGATACAGTTGGCCGAACGCTACAATTCGGCCTTTCTATATACACCCGAAGGAAGGCTCTCGGACAAACGATATGACAAAATTCATCTTGTTCCTTTTGGTGAAGTGTTGCCTCTTAGAAAAACTTTTCCGGCGATTTATCAATTCTTGATGAAGCTTAAATTCATACCATACAACTTCGACTACTCGCTCGACTACGGCAGCGAATACACCATTTTTGAAATGAGCGATAGTGAAAATAAGGAGATTAGTCAGGAAGACACAAAGTCACAAAACCAGGATATAAGCAAAAAACATAAAAATTCTTCGGGTCTTGGTGTCTTGGTGGCGGAAAATAATCGGATTTACAAATTCGGTGTAATTATCTGCTACGAGGACACCGTCCCGGCGATTGCAAGAAAATTTATTGTAAGTAAGGATGGAAAAAAGCAAGTCGATTGGCTTGTGAACATAAGCAATGATGGATGGTTCGTGAAATTTGCGGGTGAAAAAGTTTCTCCAAGTGCAGAACTTCCTCAGCACGCAGCCGTCTGTGCCTTCAGGGCGGTCGAAAATAGAATACCTATCGTGCGAAGCGTTAATACAGGTATAAGCTGCTTAATTGATAGTCTTGGCCGAATGAAAGATGGCTTTGTAGATGGCACTTTGCCCGATAAAGCTATGGATAGGACCGCCGTAGCAGGATGGTTCACTGATAGAATACTGATAGATAAAAGAATCTCTTTTTTCAGCAAAAACGGAGAATGGCTGGATTTTTGTTGTCAGGGTTGCGTTTTTCTGTTCATAATAGCGTGGGTTCTCTCGAAGACCTCCAGACAGGTTTTCAGAAAGATTCCCAAAAGTGCAAAATGCAAAGCTGTGAAAGTTCATTAGTTTTTCGCTTTAGGTTTTTAATTTAGACGGTAGTCAAATGAAAAGTATGCAAAAAAATACTAAACCCCACCTTTTGCGGACAAGAAGCGGGAAAAAAACAATTGTTTTTACCTCCATTCCCTGGATTTTCGTGTGTCTGATGATATTCGCAATCGGCTGTGAGCAACCGTTACCTACCCAGCCGGAACGCCCCGGCGAGCCGTTACGGATTGATTTGTCGCCAAAGCGTCCTGCTGAGGACGTAAATGAACCCAGGTTAGAAGCCCTGCGAATCATTCAGGCTGCCTTGGCCGATGGCGACCCACTGGTGAGGGTTAACGCCATCGAGGTTATCGCAGCCACCAGGCAACTTAAACTAATGCCTAAAGTGGTGCGATTGCTAAACGATGAATTCGTGCCGGTCCGATTCGCAGTCGCTCTGGCCATAGGTGATTTGAGATACTCCCTCGCAGAAAACTCATTAAGGGGGCTGCTGAAAGATAAAAATGAGAATGTCAGGATTGCCGCTACATACGGCCTGACCAAACTGGGGTTTACCGAGTATTCCCAGCTTTTCCGCAACGCTATAGCCAGTAACGACCAGACGGTCAGGGCTAACGCGGCTTTATTGCTGGGCAAGAGCGGTGGTAAGGACGCCTTAAAGTTCCTATATTGGGCCATGCAACACAAAGATTCCGACGACAGGGTGGCATTTCAGGCAGCAGAATCGATAGCCAGGCTTGGTGATACACGAATATATCAAAAGCTCTGGACAATGCTGATAAGTGCCTATGCCGATGTCAGGGTTACAGGCATAAGGGCGATGGGGATATTAGGGACGGCAGAAGCAAAAAATGCCCTTATTACTATGCTGGACGACGATTTACTGGAGGTGCGGTTGGCATCGGCTGAGCAGCTTGGTATGCTTAAAGACCCTGCCGGAGAACGCGAAGTTCTCCAGGTTTTCGAGAAAAATCTTACCGCTGGCCTGGATGAGAAGTCACGAGAACGCACCTATGTGCTCACAGCACTGGCAATAGGCCAAATTGGCACGCCTTCCCTTGCAAAATTCCTGCCCCCGCTCCTGAAAAATGAGTCAAAATTCGTTCGTATCGCTGCTGCCAAGGCCGTTCTTCAATCCACAGTGAAGCGTTAGCGTCTTAAAACTCCCTGCCTACCTGTGGCAGGGTGCATACAGCCTGTTTTATTTGGCCTAATTTGCAAAATTAGCTTGACCTATTAGCAATTTTAGCATAAAATTATGATGTAAATAGATTAAAGCCAATATAGGCTCCCATTTTGTGATTTACGGAAAAATGGGACGTGTAGAGAGTGTTTATTAGTCTAAAATAATTTATCGTGGGTTACCGAGTATATTCAACGGTACAAAAGTGAAAGGAGCCTGTTGTGAGCACACTTACAAAGGCTTTGATTGTTTTGATAACAATGGCCTCGATATTTCTCTGCGCTACTGTGGTAATTTATGTCGGCAACGCCGAGAACTACAGACAGAAATATAACAACCTGAGGGCTGAAAGAGATGCCGCTGTGGAGAACGAAAAAAACGCCAAAGAACAGATGAACAAAACGATTGCACAGGCAGACCAGGACAAGGCCAGGCTAAATGAGGCAATCTCCTCCTTACAAAAACAAATCCAGGATACGCAAGCCCAACTCGATGCGGCTGAAAGAGAAAAGGCAATGCTGCTCCAGAAAGTAGATAATTGGGCAAGCATAACAAAGGACTTTTACGAAACTAATGACAAGCAGGGGCAGTTGCTGAAGAACGCCATCGATGAGCTAAACAAAGTTCAGGCTGAATTGTTTAAGGAGCAGAACCGGCACAAAGAGACCACAACCGCTCTTATTGAAAAAATGGCGATAATAAGCGTGCTGGAAGAAAAATCCAGGCGACTACTTGGAGAAAAAACCGAGCTGCAAGAAAAATTGAACCAGGTTCTTCGACAGTTTGGCAAAACCGTTCCTGCACCTAAGCCGGTTACACCGACAAAAGATAAGGCTCAAGTGGCCCCTGTAACCGCAAACCTCGTGCTAAAAGGGCGAATAAAAGCAGTGGACACGAAAAACTCTATGGCCGAGATATCCGTTGGTTCAGCACACGGTGTCAAAGAAAGTATGAAATTCCACGTTACTCGTGGTGACCAGTTTATCTGTGATGTCCTGATTTTAGATGTTGATACTGAAAAGGCAGTTGGTATATTAGAGCTTGTGCAGCCCACTACAGGCGGGCCAAAGGTCGGTGACAACGTAAGTACCAGCTTGTAGGGATGCTGTGTGAAAATCGTTTATGTGAGGTTGGGATATGAGCCCAAATGGTCCTGCTCGTGGTAAAAAGATAACGCCACCCGATAACCTTTACACGGTTATTCTCGCCGTAGCATTTTGTATGGTTTTAGCTGCTGCGGTGTTCGCTGCTTATAGGTGCTATTCCCAGTACGGCACAATTTTCAAAATCGGGATGCCATAGCTAATCTGCTTTATTGCGGCGCTGCTCTTTTTTTTATATAAAAGAGCAATAAAAAAATTTTAGAAAGGAGTCGAAAGTGATACTGGACACAATCTTGGGCTGGTTCAGTATGGATATGGGTATTGACCTGGGTACCTGTACTACCTTGGTTTGTGTCCGCGATAAAGGTATCGTCCTCAATGAACCTTCCGTAGTTGCAGTTCGCAAAGGAACTAATATAGTCCTCAACAATGGCGAAGCTGTCGGCCTGGTCGCAAAGGAAATGCTAGGCAAGACGCCCGGCTCGATTAGCGCAATAAGGCCCTTGAAAGATGGCGTAATCAGTGATTTCGAAATTACCGAGGCAATGCTGGGCTATTTTATCCGGAAAGTGCACGGACGGGGCAATCTTATCAGACCCAGAGTGGTAATTGCCGTGCCGAGTGGAATTACTGCTGTTGAACGACGTGCTGTCATAGATAGTGCCGAACGTGCCGGCGCACGAAAGGTCTATCTCGTTGACGAGCCGATGGCAGCGGGGATTGGAGCCGGACTGCCAATCACAGAGCCTACCGCTTCAATGATTGTCGATATCGGCGGAGGAACCACAGAAGTAGCTATAATGAGCTTAGCCGATATCGCCGCCTCTCAATCCATTCGCATCGCCGGAGACGATATGGATGAGGCGGTTATTAATCACCTCAAGAAAACTTACAACTTACTTATCGGGGAATCAAGTGCTGAAAGAGTTAAGATACAAATTGGTTCAGCCGCACCACTCGAAGAGGAGTTGACAATGGAGATAGCAGGCAGGGATACTATCTCGGGCCTGCCGCGAAAAATCGTTATAACAAGCGAGGAAATTCGTGAAGCTCTCCGCGACCCCATCGCCGCAATCATAAATGCGGTTACGGGAACGCTGGAAAAGGCCGAGCCGGAGCTCGCTGCCGATTTGATTGACAACGGCATACATCTCTGCGGCGGCGGGTCACTACTGCGGGGAATGGATACGGTTCTGGCGAACGCAACCGGCCTGAAGGTCGAAAGAGTCGAGGACCCGCTAACCTGTGTAGCACGCGGCACCAGCGTCTATCTTGAAAATCTGGAATTGTGGAAAGATACGATGGACCACGATGAATACGGACGGGACTAAAAGCCGAACATCTTGCAACCTGTCGCAAGTCGCAAACGAAGGCCCCCTGTGAAAAATGTGTCTTGGAAACATAGAGGTACCAGAATTAGCTATACCCGGTTAAAAGGGAACAGTAATGCCAAAATGGATTAGCATTGTCAAGCGCCGTAAGGTCACAATTGTCAACCTCCCTAAGGGTAAGGTGCTGAGGTGGATAGGCAAGATTTTGGCGCGGATATTGAAGAAGTAACCTCTGGCTAAACATACATAGCCAGCAATCTTGCAGTGTCCGGTCAAAGACAGGACACGAACAGCAAATATGGCAAGGAAGCAACCGAGAGTCTCCAGAGCAATGCTATTTACCTGGTTTATGTTAGCCGGGCTTATCTTCATCCTTGCCCCTCAGAGTCTAACAAATAAATTCCAATTTGCTTTTGCCCACATTTTTCGTTGGCCCTTAAGTGTCGGCAGAAATATTTCCCTTGCCCGTCATGCTGTCTTGACCCGCCATGATGTCTCGACGGGGCAGCTATCTATGGAGGCCTCAAATATTAGAGAAACCCAATATCAAAATTATATTGCAAACCTCGAAGCACAGCTAAAGGAAGAACAACGGAAGGTCGAGCATCTTTCAGGGTTACGCAGCCGACTTCCTCTGAAAGGTGCCAATCTGGTGCTGGCTGATGTTAGCATAGCCTCTATTGACCAGTTGCACAGTGAGCTTACTATCAACCGTGGCCAGGAGGATGGTTTAGCCAAAGGCCAATTTGTTCTGGCTGACAACAGTGTCATCGGAATTATATCCGAGGCCTCGTCGCGCACCGCCCGTGTGAAGTTATTTACAGACCCATCGTCCAAAATAGCAGTAAAGATAGGAAAACTAAATGTAGAGAGGCTGATGCAAGGTGTAGGTAGAGATTTGGCCAAGATTCAGCTTCTCCAGGCGGAACACAAGGTCAAAATCGATGAGGTCATTTATGTCAGCAAATCCGCCATTCTGTCTGGCGGACTCGATACACCAATGATTATAGGAAGAATAGCGAACTGTAAAAGAGATGATAAAAATCCCTCACTGTGGGACATAACGGTAAAACCTGCTTGTGACTTGCAAAGGTTAAATAGTGTGGCTGTAATCATAATAAATCCGCCCTGATCTGAACTCTGGAATTTGAAATCTTAAATCTGAAATAAAATGCGTTGGTTACGATTTGCATTGTTAATTCTTTTAGCCGCTATACTGCAGGCAAGCTTGTTTGCAGATGTGAATATCAAGCCGGATTTGCTGCTGATATTGCTGGTGTTTTTCGCCATTTATTGCAATATTCCGGATGCTATTATCACTTCTTTCACAATAGGTTTTGCCGCCGACCTCATTGGACCGGCGATGGGACCTCAGATGATTAGCTTTGGTCTGTTTGGAACAGCTCTGGCATATCTGCATCGTGTTATTGCGATAAGACCGGTCTCTTCCCAGTTGCTTGCAATTTTTTTTACTGCGCTTTTTGCTGGAGGCCTATCTTATTTTTTGGCCGCCCTTAAGGGTCCAGCCGCGATGTCTTGGCGGGTTGTGCCAAATATATACATCGTTCTTTTGGGAATTTCACTATACTCAAGTATCGTAGGACCGTTTTTGTTCTTGCCGGCAGGGTGGTGGATGCATATAAAAACAAATCGTCGCCGCCGAAGGTAATTAGGAAAAGCCCCCAAAGGGGGGAAATTAGCGTATAGCGGACGGCAGCTAAACGGTGAACGCTGCACGCTAAACGCTAATGGTTGGCAGGGATATGTACGACAAGCGAATCAAGATTTTCATAATCATAAGTGCGTTGTTCTCGCTGGCCTGTGTCCTGCGACTCGTGCAAATGCAGTTGCTTGGCAGCTCGTTTGTTCAGGATGAAATTGCACAGCTAAAAAATCAAAGGGGGGTGTCTTACCAGCTTGAAACGCTCAGGGGCAAAATTCTTGACCGGAACGGCAAATCGTTGGCTGCCGACCAACCGCATTTTCAACTGTGCATCAATTACAGGCTCAGTTGCTTTTTGGATAAACGGGTCCAAAAGGCCTACCGGCTCGCTGGTGAGCTAAAAACCGCTGCATCGCATAAAGCGAATCCTTCACTTCTCGATGCCCATAAGGGAATTCAGGATAAACTCGAAGATTTGGAGCAGGTAATCGAAAAGTGCACGCGGTTCGGCCCCAAACGCAGCGAGATTGAAACTCGAATCACCCAGATAAACGAGAAAATATGGAATTGGCGGACATTTGTTGCCTGGATTAGAGCTGGCCCTGACCCCGCCATTCTCGAAAAATACGATAACATAAACAACATCCCATTATCCGAAGCAATTGCGGATTTCGAAAAAAAATTCCCAAGTGAGGACCAGCGTCTCCTGCTTACTAATAGAGTAGATGACCTTGTAGAAATGACCAAAGATTGGCCCTTGTTGGAATTGAGAACCGATGACGATGTATTCACCGCTCAACTGGAGTTTATGGATGTCGATGGAGTTCAAATCCTGCCCAAAGGCCAAAGGTTCTACCCTTATGGCACTGTTGCTTCACAGGTAATAGGCTGGGTCGGACTGGCAACAAAAGAAGAAGATAAAGAGCTTTTCGCAAATGATAAATTATCAAGTTACCTCGATGGAGAGGTCTGCGGCAGAGAAGATGGCATTGAATACGTTTGTGAAACTATCCTTCGCGGCAGGCGAGGCGAGGTAATCTATGACATAGACAAAGAGGTCGTAAGCAAGACCGAAACCAGGTTCGGCAAAGACATTTATTTGACAATCGATATCAAGCTTCAAAAAAGAGTTGAAGAGTATCTGTCTAACGGGCAATTAAATCCCAATTACAAGGCTCCTTGTGCTGCGGTCGTAATCGACGTCGCAACAGGCGACATTCTAACTTTGGTCTCGATGCCGGTTTTCAATTTGAACCAGGTCAGGGTCGATTATGCTGGCCTGGCCGGCGACCCCAACGAGCCGTTGCGTAATCGAGCAATCAATAAGCAATATCCGCCAGGTTCAGTTATTAAACCATTGATTCTTATTGCCGCCCTCGAATCCGGGAAAATCACTCCTGATGAAATTATTAGCTGCCCGGCTCAAAAAGCCCCGACTGGCTGGCCAAGCTGCTGGATATTCAATAGATACTCCTGGCTGGGCCACGACAACGAAGGCTCAAACAATGCTCACAACGCAACCAAGGGCAGTTGCAATGTCTATTTTTCTCGCCTCGCCGATAGAATCGAGCCGCTGGTTTTTCAGCAGTGGCTTTTTAAGTTTGGCTACGGTCACGTTGCGTCGCTCGTCGCTCGTGACACGTCTCTCGAGTCACGGGCCACGGGGCACGAGTCACGAGATCTGCGACAGACACAAGGGCAAATCTCTAACTTGCCTCCCAAGACAACGATTCAGCAATTTGAACAACTGCCGCCGCTCGAAGAAAGTGAGAGAAGATGGTTCGGCATAGGCCAGGGCAATTTGCGCGTTACGCCCCTGCAGGTGGCAAACGTATATGCCGCCATCGCCAGAAATGGCGTATATAAATCGCCTCGACTTTTCTTCGCTCCTGTCATTACGAGCGACGAGCGACGAGCGACGAGCGACGAGATTGACCTTGGCATCTCACCCCAGACACTGGCGACGGTCTATGATGGAATGTTCGCCGTTGTCAATGAGCAGGGCGGAACAGCCTACAAGGAATTTGCACATAGCGGCCTAACCGAGCAGGACGTGAAAGTTTATGGCAAGACCGGCTCAACAGAGCAACCCGACAATGCCTGGTTCGCAGGTTTTGCTGCTGACAGCACAAATCGCAAAATTGCCATTGCCGTTATTGTCGAAGGCGGCCAGCGCGGCTCAACCGACGCCGCTCCTTTAGCTTGTGACATCATCCAGTTTTGCATCGACGCCGGCTATATCGGCAAATCTATTCCAAAAACAGAATAAAAGGTGCTTCTACTCCCGGATTTACCGGAAATCTTTTTTATTTCTCAAACAGAAATCCAACTATATAATAACCTATGAAATCTACGGCTAAAATTTATCCGTGTAAATTCGTGTTCATTCGTGATTAAAAAAGGAGAAAAAAAATGTTCTGTCCAAAATGCAAAACACAAAATCCGGATAATGCCCAGTCCTGCTGGTTTTGTCACTCGGTATTAACGCCCGTTTCAGCATCGGGTCCTTCTTCGAGTGTCAAAACGAGCGGCTTGGCAATCGCCGCACTTGTCCTCGGCATCCTCGCACCTTTTACCTGCTTTATTACATCAATACCGGCGATAGTCTTGGGCATAGCGGCATTAGTGAAAATCAGCAAGAGCGCAGGTCAGTTAAAAGGCAGCGGCCTTGCCATTACGGGAATAGTCATTCCTCCTGTGTTGCTGCCGGTTATAGGGCTAGTGATGGCAATTATGATGCCTGCATTAATAAGGACCAGAACAATTGCCTTCCAAATAGTATGTGGACAAAATCTGTCTGCCATCGGTAAGGCGACGCTTATCTATGCCAACGACAATAATGATATGTTCCCAACGCCGGCAAAATGGTGTGATTTGCTTGTTGAATACCAGAACGTTCCCAAACAGACGTTTGCCTGTACGGCTGCATTGATACAGTATCGCTCCGTTGACCAGTGCAATTTCGCTATGAACAAAAACGTAGAAAAGTTGGGTACAAATGCCCCTCCTGGTATGGTCTTATTATTTGAGACCGCTCCTGGCTGGAACCAGGCCGGCGGACCCGAAATCCTGACCACCGACAATCACTGGGGTACCGGTTGTAATGTTCTCTTTGTGGATGGCCATGTGGAATTTATTAAGGCAGAATACCTCAACAATCTCAAATGGGACGCAGAGGTAGACCAAATACAACCACCTGAACCGACGCCGCTTCTACCATAAAAAGGTTTCCTTGATAATGCCTTTTCTAAAAAATAAATATCAATTTTTGTCATTGCGAGGGAGTCCCGCACCAATTGTTCGCACGACTGCGTCCAAACTCGAAATTTTTGTGAAGACTCTAACAAATGGTCAATAGGTGCGGGACGACCGAAGCAATCTGGAGTATGTCAACAGTCCCGAAAACGGGAATATAGTTATTTCCAAATAAATATTATGTCTGGTTTATTCGGCAATTTTTAACTGCAATTGTTATTATATACAGAATGAATGTGCATCGACTTATGGTGAACAAGATATGGAATCAGGAGAGCAAAATATGAGAACGACATTCAAGCAGCTTGTGGTTATGTTTATTATCACCAGCGTTAGCATTCCCGCAAATGCCGATGAGGGTATGTGGCTTTACGATGATGCACCATATCAACTGCTGAAGGATAAATACAGTTTTGGACCGACCCCTGCCTGGCTGGAGCACATTCAAAAATCTTCGGTTCGGTTTAACAGCGGCGGCTCCGGCTCTTTCGTGTCCGAGGATGGCCTGATTATTTCAAACCACCACGTAGGCGCGGACGCACTACAAAAGTTCAGCGACGCCAAACACAATTACTATCGCGATGGATTCTATGCCCGAACCCGAAAAGAAGAAAAACAGTGCCTGGATCTGGAGCTGAATGTGCTTATCAGCATCGAAGACGTGACGGACAAGGTCAACGCTGCGGTCAAACCCGACATAAATGCCGAGGATGCCTTCGTTGCCCGCCGTGCGGCTATGGCAGAGATTGAAAAGGAATCCCTCGAAAAAACAGGATTGCGAAGCGACGTGGTCACGCTGTATCAAGGCGGGAAATACCATTTATACCGTTTCAAGAAATATACTGATGTGCGTTTGGTGTTTGCTCCGGAACAGCAGATAGCTTTTTTCGGCGGAGACCCTGATAATTTCGAATATCCTCGTTTCGACCTCGACATTTGCCTATTTCGCGCCTACGAAAACGGCAGGCCGGCCAAAGTCGAGCATTACCTGAAATGGAGCAGCAGGGGAGTGAGTGAAGGAGACCTGGTATTCGTTTCGGGGCATCCGGGCAACACAAGCCGCCAGCTAACGATGGCCGAATTGGAATACCTGCGAGACCAATCTTTTCCTTATGTTTTGCAGCGGCTGAACGGCCTGGAGGTGATGCTGCTGTCCTTTAGTGCGCGAAGCGAAGAAAACGCCCGCCGCGCTAAAGATACCCTGTTTGGCGTTCAGAACAGCCGCAAGGCACGGGAGGGTATGTTCGCCGGTTTAATGGACCCCTTGCTTATGAAACAAAAGCAGAATGCCGAACAGGCATTGCGCGCCACAGTAACCCAGGACCCAAATGCACAAGAAGCGCTATCATCCTGGGACCGCATCGCCGAAGCCCAGCTGGTTTCAGCCCGCAGCGCTCAGCAGTATAACTTGCTCGAAGGAGCCCATGCCTTCAACAGCACTCTCTTTCACATTGCCCGGACGATTATGCGTGCTGTGGAAGAAAAAACCAAGCCCAGCGGCGAGCGCCTGCGCGAATTCCGGGATTCCAACCTTGAGTCCCTTGAATTCCAGTTATTTTCAGAAGAACCTATCTATGACGATTTTGAGCAGGTCAAACTGACTGATTCTCTGACCTGGCTGGCCAAGCAATTGGGCTATTCCAATCCGTTGGTTCAGAAGGTTCTGGCAGGCAGGCCGCCCCAGAACCGTGCGGCCGAGCTGGTCCTGGGAACCAAATTGAAGGATGTGGTGCTTCGCAGAAAACTTTATACAGGAACAATTGACGAGGTCGAAGCCGCAAATGACCCTATGATTGAGCTGGCTCGACTGGTTGACGCTGAGGCGCGTGCCATGCGAAAGATAATCGAAACGCAGGATGAGATTAAGCGCCAGGCCCATGCGAAGATTGCCCAGGCCAGGTTTGCCCTCGAGAAAACCGGTTCATATCCTGATGCAACTTTTACATTGCGGCTGGCGTTCGGCACTGTTAAGGGCTATGAAGAAAATGGTCAAGCGATTCCTTTTCAAACCACCTTTGCAGGTCTCTACGGGCGGGCGGCTGCACACCATTATAAACCGCCGTTTGACCTGCCCAGGCGATGGATTGACCGGAAAAATAAACTCAATTTGCACACCCCGTTCAATTTCGTCTCCACCGCAGACATCATTGGCGGCAATTCGGGCAGCCCTGTCGTCAATCGGCAGGGCGAGTTTGTCGGCATCATTTTCGACGGCAATATTCAATCGTTGGTGCTTGACTTTGCTTACACAGACATCCAGGCACGAGCCGTCTCCGTCAATTCTCAGGCAATCATCGAGGCCCTGCGGAAGGTCTATGGCGCCGCTGAGCTGGCCGATGAGCTGGTTGGAAAAAAACGACCCCTTATGTAATACCGATTGTTATAAGTTTATGCGCTGTTGATTTGAATTTTATGAGAAGACGCTCATTACATTTTTAGCCCGCCGTTTTATCGTCAAGATGCCTGACGGCACGGCGGGTTTGAATTTTTTTTATTCAATCAGGGAAAACCAACAATATGTAGCACATTCACTTCTTGCAATTGGCATAAGATGTCGATTGAACTGATATATTGGTGGATCTGAGCGGTATGGGCTCGACTCTCTATCCGAGTCTGCTCGATCTTCCCTGAGAGAGACTCGATTTCTGCCTTGAGAGAAATGATTCGGGATCTTCCGGCGGGGAATCGACCTAGCTCACCTGAACCGGCCGCGTGAGGTGGCTATGAACTCCCAGAACCCGAAGTCTCGGCCGGTGACAGGTGCAGCGCCGGGTTAGGCGGTTCAGCCACGACGCGGTCGCGCCAGGACAAGTTCGCGGCCCCGTATCGCCACACCAGCCAGACCGCGATGACCACGTAGAGCAGCCCGGCAATCAGGTCCTCTCGCAGCCAGCCTGCAGAGTCGGGGCCGGCGAACAGGCTCGCCGAGGCATCGATTGCCCCGTGTAGCAGCACGACGGCTAACAGGCTTCCTCCAGTTGAATTGTAAACCCAGGTAAAGATGAGGGACAGCACGATTACCTTGGGGACGAATTCCGCCAGGTCCGATGGCGTAAAGGCGAAGAAGTTCGGGAAGTGCCAGAACGCCCACACCAACCCGATGATGAGGCTACTGACGAGGGCCGAGTAACGGCGCTGGAGGTGAGGCAGGGCGAACCCGCGCCAGCCGATTTCCTCGAACAGCCCCGGCCCGATCATGCCTGCGCCGATCACCGCGCTGTAAAGGTAATCGGACCACCCTTCCCACTGCAGGGGTGGAACAGCGACACCGAGCGCGGCCAGGATTTTGACCGGAAGGACGACGACTCCGAGCGGGAGGAGCAAGCAGACGGCCAGCACCGGCCACGCCCGCCCGACCGACCAGGGGCAGAGTCGCAAAGCGAGCCGCCGGACGCCCGGGAGGCCGTACAGAAAGAGGGTCATGAGCAGGCTGGCGAGACACGGCCCCGCCCAAAGGACGTAGGGGGCGTAGGGCAACCAGGGCAGTGTCTGTGAGTTTATGGGCGTGCCGCCCGGAAGGCGACGAAATGCGAGGAAATTCACGCACATCCCGACGCCCGTGATCACATAGGCGAACACGAAAAACCACAGCACTGAAGAACATGACCGCCGCATACTCGCTCCTCCGCCTAACAATTATTCAACGAGCCGCCCGTTCGTATATTGAACCAGGCAACGCCGACTGGTTAACCGTCTCATCTGGGATTTCCCATATAACCCTGTATATTCTTGCTCAGCTACACCGCTGAGCCTCGTTTCCAATAGAATCTGACATTTCCCATATCAAACGTTTGGCTACGCAGCCAAGCCATTGATACTGGTAATCTATGAAATTAAGTGAAATTTGTCAATCGTGAAAACTACGTAGTTTTGAGGTAGATTTGAAAATTTCAGCCGAAAAATAGGGGGACTCTTTTTCTGTGCTCTCTTCTGCCAAGGCGGCAAGTAGTCTGCTGGCGGTTTCAGGGGGAAACGCATGCCATTCGTTAAAAAAAACGGTAGTTGTATCTATTCCTAAAAAAGTTGGATGTTTGAAAGAGCACCGTTAGTCTCCGGTCTAAAGTTGTATATGCATTTTTGCTCAAATAGGCAGCTCCTATGGCTTTTAGACTTGGCAAAGTCAACCGCAGAACCTGCTCTAGCCATATTTTAATATAGTGGCTATGAACTCCCAGAACCTGAAGTCTCGGATGGTGACAGGTGCAGCGCCGGGTTAGGCGGTTCAGCTACGACGCGGTCGCGCCAGGACAAGTTCGTGGCCCCGTATCGCCACACCAGCCAGACCGCGATGACCACGTAGAGCAGCCCCGTAATCACGCCCCTTGGCAGTGAGCCTCCAGCGTCGCCGCCGGCGAACAGCTTCCCCGGGGCAATAGTCGCCCCGTGTAGCACCACGACGGCGAACAGGCTTCCGCCAGTCGAATTGTAAACCCAGGTATAGATGACGGACATCACGATTCCCATGGGGACGAATACCGCGAGCATCGTTGGCGTAAAGAAGAAGAAGTTCGGGAAGTGCCAGAACGCCCACACCAACCCGATGATGAGGCTACTGACGAGGGCCGAGTAACGGCGCTGGAGGTGAGGCAGGGCGAACCCGCGCCAGCCGATTTCCTCGAACAGCCCCGGCCCGATCATGCCTGCGCCGATCACCGCGCTGTAAAGGTAATTCGGCCACCCTTCCCACCGCAGGTGTGGAACAGCGACACCGAGCGCGGCCAGGATTTTGACCGGCAGGACCGCGACTCCGAGGGGGAGGAGCAAGCAGACGGCCAGCACCGGCCATCCCTGACCAAGTAACCAGGGGCGCAGTTTGGAGGTCAACCGCCTGATGCCCGCGACGCCCTGCAGGCACAGGACGATCAGGAGGCCGACGACACTCGCCAGGACGACGACTTCGAGCCACGGCAGCAAGCACACGACCAGCACCAGCCACGCCCCGCCGACCGACCAGGGACCGAGTCCAGAGACGAGCCGCCGGACGCCCGGGAGGCCATACAGGAAGAGGGTCATGAGCAGGCTGGCGAGACACGGCCCCGACCAGAGGACATAGGAGGCATAGGGCAGCCAGGGCATTGTCTGTGAGTTTATTTCCGTGGCGCCCGGAAGCGGACGCAAGGCGAGGAAATTCACGCACATCCCGACGCCCGTGATCACATAGGCGAACACGAAAAACCACAGCACTGAAGAACATGACCGCCGCATACTCGCTCCTCCGCCTAACAATTATTCAACGAGCCGCCCGTTCGTATATTGAACCAGGCAACGCCGACTGGTTAACCGTCTCATCTGGGATTTCCCATATAACCCTGTATATTCTTGCTCAGCTACACCGCTGAGCCTCGTTTCCAATAGAATATCAAACCGATCTTGAAAAATCAAGATTTTTACCTTTATCTCGAAGGTTTTTCAGCCAAAATAATCGCAAAAATACGAATTTGACA
>CAYWXK010000004.1:0-134456 GCA_964462515.1 uncultured Pirellulales bacterium
TTGGCCCGTGGGCCTATGCGAAAAAGATTGTTACACACAACAAGTATTCATTCTATAATCCCAAACATCATCCATACTTCGACCAGGATGGCGGCAGGACAATATACTTTGAAGGGACATATTCTCACACATTCTCCGGCGAACCGGCTAACGCCACGCCGCGATATGATTACAACCAGATTATGTATCGATTGTCTCTGGACGACCCGCGATTGTTTTTGCCTGCGGCGGTGTATCAGTTGCGGGACAAGGCCGGCAAAGTTGAATACCTGATGCGAGAAGAGATTGACAGCGATAACAAACGGGAGTTTGTTGAGGCAAATCCGTTCTTTGCCATTCCACCTGACAGGGTTTATCCGGGACTTATCCCGATTTATGCGAGTCGCTTGAAAACCCAAAAAGGCGCCACAACAATTTTGAAGGCCGGCTCACCATCCCAAGCCGGCGAGAAGCCACTGTTCTATGCAATTGCAGCCGATGATGACATCAAGAGCAAACAACTGCCTGCGACCACCTTGCTTTACGAATATCGAAACGACGGCACCGGTGAGTATCTTTACTCTACAAATCCGGAGCTGCAGCGTGAAGGCTGGATTCGCACGGCTAAACCGATATGTCGCGTCTGGAAGGCACCCGCCAGCCAGTTTCTTTTCGATGGCAAGGCAAGACCTGCTGGCTATTAGGTGTGCGGAGCACATCCTGCTTTGCTACTCAACTTTAGCCCCTGCGGTTTGCTATTCGGCGGTAAAATTTTATGCAAGCGTTTGAGTTACGGCTCTAAGAATTTTTTAGAAGCTGTTCGACCTGCTTTTTAAGCAAGGGTAAGTGATTGCGTATGGCATCCCAGACAAGCTCAGTATCAAGGGCGTCGTAGCCGTGTGTTATGACATTTCTGAAGCCGATAATCCGCTGGTGTTCTGAGATACTCTCCAGCACCCGGCTATTAAGTCTTTTGATTCGATTCAGGGCTTCACCGATGATTTCGAACTTCCTCTCAACGGCGGCCTGGACCTGACTATCGTCAAGATAGTCGGTGTATTCAAGGCCACGCGTATATTCCTCAATGTTTCCGGCGGCTTCGAGGATGTCAAAGAGATATTTTTTCACATCAAGCTGCATAGATATTTTTCCGCATTTGTTCAATTGCGAGTTTGAAGTAGGGGTTCTTCAGAGATTCTTCGACAACAACATCTACGGGTCTTTTGAAAATCTGCTCCAATCCTTCTTTGAGGTCAAAGTAGCGGTTGAACAAAGCACCCTGGCTTCGTTCGAACTGCACAAGCACATCTACATCGCTATCGGCAGTGAGCTGGTCGGTGGTCGCCGAGCCAAATATGTCCAGCCGTTTGACTCCAAGACGTCTGCATAACTGGCATATTGCCGGTCTTAACTCGTTCAGGTTAATCATAGTTACAATAGTCTATCGTGAAACCACATACCATGCAAGTTCGTAAAACGCAAAAAAAATTATGTCCTATCAATAGAAGTATTATTGCATTGTATTTTGCGCGATTCGTTATAGAATGTTGTCTTCGATACGTTCTTTATTAAAGAAATACAGAAAAGAAAAGGAGGTTTAATATGTCCAAGACTTATTTCAATCGCTCGGCATGCTTAGTTGTTACATTGTTAGTTGCTGTTATTTATTTAGGTCTGGGAGTAGCTGCGGAGCAATCGGCCAACCTGATAAAGAATCCATCGTTTGAGGAGGCCGCGGATAATATGCCTGTGGGATGGAGTCAGGAGAGCTGGGGCGGGGAGCCGGTGTTTAAGTATGTGGAGGGTGGACATTCGGGTAATAAGTGCGTTATGGTGTCATCAGAAAGCGGGGCGGATTCGGCATGGCAAACCAACGTCGTTATCAAGCCACATTCACAATATAAGTTGACGGGCTGGATTAAGACAGAGAATGTGGCTGCAACGAGCGGTAAAGGTGCGCTATTTAATTTGCATAATATTCAGCCGATGCAGACGCAGGCAATTACCGGCTCCAGTGACTGGACAAAGGTGGAGCTATTCTTTGAGTCGGGGGGCAACGAAAGCGTGGGAATCAACTGCCTGTTGGGCGGGTGGGGGCAGGCAACAGGGAAGGCATTTTACGATGACTTGAGTCTTGAATTGATTTCTACAAGGACAATAAATCCGGCTGTAAAGATTGATGCGGGCAAAACGGGTGAGCCGATTTCGAAATATATTTATGGCCAATTTATCGAACACCTCGGCCGGTGCATTTATGGCGGTATCTGGGCGGAGATGCTTGAGGACCGCAAGTTTTATTATCCTGTTGGGGCAAAAGAGTCAGCGTGGAAGGTTATCGGTAATGCAGCTAATGTAAAGATGAGCAAAGAGAACCCTTTTGTCGGTGAGCATACGCCACAGATTAGTCTATCCGGCGATGGGACAACTTGCGGGATACAACAGGGCGAGCTTGGATTAGTTAAGGGGAAGGAATATACCGGCCGGATAATTCTGGAGGGGGACAGGCCGGTTAAGGTGAGTGTGAGCTTGGTATGGGGTCCAGGTGAGAGCGAGAGGCAAGTCATTGTAATAGACAAATCAAGCTCTAAGTATGCTGCAAGACAATTGCGTTTCAAGGCCGGTGGTGACAGCGACAAGGGGCGGCTGGAAATTGTTGGTCGCGGCAAAGGGACATTTAGAATCGGGACGGTGTCACTTATGCCCGCGGACAATATAAAAGGTATGCGGGCCGATACGATTAAAATATTGAAAGAGCTTAACTCGCCGATATATCGCTGGCCCGGCGGCAACTTTGCCAGCGGTTATGACTGGCGCGATGGTATTGGCGAACGCGACAAACGCCCGCCTCGCAGAAATCCTGCCTGGAGCGGGCTGGAGCATAACGATTTTGGGCTGGATGAATATATTATCTTCTGTCGCGAAATCGGGACGGAGCCATTAATTACCGTCAACAGCGGTTTTGGTGATGACCATTCGGCGGCTGAAGAGGTTGAATATGCAAACGGCTCGGTTGATACGCCGATGGGCAAGTGGCGGGCGGCAAATGGGCACCGCGAGCCATACGGTGTTAAATGGTGGTGCATCGGCAACGAGATGTATGGCAACTGGCAGCTTGGGTATATGCCGCTTGAGCATTATGTTCGCAAGCACAATCTTTTTGCCAGAGCGATGCGTAAAGTTGACCCAACCATCAAACTGACTGCTGTTGGAGAAGTGGGGCGTTGGTCGGAAGGGATGCTCAAGAACTGTGCCGACTATATGGACATTATCAGTGAGCATTTTTACAGAGGGGCAAAGGAATCGGTGATGGAACATGTAAGGCAGGCGCCGGATGCGGTGCGCGGGATAGTTACGCCACATCGCGATTACAGAAAACGCTTCGAGTCGCTCAAAGGTAAGGACATTCGTATTGCAATCGATGAGTGGAATTACTGGTATGGAGAACATTTGTATGGCGAAATTGGCACTCGATATTTTCAGAGAGATGCTTTAGGTATCGCGGCGGGGCTACACGAGATGATACGAAATAGCGACATCGTTTTTATGGCTAACTACGCACAGACAGTCAACGTTATTGGGGCTATCAAGACCACAAAGACCGCTGCGGCGTTTGAGACAACAGGATTGGTCTTGAAGTTATATCGAGAGCATTTTGGCCAGGTTCCGGTGGCCGTCAGTGGTGAGGCGTATCCGTTAGATGTTGCGGCGGCGTGGACAGGAAACAAGAAGGCGTTGACTATCGGCATTGTCAATCCTACGGAGCGAAAGTTTGAGCTTCCGATGGAGCTTGATGGAGCGAAGCTATCCGGCAAAGGGATTCTGCGAGTGATTGCGAATAATGACCCGATGGCATATAATGAGCCAGGCAAAGAGCCGAAGGTTGTGATTGAGGAAAAGAAGGTTAGCAGCATTTCCGACAAGTTAGAAGTTCAGCCGTATAGCGTGAACATTTACGAACTAACGGTAACGAAATGAGCATATTTTAAACATTTGAGAATTTGAATTTTGATATTGTTTCGAATTTCAGATTTCAAAACTGGAGGTTTATTTGATGGAATGTAAAAAGGAGCAGAATCTTAAGAGCTGCGGCTGCACATATCCTGGGTGCGAGAGAAAGGGAATGTGCTGTGAGTGTTTGAGCTATCATTTGTCGAGTAAGCAGCTTCCCGGCTGCTGCTTTCCACCTAAAGTTGAGAAGACCTACGACCGCAGCTTCAAGGCCTTCGCAAAAGCGTGGGGACTATGACGGCCGGGGTTCGTCGCTCGTGGTTCGTGACTCGCCGGTAGAAGTGCCAAGCTTAAAACTTAAAGCCAAAGGCCGAGCTAAGCAAGCCCGGCCTTTATTGGATAATTGCCTCAATCGTTTCAGTCAATTGTTCATGGTTTGATTGTCGCCTTGCGAAAAGTGCATCGCCTACTTCCCTTCTTCTCCGGTGGTTGTACTCCTGATTTGATGAGGCGCTGTTTGTGTGTATCCTGGTGGCGGCTCGAGACTGAAGAGCGAATCATCCAGGTCCTTGTTGAAAACAAAGTCTGTCAACCTAAATAACCAACTACCATCAGCGGCCTTGGTCTCAAGCATAACCAATAGCCTGGTTTTTGCATCGACCCAGATGTCAGTAATGTCACCCGACCAGGGATAGGTGCCATCGTCTTTCTTTTGGAGTCTGAAACCAATGGCTTGTCGGTTGTCAATCTGTTTCGTTCCAAGAGACTGTGTGTCTGATGGGATGTTCTCTGGCGGATTCAAGAAGACATCGTAGAGAGGATTCTGGGGGAACTTTGGGTCAAAACTGTGAATAGAGGCCGTCTTGTCTTGCGGATTAAGAATAAGCGCCTTGCCTACGTTTCGGTCAATGATGTGAATGAATTTAAACTCGACGGGTTGCTTTGTTCGTGGGTCTATAAGCATCTGAGTTGTGTCTTGGAGTTCGTGACCCGGCGCCTTGTATGCACATTGGCGTATGTTATTGCCCTCGAACCGGATTGTGCCCTTGGGTGGGGAAGCCTCGCCGATCTCCGTCCAAGTCGCAGTCCTTATCTGCTGCATTTCCCTGACGACATCTGCCCAGGCGACACCTGTCCTACCAATAGACCCTCCAAAAAGATATATGCTGATAAGCACCGCGACGATAATTATCGCCGCTGCGGCAAGTTTTGCAATTCTGCTTTCCATAATTGTTCTCCATATATTCGGCTGTGTGACAGCCGATTCTGTATTTCGTGATTCAGCCAGCGCGATGGAAATATCATTATGAACTCTTCTGTCCAAATCAGCACTGGCTTTCAATTGTAATTTCCTAACAAGTTTATGGATGTCATCTGCGGGTTTCATTTTTTCACCTCACCATTTAACAGTAACCGCAGTTTGTCTAATGCGTAACGGTAACGGCCCTGAACAGTATTGATCGAAACATCCTGGTGCTCGGCAATTATTTTGAATTTCATCCTGCTGTATATGTGCAGGATTAAGGCCTCTCGCTGCTCGTAAGGAAGCTGCTGAAGAGCACAGAGAAGGCGGTGCTCTTCTTCGGTGGATATTGCGCAAGTTTCGGGGTCAGGCAGGTCCGGCAAAGCAGGTTCTATTTTCTCAATGTTGAGGTTTCGACACCTCTGAATTGCCCTATTTTTATTTCGAGCGCTGTTGGCGACACAGGTAGCCAGGTAACCTCTGAGACTACCGGTCAGGCGAAACTTGCCGCAAGACTTAATAAAAGAGACAAAAACATCGTGAACTACGTCTTCGGCAGCACTTACATCGGTCAAAAGAGCGGTTGCCAATGTTACCAGGTCGTGTTTATACCTTTCGTAAATGGTTGTCAGAACCTCGTTACTGCCCCGATTAAACTTCCATATAAGCAGCTTTTCTTCCAGCATTAAGGGATTACCTAATTTAACAGAAACAATCGATTGTCATATATATAACAACCAGATGCAGCATTTTAGTATAACAATCCTGATTTTTCTATCATTGGGGGGGCCCCGCAGAAAAATGGACAGCTCTCTGCCCAGAGGAATAAAAAAGGCCAAACCTGAATGGCTCGGCCTTTCTGTAAGAAAGAGGATTAAATTATGTGGTTTTACACTATAAAGACGTGGTAATGACAGAGTTTATTACAAGAAAAAAGGTGAAATTTTGACGGATGAGTAAAAAAAGATATGTCTGGTGGAGGCGCAACAAAGAAGCCGAGCTGTGCAGGCTCGGCTCTTTCTGTAAGGAGGACTATCGGTTTACGTCCTTACTATATATAGACGCAACAGTGACAAAGTTTGTTACAAAAAATTGTAAAAAAATTGTAAAAAATTAAGCGGATGCAGAAAATATGTTTTATCGCAAGGAAATACAAAAAAGGCCGGGCCAGATTAGCTCGGCCTATGACCAGTCCAGCACCATACTTAGTTGCATTTGCGGACTTCGATACCGCAGGAACCAAACCGCGTTCCGGGAGATTCCGAATTCCCAGTAAAGGGGACCCATTGCGTTCGTGAAGGGTTTCTGGAATACTCCAGATTACAGTCGGGAGTCAAGGCAACGGTCAACTTGTAAGAGACTACGGGTATTAAACTTTGCAGTTTGACCCGATATCCGTAATCGGCCTTTTCAAGCTGGTCCAAAGACAGTGTCCACTTGCAGCGGATGTTAGTATGGCCGGCGAGGAGTTTGTCAAGTGGCAGTTGCAACTCATATCGGTCGTCGCCTTTTTGAGTGAATGGGACCGGCTCTTTGGCCAGAGTTACTGACTGCACTGCGCCGCTGGAATAAGGCAGGGTAATTGACATAGTAGCAATGCCCTGGGGTCCTTTTCTAAGGGTAACATCTGAAAGAATCTCAATTTTACCGGAGGCGGTAATACGCCACAGGTCTTCCTGGGTACCGACAAACTCGCTCTTTGACCACTGCTGGTAACCCACGCCCTTGTCGGTTTTTTCTTCCGGCAGCGCCAGCTCAGGCAGATTCTCCGGCACGACATCTTCGACCCTCAAGTCGCCGTAAATGACACGGTAAGTTTGTGAATCTTTCGGGCGATACCAGAATATCGGCATATTGGCGTCGCCGAGCTTTACGCCGCGGCCTTGGTATTGCCACTTGCCCTCGCCTTTGAAGAACCGTATGAACAGCAGATGCTTTGCCAGCTTCATACCAAGCTCGCTCTGTTCTTTTTCAGAAAGCCCAAGCTCTCCAATTTTTTTGCCGATAGCCGGCGCTTCCTTGAGGTAATCTTCCACCGCAACACTGTCGGGGAATGTCCCATCGCCAAGCACCTGGGCCCGTATGCGAAGTCCTTCGATAAAGTCCTGCTCGGTTGCCCCCATCAGGTCAAGGGCGGTTTGCTGCAATTTATACCCCTCAGGGACATCCATACTGAACAGCGACTGGTCCATCGGCACATCAAAATGGACGTTCCTGCATATAACCTTCAACTGCCCTTCTATCTGTTCGATACGCACCGGCAGAGCGGTGCGGGGGTCCGCCCAAATCGTAACATCCAGTTTGGGATTCGCAGCGTGAAAACCAATCAGTTTCTGGCCGGCTATATCCTGCTCGCCAAGCTCCTCGACCGAGAAATCAGGACTATCCTGCAATTGTGTAATTACGTTTCTCAACCTATCCATGTAATTTGGTATAGATGGCAGGCCTTTGAGGTCAATATATACCGCGTCTTTCGTTGGGGTGGTAAGCACCAGAATCTTACCTTTTTCCAGGTCGATGATGCTGACAACATCCGGCACGTTCGACATAGTCCTTCTGATTCGTGAGCCCATTACCATATCGTGAATGACGGGGCCGTTTTCATCCTGACCTACAATGATGTCAAGGACGGCGGTTTTGGCATTGAGAATGGGCTGGACAACATCAGCAAAGGTTATGCCCGGACTTACGATATAATGTATGCCGAGTGCGGCTGTAATAATTATCACCGCAGCAGCGGCCATTCTTATAATCGGATTTTTCATAATAATTCTCCATACATTCTGTTGGCTCCGGGTCAATCGCTTCTGCCTCATCTTCTCAAGCGAACTCAAAGCATCAGCAAGAGTTCTCGCATCAGCCCCGGAACCAGTTTCAATGTTCGCTTCATTAATCAACGCTCTGACTTTGTCCTCTGCGGATTTCATTTGTTGGCCTCGTGATTCAAAATCAGTCTCAGCTTACTGAGACCATACCGGTACCGGCTTTTGGCTGTGTTGACAGAGATTTCCTGCGATTTGGCAATCGTATCGAACGTCATCGCCGCGTGCAGGTGCAACATTATCACCTCACGCTGCTCGTATGGTAGCTGTGCCATCGCTACACTGAGACGCTGCAACTGTTCGTTGCAGATAACCACCTCGGCAGGCTCATCCGACCTAAAGCAGGCAGACTCTTTAGGGTTTGCTTCAACGCTTCCCGCGATGGATGCAGCCCTATTTCTGTTCCGGGCACAATTAGCAGTACAGGTTAATAAATAGCCCTTGAGACTTCCGGTTAAACGAAAGTTATGAACATCCTCAACGAACCGCACAAAGACATCGTGCACAACGTCTTCTGCGATACTGACGTCCTTGAGCAGGGCAACCGCCAGGAGCAGCAAATCTCTCTTGTATTTCTCATAAATCCGCGTAAGAGCATCTTTGCTCCCGCGTTTGCATCTTAAAACAAGCAGCTTGTCTTCCATATTGGCCAGCCAAAAAAACTTCTGCAACAAACCTCTGTCGCTAATATAACAATCAATGGGGTATTACGGGTCTATGAAAATTCCATTTTTTTCAAATTTGTCGGGTTTAAGAGCTGCCGACCATATAAAAAAGGCCGGGACAAACGCCCGGCCTTGCTTACAGGTTCACAAGATGACCAAGCTACTTAGGTAAGCCCGCTTCAAGCTCCGCCAGTTTCTCCGCGGTAACGGTCTCCGCTCGCAAATCGCCGAAGATGACCCTGTATTCGTTATCCGAAGTCTTCCATCTCATCAGCACCTTGTCCGTATCCGCAGGCGTCACAGTCTCACCATAGTAAGCCGGCTCCTTTTTCTCCTGAACCAGCGTCATATGGAACAGACCAAGAGACTGTACCGGCCTCATAATCTCCATTATCTTTTTAGCCTTTTCTTCTTCCGGCAGCTTATCCATTTCTCCTTTTAAGTCTTCTTTTAATTTCAATGCCGCCGCTGTAGGGTTATTGCTGTCCTTAATCGCCACTATTTCATTCATAAGATTCATCATATCTATCTTTTTGGGATACCTGCCCATTATTTGTTCGCAGAATCTCAACCCCTCGATTGCTCCCTCTTCGCTCGCACTCGGCATCTTATAACCGCCGGGCAGGATGGTCGTGTAATCCTGTGGTATCACAGGCTTAAATTCATCAGCATTTACCTGAACATACCACTGAAAATCATAAAGCTCCCCTTCCATCTGCATCTGCTCATTCATCTTGAAATACATTTCTTCCCGCACCGGCAGTTCCGTCTTTCTATCCACCCACAAAATTACCTTTACATCTTTCATCATACCGCCGAGACAGGCAGGGTCGGTCGTCTCGAAACCTTCGACCTCAACTCCGTCAATTACAGATTTACCTATATCAACATATTTGGAATTTATAATCTGCCTGAGCAAATCTCTCGGGTCGTTGCTCTGCTTTTTCATCCTCGCAAGCACGGACTCGTCGAATTCCATCGTAATATATTGCTTTTGCTCCGTCATAATCATATACACCTTTTTTTCGTTGGGAAGGACATACATAAGCTGTTTCATTTTCTGGCCGGCGCCGTTGACAACCATATCCATATCCACTTCCATCTTCATACCGTACTCGTTCGATATCAAAACGGTACTTGTCATCTCCATAGGACCGCTTGGCATTCCCGGCTGCATACTACCCGTCGTTTTCATCTTCATCTTGTACATAAATGCCTGCACCTGCTCAACTTTTGCGAGGACATCCGCCAGGGCCACTCCCGGTTTTGTGCCGGTCCAGAGATATAGACCCGCCAGACACACCAATACTACGGAGGCAGCAACCGCTATTTTGGCAATAGGATTTTTCATAATTAATCTCCTTAATTCAAAGATTCTGCTTTCTTTAACAGTTTTTTTGAGTTGCACACTTTGCCGGCGAATAATTTGATTCATTACCTCATCTTCAAGGTTTCTGTGGGCAATCGTTTCGCCATTCTTAACGAGGCGCTGCTGCAAACGCTGAACTTCCTGAAGTTCCTTCCGGCAGACGGGACAGACCTTCAGATGCTCAGTCAGCATTTGCTTTTGCGGTTCTTCCAGGAATCCCTCAATGTAGCCGGCTAACAGTTCTTTACATTCTGCGCAGTTCATAATTACACCTCATAAGTTTTAGCACGCTGCTGCTGTAGAGAGTCCCGCAGCATAGCGTAGGCCCGTGATAACGTCTTTGTAACAGTGCCCAAAGGCATTGCCAGACTTTCGGCAATCTGGCTGCAGGAATGGCTCGCGTAATACCTCAGCAAAACGATTTTGCGATAATCCTCAGGCAACTTGGCAATCGCCGCTTCGAGAGCGTAATCCTGCGACAGTTCAGGGTCGCCGGCCTCCTGTGAAAACGACCGGATAGCTTCCCGCTGCTGGCGGATTCGCTTATTTCTTTGGTGTTCTTTTGCAACGTGGTCGGCGATGCCGAGCAGCCAGAAGAAAAACGATTCAGGCTTTTTTAACCTACTCATATTGAAATAGGCACGCACAAGACTTTCCTGTGCAGCTTCCTCAGCACTGTCTTTGTTGCCGAGTTTACCCGCCAGATGGGCCAGGAGGGCCCCCTGATAACGCCGCACAAGGTAACGAAAATCATCCGGATGGCCATCCAGACAACGTTCAACGTAATATTGGTCCATTTCCTGCATACCAGCACCTCGAAAAAGCCATCAGTATCTGTGTTCTCATTATATAGTGTAGGATTGGCGGGATTTGCGACAGAAAAATAGTAAAAATTTGAGGGGGGCGAACAAGACCGGTTCCATTTTAAGGAGGCGCATAAGAAAGGCCGGGACAAACACCCGGCCTTTGTGGTAAATATCGCTGATGACCGGCAAATTTACTTTGGCAGATTCTCCGGCGGCACATCTTTGACGCTCAAATCGCCATAGATAACGCGGTAAGTTTGCGAATTTTTCGGCTGATACCAGAATATCGCCTTTTCCGCATCACCGAGTTTTACGCCTTTTCCGGCATAGTGCCAGTCAATACCGTATGGGGCCAGTTGTTGAAAGAAAATAAATCCTCGCCCAAAGGTCATACCAAGCCGAGTTCCTTCCACATCCGAGACGTTCAATTGACGAATTTTCTCACCGACCAGGGGAGTCAGCTTGAGGAAATCTTCGACGTTTATGTTTTCAGGAAAGCTGCCATCGAGCAAAAGCTTGGCCCACATACGCAGCGCCTCAACGAAATCCTGCTCGGTGAAATCGCGTAAGTTGACTTCTGTCTTGCTCAACGTGTAACCGGCAGGCACTTCCATACCGACTAAGGAGTCATCTACCGGCACATCAAACTCGATGTTCTTGAGAATGTAAAGCGACTTTTGTGCCAGCAGCAATTCGATGCGTATCGGCTTAGCCGTCTGGGGGTCGGCCCAGATTGTAACCTTTTCATTTGGACCGCTGGCCTGAAAGCCAATGACCCTGCGTCCATCAATATTACACTGGCCAAGTTCCTGGACCGGCCAATCGGGGTGTTCCTTTAAGTCGCTAACGATATTTCGGACAAGTCCCAGGAGGCTTCTGGTCCCTTCCTGAAGCGGTCCCTGTATGTCAATGTATGCTGCACCCTTGCTGGGCGGGTCAAGCGTGAGCATCCTTGCACTATCGAGGTCGATTATCATTATAGTTTCCATATTCGAGATTGTTCTTCTGATTCTGTTGCCCACGATAATATCATGAATGACCGGTCCTTTTCCTTCTTCGCCTGCAATAAAATCAAGAACCACAGTGCGGGCATTGAGAATTGGCTGGATAACCTGGGCGAAGGTTACATTTGAGCCAAACGGATTACCGACAAAGTATATTCCAAACAATACCACTATGATTATCACCGCAGCAGCGGCTAATTTTGTAATTGGACTTTTCATAATATGCTCCCAAAAAATATGCTGTTTTCTTGTTTGCAACAAAGTCTTACTAAAATCTGCAGATACCTGTTGTGCGATTTTGTACGCATCAACCGGCACATTTTCATTGCCAATGTTTTTCAGGATTTCTTCGATATTTTCCTTGCTCATATTTCTACTCCCGTTCTACAAAAGAGGCTAATTTGCTTTTCAGTGCTGCGAGAGCCTTGGATACGTGAGACCTTGCACCGGCTTCAGTGCAGGATAACTTTTCGGATATGGCCGGATAGTCTTGCTGCTGAAGGTATCGCATCACTACGGCGGTCGCCTGCTTATCGGGCAGCTGAGTAATTGCCTGTCTTACTTTTACAGCCAACTCGGTGCGGTCGAGCTTTTGGTCGGCAGGGCCGGCGAGGTCTATTTGGTTGTGGCTGAGCTGGCCGTCTCTACCGATTCTATTTCGCCAGGCCTTTGAGTTGGCCGTAAGGGCGATTCGGTAGATATAGGCAGCGGCTTTTTTGCCATTGAGTTTGCCAAGATACTGCCAGATACCTAATAAAGCGTATTGAACAGCTTCAGTGAAAAGCTCGCGGTCACCTGTCAGCTTCCAGAGAACCGACAGCAAAAATACTGAATACCTGGCTCTGATTTTCTCAAAGAGTTCTATTCGTTCGGCATACTTCATTTGTTTGGCTCTATAGACCCACGAATACCCTGAACATGTTCAGATTCCACTAATAATAACAGCCCAGTCGGAATTTTGTGTAAAAGTTTATGGAGAAAAACTGCTACTGCTTTTACTTTTTTGCAGGAATAGGGGTGCGGGTTTTGAGGATGATAAGCAGGCCGAGGATGCCTGAAAAGAGGTAGCCGAAGGGCGTAATTGCCAAAATCAGGTGAGTGCCAAGACGTTCTGCGGCAGGAGCAAGCGCCATAAAGACGATGTTAGCCACTGCCCAGGTGCCGCCGACGATGAAGGCCATTCTTTGGCCGAGATTCAGGCCTGTTGCGTGGCGGGCGAGCGTTATCAACAATATATAGGCCGAAAACGAATAAAAGCCGGCGCCGAAAAGCAGCCAGACAGCAGGTCTATTATCCATCAGGAATAGATATGGAAGCAGGAAAGGTGTCACAAGAAAAAGTGCAATGGTAGAGCAGATAAGCTCGCCTTTTCTATGCGCGATGGCTGCCCAAACGATTGTGCCGACCGCGCCGCCTATCCCATAGACGGTTGTAGAGAAGCCACCAAAGGTAAGGTCAAAGCCAAGCTCATTAAGACGGGTAGGAATGAGATTGGCGAGAATGGTTGTGGAGATGGCGGCAGGGATGCCCATCGCCACCACGGGCCAGAAAGACAGGCTCACAGGAGACGGGCTGCCGGGAGGTATCTTATTCGTGTTGTTCTCTTTTGGCTCAACGGCCAGATGGATTTTAAGCAAGACGACCATCAGGATGCCGACAACAGGACATAGAAGCAGCGGATACAAACCGCCGAGACCGAATTTTGAAACCAGAATGGTTGAGATTGCGCCGCCGCAGGCGTAACCAACAAAGCCGCCGGTCATAAATACAGCGGTGCTGATTGCAGACGGGATAGCGGCAATTGAGTAAACGGCCCGGAGGGCTTCGGGGTGAGCGATTGCGATGCCGCCGCCGCTGATTATCGCCAGAACGAGCAGGAGCAGAAGGCCCTCGCCGGATTTGGGCAAGGCGGCAAGGAGACAAATACTTGCGGCTAAGAACAAGCCCAGGTGAAGGAGCAGCGGCGCGGTCTTGTCGGCACGGGTATGACCGGTTAGTAACTGGATGCCGTTAGCTGAAAGTATTACCAACGCGAGGACAAAACCGCCAAGGGACAAGCTAAGTGAGAATTCGGCTCGGACAGCGGGAAGCAGCGAAGGCAGCATATTGCCGAACATATCGACAAAAAAATGCACGGCCGAAAGCACCAGAAGCTGCATCCATTGAAATGTAGAGATTCTCTTATGCAAGTATCAACAAGTCTGCCTTTCAAACTTTTTTTCTATTCGGTATAACGTCTTTACTATAATACTTATTTTTCCGTTTTTTGGCTACCTTGTTTTGCTACTGCGACATCAAGCAGTTGGCGGGCTTTGTCATAGTTGGGATTAAATTGCAATGCCTGGCGATACTGGTTTATCGCCTCATCGGTCTTACCCTGCTGCTCCAGAAGGATGCCGAGATTGCAGGACATTTCCACATCATCTGGTCGCCGGCTCAGCACTATTCGAAACTTTGTAATCGCCTCATCGTTTTTACCTTGTTGTGCGAGAGCAAGTCCGAGCAGGCCGTGGGCAATTACGTTGTCAGGCTGGAGTTTGAGCAATTTGTTGTAACAGTCGATAGCCTCATCAAATCTTTTCATTGCAGATAGTGTCAGGCCGAGGCCGTGGAGGGCGTCGACGTTGTCAGATTTTATCTTCAAGCTGATGGTATAGTGGTCGAGGGCCTGCTGGAGCTGGCCCTGGAGTCGCAGCAGATTAGCGAGGTTGTAATTTGCCTCGGCTAATACTTCCTGGAGGCGCTGGTGTTTTGTGTTCTGGGTCAGCTCTATCGCCTTTTTATAATGGTCGATGGCTTCATTGGTCAGGCCTTTGGAAACAAGAGCGTTTGCGAGGTTATTGTGCGTTTCGGGCAAGTCGGTTCTTAATTGCAGCCCTTTCGTGTAGTGGTCAATGGCCTGGTCGATTTTACCGAGCTGGTGGAGAAGATTGGCATAATTATTGTGCATAACATAGTTGTCGGAAGTAACACTGAGGGTATGCTCAAACAAGGTAAAGCTATTTTGCCAGTGTCGCAATTGCAGACGGGTAGTAACAACTGCGGCTGAAAGTGTGAGGGTCGCTGTAATCAACAGGACCGGTTTCTTATAGTGCCATTTTGCGGCGAGGTCAGCAATGCCCCATGCCAGCATAATCAGCAATCCGAGCATAGGGATATACATATATCTATCAGCTCTGGCTTGAGCGCCGACCTGCACCAAGCCGATTACCGGGATGAGGATGCCAAGAAACAAGAGCCAGCCGACCACTAAATATTTTCGGCGGTTGAAGGCATAAATGCAGAATATCGAAACCGAAGTCAGCACGGCAATAGATACGACCAGCCGGAGTATCGAAAAGCTGCCGGCCGGATGAGGATAAAAGACTGCTAATTTGCTGGGCCATATCAATTTTTCGATGTATGTTGCGTAAGAAATGACGGCATTGGCGATTCGGTATTTGAGGGGGATACTTTCCAGCGGTGAGACGACGCCGCCTTTCTCCTGGGAGATAAAGGTGATTGCACTTACAAACGCAGAAAGGGCAAAGAGGGGGATTTTTTCTACAACGAGACGCAGAGCAGAATATTTTGGGCGACAGGATTGCGGCGAATCGGTGCGGGGGAATTGGCGTTGAGCCTGTTGGAATCTTTCTAAAGGCCAAAAATCCAGCAGCAGCAGGACAAACGGCAGGGTAACAACCATCGGCTTAGCCAGCAATCCCAGAGAGAATGCTAAAACTAACAGCAGATATTTGCCGAAGGTGGGCTGCCTTGCATAGCGGATGTAAGCGGCTATGGTCAAGAGCCAGAAAAAGGTGCTTAAAACATTTTTGCGTTCAGCAATCCAGGCGACGGATTCGAGCTGGAGCGGATGGACAGCGAAGACGGCTGCTACAAAGGCAGATGGCCAGATTGTGTTAGTCAAGGTTTTCAAGACCCAAAAGACCAGCAAAACATTGGCTATGTGAAGCAACAAACTGATTAAATGATGACCGAAGGGATTGAGGCCAAAGAGATGGTAATCCAGCAGGTGGCTAAGTGAGGTGAGGGGATGCCACATAAAGAAGTGCGGGGTGGTGAAGGCCCAAACGATGGATTTTAGGGTTATGCCGTCTTTTACGTGAGGGTTGTCAGTGATGTATTTATCGTCATCATATTTGAGAAATTCGTGCTTGAGGACTGGCCAGAATGTCACCACAGTCAGCACGATTAGAGACAGACATATCAGAAGACAGCGATGCTTATTAAATATGCTCCGCATTTTAGCTGGTCCGGTTTTTGCGTTTTAGAAGCGGGCTAAATCCGCCGAACGTCCGGCGGATAAAAGTCAGGTTTCAAATTTTTTGTCTGTGAGACGCTGATAGGCCTCAATATATTTTTCGCTGGTTTTCGTAACGATGTCTGCGGGCAGAGTAACACCCGGGCCGGATTTGTCGAAGCTGATGCTTTCAAGATAATTTCGGACAAACTGCTTATCGAAACTTTGCTGGTCCTGGCCGCTCTTGTATTTATCTGCGGGCCAGAATCGGGAGGAGTCAGGGGTCAGGACTTCGTCTATCAGGATAACCTTGCCATTGACTTGGCCCCACTCGAATTTGGTGTCGGCGAGGATTATGCCTTTACTTTCGGTGTATGAGCTTGCTTTTTTGAAAATCTCGATGCTCTTGTCGCGCAGGAAGGTTGCTATTTTTTTGCCGACAGTGTCGATACACTTCTGAAAGCTGATATTTTCATCGTGCGTGCCGCGTTCAGCTTTGGTGGCAGGAGTGAAAATCGGCTGAGGTAGTTTGTCACATTGTTTTAAGCCTGGCGGCAGTTTCTGGCCGCAGACCGTCTGGCTACTTTTGTATTCGACCCAGCCTGAACCGGCCAGATACCCGCGGACAACACACTCAATCGGGAGGACTTCGCCTTTTTTGACGAGCATACTGCGGCGAGATAGCTGATTCGCGTAGTTAGAGAATGGCTCTGGAAAATCGGCGACATTGTCGGTTATCAGGTGGTGTTCGATATCCTTACTTAGATAGTCGAACCAGAACTTGGAGATTTGAGTCAGGATGATGCCTTTGTAAGGGATGCCGTTTGCCATAACGATGTCGAAGGCGCTAATCCTGTCGGTGGCGACTATGAGGAGCTTGTCGCCGAGGTCATAAATGTCGCGGACTTTACCGCGTTTTGGCTTGGCACCGGCTATGTTTGTCTGCAAAATGGTTTCCATAATAACCTCCTTGTTACAGTTCGTATTTACCCGACAGGTCGGTGGATAGTTTTTTATTTTTGTGGCTCCTGCCTGATTCGAAAATCGACATAAGCAAAGATTTTTTCTTTGACGTTTTCAATATCCTGAGTTTTTGGCAAAAAGTCAAGCAGCTTCTCAAGGAATTGGCGTTGCTTTATCCGCCTCAGGGCTGCGGTGAAGTTTATATCATAGACCCAGCCGAGCTGCAGGAGCTTCATATCATTTAAGGTCTTGAGGCTATTATAATCAATAAGCCGGCCTTGCAGGATTGCATCGACGACCTGAGGCGAATAGCGGGGCTGGTCGGGCAGCTCAAGCTCAATGGCGAAATTGCGCGGGTTGTCTTTATACTGCTTATAGTATTGCGTAACAACGTAATAAACATCGAGCTTATCAGCATCGCGGATTAACTTTGAGAATAACAGGCACTGGCCATCCAAGTCGGCGGGTAACTGCTTTTGCCCATGGAATTGAATTGCTTTTTCAATAAGTTCCCTTTCGTCTGCGGCTACTCCATCGAGGACGTTATTTTTTAGTAGGACTTCTAAACCAAGCAGGCTGTGGTCGGTGCTGTCGTAGTCTTTATATGTTCGGTATCTTGCGAACTGCTCAAATCGGCCTATATCGTGGAAAAGCGCTATTGTTTCGGCGATAAGTTTCTGGTTGTCCGATAAGGATAGCTGGTCAGCCAGATACAATATTTCGTCACAGGTTCGGCGGGTGTGGTCTTCTTTGAGTTTGAGATTGGCGTTGACGTAGTCGTCGTCGCCATAGAAGCCGGCTACATACTGCTCAAACCAGACCTTGAATTTTTTTAGCTGTCTTTGCTCCACAACCATTTATCTTCCAAACAAGAATCAAACACAGGGTCAATAATTTACAGAAAAGCGATAGTTCCCGCTACAAACTTTTGAAAAAAATTTGCAATGGCTATTCAAAAATTTCTTTGCGGTGGTATAATTGTGGCGTGATTGTATGTAAAGAAGGAGAAGAACGATGCCTACGGTTAAGGATGTTGTTGTAAGAAAGCCGACGGAGAAGGAAGCGACGGCGTGCAAGTCGTGGCCAATCTGGAAGTGCGAGACGAGCACCTTCGACTGGTCATACACGGAAAAAGAGACCTGCCTGATATTAGAGGGCAAGGTTACGGTTACCGATGGCAAATATTCGGTCAGCTTCGGCCCGGGCGACTTAGTCATCTTCCCCGAAGACCTCGATTGCACCTGGAATGTCCAGCAGGCCGTTACAAAACACTACAACTTCGGATAGTGTTGCACCGTCTTGCAAACGAATCAAAGAATTTTACATCTTATAATTCTATTTCAGTTTACCTGCGGACCAGCGGATAGCGCGGACGATAAGCTGGCGATAGGTCGCGTCGGCGTAGGCCTGCGGGCCGTGGCCAAGCTGAATGGTGCAGACCTTTGCTTTATTGTAAGTTCTTACCCAGCCGACTGTTTTATCGCTATCGGGATGGTCGGTGGTTAAAAGGACTCGATTATCCTTTTCAAAGCTGCAATTTTTGTAGGTTTCATCGCGCACGGTAAAGTCAGTCAGGCCACGTGTAATCGGATGTTTTATGTTTGCAATGTGAACTTTCATATCCATATCGTGCTTATAGGTGCTTGCCTGCTGGGCAGCTGCAACGCCTTCAGGAGGTTGCAGATTGTATTTAGTGCCGATGATTTTTTGATACTGCTCCCATTTCTGATATGAACCCATTGCGTGGTGGAGAGTAACAAGGCCTACGCCTTTGTTGAGAAGCTTGAGAAAATTTTCCTGGCGCTTTGGAGTTATTTTTTGGGTCATATTGAATAAGACAATCGCATCATAGTTCCAGTTGGTTATGTCTTCAAAAATTTCGCTGCCATCCTTGAGGTCGAACCTTGTGTATTCGATGTCATCGTAGCCCTCAAACAATGAAAGGAACGGTTTTTCTTCAAAGTCGTGCCCGCCTGTAACAACAAGGACTTTGATTTTTTTGCTGGGCAGCGAGGGTAGAGGTTTGACCATTATATTTTTGTAATAGATGACGCTTTTGGGGTCGTGGCCCTGCAGGGCGAATGTGCCGCTGGATAGTCTTCTGCCTGGCCAGCCCTCAGAGTTGAAGTTCTCCGGCTCAGTCCAGTCAACGACTGTTACACCGTTGACCTTTATGACGATGTGCTGACCCTGGACGATAATATGCTCGGTGAACCATTCGCCATCTTTGGCCTGTGACTGACGCACATTCTGGACGTCATACAGACTGCCGGTCCTTTTCCAGTCGCTGTGCGAATTGTTGACCTGCACTTCATAGCCTTTCTTTGGCCAGTCGGTCTCCTGGTATTCGGTGTGGAAGTATATGCCGGAGTTGGAGCCCGGCTCGGTTTTGACATCGGCCTTAAACTCGAAGTTTTTGAAGTTTGCGTTATTGACGGGGCCGACATAAAAGAGATGGCTACGGTCGCCTTTGACGATAATAGTGCCGTCGCGAACTGTGAAGGTGGATTTGTTTTCGCTGGCCTTCCAGCCGTCAAGTGTCTTGCCGTCAAAGAGACTTTGCCAGCCGGAGTGCAACTTATTCCCTGCTAATTTGCCTTGCTGGCATCCTGAAAGAACAGCACTTAGTAATACTACTGTGAAAATCATTTTTCTTGCCATTTGTGTTTCTCCTTAATTGAGTTCGTAGTTATGAGTTCTTTGTTCGTAGATATTTCTGTGTTCATAGTTAATCAAAAAACCATTTTCGAAAGAGCATTATAATGTCCAAGGGCTGCGCATTGAGCGGGTGAGCTGGCGGTTGGCTATGTCGTTATCGATGAAGCGCTCTTTGGCCTGGTCCCACACAAGTTTTTGCTCAAGGCGAATGGCGATGTCACTAATCTGGCATAATATGTCGCCGCGAACGGATTCGTCAATCGGGCATATCGTAGGCGCATGGCTTTTTACGCAGTCAAGCAAGTTTCTGACGTGATTGTTACTTTCATACAAGCGAGCATCGTTAGGGCCGAACTGCGTGGACAATAATTCTTTTGGGTGGGCGTTGATGCCTTCGCGGTCAACGTGGACCCAGCCATCTGTGCCTTCGAAGGCGGTGCCGTGCGAGGTTGTTCTGCCGTAGCGTTTCTGCCACTCTTCGGGGAATGGGTAGCCGGTGAAGTTTATTGTGACGCCGGTTGGGTATTTGCAGGTAACATTCCAGTTCATAGCGGTATCGCAGACGCCATCGGGGGTTGGCCAGGTGCCTTTGCCTTCGACTTCGATTGGGCTTGAGAGCTTGTCGGCGCCGCCCCAGACTGCGATGTCGATTGGGTGGATGCCCCAGCCGGCGATGAAGCCAATGGCATAATCGGAGATATACCACCACCATTGATTGGAGCAGCGGTCCTGCGTGTAGGGAATATAGGGGGCGGGGCCAAGCCACAAATCGTAGTCGAGCCAGTCAGGGATGGGGGCGGGCTTTAGTGGGCCGCCGGATGCGCTGCCGGGCGACCAGACGTTTATGGTGTGGAGTTTGCCGATTCGGCCATTGCGGACAAGCTCGCAGGCGAAGCGAAAATCCCGGCTGGAGCGCTGCATGGTGCCGAACTGGAAGGCCCGGCTGTATCGGTGGACGGCGGCACGGAGGGCCTGGTCTTCTGCGATGCTTACGCCCAGCGGCTTTTCACAATAAACATCCTTGCCTGATGTTACTGCTGCCAGCGAAGTGAGCACGTGCCAGTGGTCGCAGGTGGCGACGAGAACGACGTCGATATCGTTACGAGCAACAAGCTCGCGGAAGTCGTTGTAGGTTGTGCAGCCGGTGTTGTTGTAGTGCTTGTTGACCAGCATCTGTGCTGCTTCGCGGGCGGTCCTTTTGACATCGCAGACGGCGACTACGCGGGCATCTTTTTGCGCAAGAAAGTTACCCATAACGCCTGTGCCCTGGGGGCCGACGCCGATACAGCCGACGGCGATTCGCTCACTTGGAGCCGGGGTGCCTGCCTGGCCGAACGCCGAAGACCGAATGATATACGGAAATCCTATTACCCCTACCGTTGTTCCTGCTGCTTTTCCCAGGAAACTGCGGCGGCTAATATTTTTACAATTGTGCATAATTTAACTCCTTACAATTTTTTATCCACTTTGGTTTTGATTATAGGTGCCAGGGGGAGCGCATTGGGCGCTTGAGGAGGCGATTGGCCTGGTCATCGTTGATAAATATTTCTTTGTCGGGGTCCCAGCGGAGCTTGCGGCCAAGACGAGTAGCGATGTTACTTAGCTGGCAAAGAGTATCGGAGCGGACGGCCACATCAATCGGGGCAACCGGCTGGCTTCTGGTCTTGACGCAATCGAGGAAATTTTGCTGGTGGTGATTGCTTACCGGCAGATGCACTTCATCGGGGCCGATTTCCTTTTTCAATAATTCCTTAGGATTTGCATCAACTGTGCCGCCTAAGTGCTCTTCTTTGACGAAGACCCAGCCATCGGCGCCTTCGAACTTGACGCCTAAGGGATTTTTTTCGCCATCGGTGAAGTTCATCAGGACACCGTTGGCGAATTTTAGATTCACGTCCCAGCTCATCGCACAATCGCACAGGCCGTCTTTGGAAAATACCGCAGTGCCTTCAACTTCGATGGGGCCTGTGAGGTCGGTGGCATTGCCCCAGGTGGCCAGGTCAATGGTGTGGATGCCACAGCCGGCGATAAAGCCGAGGGCGTAATCGCTTATGTGGAACCAGTGGCTGTTGTTGACGCGGTTGGCGGTGTAGGGCGCCCAGGGAGCGGGGCCAAGCCATAAATCGTAATCCAGCCAGTCGGGAACGGGCATCGTCGGAAAGTTTTCGGCTTCGATACTATAGCGGGTGCCGACCTTGATTGTGTGGATTTTGCCGACGCGGCCACTTCGGACCATTTCGCAGGCGAAGCGGGAATTTCTGCTGGAGCGTTCCTGCGTGCCGAACTGGAATATGCGGCCATATCGGTGGACTTCTCTGCGAAGGACCTGTCCCTGCTCGACGCTCACACCCAACGGCTTTTCACAATAGACATCTTTGCCCGAGCGGACGGCCTCGAGGGCGTGCAGGACGTGCCAGTGGTCTGTGGAGGCAACCACTACTGCATCTATATCATCGCGGGCGCAAAGGTCGCGGAAATCGTTGTAGGCGGTGCAGACTTTTTTGCCGTAATGTTTGTCCACTACATTGAGGGCATTATCACGATTAGGTTTTTTTACATCGCAGACTGCGACTATCTGAGAATCAGGTAGTTCCATAAAATTAGCCAGCAGCGCACTTCCACGGCCGCCTACAGCGATGAAACCCAGGACGATTCGATTACCGGGGGCGACCTGGCCAAGTGCGGAGGGACGAATAACATAAGGAAAACCGATTGTTGCTATGGCGGCGCCTGTAACCTTTTTTAGAAAATAGCGGCGTGAACACCGTTTATTGGTCTGCATAGTTGGCTCCTTGCCTTGTAATTATCCTTTCGTGTCTATATTGTCTAAACCGATAAAAAATAAAGTTTAATCAAGAGGAGGGCTTGCGTCAAATTAAAAACAGGGTAAAAACCTCCAGCATAAACCCCGATAGACGGCATCGGGACTTTCGCAACACTTCAGCATCAGAGCGAGTAGCTAATAAAAAAGCCGTGAACAATAAGCTCACGGCTTTTTGTTTTTGACCTTATAAGTTTTTAAGCTGATTTGCGTTTAGGAAATCGGAGGAAGGCGGCTAAGCCGAGTCCAAGAATGGTGAGAGTAGCAGGTTCGGGAACATTGACAAACGATTCGCTGCCGCAACTGGCAAAACCCTGAACGTGAAGGCCAACTCGAAGCTGACCTATGTTGAGACTATGTATCACATCGTTGAAAGTGCTGCCGGGCTGGAGGTCAAAGGTAATTCCAAGCCATTCATCTGGATTGATGCCGTTATGCTCTACCGGCGGGTCGGAGTCGGCGGAAAAACCTTCGGTTGTTACAAATGGCGGGGATAAATTCTGGCCGCCTGGCAGGTTGTGCGGAGAAGCGTATTGAGAATATGAAACGCCCGGGCAGGAGTCGTCTATAGAGACCATACTAAAAAGTTGGCCATCGTCGAAGTAAATGTCTGTAATTGAGCAGGGATTTGGCCCGGTGTTAGTGAATGTGAAAAGCACTTGATTTGCGAAATGGTCGGCGACTTCGACAAATAATTGTTTTTCGCCGATTTGGCCATTCGCAAATTCGATTGGGCCATCGTGCTCCTCCGCTATGTGCTTGAAACTATATACCACGCTTCCATTTGCGGGCAGACAGAGCAGACTCAGAGTTGCAATGATAGTTAACATAATCGACTTTTTCATTTTACTCTCCTCGTTCTGCCGGGGTGGTTGTTGTTAATGTTTTTAACGTTTGACGACTTTTGTCTGTATAGATAGACAACTATTTAGAAGCATCCTGGTTGTTTTAGTTGAAAGTAACAAGTCGTAAGGTAATTGGGCTTTTCAAGTTTGAGAGGGAAAACCTGATAACGCCCCCCATCTGTATTTCATTGTATATTATCAAATTTGCCTGGTGAAATCAATAGTTTTTGGGAATATCTTCGGAAATAAATAATGTTTTTGGGGGAATACTAGCTGTGAGAATAGAAACAAAATAGTTTTGGGACTTAAATAAAATTTCGGATAACAATTAAGTGAATTTTTTTTGGAAAGGCCGGAGAGCATAAGGCTTCTTCTGCAATTTTACTCCGTTAGAAAAACGACTTTCCTTTTCTAAAGGGGTCCAAGATGACAGCTTCTTAAATCACGAGCAACAGGGTGCTATTGACGGGGGCGTAATAAGATATCGGCTAATTGCTTTACGCCTACCTCAGCGCTATTAAAGACGGGAATATCCGTAAAGGAGGAAAGCTCACGCACGTGCAAAGGAGAGCTTGAGCACAAGCCGGACAAAGCATCGGGGACCAAATTGAACTTTTCTTTCAAGCTTCGCAGACCTCCGATTGCACCAAAGGCATCGTTGGCGCAGAAAATCAATTTGTAAATCCTCGATACTACTTCCGGCGAGCTTAACAGGATTGCGGTTTCGCGCTGGATGAGGCCGTCCGCAAATTCCACCACCCAGAAATTTTTGGGGTTATTTGCATACTTGAGGTCGAGGTTATTGAAGATGCCCAGTAGCTGTTCGCCGGATAGCAGGTACGTTGATGAGTAGCCGAGGTATGTAAAATCAGCGTAGGGATTTGCGCCTGAATCGTTCATAAGAAGGACGTCTTTAAGGCCGGCGGTTCCGGTAACTTTGGATGCCCTGACGTTATAGTCCATAGATGTCAAGGCCCAGCAGCAGGCAGCGGCGGCCATACTTTTGCCGGAATTCATTGACGTTCCGCAGACCAAAATCATTGGTGAGCGTGGCAGTTTTTTGACGGTGAGTTTCGGTTTTATCAATGGGTAATTCTGTGTGTTCAAAACATTTCCTGCCTCGTCACAGACGTAGCCGAGTATTTTTACCTTCGTTGGGTCTTTTATCAGCGAGTTTTTGGTTTTGACGATGCCAATTACTCCTGAGCGGGCTATAAGGTCAACTTCATCAGTCATCTGCTCGGGGACCAATCCTTCGTAATAATCTGGGGCGTAGCGGTTTCCAAAGACGAAAATGGCCTTGGTGCCATCGTGAATCATATGAATACGGCCCAAGGCATTTTCCATAGATGAGTGCTGGCCGATTCGACTGACTACTCCATAAACAACGTCACCCGGCTGAGGCGCTTTGTCGATAAATTGATAAAACTTTATCTGGCTTTGTCTTATAGTAAAGGCGGCACTTGGAAGAATGAATCCTCTTTGGATTTTTCTTGTAGATGGTTTACTTGCTGCTAAAGTCGTCAGACTCATTATTTTGCTCCTCATTTTTTGACGGTAAGATAGATTCTTTATTGGTGAGTAATATCTGTTCAGATGCTCTGTGGTTCTAAGTTTTCTTGCATAGCCTGTCTAACAACGTCTTTTGTATATATGACCCACAAAATAAATGAAGGGATTTCTATCAACGTCGAAACAAGGGGGATCCAGGTTAACGTCCAGCTACAAATATAAAGTATTGCAAGTGCGATTCCCAAACCCCTGTAGTTTTTTCCGCCTTTCGCCTTATTAAGGTCTTCTGCAAGCCCCATATAACTGACGAAGGCCCAGTAGAAATTGAAAAACGGTATAAAAAGAAACCCGACTGCTTTTCCCGGCGTTGTGCGTGCAATTTCCTTTGGGACTGCCTTCCAGCATTTGTAGTGAACAATACAAGAGAGCACAATCGCTACTACAGTAATCGGCAGTGTAATCAAAAATATCACTATAACCGCTTCAGGACTTTTTGCGGCATCCGCGATGTCTATAGCAATAATCACTGGAATAAGCAGCGCATTAAATATAAGGGCTGGAATCCAATTTATCTTCTTTGTCTGGTCCATTCTATTTTTTCTTTTAATCTCTTTTTATTTTCTGTTTCCTTCTATGTGTTTGAGTCATCACGGGTGCTGAGGTCTTTGCACTAAAACCCGAGTATTTAGTCATTTTTCGGCCAAGTAGTCAAATACAAAATTGGGTCCTTTCGGCAGATTTTTAACTTTCGGTTTGTTCGCAGGAGGTTCGTGCTTTACCGGCGAAAGTAGTGGATAAGCCACAGGATTAGCGTCAAGACAATGGAAATCAAAATGCAGCTTGCGATGGGGAAATAAAATCGCCAATTTTTGGAGCCGAATTCCAAATCGCCGGGCAATCTGAATAGACCGACTCGGCCAAGTAATAACATCAGGCCGCCCAGCAGCGATATCAAAATACCGAGCCCGATAAGCCACCTGCCAATTTGCTGCGGACCCAAATCCATATCTGAACCCCGGAAGACAGAATACAGAATTCAGAAGACAGAACACAGACTGCTGATTTCTGTCTCCTGACTCCTGACTACTATATCTATTATATTAAGCTATAAAATTTTAGGAATTGTTCAAGTGAGCAGTTAAAATTTTTCGTCACCGTTCAGGCTCTTTAGCTGGTTTGAGCCCCGCACCAGAAACGGTGCGGGGTGACGGAGTGCCGAAAGCAATCAAAATATCATTCCCATTCAATCGTTGCCGGTGGCTTGCTGGATACGTCATATACGACGCGGTTAACTCCCCGGACCTCATTTATAATCCTGCTCGATATGCAGGCCAACACTTCATAGGGGATCTTTGAAAAATCAGCAGTCATAAAATCAGGTGTCTCGACCGCGCGAATAGCAATGACGTTTTCATAACTTCTTTCGTCGCCCATAACGCCGACGGTTGACACGGGTATAAGAACTGCCAAGGCCTGTGATATTTTCCTATACAGCCCGGATGACTTAATCTGGTCTATCAGTATCTGGTCAGCGGCACGCAGTATCTTTAGCCTCTGAGGAGTAACTTCACCAATTATCCTAACTGCCAGGCCCGGCCCAGGGAAGGGGTGTCGCCAGACAATATCCTCGGGCAATCCGAGGTATTCGCCGACAAGACGCACCTCATCCTTAAACAAATCTCGCAATGGTTCAATAAGCTCAAAGCCCAGCTCCGCCGGCAGCGCACCGACATTGTGATGAAGCTTTATATTTGCCGCCGGGTTGCCGTCTTTAGAACCCGACTCAATAACATCGGGATAAAGCGTCCCCTGGGCAAGAAATCTCGCATTGGGAATTTTCGACGCCTCCGATTTGAAAGCTTCGATGAATTCTGCACCGATTATCTTTCGTTTTTGCTGCGGGTCTGTTACGCCGGACAATCCCGACAAAAAACGGTGCGACCAATCGACGACACGTAAGCTTATATGAAAGTGGTCACGAAAAGTTGAGACCACATTTTCGCGTTCATTTGTTCGCAGCAGACCATTGTCAACAAAAATGCAAACGAGCTGGTCGCCTATCGCCTTATGAATCAGCGAAGCCACAACCGAAGAATCAACTCCACCGCTTAAACCGCACAGACAACAGTCGCTGCCGACTTTATTGCGAATTTGGTTTACAGCTTCAGCGACAAAATCGCTCATCTTCCAATCGCCGCTACAACCGCAAATATCATAAAGGAAATTGCCCAGAATCTGTGAACCCTCCGGCGTGTGTGCGACTTCCGGATGGAACTGGACGCCGTAGAATTTCTTTTTTTTGTGCCTTATCGCTGCGTATGGGCATGTATCAGTGGTGGCAAGGGTCTGGAAGTCCTTGCCTAATTTGCCGACCTGGTCGCCGTGGCTGGCCCAGACAGTGGTTGAGTCCGGCAAATTCGCAAACAAATCACTCTTGTTGATTATTGATAGATTTGTTCGCCCGTATTCGCGTTTTTGAGCAGGGATAACCTGGCCGCCTAAAATTTTACAGCCGAGCTGCATTCCGTAGCAGATGCCGAGGATTGGCACATCGAGGTCAAAGATTTTCTTATCGCATCCCGGCGCATTTTCATCATACACGCTTGCAGGGCCGCCGGACAGTATCAAGCCCTTAACGTTTAATTTCTGCAATTGTTCTGCAGTTACGTAGGAGCGAAGGATTTGGGAATATACGTGGTGCTCTCGAACGCGCCTTGCAATCAACTGGCTGTACTGGCTGCCAAAGTCCAGAATGGCTATTACCTGGTGGCTCATAAAAACCTCAAACGTTTTTTGTGAAAAACTTTCTAAACTACGTCGCTTCCTTCGTCGCTCAGGTCACAGGGTCAGCTTCTTACGGGGATACCACGGTCGGCAAGGGACTTTTTCAGCTGCCCTATAGTATAATTTCCAAAATGCGTGATAGATGCCAGAAGCACTGCATCTGCACATCCGTCAACGATTGCATCGTAGAGATGCTCTGGTTTTCCTGCTCCACCGGATGCGATTACGGGGATATTGACCGCCTTGCTGACTGCTTTATTAAGCTCATTATCATAGCCTGCCTTAGTGCCATCGGCATCCATACTGGTCAGCAATATTTCGCCTGCACCGCATTGCTGGCCCTTAACTGCCCATTCAACAACGTCAAGGTTAGTCGGCTGCGAACCGGCCTTTACGCAGACTTGCCATCTGTCAGGGTATTTTTTAGACCGGCGGGCATCTATAGCAAGAACTACGCATTGACTGCCAAAACGCCCAGCAGCCTCTTTCAGAAGATTAGGATTTTCAACGGCTGCAGTATTTACAGATACTTTGTCTGCGCCGCTTCTTAGAATCGAATCCATTTGCTCAACTGTCTGTATGCCGCCGCCTACGGTGAATGGAATGAAAACGTGTTCGGCAACTCTTTCTACAAGCTCGATAATTGTTTTGCGAGACCTAATGGTGGCGGTGATATCCAAAAACACCAGCTCATCGGCGCCTTCGTCGCTATATTTAGCACCCAGCTCCACGGGGTCGCCTGCATCGCGAAGATTCAGAAACTTGACGCCCTTGACCACACGATTGTCTTTAACATCAAGACAGGGAATAATCCTTTTTGTCAGCATTTGAGATTTTTCCTCTCGCAAATTTCGGCAAAATTTTTCAGAACTTTCAAGCCGGCATTACTGCTTTTTTCAGGGTGGAATTGCACGCCATATATATTTGCTTTCTGGACCGAAGCCGGCATATTAAAGCCATAGTCCGTATAGGCAATCCTGGCCTGGTGGTCGGTGACATCGGCATAAAAAGAATGGGCGAAATAGAAGTATTTTTCTTCTCCCAGCCCAGCAAATAAATCCATATCAGCCGGCAGTTTTACAAGATTCCAGCCCATATGCGGGATTGTTCTTCCGGAAGGGATAGGGACAACATTGCCCTTGACCAAGCCGAGGCCCTTGTGCCGGCCGAATTCGGTGCTCTGGTCGAAAAGCATCTGAAAACCAACACAAATACCTAAAAGCGGCTTGCCGCTTAAAGCAACCTTTTTTATCAGCTCACCCAAGGTGCCTAATGCACTGACAGCGTAGCCAAAGGCAGCAACGCCTGGTAGAACAAGTCCGGCTGCACTTTCAATGGCCGCAGGGTCGGAGCTAAGCTTTACCTGGCAGCCTATATGCCGAAATGCGTTGCACACGCTTTTGATGTTTCCAACGCTGTAATCCACAATAACTATCATAAAGAAGTTACCTCTTTTAACCTCGGCTTTTGTTACTTCGACGGTCATCCATTAATCTTAAAAATCCCTCAAATAGATAATTTGAATCGTGTGGTCCAGGTGAGGCCTCCGGATGGTATTGAACACAAAAAGCCGGAATATTTTTGCAGCGGAATCCCTCGAGGGTTTGGTCGTTTAGATTAATGTGTGTTATCCGGACATCTTTGTCTTTCAACGAGTCGATGTCTATGCAGAAGCCGTGATTCTGGCTGGTTATTTCTATCTCGCCGGTTTGTAGATTTTTGACGGGATGATTGGCGCCGTGATGGCCAAACTTGAGTTTAAATCTTTTTGCGCCGAGGGCCAGGCCGAGGAGCTGATGGCCGAGGCAGATACCAAAAATAGGCACGAGCCCCAGCAGTTTTCTGATTTCATTTATAGCATAATCGACGCCGCCGGGGTCACCCGGGCCATTGCTTAAAAACACACCATCGGGTTTCTGTGATAAGACATCCGTGGCGGATGTTTTAGCAGGTACAACCCAAACATCACAACCATGTGAGCGGAGTAATCTGAGGATGTTGAGTTTAATACCAAAATCAAAAGCTATAACCTTGTATTTTACAGGTGGCTCTACTTCTCGACCCGTCAAAACATTTACCACCCCCTTATCCCAGCGATATGGTTTTTTTACCGTTACGTCTTTTACTATATCCCTGTCCACAAGACCCGGATATTCGCTCAACTTTTCCTTAAGTCTTGAGGGGCGAAATTCCGTTGAAGAAATAATGCCCCTCATTGCGCCTTCGGTTCGGATGTGTCGGACGAGCTTTCTTGTGTCAATGCCTTCAAGGCCAACAACGTTGTTGGCTTTTAAGTAATCACTGAGTGAGTTTTTGTTTCGCCAATTGCTGGGATAATTACAGTTTTCCTTGACAATAAAACCGCAGGCAAAGATTTTCCTTGACTCTATGTCGGCTCTGTTAGTGCCGTAGTTGCCTACCAAGGGGTATGTCATCGTAATTATCTGCTCGTGATAGGATGGGTCGGTCAATATCTCCTGGTAGCCAGTCATACTTGTGTTGAATACAACCTCTCCACACCTGGTGCCTTTAGCGCCGAAGGATTTGCCCTCAAAAACAGTGCCATCTTCAAGTAGTAAAATAGCTTTCACGCACTTATCCCCTATCGATAATAAGACTGTATAGGCTTGACGGAGATTTTCCGAGCTTTCATTGCTTCGATAGCCATAACTGTTGCCTCAGCACCCCTTATTGTAGTTACATAAGGCACCTGCCTATCGAGAGCTGTTCTGCGAATGGCAAACGAATCTTTTACCGATTGCTTGCCGACAGCCGTATTTATAATTAAGTCTATTTTCCTGTTTATTATGGAATCTATTATGTTAGGCCGACCTTCTGTAACCTTCAGGACAAACTCTGTAGGAATATTGCTGTTAATAAACTGGATGCAAGTGCCTTTGGTTGCAACAATCTTAAAGCCCATCTGGTAAAACTTGCGCGCAATTTCAACTGCCTTTGGCTTATCATCATCGCTGACGCTGAAAAGCACATTGCCGGAGGTTGGCAGGGTATTTCCTGCTGCTATCTGTGATTTTGCATAAGCGATACCGAAATCATCGGATATTCCCATTACTTCGCCGGTAGAAAGCATCTCCGGTCCAAGCAGAGTGTCCACGCCGGGGAATTTTATGAATGGGAAGACCGCTTCTTTGACAGTAAAGTAATCTCGCTGAACCTCTTTTGTAAATTTCAACTCTTCCAGGGTCATCCCTGTCATCACTTTTGCAGCGAGCTTGGCAAGAGGCACGCCGATCGATTTGCTAACAAATGGAATAGTTCGGGACGCTCTTGGGTTCACCTCAAGGATATAAATCTGTCCATCTTTAATTGCAAGCTGCACATTTATAAGGCCTTTAACTTTTAATGCCAACGCCAACATCTTTGTCTGCCTTTTTATCTGGTCAATGATTTTTTTGTCAATAGAAACTGGCGGCAAAGAACACGCACTATCGCCGGAGTGAATCCCTGCCTCCTCGATGTGCTCCATTACTCCGCCTATAACCACCGTTTTTCCATCGCTGATAGCATCGACGTCCATCTCTATAGCGTCGCTCAAGAATTTATCAATCAAAATAGGATGTTCGCCTGAAGAGGCTATCGCTTCTTCAACACAGGCTTTCAGCGACTGTTCGTCATAGACAATTTTCATCGCCCTTCCGCCAAGCACGAAGGAAGGCCGTATAAGCAGTGGATAGCCGAGTTTGTCAGCTATTTTCAGAGTTTGCGAATAGGTCATAGCCGTGCCGCTGGCAGGCTGGAGGAGCTTTAGTTTTTTGACCAGCCGATTGAAACGTTTGCGGTCTTCGGCCCGGTCGATGCTGTCGGGCGAAGTGCCGATTATTCTGACTCCGGCTTTTTCCAGAGGCACTGCCAGCTTCAGCGGCGTCTGGCCGCCGAACTGCACAATCACGCCATCGGGGTTTTCCTTTTCAACTACAGACATAACATCCTCAAAAGTAAGCGGCTCAAAGTAAAGCCGGTCGGATGTATCGTAGTCGGTGCTTACCGTTTCGGGATTGCAGTTGACCATTATTGATTCAATGCCGATTTCTCTAAGAGCGAAGGCGGCGTGAACACAGCAGTAGTCAAACTCTATACCCTGGCCTATTCTGTTAGGTCCTCCGCCGAGAATAATAACCTTACGCCGATTGCTCGGGCTGGCTTCGCACTCGCTCTCAAACGTGGAGTAAAAGTAAGGCGTGCCGGCCTCAAATTCGGCACCACAGGTATCGACAATCTTATAGACTGCATTCACACCGAGCTCCTTGCGGCGGTTTCGCACATCCAGCTCGGTTGTCTTCAGTAAAGATGCCAGGTGCTTATCGCTGAAGCCATACTCTTTGGCCTTGAGCATCAGCCTTCGAGGCAATTTCCGCCACCAAGACACCAAGTCACTAAACTTACCTATATTACATTTTTCTTTGTGTCTTTGTGCTTTCGTGGCAATCTTTTCTTCGAGTTTAAGGATGTCTTTAATGTTGTTGAGGAACCACGGGTCGATTTTGGTGAGGGCGTAGATTTCCTCGGTTGACATCTTTCTTCTAAATGCCTCAGCGACGTACCAGATTTTATCCCAGCAGTTAGTGCGGAGCTTTTCTTTGAGCAATTGTATGGTGGGGCTTGCCCCACCATTTCTCTGGTGCAGGTCAAGCGAGTAGCGGTCTATTTCGAGAGACCTTATGGCTTTTTGCAGGGCTTCCTTGAATGTCCTGCCAATGGCCATTGCTTCGCCAACAGATTTCATCTGAATACCCAGCTGCGGATTTGTTTTTGGGAATTTCTCAAACGTAAAGCGGGGCCACTTGACAACGCAGTAGTCGATGGTCGGCTCAAAGCAAGCAGGAGTCTTCTTTGTTATGTCGTTGGGAATCTGGTCGAGTGTCCATCCGACAGCCAAAAGCGCTGCTATCTTAGCGATAGGAAAGCCGGTTGCTTTGGATGCGAGGGCCGAGCTTCTCGATACGCGAGGGTTCATCTCGATGACGTAAAGCTTGCCGGTGTCGGGATTGACGGCAAATTGTATATTTGAGCCGCCGGTCTCTACGCCGATTGCCCTTATGACCTTTAGGGCCGCATCGCGCATTATCTGATATTCTTTGTCTGTAAGCGTCTGAGCGGGAGCCACAGTGATACTGTCGCCTGTGTGAATCCCCATCGGGTCGAGGTTTTCAATCGAACAAACAATGACACAATTGTCTTTTTTATCTCTCATCACCTCCAGCTCGTATTCTTTCCAGCCGATGACGGATTCCTCGACAAGGACTTCGCCTTTGGGGCTGAGGCTCAGACCCCAATGGATGTATTTTTCATATTCCTCAGTGTTGTAGGCGACATTACCGCCTGTGCCGCCGAGTGTGTATGAAGGACGAATAATAGCAGGGAAACCGATGTCCTCAACAATCTTTTTAGCTTCTTCCCAGGATTTAGCATATCCGCTCCGTGGGACTTCAAGCCCGCACTGCTGCATTGTCTTTTTGAACAGGTCTCGCTCCTCGGCTTTTCTGATTGCCATAAGGTTTGCACCGAGCAGGCGAACATTATATTTTTTGAGTATCCCCGCTTGTGCCAGCGCTACCGCGGTGTTCAGGCCGGTCTGGCCGCCCAGAGTCGGCAGCAGACTATCGGGCCTTTCCTTGCGAATTACCTTCTCAACAATCTGGGGCGTAATCGGCTCGATATACGTCCTGTCAGCCATTTCGGGGTCGGTCATTATTGTTGCCGGGTTGCTGTTGACAAGAATGACTTTGTATCCTTCCCTTTTGAGGACTTTACAGGCCTGGGTGCCGGAATAATCAAATTCACAACCCTGGCCTATAACAATAGGGCCGGAACCTACTATCAATATCTTATGGATGTCTTTCCTTTTCGGCATAAACTTCTTTACTGACTATTTCCTTTTAACCACTGGTCGATAGCAACTGCTGCTTCTCTGCCGCTGCTGATAGCCGTTACCACCAGTGACGCACCATTGATTGTGTCGCCAGCAGCAAATACCCATCGCTCGTTGGTCTGGTAGTTGTTCACCACTACATTGCCTCGCTCGTCGAGCTTCAGTCCCAGCTCCTTTATAAGTCCATCCTGAACCACATGCTCGAAGCCAAGGGCAAGAACCACCAGGTCAGCGGGGAGAATAAAATCGGTACCCGGCAACTCCTTTAATTTCCACCCAGCGGGCTGTCTGACCCATTCCACTCTGCAGCACTCCAACTGACTTACCCGAATTTCGACCCCTGAAAACCTTTTGGTCATCACACTCCACATCCGCTCACAACCTTCCTCATGCGAAGAAGATGTCCTCATTATTCGCGGCCACATTGGCCAAGGCGTATCGGGCGGTCGAGTATCTGGAGGTTTCGGCAGTATCTCCAACTGGTAAATTTGTTTTGCACCCTGTCGGCGGGCGGTGCCAACGCAGTCGCTGCCAGTATCACCCCCACCTATTACAACAACGACCTTGTCCTTAGCAGTTACTACCTTTGACTCGTCGGTCAACTCGTCGGAACAGATTTGGTTCTGGGCCGCCAGGTAATCCATTGCAAAGATGATGTTTTCATATCCTCGGCCAAGAACATTAAGGTCTCTGGGCTGACCTGCTCCCATAGTTAAACAGACACAATCAAACATCTTTCGAAGATAACGAGTTGAAATATCTTTTCCAATATCTACACCCGTTTGAAACTGGACACCTTCGGCGCCAAGCTGCCCCAGCCTGCGGTCAATAATATGTTTTTCAAGTTTAAAATCTGGGATTCCATACCGCAGCAGGCCACCGGTTCGCTGGTCCTTTTCAAAAACTACTACATCGTGTCCTGCTCGTACTAATTGCTGGGCAGCCGCCAGCCCTGCAGGTCCTGAGCCTACTATAGCGACACGCTTACCTGTTTTATGCTCAGGTGGCAATGGCTTTATCCAGCCTTCTTCAAATCCGCGTTCGACTATTCTGTATTCAATATGTCTGACCAGCACCGGCTCATCGTTAATACTAAGAGTGCACGCCGCTTCACAGGGTGCCGGACACAACCGGCCCGTAATTTCAGGAAAATTGTTTGTTGAATGAAGCATCTGGCAGGCTTCCTTCCAACGCCCTTTATATATCAGGTCGTTTATGTCGGGAATAAAATTCTTCAGTGGGCAGCCTATACCGTGACAAAATGGTATCCCGCAATCCATACACCTTGCAACCTGCTGATGGATTTCGTCCGGTGTGAGCGGCAACTCAACTTCCCTGAAGTCCTGCACCCGCTCATCAATAGGCCGATGCCCAATATCCTGCCGCCTGTATTTCAAAAAACCCTTTGTTTGACCCATGAGAACACCTCTTCGGTTGCGGGTGTTGTCTCCGAATCTGTTTGCTCTGCTGCCTGCATTTTCTGCAAGGCTTTACGATAGTCTATCGGGACAACCTTCACAAACTTACCAATCATATCAGGCCAGGAATCAAGGATACTCCTCGCACGTTTGCTTTGGGTCCATTTTAAGTGGTTTTGAATAAGCCTGTATAGCAGCTCTCTATCTTCATCGTGCCAGATACTCTCAAGCTCCACCATATCGAGATTGCAAAGAGTATCGAAAAGCTGCATCTCGTCAAGCACATACGCCAAGCCTCCGCTCATACCTGCAGCGAAATTACAGCCCGTCTGGCCAAGAACTACTACCACCCCGCCGGTCATATACTCGCAGGCGTGGTCGCCGACACCTTCGACAACCGCTGAAGCTCCGCTGTTGCGAACGGCAAATCGTTCGCCGGCCATACCGTTGATAAACACCTCACCGCTTGTTGCGCCATAAAGGGCTGTGTTGCCGGCAATGATATTTTCGTGGGCCTGAAAAGGCGAATTCTCAGGAGTCTGGACAACAATTCTGCCGCCCGAAAGTCCTTTGCCGAGGTAATCATTGCTTTCGCCTATAAGTTTTAGAGTTACGCCCGGCGCCAAAAATGCACCGAAGCTCTGGCCCGCTGAGCCGTGAAAAGTAATTTCCAAAGTCCCGTCCGGCAAGCCCTGTGGGCCGAATCGGCGGACGATGCGGTTGCTCAGAATCGCCCCTACCGTGCGGTTGATGTTGCGAATAGGCATTTCGATTACGGTTTTTTCTCTTTCTTCAATTGCGCTATTCGTCTTTTCCAAAATCTGCCAGTCCAGATTATCATTTATCTTAAGCGGCTGGCCGTTAGTTTGTCGTATCGCCCTCTTGTCTTTGGTATCTACCCTATGGAAAATGGCTGAAAAATCCAGACCTTTGGCCTTCCAGTGGTCGATTGCCTTGCGGGTTGCCAGCCGGTCCGCTCTACCCACCATATCCTCAAATTTGCAAAAGCCAAGCTCAGCCATAATCTGGCGGACTTCCTCAGCCACAAAATACATAAACCTCTCGACATACTCAGGCCTGCCTTTGAATCGTTTTCGAAGCTCGGGGTCTTGAGTTCCAATTCCATATAGGCACGCCCCTTCGTGACATTTACGCAGCAGCGTACACCCCAGCGCCACAAGAGCCGCCGTCCCAAAGCCAAACCGCTCAGCTCCCAATAGAGCTGCTACAACAACGTCCCTGCCTGTTTTCAACTGACCGTCAACCTGAACTTTTATTCTGTCGCGCAACCCATTCATCACAAGAGTCTGCTGAGTCTCTGCTAATCCCAGCTCCCACGGACAGCCGGTATGCTTGATTGAAGAAAGCGGACTTGCTCCGGTCCCACCATCATGCCCGCTGATAAGCACCTGGTCGGCATTGCCCTTCGCAACTCCCGCCGCAATTGTCCCGACGCCGACCTCTGCAACAAGCTTGACCGATACCTTTGCCTCCGGATTGCTGCACTTGAGGTCATATATAAGCTGTGCCAAATCCTCAATCGAATATATGTCGTGGTGAGGCGGCGGCGAAATGAGCGTTACCCCAGGCGTTGAGCATCGCAGCTTCGCAATCTCTTCGGTAACCTTATGTCCCGGCAACTGGCCACCCTCACCTGGCTTGGCACCCTGCGCAATCTTGATTTGCAGCTCTTTGGCGTGAGCAAGGTAATTTATAGTTACTCCGAACCTGCCGCTTGCCACTTGTTTAATCGCGCAGTTTTTTGAATCACCGTTGCCCTGAGGAATATACCGTGCCGGGTCCTCACCGCCTTCACCGGTATTACTCATCGCCCCCAGACGGTTCATCGCGATAGCCAAGCACTCGTGTGCTTCTTTACTGATTGAGCCGTGGCTCATCGCTCCTGTGCAGAATCTCTTGATGATTTCACCTGCCGGTTCCACCTGCTCTATAGGCACCGGCTCGCCCGGGACAAACTCAAACAGCCCCCGCAGCGTGTATAGCTTCTGTGATTGGTCGTTCACCGCCCCGGCATATTCAGCGAACGCCTTTGCATCATTATTTACAACAGCGTGCTGAAGTCGTGACAGGGTAACAGGATTCCAGAGATGGTGCTCCCCGCCGTGCCTGAAGTGATATTCACCGCCAAAATCCAGCACAGGAGCCGCTGCAAATCTCGCCTCAAACGCTGACTTGTGCCGCCTAAGCGCTTCCTGAGCAACCTCTTCAAGTCCGATTCCACCGATACGCGAGCTGGTACCTGTAAAGTATTCATCGATAAAACAGCGGTTCAGGCCGATTGCCTCAAATAATTGTGCTCCGGTATAGCTGCGCAATGTGGATATACCCATCTTGCTCATCGTTTTCAAGATGCCTTTTTTGATAGCAGCGATGTAGTTATCTACTATCTGTGTTGGCTCGATATCGTCAGGCAGCTGGCCCTGCCTTTGCAACTGGTCAAGAGCCTCAAATACAAGGTATGGATTGATTGCATTTGCACCATAACCGCACAAAAGGCAAAAGTGCATAACCTCTCTTGGCTCGCCGCTCTCGACAATCAGCCCTGCCTGGCCTCGAAGCCCTCTATTAAGCAGCCCCCTATGGACCGCCGCTGTCGCCAGAAGTGATGGAATTGGCGCCTTCGCTTCGCAAGTGTCACGGTCACTAATTATGATAAGGCAAGCCCCATCTTCGATGGCTTTTGTCGCAGCGCTTATTAGCGAATCCAGCCCCCGACGCAAACTCCCGCCGGCATCGGATTCGTCGGCCTCAAAGACAGCCGAAATAGCTGCCACCTTAAAATCGGCACGATTGACTGTCCGCAGCCGCTCAATATCCTGGTTGGTGAGAATCGGATGCGGCAGCTTAAGCTGCCTGCAATGCTGCGGGGTTTCGTCAAGCAGATTCTGCCGTTTGCCCGTGAAGACCATCAGACTCATAACCAGCCCCTCACGCAGCGGGTCAATCGGCGGATTTGTTACCTGCGCAAAGAGCTGCTTAAAGTAGTCAAATAGCAGTCTTGGCCTGTCGGACAGCACCGCAAGCGGGGTATCATCGCCCATCGACCCGACCGGCTCCTGACCATCAAGGGCCATCGGCACTAAAATCATCTTAAGCTCCTCACTTGTGTAGCCGAATGCCCGCATCCTCTGTGCTGTGGTTTCAGGGTCACCCCTGACAGGTTTGGGCGCATCAAACAAACCGCGAAGCTCAATCCTATTCTCCTCCAACCATCTGCGGTAGGGCTTTTGCCGGGCAATTTTGCTTTTAATATCATTATCAGTAATTATTCGCCCCTCAAGAGTATCGACCAAAAACATATGTCCCGGCCGCAGACGCCCCTTTCGCATAATTTTCTCAGGCGGAAAGTCCACAACACCAGCTTCACTTGCAAGAACTGCCAGACCGTCAGTCGTAACCAAGTATCGGCAGGGTCTCAAGCCGTTGCGGTCCAGCGTTCCACCAATCAACCGTCCATCGGTGAACACCATCGCAGCCGGCCCATCCCACGGCTCCATTATCGCTGCGTGATACTCGTAAAATGCACGCTTATCTGTGCTGATGTGATATTTCGGTCCGAACGCTTCAGGTATCATCATCATCATTGCGTGCGGCATACTTCGCCCGGCTTGAACCAGAAGCTCAACCACACTGTCAAAGCACGCAGAGTCACTCATCTCGGGCATCAGAACAGGCAGCAAATCACGAATGTCATCTTGAAATAATTTGCCGGCCATCTTCGGCTCGCGTGACGTCATCCAGCTTCGATTGCCATTAAGCGTATTTATCTCACCGTTGTGAGCTATACAGCGAAACGGCTGAGCAAGCCGCCAGTTTGGAAAGGTGTTGGTGCTATAACGCTGGTGAACAATTGCGAGGGCGGACTTGACTCGTTCATCCGTCAGGTCCGGATAGTATGCGAACAACTGCCACGCCATAAACATCCCCTTATAGCAGATTGTCCTGCACGATAGTGAAGGCACATAGAAGTCTTCGCCTTCATCGCCGAAATTCTCTTTGACCAGTCGCTCCGCCCGCCTGCGTGCCAGATACAGATGCCGTTCGAGAACCTCTTCTTCCAGCCCTGCCCCATCCACAAAAATCTGCCTGATAGACGGCTCCGCCGCCAGCGCTATTTGACCGAGGCAGTCGTTCCGCACAGGCACCTCTCGCCACCCAAGCACCTTCATTTTGTAGAATGCAATCGCATCCTCTAATATCTTTTCGCATTGCTCTCTGAATCGGGAATCCTTCGACCCAAACACCATCCCAACGCCATATTGAGATGGCCTGGGCAGTGAAAAGCCCGCTCCTTTACACTCGACAAAAAAAAACTCGTGCGGAATCTGAAACAGAATACCGGCACCGTCGCCGGTAACCTCGTCAGCACTTGCTGCTCCCCGATGATGCAGGTTCAACAATATCTGCTTGCCATATTCGATGATTGCGTGGTCCTTCTGGCCGCAGATATTCACAACCGCACCGATGCCGCAGCTATCGTGCTCATATTGCGTCTCATACAAACCCTGGTTTTTTAGCTTTAGAGCCATCGTATCTCTTTATTTTTTGCCACCAAGACACAAAGGCACTAATTTTTTTAACTTTTAACTCCTTTGTGTCTTCGTGACTTTGTGGCTAATCTTCTAATTTTCTGGATTATTTATCGCTGTGTCCCGATTGCTCGGGACTGCCATAGAGTAAAATCCCGAAGATAAGCCATATTTTGGTCCTTAAACCTCAACCTAAACAGGTTACTATACGCTGATTTTCCGTTCATAGCATTACGATTCTCTTAATAGACTCTATAAGCAGCTCTCATATTTGCGTTGCCGGTGCATTCCTTCGATTTCACTCAGGATGGTGAGCGGAGTCGAACCACCGGAGAGCCACACCAAGCAGTGTCTTGCTGTGCGTGGCACGGGCTTCCAGCCCGTGAAAACCAGACACGTCCAGGATGGCCGTTCCACGAAACGCAGTCACGATTAACTGTCGTAGTATAGATAGAACTCGTAAGGATGCGGCCGCAACGCCATCTCGTCAAGCTCCTTCTCGCGTTTCCACTTAACCCAGGCATCGAGCACATCATCGGTGAACACATCTGACGCCTTAAGGAAATCATGGTCCTTTTCCAGAGCGTCAATTGCCTCGGCCAGCGAGCCGGGAGTTTTTTGGTACTTGGCCAGCTCTTCGGGTGTCATTTCATAGATGTCACGATCCAGCGGCTCGCCCGGGTCAATCTTATTCTTAATCCCGTCTATCGCCGCCATTAACATAGCAGTCCACGTAAGATATCCGTTCGCAGTGGGGTCGGGGCAGCGAAACTCCAGCCGCTTTGCCTTCGGATTCGGCGAGTACATCGGTATCCGCACGCCGGCGGAGCGATTGCGAGCGCTCATAACCAGATTCACCGGTGCTTCAAAACCAGGCACCAGCCGCCTATACGAATTCGTCGTCGGTGCCGCGAATGCCAGAATTGCAGGCGCGTGCTTGAGAATTCCGCCGATCGAATATAAGCCTATATCGCTTAAACCGGCATATCCTTTGCCTGCAAACAACGGTTTGCCGCCTTTCCATAGAGAGAAGTGCGAATGCATACCACTGCCGTTGTCCTGAAATATCGGTTTTGCCATAAGTGTTACCGTCTTGCCATGCCTCTTGGCTACGTTCTTGATGATGTACTTATACCACATATACTGGTCGCCCATTTTAACCAGGTTAGCAAACCGCATATCAATCTCCGCTTGGCCTGCTGTGGCGACCTCGTGATGGTGGGCCTCGATGATAATCCCGACCTTCATCATCTCAAGCACCATCTCGGTGCGCAGGTCGTGGTAAGTGTCGGTCGGGCTTACCGGGAAGTAACCGCCCTTGAAACTGGGTTTATACCCTAAGTTCGGCTCCTCAAAACGCGCGGTGTTCCAGGACCCTTCCACCGAATCGATGGCATACATACCGGTGTGCTGATTCTGCTCATAGCGGACCTCGTCAAAAATGAAGAATTCCGGCTCAGGCCCGATATAACAGGTGTCCGCCATTCCGGTCTTTTTCAGATACTCCGCGCCTTTCTTGGCGATGTAACGCGGGTCTCGCGTGTACTTCTTCCTGGTCACCGGGTCAACAATGTCAGCTATCACGCTGACGACCGGCTCCTTGAAGAAGGGGTCGAGCACTGCCGTATCCGGGTCCGGTACCGCCATCATATCCGACACGTGAATTCCCTGCCATCCTCGTATCGACGAGCCGTCGAACCCGACGCCTTCTTCGAATGTTCCTTCATCCCAGGTATCCAGCGGAAACGTGCAGTGCTGCCACGTCCCTAACAGGTCCGTGAATTTCAGGTCGACCATTTTAGCATTATGCTTTTTTGCGAATTCAAAAAACTCTTTCGGTGTCATTATTTAGTTCCTTTCACAAAACCGTTCTTTAGCTTTCTTAAACGCTATTAACTACCAACTAAGAACCGATTTAACCAATTGCCTCTCCGTCTCTTTCACCTGTTCTGATGCGGATGCACTCGGGCAAATCCAGGATGAAAATCTTTCCATCTCCGATGTTTCCTGTCCGCGCCCCTTCAGTGATAGCATCCACGGTCGGCTTTACGTATGCTTCATTCACCGCAATCTCCAGCTTGGTCTTTTTCAGCAGACATCCCTGTTCCTTATGGCTGCGATACACCTCTGCGATGCCTTTCTGACGACCTCGCCCGACAACGTTCGATACCGTTACCAGGTGAATCTCTTTCTCTGTCAATCTCTTTAATACCTCATCCAAACGGTCTGGTTGAATTATGCCTATAATGTATTTCATATCGCCACCTTTCTTCATAACCTAATCAATCAGAGTGTATGCGGCTTCGCGATGCTGCGTCAGGTCAAGACCTACCAGTTCCTCGTGCATATTGACTCTGAGTTTCATAACTATATCCACCACCTTCAGCAGCGCCACACCCACAACAAAAGAGTACGCCATTATTACAATGACGGCTTTTAATTGAATCCAAAGCTGCCCTGGGTTGCCGTACAACAAGCCATCCGCCCCGGCAGAGTTTACTGTCTTTGTAGCCCAAATGCCTGTTGCAATCGCACCCCATATACCGCCGATGCCATGAACACCAAAAGCGTCCAGCGAGTCATCATAACCTAAGGCGCTTTTTATGTAAGTTATCACAATCCACGGAAAGATGCCGGCGCCGGCGCCTATCCAAATTGCACCGAGCGGTGTAACAAATCCTGATGCCGGGGTAATGGCTACCAGCCCAGCCACCACACCGGTAATCATACCGAGCGTAGTAGGCTTTTTGTGTTTGAGCCAATCCAGCATCGCCCACACTAAACCCGCTGTCGCTGCGGCGATGTGTGTCACAGTAAATGCGCTACTGGCCAGGCTTCCGGCTCCCAAGGCACTGCCCGCATTAAAACCAAACCAGCCGAACCAGAGAAGCGCCGCACCTAAAACAGCAAATGGAAGGTTGTGAGGCGGGGATATGCCATTTGGATACCCTTGCCGACGACCGAGTACCAGAGCCGCCGCCAGAGCTGTCATACCGGCGTTAATATGAACCACCGTCCCGCCGGCAAAATCCAATGCTCCCCACTTGCGTAAGAAACCTCCAACGCCCCATACCCAGTGTGCTATGGGGTCATAAACAAAAGTTGCCCACAACAGCATGAAAATACAGAATGAGGAAAACTTCATACGTTCTGCAAAAGCACCTATAATTAACGCCGGCGTTATCACAGCGAACATCATCTGGAACATCATAAAGACCTGGTGCGGTATGGTCCCAGCGTAGTCTGCATTAGGCTTCATTCCAACACCTCTCAGCCACAGCCACTCTAACCCGCCAATTACTGAGCCTTTGTCCGGTCCGAATGACAGACTGTACCCCAATAATACCCATTGCACACTGATAAGGCAGAGGACCATAAAACATTGCATTAACACCGACAGCATATTCTTGCGCCGAACCAGCCCGCCATAGAAGAATGCCAGCCCAGGCGTCATCAGCATCACTAATGCAGTCGATATCAGCAGCCAACTGGTATCCCCCGTATCTACAATCACTTTAGTATCCATAGTTTATTCTCTTTCAGTCAAACATCACTTTCTCCCACTTCTAATGCGATTAACTTCTCCTGATTCGCTACCAGCGGACAATAATTCAACCAGCACATCTAACTCATACTTTATTCTTATAGAAGCAATACCTATGCCAATATAAGTCGTTCTTATTGAATAGTCATAAATGCTTATTAGACAGCAAGATAAATGCCGTCCTTTCTTTTGTGGCAGTGTTTGCAAAACCGACAAATATGTCATTTTTTGAAAGATATTTGACAATTTTGTTCTGTTTTAGATTTTCAGTAAGCGAAATGTTTTAAATATAATAAAACTTTTCTATAAAATAACTTACATCAATAAAGTGCCTTATTAGCCAGGTTTATCTTACATATTTGTAACACTTATTTGACTGTGACGTAATAGTATGGTATAAATTAGATGAGTTTGAAAACAAGGAATTACAGATTATGGTCAACAGTAAACTCGATATGCAGAATCCGGTAGCGCAGCCAACTCGACATGTGCGTGAATTAGAGACGCTTTATAAAATCAGCCGGATTTTGGCCGCCGGCACTCACCGAAAGCAAGCCCTTGCTGAAGTTGTGGATGTTCTCGAAAGAGAGCTTGATTTAAATAGGGGTATAGTAACACTGCTGGCCCCTGATGGTAAAGAGATAAGGGTTGAAGTTGCACACAGCTTTCCGGAGGAACGCAGCCGCGCAATCCGCTATCGAATGGGCGAAGGTGTTACAGGCAAAGTAATGCAGACCGGTAAGGCCATGATTGTTCCGAAGGTATCGGAAGAACCACTATTTCTTAATCGATTCGAACGGTGGAATGTTACGAAAGAAGAGATTAGCTTTATTTGTGTGCCAATTTCAATCGGGCAGGAAGTAATGGGGACTATTTCAGTTGACCGGGAATATGATAAAAACGTGTCCCTTGAAGAGGACATGCGAATGCTCAGCATCGTTGCAAGCATGATTGCCAATGATGTAAGAACCCGCAGGGAGGAAGCTCTACGCCGGCAAGAACTTGAGGACGAAAATCTGCGATTGCATCACGAATTGGAAGACAGATTTCGACCGGAAAATATTATTGGTAACTCCAACTCTATGCGTGATGTGTATAAGCAAATTCACCAGGTTGCCGGCAGCGACATAACGGTTCTGATTCGCGGTGAATCCGGGACAGGCAAAGAATTAGTTGCTCACGCGATTCATTATTCCGGCCACAGAGCAAAAGGACCCTTTGTTAAGGTCAATTGCGCTGCCTTGAATGAGAATCTTCTTGAAAGCGAGCTGTTCGGCCATGAAAAAGGGGCTTTCACCGGGGCCATTCAAAACCGCAAAGGTCGTCTTGAAGAAGCTGATGGCGGAACATTGTTCCTCGATGAGATAGGGGATTTTGCCCCTGCCACTCAAGTCAAGCTCCTTCGGGTCCTTCAGGAACGGCAGTTTGAGCGCGTAGGCAGTAATCGCACAATAAAGACCGACGCCAGAATTATAACTGCCACCAATCGTGACCTGGAAAAAGCCGTCGAGCAAAAGGTTTTTCGACAGGACCTTTATTACCGGGTGAACGTATTTCCTGTTTTCTTACCCCCGTTACGGGAGCGTAAAGATGACATACTTCTATTGGCCGATTACTTTGTTGAACGATACTCCAAGAAGATGGGCAAAGATGTCAGACGAATCACTACGCCGGCAATCAATATGATGGTAGCTTATCACTGGCCAGGCAATGTGCGAGAGCTTGAGAATTGCATTGAAAGAGCTGTCCTGTTAAGCACTGATGGCGTCATATATGCTCATCACTTACCACCAACGCTACAAACTTCCGATGCCTCAGACACTATTGGCACGGGTTCGCTGAGACAGAGAGCCGGCTTGTTTGAGCGTGATATAATTGTCGATGCGCTTAAGCGGTGCAACGGCAATCTTGCTGGTGCAGCCCGAGATTTGGGTTCCACAGCCCGGATTATAAGATACAAAGTCAAGGAATTAGGGATTGATTACAGAAAATACCACACGAAGAAAGGTTAATTTATGACAGGATGGGCAAGTACCGGTCTTAAAGGTTTAGATGAAATTCTTTCCGGTCTTAAAAAAGGTGATAACGTTGTCTGGCAGGTTGACAGGGTAGAGGATTATCAACGATTTGTTGACCCGTTTGTTAGAAAAGCTTTGAAAGATGGCAGAAAAGTTGTTTATGTGAGATTTGCAGACCACGCACCTCTTGTCCAGCCAGATTCTCACATCACGATTTATAACCTTGATGCCAGCAGTGGTTTTGAGAGCTTTTCCACGCAGGTCCACGCGATTATAACACAGATGGGCACTGAGACCTATTATGTTTTTGATTGTCTATCAGATTTATTGGGTGCCTGGGCAACAGACTTGATGATAGGCAATTTCTTTATGATTACCTGCCCATACCTTTTTGAGTTAAACACCATCGCATACTTTGCTCTATTGCGTAGTAATCATTCATTCAAGACTATAGCCCGCATTCGCGAGACAACGCAGTTGCTGCTGGATGTCTATAACTTCGAAGGAAATTTCTACGTTCACCCGTTAAAAGTGTGGCAGCGTTACTCTCCAACCATGTTTTTCCCCCATCTGCAGCAGGGAGAGAATTTTTCTCCCATTATAAGCAGTGTGGATGCCGCTAAATTGTTCTCACATTTTTCACAGAGAGGCCTGAAAGGTTCTGCCAGAGCATTAGATTATTGGGATAGACTTTTTATGAAAGCGGAAAACCTGCAGTCGAAGCCTGAGGATTCTGGGGAAGTTAAAGAGACCATAGAGCAACTTTGCAGGATAATGATTGGCCGTGAGAAAAGATTTTCAAAACTCGTGCAAGATAATTTCAGTATTGGAGATTTGATAAATATCAAAAATAGGCTTATCGGAAGCGGATTCATTGGCGGCAAAGCTGCGGGCATGCTTATAGCCCGGAAAATCCTTTCGAAGGATACTTCCTTTAACTGGGACCAGCGGTTGGAACTTCATGACTCATTCTATGTGGGCTCAGACGTCTTCTATAGTTACATAGTTGAAAACGGATGGTGGAACTTATTTATGAGGCAAAAAACCAAAGATGGTTACTTCAAAGTCGCTTCTGAAATGAAGGAAAATCTGCTGCGTGGGAAGTTTCCTGACGAAATACGCGAGCGACTCCAGGAAATGATAGAGTATTTCGGCCAGTCTCCCATCATTGTGCGCTCGAGCAGTCTATTAGAAGATTCCTTTGGAAATGCCTTTGCCGGTAAATATGAGAGTATATTTCTGGTGAACCAGGGCGACCCGCAACAACGTTATGCTAAATTCGAGAATGCTGTTCGAAGAATTTATGCAAGCACTATGGACGAAGATGCGCTTACATATCGCTTACAAAGAGGCCTCGACCAGCACGATGAACAAATGGCTTTGTTAGTCCAGCGGGTGTCAGGCTCATACCGAAACCACTACTTCTTCCCCGACCTTGCCGGTGTTGGATTTTCTTACAACACTTTCGTCTGGAAGTCCGAGCTTGACCCAAAAGCCGGTATGTTGCGACTGGTTTTTGGCCTTGGCACAAGAGCAGTAGAACGTGTGGAAGATGATTATCCTCAGATAATTGCTTTAGACCAACCATTAGTGCGGCCTTACTCTGAAATCGAAGATGTTATGAGATTCTCGCAACATAATGTTGACCTGCTTGATGCCAAAGAAGATATGTTAAGAACACTTGAGGTGACTAATCTGCTCACAGAAGTCGATACGAAATTAGACCTAATCGCAAGTCGGGACCATCAGGCAGAACAAAAGATGAAGGAGCTCGGCAAGAAAAGCACAAACATCTGGATGCTGACGTTTGAAAAACTTTTATCCAAAACCGATTTTCCTCAAATTATGCAAAAAATTCTTAAGATTTTGGAGAGCCGTTATCAATATCCGGTTGATATAGAATTTACGGCTAATTTTACAAAGAACGACGAACTAAAGATTAACCTGGTTCAATGCAGACCATTGCAGACAAAAGGGTTGACTGCACACGTAACAATACCTGAAAAAATCGAGTCGGAAAAGATTCTATTTAAATCTTATGGATATACTATGGGCGGTAGTATCTCGCAGCCGATAAGAAGAATCATCTATGTTGACCCTGCAACATACGTGCAGTTGCCTCTGACACAGAAATACGACATAGCCAGGTTGGTGGGCCGCTTAAACAAACAGATACCTGATAGGGAAACCACTCCTACGCTCCTGCTTGGACCCGGCAGATGGGGAACAACGATGCCAAGCCTGGGAGTATCTGTTAATTTCGCAGAAATCAATAATGTCACGGTGTTGGTAGAAGTTGCTTACGAAGGTAGTAATTTAATGCCGGAGCTTTCCTTTGGCACCCACTTTTTCAGAGACCTGGTTGAAAGTGATATTTTTTATGTAGCTATCTTCCCGCAAAAACAAGATGTAATATTTAACAAAGACTGGTTCGAGCAGATGCCGAACTTGTTGACCGAACTTCTGCCTGATAGTAACAAGTATGCCAGCGTGGTCAGGGTATATGAGACTAACGGGGAACAATTACAGATTATGTGTGACATCTTATCACAAGAGGTTATCTGCTTCTTGACTTCGAACTCTTTATAGACGGCAGAAAGCTGCCAGCAGAGCAATAAAACATTAGCTGGAATATTTATGGCCGGCGAACGCCTGCGTTTTACTCTTGCCAAGCGAACACTGGTGAGAACCTGTTTTATCCGCCTTCGCAGTCGCCGACTCTCCAGAGCTATGGCGACGGAGCGAAGACCACGGCTTTTAGCCGTGGATGTCTGTCCTCCGCAGTCCCGATGTGGCGGGGTCTGTGTTTAGCCAGTGGAAATTTCCTGGTGGCACGGCCATCCCTTCGACTACGCTCATGACAAGCTCGGCCGTGTCTTCATCTCGTTTAGAAATAAAATTTATAACGAGGTTCACGGGCTGGAAGTCCGTGCCACGTCAGGAAACCGCTTAGACATTTATACGGCTAAACACATACGTATCGGGGCTGCTGTGGAGGATAAAAATGCGAAAAGAGAAACCATCCGAAGCCTTGTGCGTAGGTGTGCTTCGGCGGATTCCGCCAAAAAAATAAGGTGCCATGGGCTTTGCCCGCGGGGCTTCATTTTTTGTTAGCTGTGATGCCAGGCCAATCATCGGTTCGGAACGGAGAGGCCGGTAGGCCTTCTTTGTTGTATAGATTGCAGACAGGGTTGTTTGCCCAGGCGTAACGAACGGCAACAGGCTCTGGAACTTTATCGCTGCTAACCACAACGGTTTGGCCATCAATCCTTGCATCGGCCCAGACAAATTTACGGTCGGCGCCGGCGATAGCAAAGCCTTTTAACGGGTCGCCGCCTTTTGCGACAAGCCCGGTGCCTATGTGGTCGAAGTGCAGGATTATATCATGGCCCTGGATTTTCATAGATTTATAGATGGGGCCTGAATAGACAAGTTGTTTGCCGTAAGTTTTGGCCAGGGCCCACAATGCCAAGCGCTTACCGACATCCTGCTTATTCTTTGGATGTATGTCGTTAGCGTCTCCAATATCAATAATCACAGCCATTCCTGTATTCGTCAGAGACAGTGTCATCAGTTGCGATTCGCGCAGCTCCGCCCAATCACTGTCGCAGGGGTCAGATAGAGCAGCCATAAAATTAGCTAACTGCACGAACAGGAAAGAAAAGTCACCCTGTTTCCAATCCTGTCGCCAATTTTGTATCATCGCTGGAAAAAGCTGACGATACTGATAAGCTCTGCCTGCATTTGATTCACCCTGATACCATATCGCCCCCTGGATGCCGTAAGGAAGCAACGGAGCAATCATTGCGTTGTAAAGCGATGTTGGTGCGTTTGGATTATTTACAAGTGCGGGCGGCGTGGGCTGGGGCGGCATCGATTTCAAATCAAAACCTTTTTTGTATCGCCACTGGCCGGCCAGCCGAATAGCAGATTCGTCTGCTGCTTGAGCGGGTATGAGTTTCATCTGGTCAGGGTTGCCGTAAATACCTCCGCCGCCACCTGTATCGATTACTTTGACTGCAATGACGTTGCGGCCGGGTTTTATTATTGCGGAATCGATTTTGTATTTGCGAGGCGTCTGCCAGCGGCCAGGCGCCTCAATGCCGCCAATGCGCGTCCCATTAAGCCAGGTCGAGTCCATATCGTCAATTGGGCCAAGCTCGAGAACCAGCTCCTTTCCCGCCCAGGACTGCGGGATGTTCACATCTTTTCTAAACCAGATGAGGCCGTCAAAATCTGCAAGCCCTGCCTGTTCCCATAGAGTCGGCAGCTCCATTTGCTGCCAGTTGCTATCATCAAAATCAATATCCGTGCATCTTTTTCCTGTTGAGGAGTCGGATAAATCGATTTTCTTTTGCCATTCCAGCAGTTGCTTCTGGTATTTCTCCTGGAAGGGCTGCGGATTTATACGCACCTGCTCTATCTCTTCCACCACATCCTTGTAATCCGGCAGCGTCTTTAGCACCCCGGCACTTGTCCAGGCTTCGGCAGGCGTTCCTCCCCAGCTTGTGTGGACAAGGCCGACGGGAATGTTTAACTGCTGGTGTAATTCTCTGCCGAAATAGTATGCTACTGCTGAGAAATTTCCTACGGCCTGGGGGCTGCACTGCACCCATAAGCCATTGCAATCGGACTGCGGCTGGTCGGCGACTTTTCGCTCGACATAAAACAACCGGATGTTTGGATAGCTGGCTGCGTCAATTTCCTGCTGGGAATTGGCCGATTGGCTCACCGCCATTTGCATATTTGACTGGCCTGAGCAGACCCAGACCTCGCCAACTAAGATATTTTTTATTGTTATGGTGTTCTTGCCGCTAATGGTCAGTTCATAAGGGCCGCCTGGCGCAGGAGGATTCATTTTGAACATCCATTTGCCGTCTTTATTGGCGGTAATCCCCCACTTGGCTGTGTGCCAGCTAACGCTAAACATAATTTGCTCATTCGGGTCTGCCCAACCCCATATCGGCACGGCTCTACCTTGCTGAAGGACCATATTGTCGCTTATCACTGCCGGCAGTTTTACGTCAGCGAAGGTTATCGTCCCTGTCACCATTATCAAAACCAGAGAGAGGATTGAAAAAATTGTCTTGCCTAAAACGATTCTATTGCAACACATCTTTTTTAACTCCTATAAATGTTCTTGGTTTATATTTATTTGTGCGCCTATTGCGATTTTGGTCTAAATGCTTTGCCAGGTTACTTTCTCGTTAGCTTCGATACAGAATATAAGTTTCTGAATATAAAACAGGTCGGCCTTGCACCAGGGTAAATCAAGGAAGCAAGTGAGTTTTTCGGACGGTTCACGAAGGATTAGCGTGCGTGCGGTGAAAATTTCAATAGACACAGTAGGAAATGCAAAAGGACACTCGTTTCGCCACATTGTTTCAACATTCCAGGCCAGATACCAGGTCGGGCGGTGGTAGTCAACGTAAACATCCATTAAATGTTGATGCGTTTTTAGAACGTAGTTAGCCAAAAAATGGCCGACCTCCGGGGTCAGGAGTCGCCAGCGTGCGAAAATAGAACGACCGACCGGCACCTGTGTGATGAGTCCGCCTTTTGTGTGTGCAAATTCGTAGGACAATCGCTGGCGCAGCGTTTTGCGGGTTACGGCAAGGGCCTGCTTGAGTGCATCGTCATCACGCAGATGTTTGGCTATTCGACAGTAAGCGATTAACCCTGCAAGGTGTCCGTTATGGCAATCTTCTTCAAATTTGTTTGGCGGCTGGCCGGCAAGCTCGCGCAGGCTCTTCCAGCCGCGTTCGATTTTGCTCCAGTCGCCGGTTGTGTTTGCCCAAAGCCAGAGCGGATATAAGCGAGCTACGTCACTTCGAGTGATATCATCGACAACGCGAAATATCTGTTCAGAAGGAACATCATACAGGGAACGGGTTGTACCTTCAGTCGCTTTATAAGTGCGCTGCCCGGTGGGGTTTTCCAGCGGGCCGCCTGAAGATGTCATTTTCGCAACATACTGTTTGACATTTTGTTGAAGGTTGCTGTCGAGATAATTAAAGGAGCGAGCAAGGGTATAGAGCGTTTCGGTTGGCTCAATGAAGAAACGATAGGCTTCGATGGGGTGCTTGCCGGCTGGAAAAACCAACGGACGCCACTCTTTAGAGATTAGCTCGGTAATGGAGTTGGATAGTTCTTTCTTGAGTTTTGTTGATAAATTAGAGTCAGCGAATTTTACCACGGGCACTTCCCAGATAAAGCGGTCAAGCTCGGCATCCGTAATCCGGCTGACCTGCTGCGAAGCCTGGTCTGAAAGAGGCTGCTGACGAGTGCCGGGAATTTTTCCGGGAAGATTTTTGAGGATGTGATTGAGCCGGTTCATCTCCAGCGTGTCCCAGTCCCAGGGAAGCTGCTTAATTTTTTTCCACTCTTCGTCCATAAATGTGGCGGTGGGCGGCTGGGATTGTTTGGCGGCTTTGCCGGCGGGATTCATTCGATAAGCTATTACAGCGGCGCCGGCATTTATTTCGTGGGCTGGGATGTAATAAAAGCTGTCGCCAGCGACACAGACGGGCGTATCTATTGCTGAGCCGCCGCCATAGACGGCGGTGCCTCTTGCGAGCCATTCTTTGCCGACAGGTAGAGATTGTTGGCGAAAGATTGAGGCCCATATACCGGCGGCCTCGCCCGTGGAAGGCTCGTGTATATTGCGGCAGAAAGGCTCACTGTAGCCTGCAAGCGTCTCCATATCCATTGCGTTGACATTGTCCTGATGGGTGTTGATAAGGACTCGCCCGGCTACGCTGAGCTGGCACTGCTCATCGTGCACAAGCAGCAAGCTATCGTGCCAGCCATAAGTTCGAGATTGGTCCATAATCGGTGTGATGTGGCCGGTGGAGGTATCGAGATAACCAACATTCAGGAACGGCGAGTAATGTTCGTATCGGCTCCGAAGTAGTGCCTGGAATTTGACTATAACCTTCCCATGTGGTGTAACAATGGGCGGGGCAGCAGTGCCGTTCATACTCTCGGCATACACTATCGGAGCGACAAACTTTTGCCTGCCCGTGCTCGGGTCGAGGACAAAGAATGTCTGATAAGCCGGCTGCTCGGTCAAACGCTTGCGAATGTAACGAAGCTGCGACTCGTAAGTGTCCGGGTTTTCCATCTGTTTGAAGTTTTGCTCGCGAAGCTTAACATTCTCCTCTTTAGTGTGGCGCCAGCTTGCGAAATCACCAAAGATTTCCTTGACCATATCGAGCAGGATAGGCTCGATTGAATCCAGCGAAACTACCGGCGTAACGGTGACCATTACCGAGCCATCGGGCGCAACTACAGGATGATAGCCGCGGAGACTGGCTCCAGGCAGTTTATCGCTTCGCCAAATTTGTTTGCCATCGCTGAAGTTAAAGGCATAGACACGCATATCTTCGCTGGCAACATAAACACGGCTTGTTTTGGTATCGAGGGCAGGACTGGAGAGTATTGGTCCACCAGTTTGAGCTGTCCATTTGATTTTGTCGCTATTGGCTTCGATAGCATAGAGCTTGCCATCACGGCTGCCAGTGATAACCACGCCTTCATAGACGAGCGGAGAATTCCACACTGCTGAGCCGGTCTGGATGAACCAGGCAGGTGTGCCATCAGCGGCATTGACTGCATAAATTTTCCCTTCAGCGTTGCCAAAAAATACCTTTTCGTTTGACGCGGCACAGGTATGGAGGATTGCACCGGCTGTTTTGAAGGTCCAGAGGTCCTGGCCGGTATCGTCATCGATTGCGTGCAGGATGCCTGTCAGGGTGCCGATAAAGACCTTTCCATCTTTTATGATAGGCTGGACGCCAGCCATTAAACCTTCATCAGGGAACAAGCGGTACCACTTACGCTCGAAGGGCGGGCGAATTTCTGCTGTGGTGGCGCCGCTTCGCGCAGGGTCGTGAGCGAGCATCGGCCAATCTGTTTCTGTCGTAGTATGAGCATAGACAGAAATTGGCAGAAAGAACAAGATGAGTATCAAACACGCTAATCTGCTAAAAAGGCCACGACCAAGAAGCGAAAAACGTAAAGTGAAAAACGTAAAACTGTGAAAGTTCATTGATTTTGCGCTTCCAGCTTTAAGTTTTCAACTTTCTTGTCACTCAGCAATCAGGTAAGGCTGCTCAGGCAGTTCGCGAATCCAGATGTTACGGAACTGCATTGGGTTGCCGTGGTCCTGGAGACTGATAGGCAGCTTGTCATCGTGGCGGTTGTATTTAGCTATTTGCTTATGAGCCGTCAATCCCTTGATTTCAACATTGTTTTGCACGACAACGCCATTGTGCAGGATGGTTACCCTGGCCGGCCGCACACACTTGCCGCTCTCGTCAAATATGGGACGCAGGAAACTGACATCGTAGCTCTGCCATTCGCCGGGCTTTCGGGAGGCATTAACCAGCGGCGGATACTGGCCATAAATCGAAGCTGCCTGGCCATCTGCGTAAGTGGGGTTCTTGTATGAATCGAGAATCTGCAATTCGTACGTGCTCATAAGGAACACACCGCTGTTGCCTCGTCCCTGACTGCTGCCCTCGACCTTTGCCGGTGTTGCCCATTCGATGTGCAACTGGCAATTGCCAAACGATTTTTTTGTATGAATGCCGCCGGTCTTGTTGACCTCCATATAATCCTTTTCCAGCTTCCATTTCGCGTCACCACCCTTATCGTAGGACCATTCCGAGAGGTCTTTTCCATCGAAAAGAATAATCGCATCGGACGGCGGCTGGCCAAATTGTGCGGCTGGAGTGATGACCGGAGGTATCGGACGGTTCGGGTCATGAACGGCGTATTTTTCCTGCTGCTTTTGGGCGTAGCTATTCAGGGCAAGGCACAGGGCTACAACAAGCAGAAAAAGAACGACCTTCGTTACTGCTGACTTACCTTTCATAACTTTCTCCTTAATTCAATTGAGAATCCAAAACTTTTTCAATAAACTCAATACGATTTTAGAACCGTATATAATACAAAATTTGGCTTACAAATTCCAACTGGTTCCAAGAAATTTTCCCAAACAAAAAAGTCAGCAAACTTTCTTTGCTTGCTGACTTTTGGAAAAACATAATTTGTTTTTAGCAGCTTTTAAAAGTTTTTAACGCTGTTGGTGCGTAAGTTGTTTTAGTTCTTCAACATCTTTACGCAGCCGAGTCACTTCCTCACGCAGAAGCTCTATCTGGTGCATAAGCTCCGGCTGGACCGACGGCTGTTTTTTTAGTTCAGGTGGGCCTTTAAGACGGCCCTTGAGTGCATTGGCCTCGCGTAAAAGCTCTTCGGCCTGGTCATGCCGGCCTGCTTCTTTTGCTTCTGCGGCGAGGGCGTGCAGACGCTCGATTTTTTCTTCTGCGACGCGGATTTTGTCCTTGCCGCCTGCTTGTTCAATCTCTTTTGCGATGTTCTGGGCTTTTTCGCGAAGCTCCGCTGCCTCATCGGGCCTTCCTTCCACCTCGGCTCGCTGGGCGGCTTTTTTAAGCTCGGCAAGCTCTGTGTGTATTTGCTTGATGCGTTCTGCACTCTCCTGCTTTTCCATCCGGGGTTTTAGACCGCCTGCGGCGGCTTTCAGCTCTTTTGCTTCCGCCAACAGGCGCTCGGCTTTATCCATCTCGCCTCGCTCTTTTGCTTCACGGGCCAACTCCTGAAGATGAATGAGCTTTTCTTTGAGTTCGACGTGTTTTACTTCCTGGACCTCGCGGTCGCGTGCCTCAAGCTCTCCGGCCAAAACCATAACTTTTTCACGCAACTGTGCGGCTCTATCGTGCTGACCTTCCTGCTCGGCAAGCTTTGCTGCTTCTTTTAGTTCGGCGATTCTGGCGTGCACTTGTTCCTTCGGTTGTGGCATCGGCGGCAGTTCAAATTCGCGCTCTATATTCCGCTGAAGCTCTTCGGCTTCTGCCATAAAGTTCCTTGCCTTTTCTTCGGCCTCGCGCGCCATTAAACGCAGCTTCTCGATGCGCTCTTTTGCCTGTTCGAACTCCTGAAGTAGCTGCTGCTCTTTTTCGTCAATGAATCCATCACGGTTGCGGTCAAGGCGTTTTTGAAACTCGTCTTTTACAGGCATCTTGTCTTGTGCGGTTGAAATGATGCCGAAGGCGAGTGCGCACGCAATTGATAAAATCACTACATTCTTCCACATAACTATTTACCTCCATTTTTTCCCAAAAAAATTATCTCTCAGCGTAAACCAGGTTCGCTGCAAAAAACAACACTGAGCGTTTTAGACCTGCTCAGGCACGACAAACGGCTTACGATACGGGCGAGTGAGCAGCTCATTTGCCTTCTGATTATTCACAAACTTCTCGGTCCGGGGGTCGAACTCAAGCTTCGGGCCGAGGCAGTAAGTACCCTTCGACAAATCAAGGCCTAATGTGCCTTTCACGGTTTGCGTGATTGTCTCCCAGGATTTAGCGATTTCCTCGTGCTTGCCGAGCACGTCGGCCCTCGTCGTGCCGGCGACCTGCTCGCCAAGCCGGTAAGAAATGTTGCCCAGGTGACAGCACGCCGCCGACAGATGCGCCTCGGTAATGTCAGCGTGGAGGTCTTCGCGCTTCCGAGAACGCACACAGTGTATGAAGTTCTCAAAGTTGTCGCCGGGACCCATTTTAACATCAACGTCCAGGTCTTCACCCTTGTCCGAACCCTCAGGATAGAACTTCCCGTTCTTGATAACGCCTTGTTCAAGGAAGAACTCGTTATCGACTTTGGGTGGATACTTCTTACCATCCACACCCGCCCTATCGACCAAACCGATGACCTCGAATACGAGCAGCGGCCCGCCAAAGTCCATCACGGTCAGCTGGCAGTTGGGAGTCTGGGCCTGGTCGGTGAACTCCGGATGACCGGGCGTCGATTCAACCCAGCGACCGCCCATGCTGATTACGCTCTTGGGCAGCACACTTCCGGGAATCGCCCATCGCGCAATGTCCATTTGATGGACGCCCTGGTTGCCGATCTCTCCGTTGCCGAAGTCCCAGAACCAGTGCCAGTTGTAGTGAACTATGTTCTCATGGTATGGCTGTTCCGGCGCCGGCCCAAGCCAGATATTGAAGTCCAGGTTTTCAGGCGGCTCTCGGGTCGGCTTAAAGCCGATACTCCATCGCCCTTGCCCATTCTTGGAGGCCCACGCCTTGGATACTAACAGCTTGCCGTACTTGCCGCTGGCGATAGCCGCCACCTGCTTTGCCCAACTACTGCTCGAGCGGCCCTGCGTGCCGTGCTGCACTATTCGCTTATACTTCTCCGCGGCCTCGACACACTTGCGGCCCTCGAAGATGTTATGGCTGCAGGGCTTCTCAACATAAACGTCCTTACCCGCCTGGCAGGCCAAAATCGTGGCCAGCGAGTGCCAGTGGTTCGTCGTCGCGATGGATATCGCGTCGATGTCTTTATTGTCCAAAAGCTCGCGGATATCTACGTAGGTATCGACCTTCTTGTTCTTGTCTGCGAACGGCTTGGCTCCCCGCTCCAAAACCTTCCTGTCCACGTCGCACAACGCCGCTAACCGCACACCGTCCATCTTGTCGAACGCCCCAATGTGCGACCCGCCTCGGCCATTTATGCCTACCACGGCCACGCGAATGTCGTCATTGGCACCTCGCACGCGTGAAAATGGGCTTGCCAATGTTAATCCGACGCCGGCTGCTACAGAACCTTTCAAAAAATCTCGACGTGTAATGTGTTTCATTTTTTGTCTCCTACTATTGCATTTGTTTTTTAATCAAGCTACCAAACCTTTCAAAAGGAATGTGTGTTGACAGTGAAATTAGTAGCTCCGTTTGTAAATCACATAAGCATAAGGATAACAAAAGGCACAGAAAAAGCAAGCGTTTTCTTAAAAATCAGAAATTCCGCGTTATTCGACGTATAAAATAGGAAAGTTGTCGCAATCTTGCGGCTAAACAGATTAGCGGATGCTTTCTTTTATCGCTCTGGCAACAATATAATCCGGCAGCTTTACCAAAGCAGGATTGGATTCATAGCCGGTTATAATACTTTCCTGGGGGAAGGCACCGACTTCGGCAATCAGCTCTTCCGCCAGCGGGCGTAGATTTTGGTCTGTGAGTCCTATCTGGGACTTGCGGCTCGCTGCCTCAACCAGAGCCCGGAATTCAGAGCGGCTGTCGAACCAGTTAAGCTGCAACTCCAGCTTAAAGGCCTCCTGCGCTCGTGTGCGGTCAAAAAGATACTGAATTCCAATCGGATTATAATATTCTATTCTTTCATCTATGAAGGCCAGACAGGCATCGCAATATGCCGCGAATTTGTCCTCGGTAAAATCCGCAGGCCAGCGTTTTGTAAATTCCTCCTGGAGAAGAATTTTTACTTTTGAGACAAGACTATCTTTATTGGCCTGCATCCATTCGTGAAGAGCCTCGTAGTAAGCTTTCAAAAGCAGATTTGTTTCATTCATCGTTTTTCATTATGCCTGCTATCAACAGTTTTATAGCTTCTCTTGTTGTCGATTGTATCATTGACGATACTCTGACGCCATACCGGTGCAAGTGCTGTGCTTAAGAACAATATCATAACATCTCATTGTTCTTTGGCAGGAGGCATTTGCCATAATCGCTATTACTTCATTAAGCATACACACAAAATAGGATACCACGTGGGGTATCCTAATCTCCAAGAGGACAACAAGTTGGGTCTGCGCCGGTGGGCTTGAAATAATGTCACTCATTGTTTATAATACATCCTCGTTTATAATACATCCTCGATAAAGATAGATTATCTATGATTCGTCAAACATAGCAAAGAGACCAGCGTTGAAGTCGCATCAATAGATGCGCGTAAAAGCTGCTTGGTGTGTTTGGAAAAAGGAGAATCAAAGCAATGTTAATAGAGAGTAAAAGAACGCTTTTGCAATTATTAACTCCCGTTTTTTTCTACGGCGTATTAGTCAATTCCATTGTTTCGGCGGATGACCAGCCGCAGTGGGGCCAGCGATATTCCCGCAATATGGTGTCTGCTGAAAAAGGTCTCCCCGAGACCTTTGACCCGGACAGCGGCAAGAATATCAAGTGGGTAGTGCCATTGGGCACGGAAACCTACTCAACGCCGGTAGTGAGCGGCGGTAAAGTCCTGATTGGCACCAATAATGACCGCCCTCGCGACCCTCGGCACAAGGGAGACCGCGGTGTCCTATTGTGCCTTGATGAGAAAGATGGGAGTTTTTGCTGGCAGCTTGTCGTTCCTAAGGTGGGAGGCGACCCATATCTGGATTGGCCTCGAGCCGGTATTTGTTCGTCGCCTACCGTTGAAGGCGACAGGGTGTATATCGTAAGTAATCGCGGCGAGGTAATGTGTCTCGACCTCAATGGCCAGGCCAACGGCAACGATGGGCCATACCAGAACGAAGGCCGACATTCGGCACCCGCCGATTTAGAACCAGTGGAGGCGGGTAAGACGGATGCGGACATCATCTGGCTGTTTGATATAGTTGCCGAGGCGGGAGTCCACCAGCACGATGCAGCACACAGCTCGATTCTGCTGCACGGGCAGTTTCTGTATGTTAACACCAGCAATGGGGTTGACAGCCGACATAAAAGTATTGCCGCTCCCAATGCGCCGAGTCTGATTGTGCTCGACAAGACAACGGGGAGGCTTGTAGCGTGTGATGATGGGCGGATTAGTCAACGGATATTCCACTGCACCTGGTCGTCGCCGGCGCTGGGCGAAGTCAACGGTCAGACACTTGTTTTTTTCTGCGGCGGTGACGGTGTCTGCTATGCTTTTGAGGCGCTGAAGGCCCCTCCGGCTGCAGGATTGCCGGAGAAACTTAAAAATGTCTGGCGGTTCGATTGCGACCCTAATGCCCCCAAAGAGAATGTGCAGCAATACATCGGAAACCGCAGCGAAAGCCCGAGTAATATCAAGAGTATGCCGGTTTTTTACAGGAATCGCGTTTATGTTACAGTCGGAGGTGATATCTGGTGGGGGAAGAATCAGGCCTGGCTAAAGTGCATTGATGCGACTAAGACCGGCAACATTACAAATAATGGCGAAGTTTGGTCATACCCGCTCGAGCAACACTGCTGTTCAACGCCATCAGTTTATGATAGCCTGGTCTTCGCTGCTGATTGTGGGGGAGTAGTGCACTGTGTTGATGCCGACACCGGCAAACCTTACTGGACTCACCAGGCCAATGGAGAGATATGGTGTTCTACGCTTGTGGCCGATGGAAAGGTCTATGTCGGCACACGCCGAGGGTATTTTTGGGTATTTGCCGCAAGCAGGGACAAGAAGGTTATCAGCTCAATTAAGCTGGATAGCTCCATAGCCGGCTCACCTGTCGCTGCCAATGGTGTCCTTTATGTCGCTACAATGAAGAACCTCTACGCATTGAAGAGTCCCGCAAAATAGTTGTGTAAATGCTGCCGCAGAAATTTTTTTTGCTTGAAATGGTTGAATCCCAGCTTGTCGGCAAACATATCAATTAATCAGTTAACCACTCACTAATTCACCAATTCACCAATTAACTAATCTCCTGCTCCCCTGATAACATGATTGCCTACACCCTGACATCATGGTAAACCGGTCTCCTTTCCTTTACGCCTTAGTGTCCAGTTAATCACAATGAAAAACCTCTTCCATTTTAGCCCACCATTGATTCTCTTTGCGGTTTGGAATTGGGACCTGAAGTGGGTCAGTATGCCTCCACCATTTCTGAGTCGTTTCGTCCGCAGCCATCTTGACCATATCCATCTCAAAATCATCGCCAGTATATTCGAAATAGCTAAACAGGTAGTACTTGCCTTGTTCCAATTCACCGAGGTATATCGTGTAGTTACGAATGTTACACTCTTTGATCTTTTTGAGTACTCCCGCCCAGACGTTTGCATGCAGACTCTTATATTCTTCGATACTCTCCGGCTTTATCCCGATGACGCTGCCATAGCGCTGGATTTTTTGCTGCGCGCAGCCGGAGGTCATAATGCAAACGGCGAGCAATATTACAGTAACTACCCCAAGTTTAGCTGAACTATCCATAACAGTGCTCCCTAATGCTAATAGATATTGTTTCTTTTCTGGACGTAGATTCCCACGTCTTTACAGACATGGCACTTACTATTTCAGGCTTCGCCTGTCCAGCAACTCCGTTGCTGGAAACGGCTCTCACCCCCGCGAAATTAGACGTTGTTTTTTGCTCGTGTAACGTGCTTAAGCAAAGATTGTATATAGCACAACCATCGTAACAAACAATACTGCTGCGAGGAATTTGTAGTTTCCAATGCCCTTCCAGGCCTCGCCGCGGAAGGCTTCCCTTGGATTGCTCCATACTAACTTTTCGCTCTCGGCAGTATGTTTATGGGGCTTAAACAACGATATAAGAATCAAGGTTAACGAACACAGTAAAAACAGGTAAAAGCTTGCCATCATAAACGGCACTCTCCATTCGATATATTGTTTAAGCCAATCCTTATCCTTGAACCAGTCAACAAAGAAGACCGCTAATCCCATAAATGAACCAATCAACAGCGTTGCCATCGCTGCTTTATCACTTGCTCGCCGCCAAAATACTCCGAAGAGAAATACCGTTGTGATTGGTGGGGCAACGTAGCAGATTAGCGTATTGATTCCTTGGAAGATGCTTTCATAATGGCTGATAAAAGGTGACCATACAATAGCAGCAAGCATCGCTATTAAGGTAACGATGCGGCCGACAGTCACTAATGTTCCATCGGAAGTTTCCGGGCGACATCGCTTATAAATATCATAGCAAAACAATGTGGCTATGGAGTTCAGTGCTCCCGAAACAGTGCTCATTAATGCTGCCAGAAGTGCTGCACCAACTACTCCTTTGAGTCCGATGGGCAATAGATGACTCACCATAAAGGCATAAGTATCCGCCGAATCAGTCAGCTCATCGGGCAGTTTGCCCTGATTGATTAGTCCCAGGCAAGTAAGACCCGGCAGTACGAAGATGAATACGGGCAGGATTTTGATAAAGCCGGCAAATAACGGCCCAACCCGTGCATGGTTTTCACTCTTGGCACCCAGTACTCGCTGAACAATTGTCTGATCAGCACACCAGTACCAGATACCAATGACCGGATAGCCTAAGAAAACAGAATACCATGGTAGGCCCGATGGGTCACCGTGTGGCCGCAGAACCGTTAGCTTGACTGGCTCGACACTCGAAATCAAGCCCGACCAGCCGCCTGCATGATATAGGCCAATTACTGTTACACAGACTGCTCCAAACACGAGAACAATGGTCTGAATCGACTCGGTCACAACCACAGCCAGTAAGCCTCCGATGATGGTGTAAAGACCTGTCAGCACCGCAATAAGGATAATGCTTATCATAATATTGATGCCGAACATGCTCCGCAGTACCACAGCACCGGCATAAAGAGAGAAACCAATGTGTATGACAATAGCTGAAACGATTGACACAAACGCAAGCCAATCACGACAAGCGCGGCTGTACCGCTTCTCAAGAAAATCAGGTAGTGTTGGCACATTAGCACGCAGGTAGAAAGGTGCAAAGAAGAATGCCAGGATAATCAAAGTAAATACCGCCATCCATTCGAAGTTGCCATAGACCAGACCGTTCTTGTACCCTTCCTGCGCTAACCCAACCAGATGTACGGTTGAAATATTCGTTGAGAATAAAGCTAAACCGATAAAAGGCCAAGTCAATTTCCGGCCTGCAAGAAAATACCCATGCCCTTTTTCTGTGCGGCGCCGGCCAAAACCAGCCAAACAGCCCACAGCCACAATAGTGGCCAGATAAATAATTATTATGGTCGAATCGAGCGGACTGATAGTCACTTCTGCGATAATCATAAAACTATTTCTTCGTCATCTTCATCAACCACTCTCACGTTCTTTTATCGCCTCGAATACGGCGGCGATATTCTCCGGCAAAACCAACGGGAAGGATATTGTGCACTGTGCTGAAAATAAACTTGCCGCCGGATCGGCTGGATTGATAGCCATTTGTAATAGTCAGGCCATTTATGACCGAGTTGGAATTATCACCGCTGTGGAAATAGAATCCTCGTCCGTCACCCTCACAGTCGATTACTGTTTCAGCGATTATATAGTCGTCTTCCGGCCAAACACTTCGGATAGTCACAGCCTTACCCTTAAAATCGATGCACATTATGACATTGATATATTCAATTATACCATTTTAGTCAGTCAATGAAATCTGACGCCCTGTTTTTCGTCCGCCGATGTCTCATCGAACAGTGGAATAATAAGAAAAAACCAATACCCTTACCAGAAATCACCGGACTACGCCGAACTCCCTTACCATACCACAATAAAAACAAAAAACTCTTGAGTTCCACAATTGTTTTGTCTATTCTGTTAGCATTATGAAAGTTACATTGCTCATCGTTATAGTGACAAAAAGTTAAGGAGATAACAAATGAAACACCGGATTAATCGTCGCGCATTTCTAAAACAAGGTGCAAAGGCCACAGCAGGAGTAATGCTCCTGAGGTCGGGCATCCTTAAGGCCGGCCAATCCCCCAGCGACAAGCTCAATATCGCCATCATTGGTGTTGGTGGCCGAGGCGGTGGGAATATGGACAACGTCAAGAGCGAGAACATTGTCGCACTGTGTGACGTGAACGACAAAAACCTCGGCGAGGCCGCAAAGCAGTTCCCAAGCGCTAAAACCTATACTGACTGGCGCAAGTGCCTCGAACAGAAGGACATCGAGGCGGTTGTATGCTCGACGACCGACCACACCCACGCCTTTGTCAATGTCTGGGCGATGAACCGGGGTAAGCACGTATATTGTGAAAAGCCCTTGGCCAACTCTGTCTATGAAGCCCACCTTGTCCGCGATACATACCTGAAGAACAAGGGTAAGCTCGCAACACAGATGGGCACCCAGATACACGCTTCAGACAATTACCGGCGTATGGTCGAGCTGGTTCGAAATGGCGCCATCGGCACCGTTCAAGAGGCGCGTATATGGTGCAGCCGCGCGCCTAAAGGCGGCAATTATTTGCCTGAGGTCAAGCCGGTGCCCGAACACATCCACTGGGACCTGTGGATAGGCCCATCGCCTTTCCATCCATTCAATCCGGAATACCTGGGCGGCTGCCTGAGCTGGAACCGCTTCTGGGACTTTGGGAGCGGACAAATCGGGGATATGGGCAGCCATATGATTGATATGGCGTATTGGGCGCTCGACCTGCGGTTACCTACAACGTGCGAGGCGGCAGGGACACCCGTCAATTCCGATACCTGTCCCGAATGGCTTACCGCCGAGTGGGACCACCCTGCTAATGATTGGCGACCAGCAGTCAAGGTATATTGGTATGACGGCGGAAAGAAGCCCGGCATGCCCTCGCCTATATTCAATCGCGAAGAGCTATTCAAGGGCGTTATTTTCACCGGCGACAAAGGTTTCCTGATTGCCGACTACGACTATCGGGTTTTGATGCTCAAAGGCGATATGACCCACTATAAATCACCTAAGGCGGATGAGCTGATTCCTCCTTCACCTGGACATCATGAGGAATGGATAAACGCCTGCAAGACGGGCAAACCGACACTGTGCAACTTCGATTATTCCGGTGCGCTGATAGAGCATAACCTGCTTGCGCTGGTTGCATACAGGGTCGGCAAAAAGCTCGAATGGGACACCAAGAATATTAAGGCCACAAACTGCCCTGAGGCCGACCAGTTCGTCCGAAAGACCTACCGCGAAGGATGGATACTTAATGGGTAGCTATCCGAAGGCGTGTTTTAATGTAATGTTACAAAACCGAAAGCACAAGGCGACGATACTGAATGCTATAAGGTAAACGCTTCCGCTAAGTAAACCCCGTTAGAAAGCTCTGGCGGGGCTTAAACCCTGTTAGAAATTTTATTTCTAAACGGGGTAAACCCCACCCTCACCATAATATTTTTACCCCGTCTAAAAGGCAGAGATTCCTTTCTAACGGGGTGAAATTTGCCAGAAAGTGCGAAGAAATTGAGGGCAGAGTGCACGAGTGGCCTTATATGGTCAGGATTGCCACTTTTGGGGGGAATAATGCAGCGGCAGAAGTAATTTGGAGGAAAAAACAACATAGGGCCAGTTAAATAATATACCTGCAATTGTGAATGATACCCCAAAAATTTTCTTAAATTTTCTTGACAGTTGCAACTGAAGGCTGTAACTTTACGCTTTTTTATCAGGTTTTGTGAATGTGAACACAAGCACAAAATAACCATAGTAGGCTTAATGAGATACCGTAAGATTCCAGGTGAGACGATACGGCGGCTGCCAATTTATCTGAGGGGTCTATTGTTTTCGTCGGAACAAGGTCGGGAAAGTATATCCAGCCAGGATTTAGCCGATTTTGTCGGTGCTAATCCCTGGCAGATAAGGAAGGATTTTTCTTACTTTGGCGAGTTTGGCATACCTGGTGTCGGTTATGACATTGAAAATCTGACAAGAGAAATCAAAAAAATTCTCAAGCTCGATGTCGTCCAAAAAGCCGCTTTAGTCGGAGCCGGCAATCTGGGCTCGGCTGTTTTAGCATATACGGGTTTTAAGGTGTATGGTTTCGACATCGCTGCTGCTTTCGATACCGACCCTAAAAAGGTCGGCAAGAAAATAAAGAATGTCGTGATTGAAGATGTTGCAAATTTATGGACATTGAGCAAGCGAAAGATTAAGCTGGCGATTATAGCCGTTCCTCGTGACGCTGCTCAGAAGACCGCCGATGCGCTGGTTAAGGCAGGCATAAAGGGTATATTGAATTTTTCTCCCTGCCGTATAGCGGCGCCCAGGAAAATCAAAGTTATAACAATTGATATTGCAATGGATCTTGCCCGCTTGCCTTACTATATGTCGGCAGGTTAAACCATCTGACAGAAAGTTGAGCTTGTAAATGGTCGTAGGTATGTTCTGGTAAGAAAAAATGGAAGCTGTCTTTATAAGTTCGTTAAAGCCGTTCCTCAACACCGTCGCCCAGGAGATGGACCTTTATGTTCCGAAAAAGTCCGGACAGCACTTTGTATATGCCAAGTACGATAGTTCCGCCGATACAGCGGCGGAATTTAATAACATTCGTGCCTGCACGCCGGTCAAGGAGTTTTTGCTGCCGTTGCGTGAGCTTGCTGCGATTTTCCCGGAGCCTTTTGACCCTAACGATATAAAACCGTTTGCCGTCTTTGGGCTTAAAGATTGCGATTTACGCTCAATCGAAATTCTGGACAAGGTTTTTCTGGAGGAGGAATTTCGTGACCCGCTCTATGTGGCCCGACGGCAGAAAATGTTTATAATCTCCTCCGATTGTTTCGACCCCGGCGAAAGCTGCTTCTGCAATGTTATGGATGGCAAGCCATTTCCCGAAAGCGGTTTTGATTTGAATGTCTCGCAGGTAAAGGACGGCTTTATTATCGAGGTTGGCTCGCAAAGGGGCAAGGATTTTATAAAAAAGCACGATGAGCTTTTCACTGATGTTCCTGCTGCTTTGTTATCGGAGCGCGACAAAAATAGAGCACACACGCAAAAACAGCTTGAGCAGCAAAATGCCGACCTTAAGTTCGATACGCCGATTAAAGAGCTTTTGGAAAGCGGCTACGATTCTGATGTCTTCGACGTAGAGGCAAAGAACTGCATCGAGTGCCAGGCCTGCACGCGGGTCTGCCCCACCTGTCACTGTTTCTATCTTTACGACACCAAACAAAAAGATTACTTTAGCAAGATGAAGATGTGGGATAGCTGTATGAGGCTATCTTATGCCGCCGTCGCCGGCGGTGCAAATCCGCGTAAAGTGCTTGGCGACCGGCTCAGACACCGCCTTATGCACAAGTTCGCCTATTTTCTTGATAGATACGGCCTCCAGATGTGCATTGGCTGCGGCAGATGTGTTGATGCCGATGCCGGTGGAATTGACATCCGTGCCATATTAAAGAAACTAAACGAAGAGATTAAAAACAAAAGTAAAGCAAAAGTCGCAAAATGAATCAGAACCTCTACCAACCTATAGCCGGCGAAATTACCGACATTATAGATGAGTCCTCGACGATTAAGAGCTTCGTCGTTGTGCCGGAAAAGGAGTTTGCCTTCAAAACAGGCCAGTTCGTGGAGCTGACTTTGCCTGGCGAAGGCGAGGCGCCATTCACGCCGTCCTCATCTCCCGCCGACACCAAAAAGATGGAAATTACCCTTATGAAAGCCGGCCGCGTAACAGCTTTATTCCACCAGTGCAAAAAGGGACAAAAGGTCGGCATTCGAGGGCCTTACGGCAATGGCTATCCGATTGAGGATTTTCTGAACAAGGAGGTCTATATCGTCGGCGGCGGCGTAGGTTTGGCACCTATCCGGTCTCTATTCTTGACGCTCGTGGACAGGGTAAAGGACTTGAAATGTGTAGTTTGCCGGTTTGGAGCGAGAACGCCCGATGATTTTATCTATAAAAAGACTCTCTTCGGCCCCTGGCAAAAAATCGATGGTGTAAAAATCAAGCTGTCGGTTGACAAATCAGATGGCAAATGGACGGGTAATGTCGGGGTTGTAACGACGATACTTAACAAAGATGATGTAAATATTGAAAATGCGGTAGCGGTCGTTTGTGGGCCGCCAATTATGATGAAATTTGCCACTGTTAAATTATTGGACTTTGGATTTCCTGCCGAGCGAATTTATCTTTCGATGGAGAAGAATATGAGCTGCGGCATTGGAAAGTGCGGCCATTGTATGATTGGAAAATATTATGTTTGTAAGGATGGCCCTGTCTTTACATACGACCAGATAAAGGGCTACCCCAATATCTGGGATTAGACGGCGCCACGGATAAACGATATACGAAATACGATATACGAGATACGAATTTATGGCTGCAAAGTTGATAATCGATTTGGCAAAATGTAAACCACAGAGCGAATCTAATGTGCAGTGTTCATATAAGCATCATCCGGAAAACAAAGGATTCGATTCGCTGCTGGAGATGATTCGCTTTGCGTTAATTTGCCGCAAATGCTACCTTGCGCCCTGCATAACCGCCTGTCCGCGAAAGGCTCTGGAGAAGGTGCAAACTAAAGACGGGGACGCCGGAATTCTCAAACGCGCAAATATGCTTTGCACAGGCTGCGGCACCTGCGCGATGGCCTGTCCGTTTGGAACGATATATCCTGATTTGATACCCTTCTGGAGCAGCGTTTGTGATGTGTGCAAAGATAGATTAGCACCGGCTGAAAAACCTCTGTGCGTCAGGACCAGCCAGAATGGTTCCATAGACTACCGGGAGGTCAAAGTAGAAGGTGATATGATGGAGGTATTCGATGACATTGTTGTCCGAGTAGCCGGCGGCACTACGTGGCAGCCATTCTTGAGAGAGACCCAGGGGATAAAAAGATGAGCGAGGTATTGCAGAGCTTATTCTGGATTTTGATTTTTCCGGGCTTCTTATTTACCGCCGTCTTCGGTTTAGTCGCTTGCTGGATAGTCCGCAAGGTTAGCGCATTAGTGCAGTGGCGGGTAGGTCCGCCATTCCGTCAGCCATTCGTAGATGTGCTGAAGTTATTGGGTAAGGAAATCCTCATACCGGAAGATGCCCAGCAAACAGTTTTTCTAATGGCGCCGATTGTGGGATTGGCTGGAGTGCTGCTGCTTTCAACAATGCTTTGGCGGATAACCATCGCTCCTGCAAGGCCGTTTGTCGGCGATATCATCGTGGCAATTTATCTGATGGTGATACCTTCGCTGGCGTTGATTCTCGGCAGCTCCGCCAGCGCCAGTCCTCACGCTGCTGTCGGCACAAGCAGAGAAATGAAACTCGTTATGGGCTATGAGCTGCCGCTTGTCCTGGCCTTGGTTGTGGTGATTATTAAGACCGCCGGCTTAATCGAGCCAGGCCAGCAGCTTAGTTTAGCAGCAATCTCTCAGCACACTCCCATCTTCAGCATATCCGGCTTTCTGGCATTTTTGGTATCGCTGTTATGCGTTCAGGCAAAACTCGGATTTGTCCCATTTGATATTGCCGAATCTGATACCGAGGTTGCAAGCGGCGTAATTATAGAATATTCCGGAGCTTTGCTCGCTATATGGAAGATTATGCAGGCGATGATGCTGGTAGCGCTGCCGTTATTTTTGGTGATGGTTTTCTTAGGCGGCTTCCACTTCGCAGGCTGCCCGCTGGCCAGAGGCATCGGCAAATACGTTCTGGTATTGGTTTTATTGATTTTAATAAAGAATACAAACCCCCGCGTGCGAATCGACCAGGCGATGAAATTCTTCTGGGTCTATTGCGGGCTTACTTTAACAATCGCGGTCATATTGGCAGCAATGGGTAATTTCTATCATATCGGTTGGCTATAAGGCATATATATGAATTGGAAGATATGGTCATTAAAAAAATCACCGTGGGTATTCCACGTCAACGCCGGCGCCTGCAATAACTGCGACATCGAGATTGTCAATTTGCTGACGCCGAAATTTGACGTTGAAAGGTTCGGCATTAAACTTGTCGGCTCTCCCCGGCACGCCGATGCGCTATTGGTAACTGGTGTGGGAACGTGGCAGGCAGCCAACCGGTTGAAGGAAGTATATCGCCAGACCCCCAAACCTTGCGTGGTGTTTGCAATCGGCGCCTGCGCCTGCGGCACAGGGATATTCAATAACGGCTATCACGTTGTCGGGCCGGTGGACAAGATAATTAAGGAAGTTGACCCAAATGCGATTATTGCTTATGTGCCGGGCTGTCCGCCAAAGCCAGAGGCTATGATTTCCGGCGTGGTAAAAGCACTATCAGCTTTATAACAGGATACAGAATGAATCAGCAGGAATTAAACAACAGATTATCAGAAATAAAAAATAAGCTCATATCCATAGAGCAAAAATCTGACAAGAGAATATTCCTCTTGTGCGAAGCCGAGAATAGTTACGCTGTCAACAAGTTTTTATTTGAGGATGTTAAAGCAAGATTTTGTATTGTTACCGGCATTGATTCCGATGACTGTTTTGAATTGCTTTATCACTATTCGTATGACGAAACCGGCTGTGTGATTACCGTAAAAGCCTTCATCCGCGACCGTCAGACCCCAGCAATTGAATCCATTACGCCGTTTTTGCCGGCGGCAGAGTGGATTGAAAGAGAAATCCATGACATCTTAGGAATCGATTTCAGGAATCATCCCAATATGAGGCGGTTGATTCTGGCTGATGATTGGCCGGATGGCGTATATCCATTAAGAAAAGACGTGTCCCCGGATGAAGCAAAGGAACTTAAGAAATGAAGGAAACTGTCAGAAAGTCTGTTCTTGCGGTTGGCCCTTTTCATCCGTTGCAGGAAGAGATGGAATTTTTCCAGCTCACTATCGATGGTGAAAAGGTAACCGACATAGACGTAAGATTATCATATAACCATCGCGGCATAGAGAAAATCAGCGAATCGCTGCAATTTGACCAGGTGCCGTTCCTGGTGTCGCGGGTGTGCGGAATTTGTTCCGCTTCGCATCCGTTAGCATACGTGCAGGCGGTCGAAGAGCTTGCGGGGGTAAAACCGCCGGAACGGGCATTATATGTGCGAACGATTATCAACGAGCTGGAGCGGATCCACAGCCACCTGTTATGGGTCGGCCTTGCAGGACACTTTATCGGTTATGACACCGTTTTTATGTGGGCATGGAAGTATCGCGAGCCGGTGCTTGATTTGCTCGAAGAAATTAGCGGCAACAGAAATCAATACGGCAACGTCAGAGTAGGCGGCTGCAGAGAAAACATTCCTAGCGAAGCCATACCCAAGATATTAAAAGAGCTCGACAAAATCGAAAAGAAAACCGAGATGCTCACCAAGGCTGTGCTCGATGACCCTGTTTTGCACGCCCGGCTGAAAGGCGTAGGAATATTGAAAAAAGAAGACGCTATCAAATATGCAGTGACAGGGCCAACTGCCAGAGGAAGCGGCGTCGCTATTGATGTCCGGCGCGATGACCCGTATGCCGCTTATGGTGAGCTTGACTGGAATGTAATTAGCCAGCCTGAAGGTGATGTATTTTCAAAGGCTGTTGTTCGCTTGCTGGAGACATTTGAGTCAATTAAGATAGTCAGGCAGGCCCTCAAAAAGCTCCCCGAAGGCCCAATTGCCGTCGAGGTCAAGCAAATTCCGCCTGGCGAAGGGATTGGCCACGTCGAAGCGCCTCGAGGCGAAACGTTCCACTATGTCCGCAGTGACGGCGGCAATAGACCCGTAAGACATAAGATAAGAGCACCAAGCTACGTCAATGTGCCATCGTTTAAGGCCTCGTGCATCGGGCAGGACATAGCTGATGTTACAATCACGCTGGCTGCGGTTGACCCCTGCTATAGCTGCACCGAGAGATTGGCTGTTGTTGACCGGCACGGTAGTATCACACACGATGGAGAGGCTTTACTTAAATTGAGCCGCGAAAAAACACAGCGTATTAAAAAGGATATTGGCGCACAAGAACTTAAGTTGGAGGATTTCTAAAATTGGATAAAACTTTGCTTATTCCTATCTTTTTGCCGTTGATTGCAGGCTTTGTGCTGCTATTTTTGCCGAACAGGATAAAGACTCTATCCGCGGCGTTGACGCTGATTATTTCAGTAGTCGCCTTTGTACTGGCGATTAAGATATTTGCTGCCGGTCAATCGCAATACACCTGGCCGGTCTTCCAGATAGGTGACTTGAAATTTGATTTGCAGCTTTCTGCTAAGCCTCTGGGGACATTTATATTGATGTTTGCTATGGGCTTCGGCTTGCTAATAACTTTATATTCGCTCAAATCGATGGCCGGCCCGCCGAAGGCGGGTTTGATACAGTCCAGAGCTTCGCTCTGGCGCGTGAATGAATACTATGGTGCGGTGCTGCTTACGATAGGCGGCTCAGCAGGGATATTACTTTCCCAGCACCTGTTATTTTTGCTTATATTCTGGGAGATTGTTACCGCTGCGCTGTATCTTCTGATAACAACCGGCGGTAAAAATTCCAACTTCGCAGCAACCAAGACCTTTGCAATGATAGGCGCATCCGATGCCGCTTTTCTATTGGGCATACTGATGGTATGGTCGATTTCAGGGACATTTATCATCTCAGAAATCAGTCTGGAAACGGCTTCCATCCTGCCGATTATCGCATTCTTATTGCTTATGACAGCAGCTATTACCAAAGCCGGTGCGCTGCCTTTGCATACCTGGATTCCTACCAGCGGCGAATTCGCACCGACCTCCGTGATGGCGCTTCTGCCGGCAGCGATTGACAAGCTTCTTGGGATTTATCTATTGGTTATAATCGTGCAGGAAATCTTTATACTCAAATCTGAGGTCTTAAGTGTTATTCTGGCAATCATCGGTTCGGCCACGATTATTATTGCTGTAATGATTGCGATGGTTCAACACAATCTCAAAAAATTGCTATCCTTCCACGCTGTCAGTCAGGTCGGATATATGATTCTCGGCATAGCAACAATGACACCTGTCGGCATAGCCGGCGCATTGTTCCATATGCTAAATAATGCCATATACAAGTGCTGTCTGTTTCTTTGCGGCGGAGCAGTGGAGCAGCAAACAGGCACGGCTGAACTTGATAAACTGGGCGGCCTCGGTAAAAAAATGTCGATTACCTTTGCCGCCTGCCTGATTGCTGCTCTGAGCATTTCCGGCATCCCGCCCTTCAACGGTTTTGTTTCCAAGTGGATGGTCTATCAGGGTGTAATCCAGATGGGGACATCGCAAGCCGGCGGGCTTGCTAAATTGTGGCCTGTGTGGCTTACCTGTGCTATGTTCGGAAGCGCACTTACCCTGGCTTCCTTTGTAAAACTCTTGCACTCGCTATTTCTATCGCGGTTACCCAGCGAGCTAAAAGGGACAAAAGAGGTATCGCCTTTACAGACAATCCCAATGGTGGTGCTTGCTTTTCTGTGTGTGTTCTTTGGAATCTTTTACAGTGTCCCGCTAAAATCTTTCATTTACCCGGCTCTGGGTATTGAAGCCGGCACTGCTATTTTTGGCACGTGGGAATCCATCTTAGCCACAGCAATCTTGATATTCGGCATTGCTATCGGCCTGCTCATTTTACTTGTCGGGTTACTATCCAGAAAGGTCAGAATCGTTCCTACCTGGACCTGTGGCGAAATTCAGCCCAATGACCAAATGATAGTACCCGGAACCGGCTTCTATAAAACGGTTTCTTCGATGAGCGGCCTGAAGCAGCTTTACGCCAGCCAGGAGAAAGGACACTTCGATTTATACAATCAAGGCGGCAAAGTCGGCCTCGCACTGACAGCGTTTCTGCGGTGGCTTCATTCGGGAATTCTGCCAATGTATTTGACGTGGGTAACTTTGGGATTACTAGCGGTTCTTTTTGCAGTTTGCAGGATTTGGTGAGGATGTTATGATTATACTCTACCTTTTACTTTTATTTATGATAATCGCAGCCATCATTGCGGTGGAAACAAAGGACCTATTAAGCTCCATAATCTGTGTCGGCGCCATTGGCACAGGCGGCTCTTTGATGTTTCTAATGCTGCGGGCGCCTGACATCGCTATAACTCAGATTGTGGTGGAGGTCTTGGGGCTGATTATAATGATTCGAGCGACAATTTCTCGTGACCTGACCTTTATCACCGGCGATAGGGAATTCTTCGGAACGGTCGTTTCGGTTGTAATCATCTTTGTAATCTTCCTGGCAGGTATGGAAGTTCTTGAAACTCTGCCCGATTTCGGCACCCCTATATTTACGAAGGTGGAAGGCTCTCCATCCCAGATATATATTGAAAATGGCCTCAAAGATACAGGAGCAGCAAATGTCATCGCAGGGATAATTCTGGATTACCGCGGTTATGATACCCTCGGTGAAGCAACAGTGTTATTTACTTCAATTCTTGGGGCCACCGTTATACTGCGAGCCAAAAGTAGAAAGCTCGTGGAGGAACCGGATAAATGAACCCTGTTAGAGATGCTATAACAAGGTAGTAATACAGGCTTAAGAGGTGATAATTATGGAACAAGAACAACAAAATTCTAACATCGTGCAAACAGGGAAAACCTCTAACGGGACTAAAGGGATGACGGTAATAGTAAAGACTATTGCCAGTTGGGTGAAGGTGCTTATTTTTCTGTTCGGCATTAACATCGTTCTTTTCGGCCATCTAACACCCGGAGGCGGCTTTGCCGGCGGCGTGATTTTAGCTTGCTCATACGTGCTGTTGATGCTGGCGTTCGGCAGAGAATTTGTGGAGGAAAATCTGCCCTTGCCGCTCGCCTCAAAGCTCGATTGCCTTGGAGCTTTTATGTTCGCGCTGGTGGCAATTCTGGGAATAGTTTTTGGCGGGTCTTTCTTTCTCAATTTTCTTTATCAAAAGTATCTGCCTGGCCAGCCATTGCATCTTGTGAGCGCCGGTATTATACCGCTGGCGAACATCACTATCGGCCTGAAGGTCGGTGCGTCTCTATTTTTGATTACGCTTATGCTTTCAATCAGTTGTAAAGGTAGAGAATGCAGGTTTGAGTAGATAAGAGTGAAGGAGCTAAACAGATGCCTTATGCGTTATGCTTTTTCCTATTTATGATCGGATTATATTGTGCAACGGTCAAAAAGAACCTGGTCAAGATTGTAATCGGCCTGGCAGTTATGGAATATGCCGTCAATCTATTTTTGATTATGCTCGGCTACCGCACAGGTGGCACAGCGCCAATTCTTGACAAAACCTATATTGAAGCAGGAACAAATAAAATTGTTGCCAACTTCATCAATACCTCGGTTGACCCGCTGCCGCAGGCCCTTGTGCTTACCGCCATCGTTATCAGCTTAGGTTCGCTGGCGCTTATAATTTCGATATGTATCAGGATCTACGAGAAATACGGCACCTTTGACATTACCGAGATAAGGAGGCTAAGAGGATGACCAGATTGCTGCCTGCCTTTGTCGCAATTCCTCTGGTAATGGCGTTTGTGCTTCCTATTTTTGGTAAAAAAGGCAAAAGCACCGCAACAGTTTTAGCCAATCTTGCCACGGTGACACTACTTGTATTGGCCATTGCCTCCATTGGCAAATCGGGCGTTTACGAAGTGGGCAACTGGTCTATTCGGGTCGGGATTATTCTTGTCCTCGATGGTTTAAGCTCTCTTATGCTTTTAGCTATCAATCTTGTTAGCGCCGCTGCGATGCTCTTTAGCGCAAGATATATGGAGCAATACACAGCCAAGTCAAAATACCTCAGTCTGTTTATGCTTATGGTTGCAGGTATGAACGGCGTGGTACTCTCCGGTGACATCTTTAATCTGTTTGTATTTCTGGAGATTGCTTCGCTCGCTTCCTATGCGCTTGTCGGCTTTGGCTGTGAGCACGAAGAGTTGGAGGCATCCTTCAAATATATGGTCTTAGGCAGTGTCGCTTCTTCGCTTATCCTTTTCGGAATTGCTCTTGTTTATGGCAACACCGCCTACCTTAATATGGCCTGCATCTCAAAAGCCATTCAAAGCTCAGGCCTGAATGCCGGCCTTACCTTTGCTCTTGCATTATTTATTGTCGGATTCGGCCTCAAGGCAGCTTTGGTGCCATTCCACGCCTGGCTGCCCGATGCGCACCCATCGGCTCCCGCTCCAATCTCGGCTATGCTTTCCGGCGTTATCATAAAGACTCTCGGGGTTTACGCCCTTACTCGCGTGGTATTCAACATCTTTGGTGTGTCGGTTTCGGTCGGCTGGCTTTTAGTTGCACTTGGCCTTTTAAGTATGATTGCCGGCGCATTTTTAGCAATAGGCCAGTGGGATTTCAAACGGCTCTTAGCTTATTCCAGCATCAGCCAGGTTGGCTATGTCGTTCTCGGCATCGGTCTTGGTGCGACGTTAATTGCCAAAAAGGCCAATCCAGCATGGGCCTCCCTGGCCCTGTTGGGCAGCCTGTTTCATCTTGTCAACCACGCCGTGTATAAATCCTTGTTGTTCTTGACAAGCGGCTCGGTAGAAATGTCAACCGGCACAAGGCAGCTAAAAGAGATGGGCGGCCTTGCTCAGATGATGCCTGTAACCAGAACAACCTGCACGATAGCCTCCGCCTCTATTGCCGGCATCCCGCCTTTTAGCGGATTCTGGAGTAAACTGATTCTGGTCATCGCAGCAGTCCAGGCAGGTCTTTACTGGATTGCAGCAATCTTAGTTTTTGTAAGTTTATGCACCTTGATTATGTATCTGAAGGTTCAAAGATTTGCTTTTCTCGGTGAGCTGCCTGAGAATCTACAGCAGATAAAAGAAAATAAAGGCACTATGCTTGTCGCAATGGTAGTTTTGGCTCTTCTGTGCGTGCTTATGGGATTATTGGTGATAGTGCCGTCTCTAAGAGATAGTATCCTTAATCCTGCTGTCAATGTGCTGACCGCAGGACCCAAACATTGGGAAATAGCCGGGATTTTAAAGATGTAAGTAATACAGGGTAAAAGATTATGAGGCGACTTATATATTTTGTTTTAGCATTTATCGTCTGGGTAATAGTGGCCTGGCCTTTCGTCGATGGCCAAATCGACCTTCAAATAATGGTCGCAGGCCTAATAGCATCTTTCTTTGTTGCAATCCTGTTCCACGAGATACTGCCCAAAGAGCATCGAGTCTTTATCTCGCCTGTGAGAGTGTTTTGGGGGTTGGTTTATGTGCCGGTGTTTTTCTATTTTATGATAAAAGCTAACTTCGACGTTGTCTATCGTGCGCTTCATCCTCAGATGCCAATAAGACCCGGCATCGTGAAAATAAAGACAAATCTAAAAACGGATTCTGCAATTACGGCCCTTGCTAATTCTATCACCCTGACGCCAGGAACGATGACCGTGGATGTAACGGACGACGGTTTTCTCTATATTCATTGGATTAACGTAAGGTCGGATGATGTCGAACAGGCAACTAAGATTATCTCTGAAACATTTGAGTGGTTTATAAAGAGAATTTTCGAATAGGAAGAAGTCACTATGATAACGGTTTTTTACCTTGGTCTATGTGCGTGTTGTTTTATGTGCTTATACCGTATAGGCCGTGGGCCAAGCGCCCCGGACAGGACAGTAGCTATTGATATATTAGGCATTGTGATTGTGGGATTCTGCGGCCTGCTCGGACTTGTTACCGGAAAGGATTTTTATCTCAACATTGCTCTTGCCTGGGCGCTATTGAGCTTTATCGGCACCATAGCGCTGGCAAAATTTTTGGAGGGCAGAAGTTTCGATGAGTGATGCCATAGGATACATACTGATAACGGTTGGAGTTTTGTTTGACATATTCGGCTGTATCGGGCTTGTTCGCTTCCCTGATGTCTATAATCGCCTTCAGGCCTCAACAAAGTGCGTTACACTCGGAACGATTTTACTTCTTTTGGGAGTTGCACTGATAAGTGGTTTGGGGCCTATAAGTGCAAAAGCTGTAATCTGTGCCATCTTTATTCTAATAACTTCACCCACAGCCGCACACGCAATAGCAAAGGGTGCTTACTCTTCAGGGATTAAGTTGTGGGACAAAAGCGTTGTTGATAAATATGCAGAGCGGGGACAAGCAGACAAGAAAAGTTCGTAGCTTATAATCCGCGAACAGCCGCGAATCGAAAGGTATTAGGAGTTCAAAAGTGCGTTTGCCAAAGTTAAGAGAATTAAAAGAAGCTATTATAGCAGTTATCTCGCCGCGATTTACCACGCGGTTTCCTGCCGAACCCTGTATAGTGCCCGAAAGTTACAGAGGAAAGCCGGAATTTGACCTGGATACCTGCATCGGCTGTGGCGCCTGCGTGAATGTTTGTCCAACCGAGGCGCTGACTCAGGCTGACGACCTTGCAGCCAATCCACCGGTTAGAAAAATCACCCTCCGATATGATACCTGCATCTTCTGCGGCAATTGCGCAGAAAATTGCACCACAGAAACGGGGATTAAGCTATCGAATAAATGGGACCTGGCCGGCCTGGATAGAGCCGCTATGGCTGAAACAAACCAGTATGAGCTTCAGTTTTGCGAAAAGTGCGGGGCATTGATTGGCACTAAAAAGCATCTGGTCTGGCTCTACGAAAAACTGGGCCCATTGGCATATACTAATCCCTCACTACTACTTGCCAAAAGCGGTGAGCTAACCCCCGATAACAACATTCGTGGGCAGGCCACAGAGCCGCAGGATGTCGGGCAGCAACCGACCAAAGAGAACCGGCCAGGCGATTTTATGCAAATCCTGTGCCCTAAATGTAAATACGTGCTGAACATCCGCCTGTAACCCAGGCATCAATTTCAAATTTGAAACTTGTCTGACGACAGTCAAGATTTGAGATTTCAGATTCTTCGATGGCTACTTCGCAAAAATTATCCCAGCAGCTAAATAAACTTCGCGGCTCCAGGATTGTTTTGGTCGGAATTGGAAATATACTAAAAGGTGACGATGCGGCGGGGTCTCTTGTTTGCCAGCAATTAAAAGAACGTAGTATCAGTGCCGATATAATTGATGCCGGCACTACCCCTGAGAATTATATCCAGCGAATTATAAAGAAAGCTCCGCAAAATTTGCTTATTGTTGATGCTATTGACTTTCAAGCTCCACCAGGCACGATAAAGATATTTTCGCCCGAACAGTTAAACTCATCTATTATTTCGACACATACCCTCTCACCCGGATTATTTGTTGATATGGTCAGCCGAAGCATAAAAGTCGATGTGTATTTTATCGGGATTCAACCCGCACAAACGCAGTTATGTCAGCCCGTATCAGATGCGATTCACCTTGCCGTCGAGCTGCTCTCAAAGACTCTTGCCGGGATTTTCAGCATCGAAAATAACTCGTAACGCCGCGTGCACCCGCCGCATAAAACAAAATCGCTGCAGCCTGGTCAAGATTTTGCACGAGGTTGTTTTATGATGCGGATTGCCTTGTTAGCATCGGCAGCCGAATCAAAAGCCAGGTGAAAGACCGCACGATTACCGATGGCAGCGCCTGAAAAACCCCGGATATTGATGCCGGCATCACCAAGCAGTCTGGCTATCTTTGCACCCAGGCCAGGCTTGTTTGTAGCGAGGATGCGAAGTGCGCAAAGGGATTGGGTCTTTTCAAAACCAGCTTCCTTCGCAGCCTTTATTTGTTTGGCGCCTTTTATCGGCGTAACAAATACCACGCCCGTCCCTGTTTTTTCCGGTGCTCGCCGGGCAATAACAAATTCAAGGTCGGCACCTGCTTGAGCAAGCGCATCAAGCTTTTGAGCCAGGCCGCCTGGGCGGTCCTCAATACTTGCGGCCCATATATCCACACGTCTGACGTCTGATTTCATAATCTGCCCTCCAAAAAATGTGGCACTCTTTTAATGCTTCAAAAAATAACGACCGAACCTAAGGTATAAGTTTGACTATTGCCACAGTATTTGTCAACAATTTGAGCAGCTAAATTTGGGATGGAAAAGCGAACATCATAAACTGTGGTGCCTTGTGGCGTATTGGTTGATGAACCCCGTTAAAAAGATGCCGTTTTTCTAACGGGGCGGTAAACCGAAGGCGAAGCATCCGGTCTTAATCAAACCAAACACCCTGCCTCGCTCATCTCTACGAAACATCAAGTGCTCATGTCGCCACCAGGTTAATGCGGCCGAGCTTCACCCCCTTCATACTCAGAATGCTGTCGCCGACCTTATTTATCTGGCCAACCCGCCCCCGCAGGACAATTACTTCCAGGCAATCGTGCTTATCAAGGTGAATGTGCAAAGAAGAAATCACCTGCAATAAATGCGAATGTTGCAGACTCAATAGCTTTTCTGCGAGCTTTGTAGAATGATGGTCATAGACAATAAATACGCCTGCAACCGCCTCGGCCTTAGGGTTACTTATCCGCTCACCACTAAGCTGCTGGCGAATTAAATCCCGTATCGCTTCCGAACGACTCTGATAGCCGCGTTTGGCGATGAGCTTATCAAATGCCGAAAGCAAATCTGCCTCCAGCGACACACCTATACGCTCAAGAGCGCTCATATCTGGTCCTTTCAAGCAGCACATCCCCGGTAAAAAATAGCCTGCCGACTACCCTCCTCTTGTGCACTTATGCCCTTGTTCACCTACTTATTTTTGCTCGTCACGTAGATTACCTCTTCCGCAAACAGATTAGGTGCGAATTTTACCGGGCTAATCCGCGTTTTAATCACCGGTATCCTCTTTTCTATCTTGACCCCCAGCTTTTCGCAGAACTGCTCAAAATCTTTTAGCGAAAGAAAATGTATATTAGGCGGGTCATACCATGCAAAGGGCAGTTGTCTCGTTCTCGGTGCCTTGCCGGATAGCAACAACTGTATTCTGCATCGCCAGTGCGCAAAGTTAGGAAAGCTCACAATTACTTTCTTACCTACCCGCAGCAGCTCATTAAAAACCTTTTGGGGATTTTTTAGCGTCTGAACCGTCTGCGACAGTATCACATAATCAAAACTCTTATCCGCATAACTTTCAAGGCCGCGTTCGATATCGTGCTGAATGCTTGACGTTCCCCGATTCACACACGCCAGCACCAGGTCCTGCTGCAGCTCAATACCCTTACCTTTTATATTTTTGTCGGCGGTGAGATTAGCCAACAACTGGCCATCCCCGCAGCCAATGTCCAAAACAGTGCTATCCGGCTCAATAAGCGACTCAATCAGCTCGTAATCGACACGTGCCCGCTGAGCCTGTTCGAGAGCATGCGCTTTGTGCGCAATACCCGTTGACTCAATTTTTGTTTTTTCATTTTTGATTTTTGATTTTACCTTCCCGGCTCTAATGCCCGGCCGATGTGTCACCTCCAGAAATCCGGAGATAAATAAGCCGAGTGTTTCTGTCTCCAGCAAAAATGCATCGTGACCATAGGACGACTCAATATTGCAGAAGCTAACGTCCTTACCGTTGGCAACAAGAGCGTTGACCATTGCCTCCGATTGCACAGGTGTAAAAAGCCAGTCGCTGGTAAAACTGACGATAAGGAATCGCGATTTGACGTTTGCGAAGGCCCTGTTTAGTGAGCCGTAGTCCTTTTGCAGGTCGAAATAATCCGCTGCCTTGGTGATGTAAAGATAACTATTAGCATCAAATCTTTCCACAAAGGTCTGACCCTGATAGTCCAGATAGGTCTCAACAGCAAACTCGGAGTTGAAGTCATAACTATAGTCGTCGGAGCCTCGCAGCTTCCGCCCGAATTTTTCGCGCATCCCCTGCTCTGAAAGATACGTGATGTGGCCAATCATCCGCGCGATTGCCAGGCCTCCGTCCGGCCCTTTTTTGCCGTGATATTGTCCGCCGGCAAAGTTTGTATCTGCAAGTATCGCGTTTCGCCCGACCGCATCAAACGCAACTGCCTGGGCGCCCAGGTGACTTGTCGTGGCAATTGCTATCGCCCCCTTTACATACTCGGGATATGCAATTGCCCATTGCAATACCTGCATCCCGCCAATCGAGCCGCCGATTACCGCCAGAATTTGTTTTATGCCGAGCTTATCCATCAGCAGCTTCTGGACCTTGACCATATCGGCTATTGTGATAATCGGGAAATCCAGGCCGTATGGTCTGCCTGCAGCAGGATTAATCGACCCTGGCCCAGTAGTTCCGTCTTTGCCGCCAAGCAAATTTGAGCAGACAACAAAGTATTTATTCGTGTCGATTCCTTTGCCAGGCCCGACCATAGAATCCCACCAGCCGCTCTTGCGGTCATTTGCGCTATTGTAGCCGGCAACATGGGCATTGCCGCTGAGAGCATGGCAAATCATAACTACATTATCCCCTGCTGAATTTAGCTGGCCGTATGTCTCGTATGCCACGTCAATCGGTGCCAGCTTCTTGCCGCACTCTAACTCCAGAGGATTATCCGGCTCGACAACCCTTGTTATCTTTGTCTGCACAATACCAACGCCGTTAGAAAAGGAATCCGTTTTTTGCTGCAATGCCGTCAGGCATCCCCCAACGGAGGCATCCCCAAGCGGACTAACGGGGCCAACCGAATTTTTTTCAATCTCTACCATAGCAAAAATAAGTATAACGAAAAATTTCTCTATGTAAAGAGCGATAGCAATAAACTTCTACCTAAACTACTTCCGTCAGGCTGTTAATTGTAGATATATCCCATCCAGAATTTCCACAAAATACGTCGCTTCCCCATAAAAGAACACTCCCATATCTGGGCATCCGGCAGGACTATTCTCTTAATGAAGATAGAAAATTCGCTTTGATGGAAGTAACTACTGCTCCGGGCTGCGAATTCACCCGGCAAGTAGAAAAAAATGGCTGGAACAATATCCCAGTCAGAGAGACCTGATAACCCGCCTCACCCGATAACGCTTGCGTCTCGTGCTTCGTATTTCGAATTTATGTTTATATTACTTCGAGCCGGCGAAGAATGGCCCTTGTCCAGCGGGCACTGCGAAGCTGCGAAAGGATAAGCAACAACACTACTAATAGCCAGTATCCGCAGAACCGCAGATAGTAAAGAACGGTTCCGAATATGTCGGTAAGCTCAGTAGTTTTCCACTTTACAAGCTCACAGGGAGTATATATTGCTCCCACAACTGCGGTGCCAAAGCCAAAAACTAACTGCCACGGCACCAGCAGTATCAAAGCGACAAGCGCAATGAAAAATGCCCTGCTGATATGACTTATGCCGCCCAGTCTGCCTATCAGTGAAATTTTTAAGCTGAAAAGAATTGTCAGGAAATAAAGCATAGCTGCCAACACAAGAAACGCATTTACAAAAGTAATCACCCAGGACAAAAGGTCAAATGTTATGCCAAGAAGGCAGCCGGCCGATTCCTGTGGTTTTGCAATTACCGCCTTATGACCCTCCTCATTTACATCTGCCACCGCTTTCCTTTCTACTATATTGCTGTCCGCAACAGTCAATTTGACGGCATCGGTTCCCTTATCAACCTTAATAACAATAGATTCGTCTGTCCTGGCTTTCTCATTAATCCCAATGCAGCCGGTGTTGACAAGCCAGAACGACACCTGCAGCAAAATTAGACATATCGCCATAATTACAAACAGAACATTTTTCCACGCCCTGAATACGCCAACCGCTTCAAGACAATCCGTGGTATCCAGCAAATTCTCCTTGCTTTTCTGGTTCTGGTCCATTCTTGAGTCTCCTTAAATTCGTTCCTCGGCTTTTAGGCCTTTAACTTTATGTGTATGTATCCTCATTACCATTTGCTTACCATTATCATTTACTTCAACTATAAATGCAAGCAATTATTTTCACCCGAAATGCGTTTATTATTATGAACTCATAACTCATTAACGACGAGCAAGGCGGTATCTATGGAACCTTTTGACTATCAGGATTAAGCAATCCATAAAAACAGTCCCACACCCAGCTTTTTGAGCCATCCGGCCTTATAAGCCAGAAACCACGCACAGCATCGTTGCTGCGGACCGGCGGCCGTTCTTTATTATCCTTTAATTCATTACAGTAAAGCTGCCAATAGACTATGTATGGACATCCCCAGGCCAAAGCCGTCTGCACCGCATTCGGAATCGCTTTTTGAATCTGCTCAAGGGTATATAGATTCTCCGGTATCCCGAACTCACCGAGATATACGTTTTTATTTCCGAAATCGTTGCTGTCCGCTAGGCTGGCAGCTATAAAGTCAAGTGCTTCACGTAGAACCTGCGGCTTCTGGTAATGCTCCAGGGCCGAATCCCACGCAGAGTATGAAACTAAATCCAGCCTGGTGTGCGGCAAAACCGCGTTGACAACATTAATCTTACCATTCTTCATAGAACTAACAACACGGTTCACCTCCGCAGCGTGATATACTCTTACGCCATCCTGACCTATTTCTTTCCTGGCTTGATTGACACCTGCCTGCCGGGCATTAAGCCAATCAATCATTCCTTGAATCGCCATCGGCGACGGCTCGATTTTCTCATCGACACTGCCCCGAATCATCCAGTCGCCTTCCCAGTGCTGCAGGACAAATGTCTTGCCTGTTCCCTTATATGTTTTCAGCAAGAACTTGGTCAGCTCGTAAAACTGCTGCTGCTCATCCTGCTTTTGCTCCTGCGTTACGCCATTTCGCCAATAATTGTCCTGCCGACCCAGCGCCGTTACCACCAGAATATAAGTAGTAAAAGGTTTGCCAAATAATTTTTGAAAATACGGCGCCTGCGCACCTTCAGCCAGACTCTCGACCTTCGGCCAATCAGAATTGTATGGATATACGGAGTCCGGATGCTCGTGCCTTTTACCGTAGAACCAGACTTTTATTACCCGCGAGCCGAGAGCCAGAATCTGGTCGGCACCCTCGTTTAGAAAATCCTTGTCTGTCAGGTGGTATCTGCCTGCAACGTGCGTTACTCCCAGAACATCCGCAAGTTTGAGCTTTTTCTGGGAACTTTGTCCGTTGCTTGTATCCGCAGCAACTAATGGCTGAATAATCGAAATGAAAATAAAAGCCAAAAAATTAAATCTAAAAACTCTGGAATTCATAAACTATGAACCAACCTTGACCTTCCGAAGGCTTTTGCACGCTGCCTCGATAGTCTTTTCAATGTCTTTTTTGCTGTGAGCGATTGATATAAACATCGCCTCGTAAGCACTCGGCGCAAGATATACTCCCTGCTTTAGCATAACGGCAAAAAACATCTTAAAGCGTTTTATATTTGTTGACTGCACATCGGCAAAGTTCAGGACAGACTTATCTGTAAAAAAACAGCTCATAATCGAGCCGACACGATTTATCGTAACAGGAACACTGGCTTCCTTAGCAGCACAATGTAGTCCTGACTCCAATAATGCTCCCAAAGTATTAAGTTTCTTGTAGCAATCTTTTTTTTGCAGGCTTTCCAGCGTAGCATTTGCCGCCGCAGTGGCGACTGGATTGCCGCTGAGCGTGCCGGCTTGATAGACCGGGCCAAGCGGTGCAAGCATATCCATAATTTCAGCCCGCCCGCCAACCGCTGCTAAAGGTAATCCCCCTCCTACAATTTTGCCGAGGCAGGTAACATCGGCCCTTACGCCGAAAAGCTCCTGCGCCCCCCCTGCTGCTACTCGAAAGCCTGTTATCACCTCATCGAAAATCAAAAGGGTTTTCTCCTCGTCACAAAGCTCTCGAAGCCCTCTCAGATACCCTTCAATCGGCGGCACAACCCCCATATTTGCAGCAACCGGCTCAACCAGAACCGCCGCAATCTTGCCCTTATGCCTTCTAAAAGCTGCCTTTGCTGCGCTAATATCGTTATATGGAACCACAATCGTCAGCTTCGCAATCGAATCGGGCACGCCTGCACTTGATGCAATCGCCGCCTCTGCGACACCCGAGCCGGCTGCCACGAGTAGCGGGTCGCTGTGCCCGTGATAGCAGCCTGCCATTTTGATTATCAAATCTTTCCGAGTGTATGCGCGGGCCAGCCGCATCGCAGTCATCACCGCTTCTGTGCCGCTGCTCACAAGCCGCACCTTTTCTATGGAATTAAAAGCGGTAATTATCTTTCTTGCCAGATTAGTCTCGGCCAGCGTTGGTGCTCCGAATGATGTCCCTTTCTTTGCTGCCTCGCGGACGGCCTTTATCACCGCAGGATGGCTGTGCCCGAGTATCATTGCCCCCCACGAGCAGACATAGTCAATATACTTATTGCCGTCAATATCGTAAATTTTCGAGCCTTTCGCAGCGGCAATGAAAATAGGAGAAATCCAGCGTGGCCGAACTCCACCGAAGGCCCGCACCGGCGAATTGACTCCGCCCGGCAGATACTTGCAGGCCTCAGCAAACGCTGCAGCCGACTTTTGATATACCTTTTGCTTACGTGTCATTTGTGTTCATATTTACTACAATCCGGCTTACAAATCAAGAATTTATAGACATTGTCTGACCGGCGACACCCTCGCCACGTTTCAGGGAGAGGCATTTAACGCAGTCGCAAGGTCGGTGTAGTGATAAGGGATTTGGAATTCTGTGCATAGCAACTTGAATTTCTTTATAGCAGACTCGCTCAAGCTGCTCTGGAAATCTTTATCGGCTTTGCAGCAGAAGATTCGACAGCCAGCAAAACGAAACTTATAGATTGTGCATTTGCCTTCGGTTTGATATGGACATTGATTGGTTGTCATCGACTTAATATCTTTTCCGCCCAGTTTTGTGGATAAATACATCACCTCTGGTGTCGTAACAAACAATCGATGGTCAAAACTCTCAAAGTTACAACATCGCCCGCAGGCATCACAGATACCAGCCAAATTGGAGTGACTGGATATTTGTAAATCGAGCCAGTTGTAAATCTCATCTACCTTTTGCAGAAGCAGATTATCCGCATTGGGTTTTACCACCACCTTTTGCTCCTCTTGATTTTTTCAATTTCCTCAGAGTCGTAGAACTTACCTCGGTTGATGCCTGGGCATTTCTGGGCGGTTTTATTCCAGGCATCAGGGCTGGATAGATTCTCAGGCCAAAAGGGCCAGGTCCTGCACTGGTTTGGGCGGACGGGATAAACAATACATTTTTTTTGGCTTTCGATTTTTCGCAGGAATATACAGTCTCTGTTATTTGGCTGCTCAATAATCGTTGTGCGGAAGCCGATGCGTCTTATATAATTTTGCCGCACTTGCGACTCGGGAATTTTAAGAAAATCTGCAATGAATTTAATCTCCGCTCTTGTTACCCAGATATAGCCCGCCGCTGGCCCGGCGCAGCACGCCCCGCACTGCACACATTCAAAATGCAGGCCTGCTGCATACCAACGATTTTTTTTAACCACAGAATTCACAGATTAATCCGCCATGCAGAGTGTCGGATAAACACTGATGAAAAACAAAAATATTGACAGTCACTATGTGGACTGCACACTCTTATGAACCTATTTTGTATTAGGTCGGTGCCAGGTGCTCATAACGTTATCCCGCATAACAACCAGTAGGCCTGGCCACTGTTTGGGTGAAAATCTTTTTATTGCTTCAATGACACGCTGATTAATACGCTGGCGATTCGGCTTGCGCAAAGACACAATCAGGATACCATAATGCTTGGTATTACGATGGGTTACAAAACCTTTATCTGTCGTGATAAGCAAGCGTTTTTCCTGGCAGGTCTTATTCCAAAGAAGCTCATCCGATATGCCTTGCTCCGGTGTGCTGCGAACATCGAGCACATCATGGCCCATCATACGCAACTGCCCTACCGTCATAAGCGGGATATTTTCGTCCACGAGTATTTTCATCTGCTGCTTATTATCCCCCTATTGGTGTTATCTGCTCTTGAGTTAGGGAAGCAGCGTAATCCAGACAGGCGAGAATATCTTCACGCTTAAGAGAAGGGAACTCTTTCAGCAGCTCCTCGATAGTGTCACCGTTGGCCAACATAGCAATAATCTGGTGAACTGGAATACGGGTGCATTTTATGCAGGCCTGTCCATGACAGATATTCGGGTCAATCACGATTCGCTCATTCATTCTGTTTGCTCCATAATTCGGTAGATTGCCACCTTTGGGAAATCACCTTTAGCTAATTATACGCAAATTTTAGTAAAAAATTCCAGCAAAATATGGATTCTGCTGCTGTTAATCCAAAGCGATAACAGCACCAAACTCAAAATTTTAGGACTGCCCCAGTGTCGGCAGAGGTGGCCATTGAGGCGTATTTGGCGAGGCAGCCGGTCGTTATTCTCAGTTTGGGCGGCTGCCAGCTCTTTTTGCGTTCGGCCAGCTCAGCTTCAGAGAGCTTGACATTTATTTTATTATTCGGGATGTCGATTTCGATGATGTCGCCATTTTTCAGTAGTGCGATTGGGCCGCCTTCGGCTGCTTCGGGACTGATATGACCAATTGAGGCGCCGCGAGTGCCGCCGCTAAATCTGCCGTCTGTAATCAGTGCAACTGATTCGACCAATCCGGCCCCTGCGATATAGCTTGTGGGCCAGAGCATTTCCTGCATACCAGGACCACCTTTGGGTCCTTCGTACCGGATGACAACTACGTCACCCCCTTTTACCCTGCCTCCAAGAATACCTTCGCACGCCTCTTCCTGGCTCTCGAATATGACGGCAGGACCGGAATGTTTAAGTATTGAAGCAGGCACGCCGGCAGACTTGACGACTGCGCCCTTCGGCGCCAGGTTGCCGCGCAAGATTGCCAGGCCGCCCGTTTTTGAATAGGCATTAGCGAGTTGACGGATGACCTCGAAATTTTTGATTTTTGCTCTAGCGATATTTTCGCCGAGCATTTTGCCGGTTACGGTCAGACAATTGGCGTATAAAAGGTTCGGAATCTTACTGATTTCTTTAAGTATCGCACTTATGCCACCTGCGGCGTCAACATCCTCCACGTGGAAACTACTGGACGGTGACACCTTGCAGATATTGGGGCACTTTGCTGAGATTTCGTTTATGCGTTCGAGGTCATATCTAATGCCGGCCTCACTTGCGAGCGCCAATGTGTGCAGGACTGTATTTGTCGAGCCGCCCATTGCCATATCGAGAACAAGGGCGTTATCGAGAGATTTTTCGTTGATTACATCGAGGGGCTTGATGTCTCTTTCAATCAGAAGCATTATTTGTTTGCCTGCCTTTTTGTAAAGCTGCCGGCGTTTTGGATTCGCTGCGAGGATTGTCCCGTTGCCCGGCAGGGCCATTCCAATTGCTTCGCACAAACAGTTCATTGAGTTGGCAGTGAACATTCCTGAGCAGCTTCCTTCTCCCGGGCAGGCGGTGCATTCAAGCTCTCTTAATTGCTCTTCGGTGATTTTGCCGGCTTTGAACTGGGCAACACCTTCGCCTATGGTGATTAGGTCAACGGCTTTTCCGTCTTTTGTTTTACCTGCTGCCATAGGTCCGCCGGATGCAAAGATTGTCGGGATATTAAGCCGAACCGCTGCCATTAGCATTCCGGGTATGATTTTGTCGCAATTGGGAATGCAGACAAGGCCATCGAAGCAGTGTGCTCGTGCCATAGTCTCGACCGAGTCGGCGATAATCTCTCGAGAGGGCAGAGAATATTTCATACCCGTATGGCCCATAGCGATGCCGTCACAGACCGCTATGGTGTTGAATTCGAAAGGAACTCCACCTGCCTGGCGAATAGCCCTTTTGACAATCTGGGCAACCTTATTGAGATGTATATGGCCAGGCACTATTTCGCAGAAGCTGTTGGCGATGCCGATGAATGGTTTGTCGAAGTCGGCGTCACTTAAGCCGCAGGCGTGCAGCAAGCCGCGGTGCGGCGCCCGCTGAAAGCCTTTTTTTACTGTGTCACTTCTCATAATTCTGTTTCTCCAAAAGGGTTTTTAACCACAGATTTCACAGACTTTACTGATTTATATTTCTGTTATTAAAAAATCTACGGAATAATCTTAAAGCCCAAAAATGTGATTTTAGCCGTAAATTAAAGGCAAATAAAGAAAAATTGATTGTTTTTAGAATAGACCTGATGTATAATTACAAGCAAATGGCGTTCTAATTAGGAGCGCAAAATGAGCTTACACTCACACAGATAAAGAATTAAAGGGAGACCGAACAATGAGACAAACCAGAATTTGCGGTTTTGCGGCCAGTTGTGTGATTTTTTTGATAGTTTTGTCGGCTGGCTGCGCTCAACCTGCTAAACAGGCTTGTAAACCAGAGCCTGAGAGTCAGAAAGTTATCGAGACGCAAGTAAAGATTGAAGAAGCTGTCAAACCAGAGGTCAAGCCACAAGAAACCATTAAAGTCGAAGTCAAACCGGAAGTTAAGCCGGAAGAGCAAAAACCAACCGTGCAGTTGGCATTAAAGTTTGCTGCGGATGATTCGACTACTTATAAGGTCGTAACGGAGATAGAAAAAAGCGTTAAATGGGAAGGGCCTCTGCCGAAGGAACCGTTTGCCTTCAAGGGCGGAGTTACAGGTAACAGAGTTGAAATGACATTCACCCAGCGGATACAAAGCGTTGATGATAAAGGCAATGCCGTTGCACAGATTGCGATTAACCAACTGAAGTATCTGGGTAAAGTCAAAGACAACGTCGTTATGGACTTTGACAGCACACGAGAAAAAGATGTCAACAGTCCTTTACACAAGCTAATCGGGCAAAGTTATACGATAGAAATTGCACCTGCGGGGCAAGTTTTAAGGGTTGTCGATGCAGTTCAGGCGAAGACCGCTGTCGAGGGTAACACCGCAGCTAACAAAACTGCTTTAGCATTACTATCGCCGGATATTATAAAGGAGCGGCACACAATTCCCGGCTTACCGGCTGCTGATAAAAATCAGTTGCGCACAGGTGATAACTGGAGCAGCATAAAGACATATTCTTTTGATATGATGGGGGCAAAATCATACGAGAGGGTTTACACGCTAAAAGAGGTCAAAGAGGAAAACAATCGCAAGGTCGCATTCGCTGAAATGAAGGCTGTCCCTTCCTCGGAGATGGCGGAGGAGCTACACAAGGAGCAAGCGGCAGGTTTGTTTTCAAAGATGTTTGATAATACCGAGACATACAGCGGCCGGCTAAAATTGGATTTGGATGCGGGCAAAGTTAAAGAACATCTTGAGAAGCTGCAGACGGAATGGGTTGTGGTTGACCCTAATCCGGAAGCCGGCAAGGAACCTGCAGCATTGAGAATGACCGCAACGCGTTTATATAGTATTGAGAAAATTGATTAACACCGGTTTCAGCAATTTCACATTTGAGATTTCAACTTCTACTATCGAAAGGGACAAAAGTGAAAGTAGTAGTATCTGTCGCGATGGTCGTTTTGAGCATCTTTGCAGGGTGCGGCGGCACAGGCGAAAAGAAGGTGGCATTGGGTGACCGAAAGACCCTGTTGACCGTAGATTTTCAGGAGGGTCAGACACTGCAATACAAATTTGTTTCCAATAGAGACCTTGAGGTCGATTGGGACCCAAGTAGAAGCGCCTCGCCATCAGGTAAGCATACTGCCGACAAAGTTTTGGAGTCGATGGAATTGGTTATGTCTTATACGCCTGTGGAAGTAAAACCTTACGGCCTGACAACTATCAAGGCAACGTGCAACTCCGTGAAGGCGACACGAAGCAAAAGCACAGGTAGGCGGGGTGGGATGAAAGATGCAGTGGAAGCTCTTGCAGGCAAGAGTTTTGTTTTTACCGTTGGTCCCACGGGCAAAATAGAGGATTATTCCCAATTAGAGAAGCTGCTTTTGGAAATTGGCAATGAAGCTTTCCAGACAGACAGCAGAGGCAGAATTAAAGACCCTGATATGATAAGTGATTTTTTTGCTATGCAGTGGTTTCTGTGGGATTCAGTTTCCAGTATAGAGGAGCCTGCGAAGGGAGTGGCAGCGGGACAGAGCTGGAAGTCAAAACTTTCCATACCTGCGCCGATGCCGGTGATGCTGCGGAAAGCAAGGGATGTTACATATACACTCGACGAGGTTCGTGCGTCAGATACAGGACGATTGGCGGTAATACGCAGTAAATATTTGCCGGCTGAGTCGGCTCCGCGAAGCTGGCCATTGCCTTATTCGGGCTCGTTCCAGATGGCCGGGACATTTGGTTTTCTCAGGGGTTATAAGATTATAGATTTGCAGGGCCAGGGGGAAGAATTATTCAATATCGACGCCGGCCGAACAGAACGATACAGTCAGCAGTATAAAACGCAGTTGGAGACATCTTTGCCGATGGGTATCAGCGCAAACCCACGTGTGAATATAAGTCAAACTTTAACGATGGAACTTTTGAAATAAACTTAAAATTAAAAGTGCAAAATGTAAAACTATGGAAGATGTGTTCCTTGGTTTTGAATTTTGAGTTTTGAACTTTGAATTGTTTGTGGTGGGCGGAGGTAACGATAGATTGAAACGCAATAATTTGTGGGCGCCGTGGCGTATTAAATACATTCAAGGATTGGGTATGAGCAGCGGTTGTTTTATCTGCAACAGCGTGAAAAACCCGCAGGATGATGCCGGCAATTTTGTATTGTGGCGGTCAGAGCGAAGTATCGCAATACTAAATCGATTCCCCTACAATAACGGTCATTTATTAATAGCGCCGATTCGGCACATCGCTGAGCTTGAGCAGGCGACCGATGAGGAACTGCTGGAGATGATTAAGCTGGTCAGGGAATCGCAAAAAGCGCTTTCGCTTGCGATAAAACCTCACGGGTTTAATGTGGGGCTGAATTTTGGACGATGCGGCGGAGCCGGATTACCTGAGCATTTGCATATTCATATTGTTCCTCGATGGGAGGGGGACACGAATTTTATGAAGGTGTGCAGCGACACTGCTGTTATCAGTCAGAGTTTGACTGAGCTTTTTGGGCAGTTAAAAAAGATATGTAAGGAACACAACCTTCCACAGTTGTAGATATGTCGGATGAACTTATTAGTTGTGCAGTCACCGAACAAACCAGTCGCGGCCGGAGATTTACAGAAAAGCCGCATCCGTATCGCACGGATTTTGAGCGTGACCGCGACCGGATAATTCACTGCTCGGCATTTCGCCGACTTGAAGGCAAATCGCAGGTCTTTACCCCCGGATTGGACGATTATTATCGCTCGCGTCTTACCCACAGTATCGAGGTGGCACAAATAGGAAGGACGATTGCAAAAGGGCTCCGGCTAAATGAAACCCTGACTGAGGCGATATGTATAGCTCACGATTTGGGACATCCGCCCTTCGGACATTCCGGCGAAACGGTGCTCGATGATTTGATGAGCGGATTCGGCGGATTTGAACATAACCGGCAGACGCTGCGGATAGTGGATTTGCTTGAGCATCCATATCCGGATTTTGTAGGTTTGAATCTGATGTATGAGACCCGCCTGGGGCTGGCTAAACACCGCAGCAGCTACGATAAACCGCAGGATGTCCTTTTCAGCCAGCTAAATTGTTCGCTCGAGGGACAGGTTGCTAATATTGCCGACCGTATTGCATATAATTGTCACGACCTTGAGGATAGCATGCGGGCTGGTATTATAAAGCCGGAACAATTAGAGAATATAGAGATATTTACGGAGGTGCAAAGCCGGATAAACGCCAAGGCAATTAAGGACGAAAGCATCCGCCGAACAAGAACTGCAAAGGCGATTATCGATAAGCTCGTCAGCGACTGTATCGACGCGAGCAAAAAGAACCTTGCAGAACGCAACATAAAGACAATTGATGACGTATATAGCACAGACAAGAGCTTGATTATGCTTTCAGAAAAAAATGAAAGTGAGCTTGTTGAGCTGGAAGGGTTTTTATTAAAGAATTTCTATCAACATAAGTCCCTGATGGAGACAAGAGGCCAGGTTAAAAAATGGCTTGAGCAACTTTTTGAAAAACTTTGCCAGAAGCCGCAGTTGATGCCGGGATATTTTCAGCGGCTGATAGCCACGGAAGGGTTGCATAGGACAGTATGCGACTATATTGCAGGCATGACCGATAGATTTTGCCTGAAAATGGCCGAGGAAGTTTTAGTAAAATCGGTTGATAATTTCTAATTTACAGGATTGTAGTTTTGCAAAATATAAAGAGATTAGCTGCATCGTGTTTTGGTCTTGGTTGGCTGCCCCTCGCTCCAGGGACATGGGGGTCGCTGCCGACAACAATTGTTTTTATAGTTATGTGCTGCTTTCAGGCACCAACCCCTTTGATATTAGCTGTAATGATGGCTCTTGCCTTAATTGGCATTACAGTTTGTATAAGATTTACTCCTTTTGTGATTGCTGCAACCGGTGACGAGGACCCGTCGGAAGTTGTGGCTGATGAGTTTGCCGGTCAGGCAATTACGTTTTTATTTGTCCCGTTTTTAGGTATGGATTTGCTTTCAGCCGGGCATTATTTGACTACTGCGGCTGCCGGATTTTTCTTGTTCAGAGCGTTTGATACTCTCAAGCCCTGGCCCAGCAATAAACTTGAAAAACTTCCAAAGGGCTGGGGAGTTCTGGCGGATGATTTGATGGCGGGCGTTTACGCGGGAGCAGCGCTAATTATCTGTGCCAGACTGGGATGGCTGGAATACCTTTCGGGATTGATTCGATTTGACGGCCGGTTAAACATATTTTCAGCAATTATTCTGGGAATCGTTCAGGGCCTGACAGAATTTCTGCCGGTTTCATCAGATGGGCATCTGGTTTTAATGGAAACTTTACTGAAATTTGATGCTGCAACACCGCAAATGCTGCTGTTCGACCTGTCGGCACATCTCGGAACACTCATTGTGATTGTTATCGTCTTTCGCAAATCTATCGCCTCAATAATTTCAAATTTGAAACTTGAGATTTCAAGTTCTGCCGGCAGATTCGCTACTTCTCCAGTTGCGATGTTCAAAGAAAAGCCGGGAGTCCACCTGTTGGTTCTGATGGTCATAGCTACTGTTGTAACGGGGGTGGTCGGGATATTGTTTAAGAAGTATTTTATATCCGCCCGAGGAAGTATGGCGGTGCTTGTCTTGATGTGGTTTATCAATGGGACGCTGCTGCTTATTACCGATTGGCGAAAGAGAACCCTGCTTGAATTGCAGCAGATAGGGCTGTTAGCGGCTGTGCTGGTCGGCCTTGCGCAGGCGGCTGCAATGCTGCCGGGAATATCACGCAGCGGCACAACTATCTGCACAGCTATCCTGATAGGCTTGAAACGCAATCGCGCAGTGGAGTTTAGTTTCCTGATAGCGATACCGGCGATACTGGGGGCGGCGGTAATAGAATTGGTCGCTAATTTTGGGCAAATACTTTCCGGAAGCCTTCCAATAAGCTCGGTTCTGACCGGCTCTATTGTAGCGGCTGTTGTGGGGGCGATGGCCCTGAAATTGCTAATTAAAGCTGCCGGGGGAACAAATCTGAAATTTTTCGGTTTTTATTGTTACATTCTGGCTTGTTTTGTGTTAGTTTATATATTGCGATAGATTTGAATTTATGCGATAATTAGGCGGTTGCCATTTTGTTGGTTTCCAAATGCAGGAGGATATGCATTTGATGGCTTAAGTTGTGAGTCGCAAAATCGTATGGATGTGATTAAACTTTCTTTCTGCAAATCATCTTTTTGTTAACGGATTTGATGTGGAAGAAGGGAGTCGTAAAATGAAACCACAAACCATTTCCTCAACATTAATCTCGATGGTCAGTCATAAATCTCTCAGAAGATTGCTGGCCAAAAAAATCGATGACTATGTCTATAAAAGTCTGGTCAATGATGCATCGGAGGATTTAAGAGAAGTTCAGATAAAAAGATACCAGTTTCTGTCGGCGATGCTGCGATGTGTGAACAGAAATATAGATAGAGGTTATGTATCGCCCGAAATTATAAAGAAAATAGTGAACGTGTTTGTCCAGAACAATCTTATTCGCGATGACCAGACTTATACTGTGGCAGTCGAGAGGTTCAAAGAAAAGTATGGTGAGCTGCCGCCGACTTTTATTGTTCTGTCCCCGACGCAGAAATGCAATTTGAGATGTATCGGCTGCTATGCGGCTTCCGGGATAGATACACCTGCCACCATACCTTATCCTATTGTAGATAAAATAGCGAACGATGTATATAATCTGTTTGGAAGCAGATTTATAACGATTAGCGGCGGCGAACCATTTTTATACAAAAGCGATGGTAAAACTTTGCTGGACATCTACCAAAAATACGGCGATATGTTTTTTTTGGTATATACAAACGGCACAGTCATCAACGATGATGTTGCAAAGAAGCTTGCGGAACTGGCGAATGTAACACCTGCCGTTTCTGTTGAAGGCTTCGATAAAGAAACAGACGAAAGAAGGGGTGCGGGGACATTTAAGAAAATTCTACGTGCGCTTGAATGTTTGAGAAAAGTTGGGGTGCCTTTTGGCATTTCGGTAACAGCCACGAGCAAAAATGTTGACTTGCTGATGGAAGATAAATTTTATGATTTTTACTTTGAAGAGCAGGGCGCCTGCTATATATGGCAGTTCCAGATGATGCCTATCGGCAGAGGCAAGGACGAGCTTGATTTAATGGTCCGCCCAGAAAGGAGACTTTTGTTATATAGAAAATGGGAAAAACTGCTCGTAGAGAAAAAGTATTGCATTGCTGATTTCTGGAATAGCGGCGTGCTTGCCAGGGGCTGCATTGCATACGGTCGAAGCGGCGGTTACGCATACGTCGATTGGCACGGCAACGTAACGCCGTGCGCTTTTATTCCTTACTATGTCGATAATGTTTATGACCTGTATAAAAACGGTAAAACACTGGCCGATGCGCTGTTCTCCGATTTTATGAAAAATGGCCGAAAATGGCAGAGAGAGTACGGCCTGAACAACTGTAAGAAACCGAGTAATTGGCTTATGCCTTGCTCTATAAGAGACCATTATGAAATTTTCAAAAAATCAGTTTTGCCAAAAGATGCAAAACCCGAGGACCAAAAAGCTAAAGAGGCCATAGAGTCCGAAGAATACTTCGAAGTGCTAAGGAGCTACGATGAGCAGCTTCAGGGATTGACTGAAAAGATATGGGAAGATGAGTATTTGAATGTTGGTTAGCTGACTAATCACGATAACTTTTCTGGACAATCGAACCTTTCAATGGCTTAATATAACATCAATGATGTCTTGCAAGAACTTTTTTAGAGGATTTTTCCATGATGTCATCTGATAACTATAGTTCTCTTTGTGACGACTTTTATCTGGATATGTATATCAATACCCAGATGGAACTTCCCACGGGACGAGATACTATCCTGGCCTTTTTCGAGCGGATACAAAAACAGTTTCCTTCGATGTGCTGTTTTTATCGGCGTGAAAATAACCAGTATTGTCTGGAGGAGGACAGCGATATCGGCCAGTACCGCTGGGTGGCACTGGAGACGGACCGTATCGGCTCCGGAGTTGTTAACCCATCAGATTTTGAAATGGCCTATAGTCAGGATAGATTGGTGCTGGAGCTGGCCCCCTATATGCTCAGTGTAAGCCCCCTCGATATTGATTCACTGGATGTTACTTTCGCTATGGATTTTGATTACTGGGGCAATCACGATGAGGTTATTGCTGAAGCGTTCTTTAGTTCAACCGCGTTTAGCTGCCTTCTGGATTTGCCTTCGGCGAAGCCTATTGGTTTCTCCCCGACGGTGATAGTAGCGCTATCAGATGACTGTCGCACACAGGGAAGGATTTGTGTTGAGTCAAAGACGAGCCTTTATGAGCCGGGTCGAAGGGACCAGTCTGCGGATGAGGCGATAAGTTTATCTTTTACGGTCCGACAATACCATCCAACCGGCGAAAAGTTTGACCTGCTGAAATCTTTTGAATATCAATGCAGATTAGCCGAGCAGTTAATGGCTGAAAAGATAGTTCCCAATTTTGTTCAGCCGCTGGTTGAGACAATCGCACAAAAACGATTAACATAGATAGTAAGTGGTGAGTGGTGAGTAGTGAGTAGTTAATTAACCATAAACCGCAAGGCGCGGGAACTGTAGGGACCTAAAAATGGCTATTGAAGCTCCAATAAGTAAGTTTAAGAAGACGAATTTCAAAATATACATCGTTCTTTGCCTCGCTGCTGCAACATGGTTCGGATATGATGGATATTTTAATCAGAAGTTTAAAGAAAAACACACCAATGCCGATGGAATTCCGGATAGCACGCTGACATTTAATCAGAAGTCGCCGCCATTTTTTATCGGTGCTGCTGCACTTTTCACCGTGTATTTACTGGCAGTTAGGAATAGAAAACTTATTGCAGATGACAATGAGCTTGCCATAAGCGCTAAAGAAAAGATTCCTTATGATTCCATACAAAAGATAGACAAAACATATTTTGGTTCAAAAGGTTACTTCATCATCACGTATAAAGATAAGGATGGTAATGAAGTCAGCCGCAAAATAAGTAATAAGGGTTACGATAATTTAGCCGCCCTTCTTGAACACCTGGTGACAAAAATATCGTAAAATTAAAAAATTCGCCACCAAGCCACAAAGACACGAAAATTCGATTATATTCAAACTTGTTTTGTGACTTCGTGCCTTCGTGGTAAAATGTTGAGGCACAAATGAATTACTGCGTTGTCGGATTACAGTGGGGTGACGAGGGCAAAGGCAAGGTCGTTGATATTCTTGCTGAGCACAGTGACATAGTTGTTCGATATAACGGCGGTGCCAACGCCGGCCATACCGTTACAGTAGGTGACAGCAGGTTCGCTTTACACCTTCTGCCGAGCGGTTCGGTTCGGCCGAATACTATCTGCGTAATTGCAAATGGCGTAGTGGTTGACCCGGAGGTCTTGTTAGAGGAAATCGAGACACTTGCACGGAAAAATATTACGCTGGATGGTCGATTATTTATAAGTGAAAGCGCCCACGTTGTTCTGGATTATCACAAACAAGAAGACCGGCTGCGCGAGGAATCTCTCGGCAAAAACAAGCTCGGCACCACCGTTCGCGGCATCGGCCCCTGTTACGCGGACAAAGTTGGTAGAAGTAACGCTATTCGTATGGCTGATTTCAGAGAGATAAATACGCTCAAAGCCAAGCTGCAAACAATTGTTGAGTATAAAAACAAAATTTTTTCAGCAGTCTATAATGCAGAACCGACAAGCGCCGAGGCAATCTTTGAGAAGTGTAAGCTTTATTCTGATAGGTTATTGCCTTTTGTTACCGATACCACCGAGTTTTTGCACAAATCGATTACTGCTGGAAAATCTATTATTTTTGAAGCCGCCCAGGGGTCTCTATTAGACCTCGACCACGGAACATTCCCGTATGTAACCAGCTCAAACGCAAGCTCTCTTGGTATGTCGGCCGGTTGCGGGGTGCCTGCAAAGATGGTTGATAAATTCGTTGGAGTCGCAAAGGCCTATACAACCAGGGTTGGCGCCGGGCCTTTCCCCACCGAGCAGGACAACCAAACCGGTCAATACATCCGTGACAAAGGACACGAGTATGGAACTACCACCGGTCGGCCTCGTCGATGTGGCTGGTTCGATGCTGTGGCTGTATCTTATTCCATAACCATCGGCGCTATAGACCAGGTGGCGCTATTGCATTTGGATACGCTTGGCGGTCTGAAAGAAATAAAAATTTGCAAGGCGTATAAAATCGGCGAAGACCAGATAACGTTCTTTCCCGCAGACGCAAATAAGCTTTCGCAGGTAAGTTGTATTTACGAAACACTGTCGGGTTGGGATGAGGATATATCTGAGGTGAAGGATTTTCACGATTTGCCTCTGAATGCGCAACAATTTATTTGCCGAATCGAGGAATTAATTAAAAAGCCAATCATAATCATCGGTGTAGGGCCGAAGCGGAATCAGACAATATTCAGGTAAAGACTTAACGATTCGACGGTTAGACGATATTTCGCTAAGTGGTCACTTTGTCATTTCGTGTCTTATTTGGGAAAAGCAGATTTGAAAAAGAGTTTTGAAGAAAAACAAAACAAAACTGCCAAACGATTAGGGATAACGGTTGAGCAAGTGCCCCGACATATTGCCATAATTATGGATGGCAATGGACGATGGGCTCAAGCTCGGTCGCTGCCGCGTATGGAGGGACATCGTGAGGGTGGAAAAACAGTCGAAAGGATAGCACAATGCTGCGTCGATTTCGGCATCGAATCTCTCACTTTATATTCTTTTAGTATTGAGAATTGGAAAAGGCCGAAAGTCGAAGTCGATGCCTTAATGGAGCTATATACTCGATATTTAATAGAGATTCGCTCTACGCTGACCAAGAACAATGTGAGGCTGGTTCATCTCGGCCAATTAGATGGGCTGCCTGCACCGTTACAGAAAGAGTTTAAAGAGACCATTAAATTGACTGCGACCAATACCGGTATGGTTCTTGCTCTGGCGCTAAACTACGGCGGCAGAACCGAGATTGTGGATGCGACAAAGAAAATCGCGCAGGAATACAAAGATGGGAAGCTGCGATTAAGCGACATTGACGAGCAGTGCATAAGTGAGCATTTGTACACCGCAGAACTCGCTGAACCCGACCTCTTAATACGCACTGCAAACGAAATGAGGGTTAGCAACTTTCTGCTATGGCAAATTTCGTATAGCGAGTTTTACGTTACGAAAACACTTTGGCCTGACTTTAACAAGGCATCTCTGGAAAAGGCGATACTGGCTTACGCAAAACGGAACCGCCGCTTTGGAAAACTCAAAACTCAAAACTAATCCGCCAAAACATCCCTGGCGAACAAAAGTATTGAACAGGTTGCTTTTCGGAACATTGATGACGGTAGCTTTTACCGCCATCATGATTTTAGACGGCTGGCTGGACGGTTCTCTAACCGCATCGGTAGCTGACAATAAAGAAGTGCGGGGGACACTTCTTTGCATCCTTATTGCCCTATTGGCAATCCCTGCCCAATTGGAGATGTCAAAGCTCGCTGAGTTAAAGGCACTGAAGCTTTTTCTGCCTGTTTCAACTGCCGGATCGATTCTGTTCGGGACCAGTTGGTATTGGGCACAATTTGTGTCGCACCAAACTTTAGCACTAAAGTTTGGTGCGGCATTGGTGCTGTTGGCATTGCTTTTATACCAATATATGTATTATGGAACAACAGGGGTGCTGGCTAACTGCGGGGCGAATTGCTTTTCGATTTGTTATTTGGGAATACTCATCAGCTTTGTGCTCGGAATTCGGATAGATTTTGGCCTCTGGCAGACTCTTATGTTCGTTTTTGTCGTAAAATCTGCCGATATAGGGGCTTATGCGATTGGGACTTTATTCGGCAGGCACAAATTTTCGCCCAAAATCAGCCCTTCGAAGACCTGGGAAGGAATGGCAGGCGCTGTTGCAATGGCAGTTGTAGTTGCTGTCGCATTTGCTGCAATTTTTGATATAATGCAATTGTGGGTGGCACTTGTTTTCGGCGTTTTTTTTGCCTTTATAGGCCAGGTCGGAGACCTGGCCGAGTCTATACTAAAGAGGGATGCTGCGCAAAAGGACTCAGCCAGCTTGGTACCGACTTTTGGTGGTGTGCTGGATATTATTGATTCGCCGCTGGTAGCGGGGCCTTTTGCGTATCTGTTTTTTATGTATTCGCCTCTGGCGAATTGATAGAGAAGAGCTTTGGAAGTTACGATACAATTGGAATTGCCCGGGCAGGGCGAAGCCCTGCACCACACCAAACCCACCTACGGCGGTCAGCTTGAGCTATTTGGTCCTGCCGATAGTCATCTTCGCCTCCTGCGTCAGGCTCTTGGAGTTCAGATAACTGCGCGGCAGGCCAATTTGATAATTAGCGGCAAAGAGGAGGACGTAAATAAAGCCGCTGAGGTGGTTGAGAAAATGCAAAGACATCTGCTCAAGCACCGTCAGCTTACGGCTGAAGATGTAAGCGCTTTTATCAGCCGGAACGATGAGACTACGGCTGTCGAGGCAGCGCCGACATCCGCCCTTCATTCTTATAAAAAAGTTATCAAGTCTTCTACAAAAGCGCAACAAAAATACATTGAAACAATGCTCTCTTGCGACCTTACCTTTTGCATAGGGCCGGCGGGGACAGGCAAAACTTATCTGGCTGTGGCAGTTGCAGTCTCACTGCTGAAGAAAAAGCAAATCAGGAGGATTATTCTTGTGCGACCGGCGGTGGAAGCAGGAGAAAAACTCGGTTTTCTGCCGGGCGATTTGCAGGCAAAGGTAAATCCGTATCTTCGTCCGCTTTTTGATGCACTCGAAGATATGATGGATTTCTCACAGATGAAGAAATTTATGGAGCTCGATATTATCGAGATTATCCCGCTTGCCTTTATGCGAGGTCGAACATTAAACGACTCAGTGATTATATGCGACGAAGCTCAAAACACTTCACCGCTGCAGATGCTGATGGTTTTGACCAGACTCGGACACGGTTCAAAAATGATAATAAATGGTGACATTACACAAATTGACCTTGAGTTCGGTCGAAAAAGCGGAATGGTGGAGGCAATCGAGATACTTCGGCGAATTAGAGGCATCGGCTACGTAGAATTGACGCAGAAGGACATCGTTCGGCATCGGCTGGTTCAAAATATCGTGCAGGCTTATAAGAAAAGGGCGAGGGCGGCTGAGAAAAAATAGAATCCGGTTTGTAAGTATTCATTTATTGTTTTCCCACCGTTAATGCTCACTCGTGCAGGATAATAGATGGGATTTTTCAATAAAATACGTTCACGGCGGGCAGACTTCGGCGAGACTTCGGGGAGCTCTGCGAAGTTTGAACCTGAGCAAGGCCGTTTACGGCAGGATTGGGTGCGAAAAAATATAACTACTGAGCGTTTTTTACAAATAGAGCAACTCGCCAACACAGATGTTATTATCTCGCTATTATTATGGCTGCTTTTCGTTGTTCTTTGCATACCCATTTTATCCCTTCAACTGGTCCAGCCGGTGCGATATCTTGATATGGTGTTGACGACCGTCATAGTGGTGCTGGTCTGTCTCGCTGCTGCTTTCTATATTCAGCGATACCAAAAGCGAATAATAACCAACCACGCACGAGCGCTGGCATTGGTCAGCTTATTTATTTCATTGTTGATTGTATCAAAAATTATTGTGCTGCTGTTTGGTCGCAGTTCCCCGGCTACTGCAACTGCTGTTATAGCAGCCATTATTTTGACAATCACGTATGAGCAGCGTTTTGCGATAGGTATGAGTATGTTTTATTGTCTGCTGGGTTGTTTAGCTGCCGGGCCGATTACGAATAGTGTTCGAGCATCCGGTGATTATCAGTTGAGGGACATCGGTTTACTATTAACGATGGCTGCTGGTGCTTTTCCCTGCTGCTTTTTCCTCAGAGAAATCCGAACGAGGATGAAACTGCTTGAGGTCAGCGCTCTGGCGGCAGCAGTGGTATTCATAACAGCCCTTACGTTAGGGTTTTTGGTAGAAAAGTCGCGGCCAGGCTATATCCTGAGTAACGCCGGTCAACACGCGGGTGTTACGTTCCTTGTGGGGCTGCTTATTCAGAGTCTGCTTCCGCTCATCGAAAAAGTCTTCGGCATAGCGACAAGTATGACACTGCTGGACTACAGTGACGCCAATCAGCCATTGTTAAAAAGACTTGCTATGGAGGCGCCGGGCACATTTAGCCACAGTCTGTTATTAGGGTCGATTGCTGAAGCGGCTGCCCAGGCAATTGGACGTAATGGGCTTCTTTGCAGGGTCGGTGCTTACTATCACGACATCGGCAAAATCAGTAAGGCCCGCTACTTTGTCGAGAATGAGATGGGCTTGAGCAGCCGACATAAAGAGCTTTCGCCTGCGATGAGTCAATTGATTATCGTAGGCCATGTCAAAGATGGTATAGAGATGGCCAAAGAATACGGATTACCTCGCGTGCTGTGGCAATTTATCGAGACGCACCACGGCACGACGCTGGTTGAACATTTCTACGACCAGGCCAGGAAACTTAAAACTAAAAACTCAAAACTAAAAACTGTAGATGAGCCTTCCGAGAGCGAATTTCGGTATCCCGGGCCAAAGCCGAGAACAAAAGAGGCTGCGATTGTAATGTTGGCCGATACTGTAGAAGGGGCGGTTAGAAGTTTGCCCGAGGTTACACCAATGAAGATAGAAGTGGTGGTGCACAATATGGCCGTCAAACGCCTTCAGGATAGTCAGTTTGATGAATGTGATTTAACATTGCGGGAATTAAGCCAGATAGAGGCCAGCCTGACAAAATCTCTCACGGCACATTATCATGGCCGAATCGCATATCCAGAACCACCGGATGCGCCCCAAGACCCGCAACTTTTATCACGTCAGCAAGAATAGTAAAGCAATTAGCAATATGAACTCCAAAGGGCAGCGAAATATAGTCGTTCAAATTGCCAAAGATTTTAAGAATATAGATTTTTCTCCGCCTAAACTTAAAAAGCTGGTTAAATCCATCTGCAATCGATTTAAGCTCCCGAAAGTAACAATCAGTATCGCGATAGTCGATGATGAGCGGTTTCGGAAATTAAATAAAAAGTTTCTAAATCGCAGCCGCACTTCGGATTGTTTGAGTTTCGACCTGTCCGATGACACAAGACCACAATCGCCCAGGTTATTTGAGCTTATAATCAATGGCCAGGCCGCTGTCAGGCAGGCCAGGTTGCGGGGACATTCAAGTGAAGCAGAGCTTGCGCTTTACGTAACTCACGGTTTGTTGCACAATATTGGTTTCGATGATTCTACAAATAAAAAAGCAAAGAAGATGCACGATACCGAGGACGAAATCCTTCAACAGTTCGGTTACGGTTTGGTATATAAAAGAAGAGCTCGATAATTTCAAAATTGAGATTTTAAATTCCACACGATGACTATGCTGACTAAAGACGAGGCAATTTGTATTCGGGCTCTTGATTATTCCGAGACTTCGCAGATAGTAACATTTTTTACTAAAGCAACAGGTAAAATAACTGCCATTGCCAAAGGCTCGAAGAGGCCCAAGTCTGCATTCGATGGCCCCATCGAGGTATTTTCATACGGGAAAATCGTTTTCTCCGATTCGAGCAGGGAAAAACTCGCTACGTTGACCGAATTTGAGCAGCAGCCAGGTTTTTCAAATCTACGAAATAATTTATTTGCATTAAATTGCTGCCTTTTTGGTGCGGAGTTATTGAATAGTTTAACAAAAGACTACGACCCGCATCCACAGCTTTACGATAGCTTCCTGCAATACTTACAAAACACCAACGAATGTCGAGCATCGCTTGTCCGCCGTAGCTTCAGCGAAGGTGGAAGTATCGAGCATCGAGATATCCTGGTTTATCTAATATTATTTCAATTAACTTTGCTCAAAGAAATTGGCCTTATGCCTATTTTGGATTACTGTGTGAATTGCAAAACGTCATTCGAGCATCAAGAATCGAGTATCGAGAATCGAGTTTATTTCAGCAGCGCTGCAAATGGCCTTATTTGTAGAGATTGCGAGGCAAGTTTTCAGGATAAAATTGTGCTAAGTAAGAAGGCTGCCGCCTGTCTGACAAATTTGAAGTTATTGGCCCAATCGCAGGAAAAAACGCTGCAGGAGGTCGAAAAAGTCTTAATTTATCACTTCACCAGCATCCTCAACCGCCCCCCAAAAATGGCAAAGCATATCCTGAAAATATGACAAATAATTCGACAGCAACCGGATTTACTGCGTCTCTTGCTCAAATAATTCGGGGTGTTCAGGTTTGTGTTTTTTTGTGGGTTTTAGGGCAAGGTGGTCACAGGCTTGTTTTGTGATTTCTCTGCCGCGTTTGGTTCGCCGTAAGAAACCGATTTGTAAAAGATACGGCTCAACTACATCCTCAAGCGTGTCTCTTTCTTCGCCGAGCGTAGCGGCGAGGGCCTCAATGCCGGCCGGCCCACCTTCATAAACATTGGCCAGCGCACGTAAAAAAGCCCTATCGAGTTCATCCAGCCCTAATGGGTCAATCTGCTCCATCGCCAGAGCACTTTCGACAATTTTGGCACTTAGAACACCTGTGCCTTTTACCTGCGCATAGTCGCGGACGCGTTTTAGCAGGCGGTTTGCAACTCGCGGCGTCCCTCTTGAACGGCTGGCAATCAATTCGAGCGTGCCATCGTCGCACTTCAATTGCAGAAGCTCTGCTGACCTTTTCAAAATGGCTGTCAGCTCATCGCTATTGTAAAATTCGAGGTGATACAACATTCCGAACCGGCTGCGAAGCGGGGCGCTCAAGAGTCCCGCTCGTGTCGTTGCGCCAACCAAGGTAAATCGCTTCAGAGGAAAGTTTATCGTCTTTGCGTGCAGGCCGCTATCAACGGTAAAATCGACCCTGAACTCCTCCATCGCAGGGTAAATAAATTCTTCAACAGGTGTGCTCAACCGGTGAACCTCGTCGATAAAAAGCACATCGCCTGTATTTATATTGCTCAATAGGCCCATCACGTCGCCCTGTTTTGTCAAGGCCGGTCCTGATGAGCATCGTATTCTCGCCCCCATCTCGTTTGCAACAACATAAGCAAGGGTCGTTTTGCCCAGGCCGGGCGGACCGTAAAAGAGAATATGTTCCAGCGGCTCGCCTCTCTGTTTGGCGGCCTTTATTGCAATTGAAAGTTTTTTCCTGACGTTACTCTGGCCTACACATTCATCCAGAAATTTCGGACGCAGAGAGATGTTGAAGGTTTCTTCCTGCTCGTTCAGTATTTGACTGCTTATAGTTCTTGCGATTGCCATAATAGTCGGTGGGGCAAGCCCCACCCTACCATCTCAGATTTCTTTTTATACTTCTACTCCCTGCTTTAGTCTATAAACCAAAGGCACGAGCGCTTCGGCTGAGTTTATATCAGGGTGTTTCTGACAGGCAAGCTCAATCAATTCAATTGCCTCGTTTCTTTTCTCGCCCCAGGCAATAAGAATCTCCAGTGCCTGTAGCTGGAAGGGCTTGAATCTTGGTGCTGCTCTTGCCGGCTCGGCACCGAGGGCGAACGATTGGAGTTTGCCTTTCAGCTCGGCGATAATCTGCTGGGATAATCTTCTGCCGATTAAGGGTAGTGACATCAGCGTTTTGTCGTCGCCATTTTCTATAGCCGATGCTATGGTGGCGATTGGAATTGCCAGCGACCGAAGGCCTTTTCTTATGCCTACGCCCTTGACGGTGGTATATTTGATGAAGAATTCCTTTTCAGCCGAGCTGAGGAATCCGACCATTCTGGGTATTAAATTGCCTCCGCCGGGAGAGCCTTCGTAATATTCCATTGTGCAGAGGCTAACATCTGAGCCGAGTTTGTCGGATAGCGCTGCGAAACAGTAGGCCGGCAGCAATACTTCGTAGCCGATGGCCTCAACCTGGATAAGAGCGGATTCGGTGTCGAGTTTTACGAGTTTTCCTTCAAGTCGTGCTATCATTATTCAAATCAAAAATCAAAAATCTATTTGACTTTCCGTTCTATTTCACCAATTTTTGCAAAACAGAATCCCTGGAATTTGCACAGCATAAAGCTACAGCTATTGCATCGGCCACATCAGAGGGCTCCGGCAATCTCGAAAGTGTCAAAATCGTCTGAATGGTTCTCTGGACCTGCTCTTTCGATGCCCTGCCGTTGCCTGTCAGCGACTTTTTTATCCGTGTAGCACTAAAACTTCTAACCTCAATACCTAAATTAGCACACCTTTGCAGTATAACGCCTCTTGCGTGCCCCATCAATATCGCTGTTTTGGGATGGGCGTAATGCGAGTATAGCTCTTCAACAGCCACTATGTTTGGCTGGAGGTTTTTCAAAAGCTCATCGGTGTCCTCGGCAATTCTGTTGAGTTTTTCTTCTATTGCTAAACGGCTGTCCGTGCGAACAACACCCGCCTCAATCAGTTTATGCAGGTCGCCATCCGTCTCCAAACAGGCGTATCCGCAAACCTGCAAACCCGGGTCAATGCCGAGGACTCTCATTTCATTCTCCAGATGGAAGTCCCGTCTGCTTCATCTATTACCGTTATGTCAGATTGAACCACTGCGTCACGGATGGCATCTGATATATCAAAACGTTTGTTTTTGCGGGCCTGGTTTCGTTTTTCCATTAGAGAATTAAGCAACTTAACAAGCTGTTGATATTCCGCTGCCGTGCTTTGCGCACGGGCATAACTCTTTTTTACAACACCCAACACATCTGTGCCTAATTCTTTAAACAATCCGTCGATTGCGTTAAGAGTCTCGTTAGTCGTTTTGTTATCTTCGAGCAGTTTGTTTGCCAGGCGAACAAGGTCAAATATAACCGACAGTGCGATTGAGGTATTGAGGTCATCGTTCATTGCCTGTTCAAATGTTTCTCTCAATTTGCCGAGTTCGTCTGCCACTTTGGCATTGAGAGGACCTTGAGGTGCAGAGTTCCACTTCATTCTTACCGCCACAACCGTCTCGGCTATCTTTTCGTAGCCGCTCTGGGCGGCGTGAAGTGCTTCATCGGAGAAATCGATTGGGCTTCTGTAATGGCTGTTGAGAATTAACTGTCTGACAGCCAATGGGTCGTATGCTCTGGATAGTCTTTTGTGGTCGCCTGAGAAGACCTGCTTTAGGGTGATAAAGTTGTCAAGGCTTTTGCCCATTTTTTGGCCATCGACAGTTACCATATTGTTGTGAACCCAGAATTGCGCAAACTGCACGTCGTATGCGGCTTCAGACTGGGCGATTTCACATTCGTGATGCGGAAATTGGTTTTCAAGGCCGCCGCCGTGGATGTCGAACGGCTGGCCTAAGTATTTTGTGCTCATAACTGAACATTCTAAGTGCCAGCCGGGGAAGCCCATTCCCCACGGGCTTGGCCACTGCATAATATGGTTCGGCTCAGCCTTTTTCCAAAGTGCAAAATCCGCAGGGTTCTTCTTATCTGATGAAACCTCCACACGGGCGCCGGCAAGCATATCTTCGATGTTCCTGCCGGATAGTTTGCCATAGTCCTTGAATTTGGAGACATCGAAATATACTGAGCCGTTGATCTCGTATGCGCAGCCTTTTTCTAAAAGTTTTTTTACCAGTTCTATCTGCTCAACAATATGGCCGCTGGCTCGTGGGCTTATATCAGGCCTGACGCAGTTCAATTTGTCCATATCCTCAAAGTAACTGCGTGTATAAAACTCAGCCAATGCCATCGGATGCTTTTTTTCTTTTCTTGCCGCTTTGACAATCTTGTCCTCACCCTCATCCGCATCATCGGTCAGATGCCCCACATCGGTTATGTTCTGGACGTATGTAACATCGTATCCAAGATAACGCAGGTATCGTACCAGAATATCGAAGCTGACATAACTTTTTGCGTGGCCTAAGTGTGCGTGCCCATAGACGGTCGGGCCGCAGACGTAAATACCGACCCGGCCTTCCTTGAGCGGCTTAAATTCCTCTAATTTTCTTGTAAGGCTGTTATAAAGTTTCAAATACATATATGCCTGTTACCTTTTTACTCTTGTTTTTATAGTGTTCTTCTTCTTTTCTTCTTCAACAGTGCTACCGCGGTTGCGGCGATTGCGTTGCCAGCGCCGATGTCACCGAGGCCTTCGTTAGTTTTTGCCTTGACGTTGACCGCGTTAAAGTCAATTCCCAGAAGCGAGGCGATGGCCCTTTTCATCTGGCCTTTTACCTGCAAAAGTCGAGGCTCTTCAGCGTGGATTATTAAATCAATGTTGACCACCTCCCACTGTTTTTCTTCGAGTTTTTCTTTTACGATAAGTAAAAGCTCTTTACTGTCGGCGTCTTTCCATCGTGGGTCGGTATCCGGAAACAATATCCCGATGTCACCCATCCCGCTCGCACCGAGCAGCGCATCAATGACAGCATGCAAGCCCACGTCGCCGTCGCTATGACCTGCCAGTCCCGCCGGATATGGCACGTGGACTCCGCCGAGCATCAAGCGTCTGCCCTCGACTACTCTGTGTATATCGGTGCCGATTCCACTATGATAGTCGTGGATACTTTCTTCAATCACAATAGCCCCTTTGTGCTTGGGACATCAGTGCCAACGATTCTGACGGCTTCACTCATCGCCCTACCAAGCGCTTTGAAAATTGCTTCGGCGATGTGATGGCTGTTTGTACCATAAGGGACGTTTATATGTAAGTTAAATTTGCCGTTGTCGCAGAAGCTTCGCAGTAATCCGTCCAGGCACTCGACATCAAAGTCGCCGATTTTAATCGCTCGGTATTCAACATTATATACAAAGTTTGCCCTGCCTGACAAATCTACCGACACATTCGCAAGAGCATCCTCCATCGGCACCGAGCTATAGCCGTATCTGGCAATCCCTTTTTTATCGCCGACTGCTTTCAATAGACACTCACCCAGGCAGATTCCTATGTCTTCGGTCGTGTGGTGTGCATCGACCTTAAGGTCGCCTTTGGCCTTGATAATCAGGTCGATTTTGCTGTGCTTACTCAGGTGCGTGAGCATATGGTCTAAAAAGGCAATGCTTGTATCTATCTGGTATTTGCCGGCGCCGTCCAGATTAAGCTCAAGCGTAACATCCGTTTCTTTTGTTTTTCTGTGGACCTTAGCAGTTCTTTTTTTCATAAAAATATCCTTGCTTGCAGTGTTTTTGCCACAAAGACACTAATACACCAAGACCATAATATATTTTTTTATCTTCGTGACTTTGTGCCTTCGTGGCTCAAATTTTTTTGTTCTCTGTGGCTAATCCTTCAAAATTTCTTTCAAAGCTGATAGTAGTTTATCATTTTGCTCTGGGTTTCCTACGCTTATTCTCAATTTATCTTCAAGGCATGAGTGTGCAAAGTATCTGATGTAGATATTTCGCTGGACTAATTTTTCATAGACTTCGGGTGCGCTGCAGTTTGTGCATTTTGCCAGGACAAAATTCGACCAACTGTCAGGGACATCGAAGCCGAGTTTTCTTAAGCTGTTGGTTATTCTAGTGCGTTCGGTTTTGACCTTTTCGAGATTTTCTTTGAAGTATTTCTGGTCTTTTATCGCTGCGGCAGCAAGGGCAATTGCTATGGCATCAACATTGTAGGAATCTTTTAGCTTCATCAGGCCGGCTATTAAATCCGGCTGGGCAACAGCATACCCGAACCGCAATCCCGCAAGTGAATAGCCTTTACTCATCGAGCGAAGGATAATCACGTTATCAAAATTTTTGACAAGCGGCAGACAGTTTACCTCGGCGAAATCAACATACGCCTCGTCAATAAGCAATACTCCATTCAATTCATCCGCCAGCGATGCTAACTCTTCGACTCTTACAAAAGTCCCGCTCGGTGCGTTTGGATTGCAGACAATCGTTAGCGCAGCGTTTGTGCTTGCCAATTTTGCGGGCAGGTTGAATTCATTATCGAATGGAACTTCGATTGCCTGACAATTCTGCAATTTAGCCAGCACCGGGAAAAGTGAATATGAAGGGACAGGGTATGCGACTGGCCGACCTTCATCACAAAATGCGCGAAAGGCCATACTCAATAATTCATCGCCGCCGTTGCAGCACATAATATATTCGGTCGGGACGCCGTGAACCTCTCCTGCCGCCTGGCGAAATTCATTTCCAAGCGGGTCAGGGTATCGGCGAAGCCGCTCCGCAGTTATCTGTGCAAGGACTTTAGTAACCTGCGGGGAAGGCGGATAGGGATTTTCATTGGTATTGAGTTTCACAATGTCCAGCTCTTTCGGCTGAAAGCCGGGCTCATACCCCTTCGCCTTTTCAATATTTTCCCGAAAATAAGCCATTATTTGCCCTAATTAACCACTGACTTTTGTATATCTTGCCACAAAGGCACCAAGACACTAAAACTCACTTATATTTTTTAACTTTCATTTTTCTTTGCGCCTTTGTGTCTTAGTGGCCGTTTTCGTAAGATTATACGCTTATTTGCCCAAAACAAAAGACCGTTTTGTAATTATCTCGAAAAATGCTTTATTTGGGTTACAGTAAATGGTATAATCAGAAGCTGGAAGGAGAATAGACAGTAAAATAATATTCCTCGCGTTCATTATTTAATGATGGATTTTAATTTTCGGCCATAGAAAGATGAAAACAGTAATATATTTATTCGCGGTTTTAGTAATACCAATACGCAGCCCAGCTTTGTCAGAAGAGCCAGTCTATTTTGCCGATCCGAACTTACAGAAGGCCGTAGAACAAGCCCTGCACATCTCTTCGCCTACAGCAAATGACATGCTTTCGTTAACAAACCTTTACGTGTACAATCGTGAAATCGTCAACCTTACAGGTCTCGAATATGCTGTGAACTTGGTATCGCTTAGTCTCGATGGCAATAAGATTAGCGATATTTCTCCGATATCAGGACTTACCAATATAACGAACCTGGGGCTATCACGCAATCAAATCACGGATATATCTGCTGTATCGAGGCTGATAGAACTCACAAGTCTTGGATTAGCATTCAACCAGCTCAGCGACATATCGGCTGTATCAAATCTTGTTAAATTGACATCAATAGATATAAGCGGTAATCAAATAATGAACATCTCAGCAATATCAGGACTGACGAAGTTAATTGAGATACGTCTCGAGTTCAATAAGATTGAAGATATCTCGCCGATATCTGAACTAACCGCATTGAGAGGATTGCATTTGAGTTTCAATAAGATTAATGACATTTCCGCCATATCTGAATTGACGAATTTGGAGTCTTTGAATCTACGTTACAATCAAATTAACGATATATCTCCAATAGCAAAACTGACGAATCTGACGTCTTTAGAATTAAGTCATAATGAGATCACTGACATCTCTGCAATATCAAATCTAACTAAGCTGCCATCACTCTATTTGTACAATAATCAGATATGTGACATTTCTCCTGTAGCAAAGCTCACGAATCTCAATCAGATATTTCTATATAATAATCAAATAAACGACATATCTCCGATATCGGGATTAATAAAGCTTTTGAGGCTGGAGCTGGCAGGCAATCAGATTAGCGATATATCCGCGGTATCAGGGCTGAAAAAACTATGGATGTTGGGCCTTGCGTGCAACGAAATTAGCAATATTTCTCCATTATCAGGGCTTACAGGAGTAAAAGCCCTTTTTCTTTACAACAATCAAATTAGTGACCTTTCTCCGTTCTATGGACTGACGCAGTTAGAGGTTTTGTATCTGGAAAACAATCAGATCAGTGATATTTCTCCACTATCGGCACTGACAAACCTTAGTGGATTATATCTGGATGGTAATCAAATTACTGATATTTCCGCGTTGTTCAGACTGACGAATCTGACGATACTTCGCATAAATAACAATTTGATTAGCTGCCTCCCAGAGATATCGGGGCTGAAGAACCTGACGGAATTATCTCTGAGAGGCAATCAAATCAGCGACATTTCTGGGTTGTCAAATCTAACGAGCCTACCGGCACTGAGTTTGGATGACAATAGAATAACTGACATTTCTTCAATATTTCGACTGACGAACCTGACTTGTCTGGGATTAGATGACAACCAGATTAGCGATGTTTCCGCAACATCAAGTCTGGCAAATCTGCAATATTTGCGGTTGGCCGACAATCAAATTAGCGACATATATTCATTATCAGGACTTACAAAGCTCAAAAGTCTGAGGCTGCTGAACAATCCGTTGAACACAGCAGCCTATTGCGTTTATCTACCATTAATTCTTGCTAATAATCCCAATATTCAATCTCTGGATTATGATCCCAATCCGAATCCATCTACGAATGACTGCGCTACAAATCTGGTCGATTTGGGGGTATTTGTCTCACACTGGCTGGAAAATGAATGTAGCCCACAAAATAACTGGTGCGGTTGGTCAGACCTCAATCACTTGGATGGAGTTGACCTAAAAGATTTCGCAGAGTTTGCCAAATATTGGCGTGTAAACTCAGAGTAATAATCTAAGTTAAAATCTATTGTTGAATTAGGGGCCTGTGAGCAAATTAGCTATGGCGAAAAGACTATTTCTGGCAGTAGTCGATGATTCGGGCGATTTCGCTGCGGAGGTTCTTGCGGTGGATAATCTGGTCAACAAAGCCGTGCTCAAGCATAAATTCGGCTGTCTGGAAGCCCTCGGGGAGTTCCACTTTTATCGTTTCAGCAATTGTGCGTGGCCCGGCGAAACCAATCAATGCCCCCGGCTCGGCTACGATACAATCGCCTAACATTGCAAAGCTGGCTGTTACTCCACCGGTTGTGGGGTCGGTCAGCACTGAAATAAAAAGCCCACCCGCGTCATCAAACTTTGCTAAAGCTGCAGAGGTCTTGGCCATCTGGCCCAGTGACACGACACCCTCATGCATTCTTGCTCCACCCGAACAGCTTACTACTACCAGAGGCAGTTTCTCTTCCATTGCTTTATCTACCGCTGCGCAGAACTTTTCGCCGACTACCAGGCCCATAGAGCCCATCAAGAAGTTCGGCTCCATTACTGCTAAGATGACGCCCCTGCCTTTGATAAATGCCTTTCCGATTCGCATCGCCTCTTTAGAGCCGGACTTTTTCTGGTCGGCTTTTATACGCTGCTTATAGGTGGTTCCTCTGAATTTGAAGCCCAAGGGGTCGCTTGTCGTCAAATCACCCAGCATTTCCTGGAAGGAATCTTCATCGACCAGATATTTGATTCGGTTAGCGGCATCAATCCGAAAATGATAATCGCACTCGGGGCAGACGTAGAGGTTTTTCTCGACACTGCTTTTATAGAGCATCTGCTCGCAGCCAGGGCATCGCATCCACAAGCCTTCGGGCATTTCTCTACGCGGCTTCAACGAAAAGCCATTCCATTTAGATTTTGCTTCTTCAGCCATAACCTCTGCCAAAACTGTGATGCAATTTTACCAAAAATTCTTAACTCTGGCTATTAAAAAGTTACTTGTAAGATTCTCGGATGGCGTTTATTGCGGCAACTCGGTCGGATTTCCCGAATATGGCGTAGCCTGCCACCAGTGTATCGGCGCCATAAGAAACCACAATTGGGGCGGTCTCGGCGTCTATTCCGCCATCGACCTCAATACGTATATCGGGGCCGACAATTTCACGAACTTTTGCAATCTTTTTTGCGGCATCGGGCATAAACTCCTGGCCGCCAAAGCCCGGCTCAACCGTCATCACAAGGACCATATCGCAAAGCCCAGCGACGGCCTTTATTGCATCAACAGGCGTTTTTGGATTGAGGCATATTCCTGCGGTGCAGCCGAGCTTGCGTAATTTGTCGATGAGTTTTTCCGGCTGGTCGGCTACTTCGATATGGAACGTTATATGATTGGCGCCGGCCTCGGCGAAACGCTCGGCATACCTGGCCGGCTCACTTATCATAAGGTGACTATCGAAGACTAATTTGCTGTGCTTGCGGAGCATAGCGATTACCGGCGGGCCGATGGTGATATTCGGGACGAAGTGGCCGTCCATAATGTCAAGGTGCACAATCTTCACCCCCGCCGACTCGATTTCAGCTATCTCGTCGGCTAATCTTGCAAAATCGGCGCTCAATATCGACGGCACAACCTCAATTGTCCCTGCCTTTGGCAGTTTTTTAGCCACAGAGTTTTTTCCTTAAATTGTTTTTCAGCCACAGAGAACATTTATCCGCCTGTGGCGGATAGATCTCACAGAGAATCATTTTATTACTTTATTTAAAAGCTTGTTTAATGTTTTGTTAGAGTTCATTATTCACAGTTTGCACATTGCTCATATAGACTTGAGCATCGCTCTCGCAAAGATTGTGCTTCTTTAAACTCCCCTGTTTTTTCAAGCGCGCTTGAAATCTGGTCACACGCATCACGAATATCTTTAATTACCGACCTTTCGAGTTTAGACGCACTTTTTGCTTCTCTGATCGCAATTAAAATAAAATCTTTGGCGTCATCCAAATACCCGTAAGATAGACTTTCCATGGCAGTATTGATATTGATTCTAATATACCTCTTCTTTGGAAAGGCTACTGCAAATATTACAATTCCGATAGCCGTAGCCAAAGCCGTGACTATTCCCCATGGAATGGCGCCGAAGAACCAACTAACCAGTAGTGTGGGAATACTGCAAATTATATATGAAGTAAACTTCATTAAAACAAATATTTTTTCTCGGTCTTCACTGAGTTTCATAAGAACAAATATGGGCAGCGAATATATCTTAGCCACAAGGTCAGCGACAATTCTGATAGGTATAAGCAGCCATGCTAATATTACGCCCCCAACAAGTCCAATCGGAAGAGCAAGCAGACCAGCCACCCAACCAGACAATACAAAGGTCAGTACTAACGCAATTATATCAACTAGGGGTAAGGGCTTTCGCAATGGCGTTCCTGAACCGAACTTTTCTCTCACAAGTATGGAAAGGAACATTGAGAAAGCGAGAACGCCTGTAAAAAGTAGGCCCCAGCCATTCCAGACCCAAAAAATTGTCTTACCCATTTTCTCTTCCTACAACTTCCCATATATAACAATAAAAGCACACAGCTTGACCGAGAGCTAAATACCAAAAATGACCACATCTCGCTTGCGAGTGAGTCCTATTTTTCATCGAGGATTTCGATGCAGACGAATTTTTTGCCTTCGAGAAACTCCAGTGATGCCCCGCCGCCGGTAGAAATATGGGTTATCCTGTTCTGCAATCCCAGTTTTTCCACTGCGCTTGCGCTATCGCCGCCGCCAATTACGCTGCGTGCTCCCTTACCTGTCGCCTCAGCAACAGCCTGAGCGACTGCTTTTGTGCCCTCATCGAAAGGCGGCAGCTCAAAAACACCCATAGGGCCGTTCCAGACGATTGTCTTGGCGCCTGCAAGTTTTTCTGCAAAGAGCTTCCTGGTTTTTGGCCCGATATCCATACCCTGCCAGTCGGCTTTGATATTGCCAATAGCTACTTTACTGGCTGCACCGGCTTTGAATTCCTTCGCAATCACCGTATCGACCGGCAGAACTATTTCCTTACCCACGTCTTTGGCCCGCTCAAGAAGCCCTGTGGCTTTATCGAGAAAATCATCCTCGCACAAACTCTTGCCTACGGTGCGGCCCTGGGCCTTGAAAAAAGTATAGGCCATTGCTCCGCCGATTAGTATGCGGTCAACTTTATCCAAGAGATTTTCAATCACGCCGATTTTGTCTGAGACCTTTGCTCCGCCCAGGATTGCGACAAAGGGCCTATCGGGTTTGGTGACGGTGTCACCAAGGAACTTCAGCTCCTTCTCAACAAGGAATCCGATGACTCGCGGTTTGCCTTTCATTACCTGCGGCACGGTGTACATCGAGGCATTGTCACGATGGGCGGTGCCAAAGGCATCGTCAACGTAAATATCTGCCAGGCCGGCAAGCTGCTTTGCAAAGTTATCTTTGGCGGCACGAAGCTGCCTGTCCTCTTTTGCCGCCTTGTCTTTGATGACCTCTTCTTTGTGAAATCGCACATTCTCCAGCAGCATACAATCGCCGCTTTTAAGACCTTTTGCTTTTGCTTTAACGTCAGGCCCGATGCAATCGTTGGTGAAGATAACTTGTTTGCCTAACAGCTCCGATAGTCTCTTTGCTACGGGCGCCAGCGAGTATTTATCGTCTCTTTCGCCTTCGGGTCTGCCGAGATGACTCATAAGAATCAAAGCACCGCCTCGGTCGAGAATGTTTTTTATGGTTGGCAGGGCCTTAACGATTCTATCATCACTTGTGATATTACTTTTATCATCCAGCGGAACGTTAAAATCGCACCGCATCAAAACTCTTTTGCCTTTTACATCTATATCCGCAACGGTTTTTTTAGCCATTTACTATCTGCCTTAACAAAATGTCGGTACCATTTTCAATAAATAACTGCTACTTCTTTATAACCTGTCAATAAAGTAACAAACCTTCTTTTTAGCCGATTCTCTGGATTCCCGCCTGCGCGGGAATGACAAAAAAGTGATACTCACTTTTTGGAAACGGCATTAGATTAGTGATTTGTCTTTTTACAACAGCTTTGCTAATCTTTCCATAATATCGACGGTGCGGTTTGAATAGCCCCACTCATTGTCGTACCAACTGATGACCTTGACCACTTTGCCCTTGACTATTGTAAGCAGAGAATCAAAAATGCTCGAAGCGGGATTGTTGATAATGTCACTGCTGACGATTGGCTCATCGCAATAAACAAGATAGCCCTTCATCGGCCCATCTGCTGCCTTTTTCATTGCAGCATTCACATCGGCAACAGTAACGTCCTTTTTGACATTGACGACCAAATCGACAACGCTTCCAACCGGCACGGGGACACGGATTGCAAAACCATCGAGCTTGCCTTCAAGCTCCGGGATTACCTTGCCGATTGCCCTGGCGGCGCCGGTGCTGGTCGGTATGATATTGACCGCTGCGGCACGGGCACGGCGAAGGTCTTTGTGAATCTGGTCGGCAACACGCTGGTCGTTGGTGTATGCGTGAATTGTGGTCATCACGCCGTTTTCGATGCCGAACGCATCGTTAAGGACCTTGGCTATCGGCGCAAGGCAGTTGGTCGTGCAGCTTGCATTGGATACGCAGTTAATTTTCTTTGTCAGCGTTTTATCGTTGACGCCCATAACAATCGTCGCCTCGATATTGTCCTTCGCCGGGACTGTCAGCACTACCTTGCCGGCACCGGCCTTGAGGTGGTCGGCGTAGCCGCCTTTCGGCGATTCGGCAGATGTGAATATGCCGGTCGATTCGCATACAATTTTTACGCCCATATCCTTCCAGGGCAGTTCCGTAGGATTTTTAACAGCCAAAACCTTGATGGCCTTGCCGTTAATGACGAGCGAATCGTCCTTGGCCTCGACTGTGCCGCCCCACTTGCCTTCGACCGTGTCGTATTTGAATAGATGCGCCAGACTCTTGGCGTCCGAAAGGTCATTGACGGCGACCAGTTCCAAATCGCCTTTTCTCTGCATAATGATTCTTGTTACGGCCCTGCCGATTCTTCCGAATCCGTTAATTGCAACCTTTGTTGCCATATCTTTTTCTCCTTTTCCAATACTGATAATGCGGTTTTTGCCGGTTTAATGGTTTCTCACTCCGTAAGAACGGCCTTTCACTTACGGGTCTAATAACAAACAAGAAATGATACTTTATTTATAAACTGACAACCTGTCAAGAGTTTATTGCGGTTTGTTTTTTGCTATGGATGAGGCCTCTGGCTGCGGTATCGCCCAGTGGCTCATCCATCGAGAATCGAGCATTGCTTGTCCGCCATCCTGTCCTTCGTAGCGCACCTGTCCTTCGTAGCATCTGCGAAGAAGGAAGCGAAGGCGGAAGTATCGAGTATCACTTCTTGCATTTTTTAAGGCACAATACACCGATACCGAGAAGCATCAGCGAGGTAGGTTTACCCTCCGAAATCAAAGCTAATTCCTTATCTTCGCCTCCGGCGAAGGGCAAAAACACCGACGACCATCAAAAGCGCGGAGGCGGGCTCAGGTATTAAAAGATATGCGTGATAATCACCAGCAGGATTTTCCCCATAACCTACTATCCAGCCGTATTCATTTATCGAATAGGCCCTTTTCAAAGTCCAGCCACAGGAAGTATCTATAAGTGTATTAAGGTCTATATTGTTCCCAGCCCCCGTAGGATCAAATAAAATTGCTCGTTCATAACTTGATCTGTTTTCTGCCCAACCCACAATATATCCTTGGTCGTTAATGGAAAAAGCCCAACTATCATATCCGCTGGGTAGTGTGCCGAGGTCTATATTATTTCCGTTGTTCGTTGGGTCAAATAAAGTCGCACGCCAAGTATTATAAGCAGGGTCATACTCTTTTCCGACGATCTGTCCGTTGTTGTTGATTGAATGCGCTCGGCCGAAGGGGTGCCCAGGAGTGCCAAGGTCAATATTATTTCCACTACCCGTCGGGTTAAACAAAGTCGCACGCTCATAACCCGATCTGTTTATTGCCACGCCAACAATCTGCCCGCTGTCATTGATCGAAAAGGCCCAACTTTCTTTACCTCCGAGAGTACCGAGGTCTATATTATTTCCCTGACCAGTTGGGTCAAATAAAGTCGCACGTTCTCTTCTCGCACTGTCGTGAGCGTATCCAACGATTTGCTCTTTGTTGTTGATTGAGTAGGCCCAACTATCGTATCCACCGAGTAGTGTGCCGAGGCTGATATTGTTAGCTCCGCCTGTTGGGTCAAACAAAGTCGCAAGTCTAACATCCAAGCTATTTTTTGCCGCTCCCACGATCTGGCCCCTGTTATTGATTGAACTGGCAGAACTCCAGTCACCACCGAGCGTACCAAGGTTTATATTTTTGCCCTTGCCTGTTACGTCAAATAAAGTCGCAAGATGAAAATTTGTGATGGGTATTCCCGCTTCTCCTACGACCTGCCCTATGTCATTGATTGACCAGGCCCAGCTTTCTGGGCCACCGATTGTGCCGAGGTCTATGACTTTGTAGAATGCGTTTGAGCAGGCGGGCAAAAATAGGGTGATGATAAGCAGCGGAATTAAACTATCTCTTTTCATCGAACCTCTCCTTAAATAAATAATATTGGCGCAGACCTTTACCTTCCAATTGTCACATCCGTGTGGAAATTAACCAGCCGAAGGCGGGCCGCTCCTTCGTTGAACGCATCTGTTATTATTATTTATTTTAGAGCAAACTTATTATAAGTCAAGGAAAAAATGCGGTTTTTGTGTCCTTTTTGAGAAAATTTTAGGCGTGTAAGTGAAATTTTTACACTTCACCATCAAACCTTATCTTATCCCATTCGACAAAAGGTGGAGCAGCAACAGTCTCCATTTCAAATCTGGGTTATCCCGGTTGAAGTGAATTGAACAGGCGGATGTCTGAGTTATCCGCCCGTTCAACTATCATAGGGCACAAGGGGTATTCTTGATTTGCTCGTAGAAGACCATAGCCGGTGAGCCGGCGAAGCTGACACCCATCCAGGCGGCCTCATCAATCTCGGTCTGTGTGAAGCCTTTAGCTCTGGCGTTTTTTAAGTGCATCTTCAGGCAGGGTTCACACCGCATAGCAACCGACAGGGCAATGGCGATGGCCTGTTTGGTATAGGCATCCAAACCGTGAGGAGCACTTGCAGAAGCGAGGAAGTCTTTGAATTTGGCCTGAATTTGAGCTATTTCATCGTCCCTGTCGGCACCTGAGACGGCAGGGGTTACAGCATCTGAACAACAGAGGACTTCTTCGTCTCTCGGCCTTCGTCGCTCGTCGCTCGTGCCTCGTTCCTCGCTGACCGCTATAGGTTTTGTATCAAGTTTTGTCGCGGGTATTTTGCGGCTGCCGGTAGTTCGCAAGTGAATAAGCCCTGAGCCTTTTCCTGAACAATTGCCGATGATGGCGGCGAAAATTTTTTCTTTGCGCAGGGCTTTGAGGAACTTATCGGCGCTCTTTTCTGCAATTGCGACTAAGAGTCCGCCGGAGGTTTGTGCATCGTAGCATATATCGACCATTTCCTGTGGGAGTGAATCAGCCGGTCTTACACGGGTGCCGCAGGATTCTCTATTACGTTCGATGGCGCCGGGTAGTATTCCCGCAGCGGCCAACTGAAGCACGCCGGGCAATAGTGGGATGTCATCCCATATCAGCTCGACATCGACGCCGCTGGCTGAAGCCATTTCAGCCAGATGGCCGAGTAAGCCAAAACCGGTTATATCAGTGCAGGCGTGAGCGCCAAACTCGACCATAAGCTCGGATGCCTTTTTATTAAGAGAGGTCATTGAGTAGGTTGATGCCTCGATACTGGCAGCATCTGCACGGCCAATCTGCGAGGCAAATGCAATGATTCCTGTGCCGAGCGGTTTTGTGAGAATGAGAATGTCGCCGGGTTTTGCAGCAGCGTTTGTTACTACCTTGTCTTTATCTATGATGCCTGTAACGGCGAAGCCCGCCTTGATTTCGCTGTCGTCGATGCTGTGGCCGCCGATGATTGCAACTCCTGCCTCTTTCATTTTGTCGATGCCGCCGCAGAGGATATCGAACATAACATTGTCGGGAATTTTGCGAACAGGAAATCCGATTACGGAAAGTGCGGTCAGAGGTGTCCCGCCCATAGCATAGATGTCACTTACCGAATTAGCTGCCGCCACCTGTCCGAACATATAAGGGTCATCTACCGATGGGGTAAAAACATCGACGGTCTGCACCAGTGCCTTGCCGTTACCCATATCATAAATGCCGGCATCATCTCCTGCTGGCACACCAACTAACACACGAGGGTCATCGATGACAGGCAAATTTTTGAGGACCTGTTTTAGAAAGGTCTGGTCTATTTTGGAAGCGCAGCCCGCCTTTTCGACCAGCCTTGTCAACTGCACCTTCCCCGTAGGAGCTTCAAGCCGTTCGCCGGCACATAAGCATATATCCTTTTCTTTGAATATGTCACAGGGACAGGGTTTCTTGGGGTCGCATATACAGTGTCCAAGCCGGATGGAACGCTGCATAACTCCTTTTCTTCTTTCTAAATTCTTTGCCATAAAATCCTCGTTAATTATGAGTAATCTGATTAGATGCCAGAATAGCCGCACCGAGTGCGCCGGTCATCTGGGGGTCAGGGGATATGGTGACACCCTGACCGAGAGCAGACTTTAGCGCAGTATCCATCCCTGAAACAAGTGCAACGCCGCCGGTGAAAACGACAGGTAAGTCGATATTGCGGCCGGCCAGCGCGCTGACGCGTGCGGCGATAGCTCCCTGAACGCCAGCGATAATGTCTTCTCTTTGTGTGCCGGAGGCAAGCAGGCCGATGATTTCTGTTTCGGCGAACACAACACACATACTACTTATTGGGACGCGATGGCGGCTTTTTTCAGCAAGCTCGCCGAGAGACCCGATATCAACACCAAGCCGCTTGGCAACAACCTCAAGAAATCGCCCTGTGCCGGCGGCGCAGCGGTCGTTCATAGCAAAATCCCGCACTTTGCCGTATTTGTCCAAGTGTATGAGCTTGCTATCTTCCCCGCCGATGTCGATGATTGTCATAGCGTTCGGGACAAGGTGACGCACCCCGACAGCGTGACAGGTGATTTCCGTTATCGTTGTATCGGCGATACTGACCGCATTTCTTCCGTAGCCTGTTGCCACGATTCTGGTAACATTTTTTCTTTTGACGCCTTTACTTTTTAGAAGTCTTTGAAAAAGTTTCTGTGTGAGCTTATCCTGTTCGACTCCCTGGTCGGTCAGTCCTTTTGCCACAACCTGCAAAGTATCGGCTTCCATCAGGACGATTTTTATTGTTCTTGAGCCGGCGTCAATTCCTGCACAAATCATCTTTTCCTCCGTTCTATGACAGTTTCCACAATCGCCTCCAAACGAGTCCGCAAAGTCGGCTGTATTGAGTCGGTCAGCGGCGGCACCTCAATTTCTACCACAGGAATACCGAGCTTGTCACGGACAATTTCACCGATGACCTGGCCTTCCAGCGCGCAGTGACTTGCACCGGGGATTCGGGAAATAATAAGAGCCTCGGCGCCAAAAGTATTGATGTCGGCGCTTATGCGGCTTGCCCTGTCGGCTGATGAGCCTACCATAGGGTCGGCAAGGGCCATTTGCGATAAAGCCTCGAGCGGCGGCAGGTCTTGCGGAATTACGTCGAGTGCGTGTGTGAAAAGATAGTCGGTGCCGCATATTCTGCCGCCGCAATCCTCAAGCAGGTTCATTACCTGTAAATCGGCCACTGGATTGACCCAGAAGATGCGGGCAGTATCGGCAGAAAGAAAACCAATTCCTGCCTTCGCCCGGGTTTTAACTTCTTCAAGCAGAGCTTGTAAAACGGCAATCGTTTCGTTTTGGTCCGAACAAAAATGTATTGACAGCATCTCTGCGATAAGCATTTCGAGAGCAGGCATAGGACACAGAGGAGCGGTGAAGACAAGCTGTCGCAATTCGGCAAGAAGCGAGCGAACCTGATTTGCCTTTTTGATACCGGCTGAAAGTTTTTTATCATCTAAATATGCGCCTGCCAAATCTTCCAGAGCGGTTTTAATGCGCGCAAGCTCGGATTTAACGAATTCGACCTGGGGTTTTGCTGCTGAGAATCCGCCCGGAAGTTTGACAGCAGGTTCGTCCGGCTCTGGAGTGCGGCGATGCGGAATCTCCCACCACAAAATAGCGTATCCAAGACCATTTAGACGCTGTGCTATGGCGGAAAAATCATCGCAGGTTGCACCGACGCTGCAAACAAGAAGCTCCGGTATCGGAAAATGCGCACCTGTAAGAAACGCTCCCAGCATCGCACGAACAGGACAGAAAGATTCATCTATGCCGAGCTTGCCAGCGATACTTAATAGGCTGGAGTTCAGTTCCATCACGCACGGAATCCACCAGGCGCCATCGGGATTGAAGGCCACAAGATTATCAAATGAATAGGCCATCACCGGTATAGTGCCTAAATCTTTCATAGTTCCGACCAGTTTCCTGCCGTCGGCGCGGGCCTTATGCAAACGGTCTTCTTCAGTGAGCAGAAAATTCCACAGTCTTAAAGCGGCGGCTGAATTGTCGTAACGGAGCTTTAGAAGTCGAGTGTCACCATCCTCAACGTGCCGGCTAAGCGGCCCACCATAGCTGGGCTGGGGAACGCCTGCTCTTTGCAATTGTTGGAACCGCTTGTCCCACTGCTGGAGTGTTATTTGTCCCGGCGTGTCGGTCATTGAAACATCTCCAGAAATGCGCGAATTCGGTTCGGTGTTCTTATGTGATGCGTTCGGCTGTCACCACCTACATCAATGTCTAAGACGGATAGTTTAGTCCAATCTTTCAATCGGCCAAGTTCTGCGTGCCAGGTATCGCACCATAGATAGCGGCGAAAGATAATTCCGCGTACCGCTCTATCGGCAAGCTTTTGCTTAAGCCAATTATAAAGCTCACTATTTGGCCTGCGAGAAGCATCCGGAATACTGCCAAAATATGCTCTGCTAATTTCTATTAACGGATTATCACGCAGCCCGCGGCGGTCGAATGTTGCACACATTCCTCGCTCGCCCGTTTCAGTCGCATCCAGCACTATACCTCCGCCGGACTGCTCAACGATGTCGAATATCTCGAAGTCCTGTTTTACCATTGGCCCGCCGATAATTGCTAACGGAATGCCGGCGTTTAACGGCTTTATGCTCGATTGTTTGTTAGGTATCTTAGAAGGGCCGTCGCAGTTAAATGCTGCAATCGTTTCTGCATATTGCCTGGCTGATAGATTGCTTCTGGCTTCGAGGATTGATTTGCGAGCAGAATCATAAGCGAACATCACTTCTGCAAGGGTTTGGTCTGACGGCGGTTTGCCGCCGAGTCGAATAAGAAATCGGCCAAGCCGCCTCAGCTCATCCACATACATCTTTTGTGCCGCTATGGTTTGCCAGGTATGCGGCACATTCATAAGAAAGGCTGGAAGGTCGCACCTGCGGGTAAGAAGGTCGAAGGCTCTACGCATCTGGTCGCATAATGTTGTCACTATAACCCCGCAAGCAACTTTTTCTGTTATCACTTCGTTGATGAAACTGTGGACATAGGGACAAAGGCCTTCTACGATAGCGAGTGGGCCAGTTGCACCTACCGTGCCCGGCATTATTCTACTGGGGCGCAGGCCGTGGGCGGCAATCCACTCAGCAGGCACATAAGGGCAGGAGTAAACGATTGCTTTCATTAACGGGAACACCTCCGGCCAGTAGTTTTTGCGCGGACTGTTTCAAATAACGCTTCAACTCTTAAGGCAATCCTTGCCGAATCGGAAGGTGAGTAATCCGTCTCAATGCGAAGGTAAGGGGTGCCAAGCTCTTTCTCTGCCAGCTTTTTAATGAAGTATGACTCGACATCGTATGTTGTGCAGGTCTGCCAGATAAGGTCGATGATACACTGGGGGCGGTATTGGGCGACCAGCTCGCGGAGGATGTCAAGTCGGCGGTCATTTTTGGTCATTACCGCGCAGGGTAAGCGGAAATACTTTTCAGCCAGAGCAACTATCGGCTCAGAAGCGGTTTCATCGACATCCTCCAGAATGGGTTTAAGTCCGGTGCAATTGTCCATACATACTACGAGGCCGCCGTGGGACTCGATAATATCGAGGACCCGTTCGGCGCCGTGGACCATAGGCACGCCGGTCATCAACACCCGCACGCGAGAGTTGTTGTCCGGGCCTGCGGCCTGAGATTTGAAGAGTCTAATCGCTTCGGCATATTGTTCAAAGTCGGCATCGATGCCGGAGATGCTGCTTTTGAATTCCAGAAGCTGCCTGCCGGTCAGCGGAGGTGATTTAGATTTCATCAGTGCTGCCAATTCGCGCCGCAACTGCCGTTCGCGGTTCATAGTCTTGATGGCCTGCCTTATTTTGCGATTCGTGATTTCGATGTCAAAACGATTTTCGAGTTCTGCTCTAAGTTTGCGCAGCTCGCTTACCCAATGCGTCATTGCATCGGTATCGGCTGGTTTCTGCGGCAATTCCAATACATAGACCGGTCGCGTCTCGGCCAGCAGCTCATACATTTTCTTTTTGCCGTCGCAGGTTGTCTCGACGACAATGAGGTCTGCCATTTCAAGAAACGGATTTTCCTTTTTAAGATGGAAACCATAAGTCGATTTTATCAGTGGACAGAGATTGGCAGGCAGATGTTCTTCTGCTGGCGGAATCATCTCCGCTGACCCGCCGCACAGACACACAGGGATAGCGTCCGCAGCCATAATCAGCTCACGCGGCGTGTATTCGCAGGTAATACCGACTATGCGTTTGCCTCTGGCCTTAGCATCTTTAGCGGACTGGTAGCAGTTCTGTATCATTTTGCTAAACCAGGACAAAGCCGTGACCCGTGACTCGTGACCCGTGACTCGTGATTCGAGCGACGAGCGACTGGTTACGAGCGACGGAATGGGCGGGCTGCACGGGTCGGTTGTGCCGATGCGTATGTTTTTACTGTTACAATGTCTTTTCATTTTGCTTCCTGAATCCTGCAATAGTGATTACGTTTTTTTGCGGGCGATAAAAAGACCCTGGGCGATTTTACCTGCGAGTGCCAATTTTTGCATAAAGGCCATTTCCGCAGCCATTGCCTGCATTAGTTCGCTGTTAAACCCGATGATTCTCAGGGCATCGTATGTCAATTGCATCTGCAGCATATTGATATACAAATCTACATACGGACCGAATCTGCCGGTGTCTTCGGCTGCAATCACCTCACAACCGCTCTTTTCCAGCAACCGTCGGTAGCCGACAATATCCTGGACGTTTGGAAACTTCATAAAAGTTAAGAAACGCTCTGCTTCCTGCTGAGGTAATCCTGCAGGGCCTTCGACCCAGTCGGTGAATGCGATTACTCCCGCCGGCTTTACTATGCGTGCTGCCTCGGCGATAAGTTTTTCTTTATCGACAACGTAGCACCAGGCATCCTCGCCCCAGACGAAATCTACGCTTGCGTCTTTAAGGCCGCTGTCGCAGACATCAGCGAGGACAAATTTAATTTTGTCTGACAGGCCTTGTTGCTTACATCGAGTTCGACCTTGTTTGATGACCTTTTCTGTGGCGTCGACTCCGACCATTTGCGCAACATTTCGAAATCGCACCAGAAACCGCATTCCGGCACCGTTGCAACAGCAAAAATCGACGCCTTTAGTCCCTGCGCCGATGCCGGCTTTTTCGGCAAGGTCCATCGAGGAGACGAAACCACCTATATGGATTTGCTCTCCCATTATAAGTTCCCAGAGCTCGCCTTCGGGGCCGCCATAAACCGCCTGGACATTACTGAGGCCGATGTTATCTATACTTTTCATAATGGTTCTCCTTAGAATTCATACTTGAATTGGATTGCCCAGACGTTGTCCTCACGGTGGTTGAGGACGTTTCCGAAATTGGCGTAGCCTCCTGCGATTGTCCAGTGGTCATCGAGCACGTATGCAAGGCAAACGTCCCACCAGTCATTTTCCGCTTTGATTAGATGCTTGCCTCCTGCGCTGCACTGGTCAATCAGGTCCGACTTCTGGCGATACTCACTTGCCAGCAGCAGCTTATCTGTGAGAAAGTAGATTATGCTGCCCTCGAAAGTCGTTCGCCGTTCACCGGCAAAACCGAGCAGACCTGTATGGATTCCGTCGCCGTTTCGCAATCCTGCAGAGACGATAATTGGCCTGGGCAGCAAATCGCTTATGGTTTTACTGGCAACGGCCGTGAACTCAGTTCCAAACGGGTGGTCAGAACCGAGCATGTCACAAGCTCCATTCAGTTGCCTGTTAATATTATTGCGGCCATCATTCCATTTGAAATGAGCACCGATAGTTACAGCCGGCATCCAGGGGCAATCAAGGCTACCTTCCTCTATCACCATTAAGCGGGTATTGAAATTGTGCAAAAATACATGATTATCAACGTGCGCGCCGCCCATACCTACGCGGACATCGGCAGGCCAGTCTCCCAGCCCGATGCGTTCCAGTGCGTAGCCGAGTTCTATTCGGCCCAGAATATTTTCGGTAAATGCAAAGGACTCAAAATCTTTTTCACCGATGGCTGCCGCGGTGGCAGAGAAGCTCGGTTTGCCAAATAAAGCCCCTTTTTCGGCGGGATTTGCCATATAGGCCGTAGTGGTGATAAATACGCCGCTATTTCCTTCGACATTGTGCGTTGGCAAAGGCGGGCCGGCATACCCTGCGTTACTTATGCAAATCACAAAGGCACAAGCAATCATCAAAATCCTTTTTGCTTTTGATAAGTCTCTCATAACAACATCCTTTTCAAATAGGGTTTTTCCTTCATAACCTTTTGCTCAGTCTTTTTGGCTTTACCTTTCATAATTTATGTCACTTACATACCTCCTTTCGCCCTTATTTAATTTCTCACCCGCCCAAAATAAAAAAGGCGGGTAAGAAAGGTTTTCTCTTTACCCGCCGGTGCCAGTGGCACAACTTTTTCATTCTATCAGGTGCCAGGTTTGCTCTTGTTTTGCTTCAAACGGCCCAAGGTCGGCATCTATTTGCACCTGGCACTTGCCTTTGAAATTGGCTGGTACTCGCCACGAGTACCGGCAGGTACCACCTCAGCCATATTTAAACTCGCCGGTGGCAAGAACGGCTCCGGCCTGGTTGAGTATCTTAAGCTTTGGTGGAGGTCGCCATTGTTCGTTTTTCATAACGCCACCAACGTATCTTTCTCCGGCCTGCCCCTCGACTATGAGGTCAATGAAGACCTCATGACCCTTGGTTTGCACATCGGTTCTGATCAAAAGTGGCGGCCCAGGTTTTGCGCTGCTGCCTTTGAAGCGGGACAAAGGCTGGCCTTTGAACGGGTTGAGAACCCATTTGTCTCCATTTTTATCTGTTATGGACAGCGGCGGCAGACCTGCTCTTGGACGAGATGAAGTTGAACAACTTCGAATAATTAGTCCTATCATCACAGCCAGAACGGTTATTATAGAGGCAGCAAAAAAAACCTTCGTTTTTTGAGAGAAGTTGTAGTAGTTTTTAGAAAACATAATACTGCCGTGTTTGCTCCTTTTTAAGTAAATTAGGTCAATTTTACAAAAATGCCACTGAACAAATATTCTACTTAGTTTTTAGCAAAAAACAATCTTAAAACGTACTAATTTTTCAAATATTATAGTCTTTTTTATAGATTACTAAAAATTCATTTTTTACCTATTTTCTACTTTACCCGCACGCTAAAAAGCTTATAATATATTAGTTGATAAGAAGAATAAATAGCAGAAACAGGTTATAGCCAAAATGCAAGATTGTAAGTGCCTGAGCTTCTGTATAAACCGCTCTTTACCGTGCCAGAAGCTGCATCGGGATTGGAGCGAGCGATTTTTAAGAAGGACTTAAGCAATGCGATTGCGAAAGATATTGGCTTTTACGCTGGTAGAATTACTGGTAGTCATTTCTATCATAGCGCTGCTTATGGGCATATTATTGCCCTCACTAAGCAGATCTCGTGAACAGGCTCGAAGAGCAGTTTGTATGGCCAGTTTGCGGTCGATTGGTCAGGGTATATTCCTTTACGCCCACGATAACGATAGCAGACTCGTCCCGGGTGATTGGAGGGTATCGTGGGATGCGTGGGGCAAGGTAACAGAGTATCCTTTCGTTACTATCCCTGCCGGTGAAGAATTCAGGCAGGTCAATCTCGGCCATCTCTTGGCTAACCGGATGCTACCGACGCCGAGCAATAATGAGCATGTGTTTTTCTGTCCTTCCTGTCGAAGTCCTGATGGAGACCGGGGTTTTGAGGGCTTTGACAATGGATGGGGCAAAAATGGCAGTTATGCCCCGACAGGCTATATGTTTAATAATGCTCTCGACGGTTTCGATGATTTCGTTCAGGATGGAAGGTCTGCCGTTTTGTCGCATAAGAACAAGATTAACTTTCTTCGAGGTGACGGCAGTGTCCACGTTTTTAATGTCAAGCCGCTGATTTTTGATGCTTCTGTTGGACCTGAGCTGTTACAGGATGTTTCGCTCAGATACGGCGTATGCTTTCCCACTATTATGCTGCACCGATGGCTTGAGATTGGCGAGGTTGATTTAGACGAAGCAAGAATATTCCTCAGCAATCCACAGGGTTGGGCTAATAATAACTGCACGTTAGCGAACAATGCCTCGTGCAGGGCACTTTCACAATCGGTATCTCTGTCAAGTGTGAGCAAAAAATCTTTGGCTTGCGATGTGGTGGGTGTTTGGGGTGCGCCGGCGACAGCACCACCACCGCCACCCTCTGGGTGATAATGGACAACCGGCGGTCGTGTCGATCGCCTTTCAGGAACCATCAGGAAAATAAAAAAGGCGGGTAAAAGGAATCTTTCTCTTTACCCGCCGATGTCAGTTACACAACTTTTTCATTCTACCAGGTGCCAGGTTGGTTCCTGTTTAGTCTCAAACGGCACCTCATTCATATCTATCTGAACCTGGTACTTGCCTTTGAAATCGTTTGGCACTCGCCACGAGTACCGGCAGGTGCCGCCTCACCCATACTCGAAATTGCCGGAGGCAAGTGCTGCCCCGGCCTCGTCGAGAATTTTGATTTTTGCCGGAGGGATTCGCTGATTATTTTTTGTTATCGCATTGCGATATTGTTCACCTGCCTGGCCGGTAATAGTAAGACCGATAGAGACCGCTGTTGGGCGAGACTCAACTTCGGGTTTAACAAGAAAGGGTGGGCCGAGTTTAAGAGCGGTTGTCTGGTTTTCTTTTACTTCGATTTGTTCCAGTGTCCCCCACGGGCCAAGGCTTTCAATCTGCCATGTGTCGCCATCTTGTTTTGTTTTTATCTGAAGATGTTGCGTTCTGTATAATCCCGCACCTATGCTGACAGGGCCTTTAGACAGGATAGTTTTTGTGCCAAAACGGCCGCGAAGTTGTATTTCGACACCTGGTGTGTCAATTTTAATTTGACCCTTCGGCAGCGAGCTTAAGTAAATCGCAATCAGACAAACTACCGCTATTACAATTGCAAGCGAAATCCATATACCTTTTTTCTTCATATACTCACCTTTCAGAATTTTTCAAGTTACGTAACATTATAAACGGAGCAGGCGATAATATCCAGCAAAAAATAGTAAAAATCCTGGCGATGCCCCATTTTTTCGATGGTTTAGCCGTAAGAATCGAGTTTTACTCCAAATTAAAGTGCCATTGCATATCTCATTACTTGGTACTATTAAAAATTTTTCCCAATTTGGGTAAAAAGCCAGCGTAGATATGCCTAAATGCCATTTGAGCCACTTCTCCCCATATGGGAACCTTAAAAAAATGGGTCATCACGAGAAAAAAGCACAAACTGGCCGGTTGAGGGCACACTTTAACGTTTATAGGTATATTCTGTTTAGACTGCGGTCATTGTGAGGAGGGCGAAGGGTCGGCCTATGGCAGAAAACAACCCCATTCACCACCAGAACCCGAAAAAAAACACCGCTTTATTCGCGCCTCATCATTCGTATTTCGTAGCTCGTATTTCGTCGTGAGTTGCTCGTCTATCGTCCGTATTCTGTCCTCTATCTTCCGTCTTTGTGCTCTTATCGCAGCGTCCAATTATACGGACAATAACAAAACCAGCCCGTTCCTTAATCGGCAGGTTCGGGTCCTTGAATGGATACTGGCTCTGTGCGGAAACCCGCAGAGTGATGGTGAGGAAAAGACACGCTCCCAACAACAAGGACAGTTTCGATTTCATGTGGCGAACCTCATCAATGGTCTGGATTTTCATAATTGTGAAGTTTGCACGGCGGGACGCAAGGCCGTGGGTTGCGATTGGAGTCTGATCACGTTTGACGACAAATCCGGTGAACTGGCCTTGAGCGTGACTTCTCCCGACTGTTGGGTGGATTGCACTATCACTTGCGCCAATCCATTGAAGACACTTCGCTTCCAGTTATCCGGCGCAGTTACCATCCTCACCGTCGGCGTGTTGTCGGCACCTCCCTGCCCACCCTGGCCTCGTCCGCGTCCGCCGGCCAACGGAGTGGCAACGACCGCGATGACGTTCTTGCCGGAGCGCAGCAGGGCCGGGTCGAGCTTGAACTCGTGCCCGGTTGCAGCGCGGGCCACGTTTTGCACAATGGCCTGCCCGTTCAGGTAAACCCATTGTTGTTCGCCCAGGCTGCGCATCGCCACGGAGACCGTCACCCCATTTGTGGCTGCCGGCAGTTCAAACGCGCCGCGATAGACGTTGGTCTGGGCGAGTGCCGCGTTGTCGCCGCCCCGGTTTCCGCGACCGCCGCCGGCACTCGGCCAGTTGGCATCGTCGAAGGCGAATGCGACCTCGGGCCGATTTTCTATCCCGTCCACCGCCCTCACGCGCCAGTAAGTCAAGGCCGCCGCACTGATGCGTTCCACGAAACGGTCAGGCTCGTGCGACGACGGATCGCCGTTGCCGACGCCGATGATTTTTCCCGGTCCGGTGATTTCAAAAGTGATTGTGTTGTTTGCTGTCGGGACGAGCCGCCCTTGCGCGTCGTTGACTTGAACCGTGACGACTGAGACGTCTTCTCCATCCGCTCTGATCGTGGCGCGATGCGGCGTGAGTTGAATCGCAGCCGGCGCGCCGGTGGTTTCGACTTTGGTGGTGAGGATTTCCTTGCCGCCCTTGTAGCCTCGCGCCAGCAGTGCGCCGGGCTCGTATTTGACTTTCCATTCCAAGTGCGAGTTTTTCTTCATCGTTTTGCGGCCCAGGCTTTGACCGTTGAGGAACAGTTCGACCTCCTCGCAGTTGCTGTAACACCAAACATCAATCTCCTGGCTTTCCTTGCCCGGCCAGCTCCAGTGCGGGAAGACGTGCAGCACCGGCTCATCGGTCCACCATGATTTGAAGTAGTAGAAAGCGTCCTTGGGAAAACCGCACGTGTCGAGAATGCCGAACTGCGAACTGATCGCCGGCCAGCCAAAGGGCGTCGGCTCGCCGCGATAATCGAAGCCGGTCCAGACAAACATGCCCGCCAGCCACGGCCGCTCAGCGTAATGGGTCCAACCCTGCTCGGCGCTCGATCCCCACTGTGACGGATCCCAATCGTAGGCGCGCAGGTGGCACTTCTCGCGGTCGTCAAAGTAGATGCCGCGGGTGTTGTTGAACGCGCACTCCTCGGTACCGACGATGGGTTGATTCGGACGCCGGGCGTGCTGCTGATCGGTGTTGCCGTTGCCGATGTAATTGAAGCCCGCGACTTCGATGGCCATGGAACTGCCATTGCCCCAGCCGCCGCTGATTGCCACGGTGATGGGCCGCGTTGAGTCGAGCCGTTTGGCGCAAGCCTGCATCGCCGCCGTGACACGCTCGCCCACTTCATTGCCCTCAATCCGCCACTCCTCGTTGCCGAGTGACCAGAGCACGATGCTGGGATGATTGCGGTCGCGCAGCATCAACCGCTTGAGATCGTTAAGATGAAAATCCGTCGTGCCCATCAACCGGTTCTCGTCAATCACGACCATGCCCAGCCGGTCACACGCGTCAAGCAGCTCCGGTGTGGGCGGGTTGTGCGAGGCGCGATAGGCGTTGCATCCCATCTTCTTCAGTTCGGCAATGCGGAACTCCTGAAGCGCATCGGGAATCGCTACGCCGACGCCCGCGTGGTCCTGGTGATTGTCTGTGCCTTGGAGCTTCACGTGTTTGCCGTTGAGGAAGAATCCTTCGTTGGGATCGAAGCGAATCGAGCGAATGCCGAACGGCGTTTCATATTGGTCAACGACGGAAACGCCCGCTTTGATTGTCGTGACGAGCTTGTGCATCTGCAGGGTCTCGATGGACCACAGCTTCGGATTGGCGACCGCGATGACGTTGGTGAAATCATCCGTGTCACCGGCCGCGAGGCTGACTTGCTTCGATTGCGCAGTGGCCAGCGTCTTACCCTCAGCGTCCAGGATCGTTTGCTCGATGTCGAACGTGGTGGCGTCCGTTCCTTCGTTGATGACCGAGACTCGCACAGTGACATCGGCGGAACTCTCTTTGACCTCCGAGGTGACGAACGTGCCGTGCCGCTCGACGTGCAGTGGCGACGTTTTTACCAGCCACACGTGACGATAGATTCCCGCGCCTTCGTAAAACCAGCCTTCCTCCAGCGAAGCATCCACGCGCACGGCGATGACGTTGTTGCCGCCGTAGTTCAGGAACTCGGTGAGGTTGTAGGCGAAGTCGCTGTAACCGCTTTCCTCGGTGCCGAGGTAATGGCCGTTGATCCACACAATCGAGTCGCGGAACACACCGTCAAACTCGATGCTGATGCGCCTGCCGAGATCGGACGCAGGAATGGTAAACGACCTGCAATACCAGCCGATGCTGGTCTCGGGAAAATTGCGGCCGACGGCCTTGAAACCGTGGCTGCCGCTGCCGCGACGGTCGAACGGGACCTCCACCGACCAGTCGTGCGGCAGGTTCAACACCCGCCAGGCACGATCGTCGAAGTCGGGGCCCGATGCGCCGGAGCCAAAACCGGTCTTGGCGAAGTAGGAGAATTGGCCGGTCGCGTGGTCGAAGTCTTTCGCCACATCCGTCGCGTGACCGAAGGCGAAGCGCCAGCTGAAGTCCATGAGCAGCCGCTCACGGGGCGGATGAGCAGCGGCGGATTCAATGACTTGGGCGGCACGGGCAAGCGAACCGGCGGTCAGGAAAGTCACTGCTGCAATGATGAGTAGGTTTTTTGATGCGATTCTCACTGAGATTTCCCATATTAAACGTTTGGCTACGCAATCAAGCCATTCAATACCGTAATAATACAAGAATCTTGCCTGAAATGAAACAGTTTTGAGGCATTTTTCACATTTATTGCCGCCAAAGTCGCCAAAAATTGAAGCTGTAGTAAGAGCCTTATAAAAAAGGGCTTGGAGAAATGGGCGGTGCAGGACTTGAACCTGCGGCCTCCTGCGTGTAAGGCAGGCGCTCTAGCCAACTGAGCTAACCGCCCGAACAGCCTTCACAATACAAATTTTTGCCTCTTGCGTCAAGATTACAGATGCCTTATATTCTTGCACAACCAGAATTTAATAACCGCGTTATGACAAGACAAGCTTAAGGTGTGATTATGACGGTACTGGAAGCCATTCGTAAAAGATACTCCTGCAGGATATATCAGGATAAAGCGATTGAGCAGGAAAAGCTGGACACGATTTTGGAGGCGGCACGCCTCGCGCCATCTGCGAAGAATCTGCAGGATTGGCGGTTTGTGGTGGTGACGGATAAGGAAAAGAAACATAAATTGGCGGAAGCTGCGAATAATCAAACGTTTATGGAGAAAGCTGGGGCGATTATCGTTGCTTGCAGCGTAAGCAGCGAGATAATGCGGTGTGGGCTGGCGCTTGGGCCAATTGATGTAGCGATTGCACTTGAACATATCGCCTTGCAGGCAACGCAGTTAGGATTGGCGACCTGCTGGATTGGGTTGTTCTATCCGGACAAGGTGCGACCGATAGCTGGCATACCGCAAGATGTTGAGATTGTTGAGCTTATGGCGGTTGGGTATCCTGCGGATAAGCCAAAAGAGCCAAAGCGTGAGCCGATAGAAAAGATAGTCTGCTACGAGCAGTGGCAGTTCTAAGATTTTGGCTGGCCAGGAGTAAAAAAAGCTGGCTTTTTTGAGGCATTTTGCTAAAATAGGTAAAATTGTGTGAATTTTGGGGACGTGGTGTAACGGGAGCACGCCGCGGTCGCATCGCGGAAATGAGGGTTCGATTCCCTTCGTCTCCATTTGCTTCGTCGCTCGTGACCTGTGACTCGTGACCCATCGGAGGGATTTTTGGGACCTCAATTTTGGACGCCTGGTGAGGTTGGAAAATACCACAAGAGGGGAAATTGGGTTTGATTGGGTTTGTTTTTATTGGTTCATTGTTCATAGTTATTTGT